>JACDFR010000078.1 GCA_013815685.1 Ramlibacter sp.
TCGCAGACGAGGTGGAAGCCGCCGAGGCCCTTGATCGCGACGATGCCGCCGGCAAGCAGGGCCGCGCGCGCGGCTGCGATCGCGCCATCCGGACCTTTGACCTCGGTGCCGGCCGCATCCTCCAGGCGCAGCCGCGGCCCGCAGGCGGGGCAGGCGGTCGGCTGGGCGTGGAAGCGCCGGTCGGCCGGGTTCTCGTATTCACGCCGGCAAGCCGTGCACATCACGAATCCGGCCATCGTAGTGCGAGCGCGGTCGTAGGGAACGCCCTGCACGATCGACAGCCGCGGGCCGCAATGGGTGCAGTTGGTGAACGCATAGCCGTGGCGCCGGTCGCCGGGGTCACGGATGTCGGCGAGGCAATCGGTGCAAGTCGCCGCGTCGGGGACGATTGCCGTGTGCACCTCGCCCTGCCGGCTGCTGCCGATCCGAAACTCGGCAGGCGCTGTACCGGCGTCGGGCGCAGCGAGGTCGAGCGCGCTGACATCGAGCGACTCGATGCGCGCGAGCGGCGGTGCTTCCGAGCGAACGGCGCGCACCAGCGCTTCGATCGCGTCGGCCGCGCCCCAGGCCTCGATGAGCACGCCGTCGCCGTCGTTGCGCACCTCGCCCGTGATCCCGTGGCGCTGGGCCAGGCGCCAGACCGTCGGCCGGAAGCCGACGCCCTGGACCATGCCGCGGACGCGGATGCGCCGCCCTTCGGGCGCGCTCATCGGCGCCACGGCCCACCTCGCTCGGTACGGCTCATCGCGCTCACATCATCTTGAGCTTGAGGTAGCGTGCCACGTCGGGCACGTTCATGGCGATGCCGGCCACGACCAGCAGGCCGAGCAGCACGCTCACCGTGAGGCAGGCGCGGCAGGCGTTGGATTCGCCTTGCACCGGAACCAGGTCTCGTCTCATGTCACGATCTCCTCGAGGGTGGCGCCGGCTGTGGCCGGCGCGTTGTCATTCAACCAGTCGGTGGCGACCGAGAGGGCGAGGGCGGCCGCCTCGTCCACCGCGGCGGCGATCTCGTCGCTGAGGCCCATGCGGCCTTCGTCTTCTGCGCCGAACGAAGCGGGCTCGCAGCCCACCAGCAGCACCTGGGCGCAGCGGCCGCCCATCACGCGGGCCAGCCGCAGCACGCTGGCCGGGTCGACGCCGTGCGGCGAGATCGGCGCCTCGCCTTCGGCCGGCATCGCGGCCGCTTCGGGCTCGATCACGTAGAGCGTGCCCGGCGCCTCGCCGCGCTGCACGGTGTCGACCAGCACGGCCAGGCGGTAGCCGCCGGTAAGCGCATAGGCCAGGTCGAGGCCGCGGATGCCGATGTCGACCACCTCGACCAGGTCGTGCAAATGGGCCGGTAACGGCGCCCGGGTCAGGCGCTCGGCGACGGCGACGCCGAAGCCGTCGTCGCCGTGAAAGATGTTGCCGATGCCGGCGATGAGGACGGGCTTCACGGCGCCGCCTCCTCAGCCGGCAGCGCCTCGACCTCGTCGGGCGAGAAGAAGAAGCGGTGCCCGGGCATGCGCTGCATGCCGAGGTCGCGGCCCGGGTCGGCGTCGATCGTCACGGCCACGTGCACGCGCCGTTCGAAATCGACTTCGATGCCTTCGATCATGGCGGTCTGGCCGGCGAGCGCGAGGTCGATGATGTCGGCACCTGCGCGCGGGTGCAGGCGGACGCGGTCGCCGACCCGCAGCGAGAAGCCGCCTTCGTTGAGCACCGCCAGGCGCGGCGGTGGTGACGCCGTGCGCGGGCTGCGCATCACGCCGTGCAGTCGCTGCAACTGTTCTTCGCTGAGCGCTTCGGTGCGCGCCAGCAAGGCGCCGGCGCGCTCGTCGTTGCCGGCCATCTCGGCCTTTTCAGCGTCGGTCAGGGTCAGGATGCGCAGGGTCAGGATCTCATCGATCTCGGTGCCGTCGAACAGGTCGCCGGCGCTTTCCGGCGCGATCTGGGGATGGTCGTAAAGGATGATCGGTGAGCACAGCAGCGTGTCGGTGCTGCCCTCGGGGCCGACCAGCACCGGCCAGGCGCTCTGGTTCAGGCAGGTGCGGCTCGCCTCGGCCAGATGCGCCGGCGGATCGATCAGCGAGACGAAGGCGCCGCCTTCGACACCGAGGATGATGTGCGTCGACATGAAGCCGCGCAGCTGAGCAGCGGCGTCGCCGGGGCCCGGCACAAGGGGCGCCGGCGTCAGGTTGTCGATCCGGGCGGTAAGGCGAAAGGCATGGCTCGAGGCGGCGGGGTCGGCCTGCAGGGTCACGGCGCCTTCGATGGCGGCGCCGCGGCGCACGACGAAGCCGTGCACCCGCCCGTCGACAGCGACGATGGGCTCCCGTTCTTCGCTCGCCGCGAACGCGAACGCATGCGGCTCGCGGGCGCGGCGGAGGTCGCCGACGGACGTGGTGGGCATCGCGATGGCGCGCTCGACGACCTCTTCCCAGGCGTGATAGCTGCGCCCGTCGAGGCTGAGCGATGGCACCGCGCGCGCGCCGGCTTCGGCGGCGGCGGAAAGCGCCGGCGCCGGCTCGGCGAGCTGAAACACCTGGCGCTCGATCGGCTGCAGGAAGCGCACGCGCGCCTCGACCCATGCCGCTTCGTCGCCCTCGACCAGGCACTGGGTCTGCATCTGCGCCGCGCCGGCCGCCGGAAAGGCCCTCGGGTAGATGCCGCCGAAGCTCCAGCGCTGCTGGTTCTTGATCGACGTCGGCCGGTACGGGTAGAGCACGTAGCCTTCGTACAGCACGGCCTTGACGACCTCGTCGGCGGCGGCGAAGTTCATCGCGCCTCCTCGGCCTGCGGCTGTGCCGCGAGCAGATGATCGATCGCCTGTTCCCAATCGGACAGGCCGTGCTGCTGGCGATAGCGGCGCAGCCGTTCGAAGACGCCGTGCGGCAGGCGCAGCCAGGCACTGTCGGGGTAGTAGTGGGCCATCATCGATTGCCACACCGAGACCGGCAGCGCGAAGCGCGATTCCTTCGTCCAGGCGATTTGGCCGATCTGCAGGCCGGTACCTTCATCGTAGAAAACGGTGCCGGAAAAGAGCAGGAGCAGCGGTACCTCGCCGCCGGAGAGGCCGTGGAAATACTTGGTCGCGGCGACATTGAAGTCGAACGTGCATGGCACCGGAAGCGAGACCACGCATGATTCCTCGAAGGCGGGAACGAGCACGCTGGCGTGGGTCCAGAGCAGGCCCTGCAGCGTGCGGCTCCAGCGCGAAGGTTCGCCGAACAGATCGACCAGCTCGGCCTGCTCGGCCGCCGTGTAGCGGCGCCGGGCCGGCTCGATGCGAACCTGGCACTGCAGCATCACGTTGCGGATGCGCACCGCGTTGTCATGGCAGCCGACCCGGACGCGAAGATGGATCAGCGGCGCGGCCGCGAAGCGCTCGGCCTCCGCGCCCTCGACGCTGAAGGTCAGCTCAGGCATCGCAGGCCACCGCGGCGGGAGGGCTCGAAGTGCTCGCCGCAGGCGCGAGCTCGGCGAAGAAGCGCTCGATCGCCGCTTGCACGGCGGGGCCGCCCGAGAGGCCATGCCAGCGCGTGCGGATCAGGCCGGCGAGCGCGAAGCAGCGGTCGATCGGGACGCGAAAATACTGCCGCGCCACGCCGACCCGATGCACGAGGAGGGCTTCGACGTCCGGCCGCAGCGTGGCCAGGCCGGGATTGGCTTCGAGCAGCACGTTCCAGGCCTCCAGGTCAAGCAACGATTCGACCGCGCCGGCCGGCCCCGGGTACATCGCGACGATGCGGCCTTCTGCCGAAGAGGCGTAGAAGAAGGCCAGGCCGATCGGGATCATGAGCGAATCCCAGGCCGCGTCGGTGAGCCGGAAGGCGTCGAGCCGGGCGACTTCGGTAGGGATGCGGCGCCACCCGGTCTCGGCGCCGCGCTCCGAGCGCGTGGCGCAGGCCGGGCAGGCGCAGAGGGTGCGCCGGCTCTCGAGGTCGAGCAGGTGGTCGTGCGAGGCGTCGATGGCCTGGCCGCACAGCTCGCAGCGTTCGCCGGGCGCCTGCGACACGGCGGCGAAGCCGCGCAGCAAGGCGACCCAGTTGCGCGCCGCCGGAGGCTGGGCCACCGCGTTCATCAGGAGAGCTCGCTCTCGGCGTGCCGACGCACCTTGATGCTCGACACCGGGACGAGGGTGACCCGGCCGGGCAAGCCCTCGATGCGCAGCTCGGCGACATCGGGCGCGGCGGCGAAGACGGCAGCTTCGACCTCGCGGCGGATGGCCTCGGCGCTCTCGTCGGAAGAGTGGCCGGCGTAGCGGCCCGCGTCGCTCAGGCCGAGGCGCACGCGGACCCGGGCTTCTTCGAACTCCACGGCCTCGACCGCGACGCCCTGCACGCCGAGGTGGGGATGCAGCCGCTCGAGCGCCTCGCGAACGCGGGCCTCGAGCCCCGCCGGGTGCAGGCCGTGCAGCAGCAGCACGCCACGGACACCGTCGTCGCGCAGCAGGGTCTCGATCAGGCGGCTGCCCGTCGGTTCGCTGCCGATCGTCTCGAGCACGGCCGCGAAGGCCGCGCCGTGCCGGTCGAGAACGATCTGCACCAGCTCGCGCGCCAGCGAGGCCGCCGTCTGGTCGGGCAGAGCCTCGAGCGCGCCGACGAGCTCTTCGAGCCGCGCCGTCGCGGTCTGCAGTTCCTCGGCGACGCCGGCGGCCTGCACTATTCGGCCCCGCGCGGCGAACCGAAGGTCGGCGAATGAACGGTCTTCAGGGTCTTGCCGCCGCCCACGTACATATGCACGCCACACGGCAAGCAGGGGTCGAAGCTGCGCACCGCTCGCATGATGTCGATGCCCTTGAATTTGTCGGGCCCGTTCTCTTCGAAGATCGGCGTGTTCTGGACCGCGTCTTCATAAGGGCCGGGCGTGCCGTAGGCGTCGCGCGGCGATGCGTTCCAGGGCGTCGGCGGGTAAGGGTGGTAATTGGCGATCTTGCCTTCCTTGATGACGAGGTGATGCGAGAGCACGCCGCGCACCGCTTCGTGAAAGCCGCAGCCTATCCCTTCGTCAGGCACCTTGAAGTCGGCCCAGGTGTCGGTGCGGCCGGCCTTCATCTCCTCGAGCGCCTGCTCGACGAAGTAGATCGCCGAGGCCGCGCAATAGGCCTGGAAGTAGCTGCGCGCGCGATCCCGCTCGAGGGCGTTGCTCCACTTCGGGATCTTCCACTCGAACTCGACCTCGGGCTTGAGCGCCGTCTTCGGCAGGTAGATTTTGACGCTGTGCCCGGTGGCCTTGATGTAGCCGATGTCGACCAGCCCGGAGAGCGCCGTCGACCAGAGGCGGGCGATCGGGCCGCCGCCGGTGTCGAGGGCCAGGTGGTCGCCGGTGCGCTGGTCGAGCCAGCGCGGCGACATGACCCAGGAATACTTGTCGTCGAAATTGCGCTTCTGCGGCCGCGGGATGGTTGACTGGTTCCAGGGATGGTCTTGATGGATGGGGTTGCCGAGCGGGTCGTGGGTGACGAACTTTTCCTGGTTCTGCCAGCCGTCGTAGAACGAGCTGCCGAGCAGAATGCGAATATTGACGTTGATGTCGACCAGGTTGTTGGTCACCAGCTTGCCGTCGACGATGATGCCCGGGGTGACGTACATCGCCTTGCCCCATTTGTCCATGTTCTTGTAGTCGTAGTCAACCACGGCCGGGTCCTGATAGGCGCCCCAGCAGCCGAGCAGGACGCGACGCTGGCCCACCTTCTCGTAGCCCGGTAGCGCCTCGTAGAAGAAGTCGAACAGGTCGTCGTGCAGCGGCACCACGCGCTTCATGAACTCGACGTACTTCATCAGCCGCGTGAGGTAGTCGGTGAAGAGCTGCACCGTGGGCACGGTGCCGACGCCGCCGGGATAGAGCGTCGACGGGTGGACGTGGCGGCCCTCCATCAGGCAGAACATCTCCCGGCAGAGGCGGCTCATCTGCAGCGTCTCGCGATAGAAGTCGCCCGTGAACGGGTTGAGCGCCGTCATGATGTCGGCGATGGTCTGGTAGCCGTGGTCCTTGGCGTGCGGCGCCTCGGTCTTCTTCGCCTGCTCCCAGACCCCGGGGTTGGTCTCCTTGACCATCTTTTCGCAGAAGTCGACGCCGACCAGGTTGTCCTGATAGATGTTGTGATCGAACATGTACTCGGCGGCCTCGCCGAGGTTGACGATCCATTCGGCGAGCGGCGGCGGCTTGACGCCATAGGCCATGTTCTGCGCATAGACCGAGCAGGTGGCGTGGTTGTCGCCGCAGATGCCGCAGATGCGGCTGGTGATGAAGTGCGAATCGCGCGGATCCTTGCCCTTCATGAAGATGCTGTAGCCGCGAAAGATCGAGGAGGTGCTGTAGCACTCCGCGACCTCGCGGTTCTCGAAGTCGATCTTGGTGAAGATGCCCAGGCTGCCGACGATCCGGGTGATCGGATCCCAGTGCTTCTCGACCAGCTTGCGCGCCGGCTTCTCACCGGCTGCCGCGTCGGCGATAGCGCTGCCTTGCGGCTGCATGTTGAGGGTGGCCATCGATCGGCTCCTAGGGGTTGCCCGACGTGCCTGCGCGGTAACCCGTCGTCAGCGTCTTGCGGTTGTGACGCCACTTGGGCTCGTCGTTGAGGGTCGAAAGCATCACCTTGCGCAGCGGCATGATCCACGAGCTGTAGCCCTTGATCGTGTTGGTGGCAAGGCGGCTGCCGGGCGGCTCGTCCATGAAGGGCATGAACTTGTCGGGAAAGCCGGGCATCGTGCAGCCGATGCAGATGCCGCCCACATTTGGGCAGCCGCCGATGCCGGCCATCCAGCCTCGCTTGGGCACGTTGCACTGCACCACCGGGCCGTGGCAGCCGACCTTGACGATGCAGGCCTGGGTGTTGTTGTAGTCCTTGGCGAAGATGCCCTGCTCGAACGATCCGGCGCGATCGCAGCCATCGTGCACGGTGGCGCGGAACAGCCACTCCGGCCGGCCGAGCGCGTCGACCGGAATCAGCGGCGCCAGACCCGCGAGTTGCCGCAACAAGTACAGCAGCGTCTCCATGAAGTTGTCGGGCTGGACCGGGCAGCCGGGCACGTTGACAACCGGCAGGCCGGCCTTCGACTTCCACTTCCAGCCGAGGTAATCGTTCAGGCCCATGCAGCCGGTGGGGTTGCCCTGCATCGCGTGGATGCCGCCGTAGGCGGCACAGGTGCCGGCACCGATGACGGCGAGCGCTTTCGGCGCCAGGCGATCGATCCACTCGGTGGTCTTGATCGGCTGCATGGTCTTCTCGTCGGTGCCGAAGCCCGCCCAGTAGCCTTCGCCGCTCAGGTGCTCGTTGGGGATCGAGCCTTCGACGACGAGCACGAAGTTCTCGATCTCGCCGCTCTCGGCCTTGTACCAGGCGTCGATGAACTCTTCGCCGTTCTCGTAGGCCAGCACCGGGTTGTGCAGGTGCACCTTCGGCAAGCCCGGAATCGCGCCCAGCACCACGTCTTCGATGCTGGGCTGGGTGGCCGCCGTGATCGATACCGAGTCGCCGTCGCAGCTCAGGCCGCCGGTCATCCAGATGATATGGACTTCGGCGACCGCCGGAGGACGTTGCGTCTTGCGGCCGTACGGGGCTGTCAGGGCTTCAGGCATGAAAGCACCTTCAGATGAGCGAAGTTCAGGCTTGAGAACATGCGGATTACGTCGCGTCTTGAAAAGCTTTCATGCATTTTTCTTACTGGCCAGCCCGTGACGAATCGTGGCTACGGCTGGTTGTGCGTATGCGTGTGATTGAAGCCTTCGTGCGGCAGCCCTAGATACGGAAAGACCGGCAGGAACGGCACGTCGTTGGCGGGCACGTTGTCCGTCAATCTCGACGCCGCCAATGCGCAGTCGACAGACGATCCGAACGTCGTCTGCAACTCGCCACCCCACAGACGCAGAAGAATATCGACCGAATCGTCGGCGACGCGGCGGCCGTTCGGGAAACCGGCAAAGTCGCCGTTCAGGACCCCCATCGGATCCTGCGCACCGAACGGCTTCGGCGGAATGTTGTAGTTCAGGCGCAGCATGTCGGCGGTGGCCGGGCTCGCGGTCTGGGTCTCGCGGTTGCCAGGGAATCCTCGCACCACCCCCGCCGGATAGCCCAGCATGAACGAGGCTACCTGGTCCCGGCGATTCGTCGTGTCGGTGCAGCGGGTGAACTCCCTGAGCTGCTGCACGAGGGTGTTCGGCCCCTGCTCCGTCGCCGGGTTCAGGATGTACGGATAGATGTTCTTGAAATCCTGGTTGGGCGCGGTCGCGTTGTAGAGGTCCTTGGCCTTGATCGGATCGAGGAACTCGTTGAACAGCGGGTTGGCCAGACGCGACACCTGCGTCCCGACGCCGTTGTTCATGACGCCGGCGACATCGCAGGGCCGGTTCGGGTCGGGGCCGACGCCC
Organism: Ramlibacter sp.; assembly: GCA_013815685.1. Lineage (GTDB taxonomy): Bacteria > Pseudomonadota > Gammaproteobacteria > Burkholderiales > Burkholderiaceae_C > Ramlibacter. The sequence continues at coordinate 8,356 of JACDFR010000078.1, forward strand.
GACTGCGAATTGCAGACCGGGTGTCGCGTCCGGCTGGCAGTCGCCCAGACGCCGATGATGCCGTCGGTGTCGCCTGCCGCTCTCAATCGCGACTTCGGTATCTCGACGGCCAGGGTCGAGACGTTGAAGCCGCTGGTGCCGTCGGCGCCGGCAGCCGAGGGGTTGATCAGGTCGAAGGCGGTTCCCAGGCCGACGTAGAAGCCTTCGTCGCGGGGGCCGACGAAGGCGCGCAGGTCGCCCGAATTCGGCACGGTATGGACGGCCATCTGGGCGAGGTTCTGGTAGGCGGCGCTGGTATCCCCTCGCACCGCAGTTCCTCCCCGTCCCACGGGGGCGATGTTGATCGACTTCGGCCCGGGACGATTCGGCGCTGTACGCACGTCGGCGAGCAGCACCCGGCCGCCTCCCGGTCCACCCCGGCCGATTTCGGTGAGCGTGTAACTCTGCTGCTGATTGAGGTTCAGGTACTGCGACGTCGGATCGGCCGGGTTCGGCGGTGGCAGGATCGTGTTGGTGTTGTAGAGGTATGTGCCGGGGTCGACGATTCGCGTCTTGAACTGGAACCGGTACGTCAGGTCGGCGAATCCGTCGCCGTCGACGTCGATGTTGATCTGGTAGGTGACGAAATCGGACAGTCGGTAGAAGTTCGGCCCGTTCGCCGGCTCCTGCAAGGGAACGTAGTTGGCAATGACCGTGACGTATTCGGAACGACCGGGTTCGGTGCTGACGAAGGCGTACACGTCGGTGTTGTCCGCGGCGGGGTCTTCCGAGATGAAGGGCGAGTCCCGGTGGCTCGAGGCCGACGCGGGCGCAACGACCATCACACCCGTAGGTAGGCCCAGGGCGGCTGCAAGGAAGATGGGAAGTGATTTCATGAGAGATCTCTGGGGTTGAGGGAGGATTGTGAAACTGGATCCGCGGTGATCGATACCGAATCGCCGTCGCGGATCAGGCCGGCGGTCATCCAGATGATGTCGCCTTCGGCGACCGCTGGACGACGTTGTGTCTTGCGGCCGTACGGGGCTGTCAGGGCTTCTGGCATGAAAGCACCTCCAGATGAGCGAAGCTCAGGCTCGCGCCCGCTCCGTGACCGCCGGGCGACCGGCAACGGACCGCAAGGCTTGGCCCAGGAGCAGGATCGAGATGCCGAGCAGGCCGACGTCTTTCAACAGGAACTCGCCGAGGTCGGAGAGGACCGGAAAGCCCATTGGCGCACTTACGCCGGGCGTGCTGAACAGGAAGCTCAAGGTGATGAGGAAGGTGAGCACGGCCATCGCGGCGCCAACCACGCTAGCGCGCGGCGCGACCGGGCAGATCGCGAGCAGGACGGCGGTGGCGATTTCGTAAACGCCGAGCATGGTGCTGGCGCCCTGGATGCCGAGCGTCGAATGCCACCAACCGACCAGCGGGCTGTTGGCGATGAAGGGGGCGATCCCGGTCGCTTCGTAGCTCGTGAATTTCATCGCACCGAACCACAGGAAGATCAGCACCAGCCCGTAGCGCATGACGGTCGTGCCGATGCGCATGATCCGGGCGCCGGCCTCGAGCGGGTCGGCGGCCGCCGGACGCACCGTCGTCATCGGCGATGCACTGCCGGAGCGGGCGCGCCACAGCGATTCGCCGGCGATGAAGATCGCGATGCCGAGCAGACCCAGGTCCTTCAACAGGAACTGGCCCGGAATCGCCGAGAGCGCCGGGAAGCCGCCGGCCAGCGGTTCGGCCACACCTGGCGTCGAAAACATGCAGCTCAACGTCACGAGGAAGGTGAACGCGGCCATCGCACCGCCGATCGCCGACAGGATCGGCTTGGCAAAGCCGGCCCAAAGCAGCACGCCGGTGGTGAGCTCGAAGACGCCGAGGAAGTGCGACGCGCCACCAAGTCCGAGTGAGGCCGGCAACCAGCTCAGCAGAGGACTGTTGACAAGGAAGGGGGCCGCTCCGATGCCGGTGAACTTAATCGCCCCGAACCAGAGGAAGATCAAGCCGAGACCGGCACGCAGGACGACCACGCCGAGGGCTTCCGATCGCTCCCCGCTGGCCGCGATGCCGGTTTGGTAGGAGTGGGGTTGCAGGACTGCGGCGCTCATGAATCGCTCCTTTTCGGCATGCAAGCGGCCGACCTCATGACTTGGGCTGAACCGGCTTGGCCGGGAGCAGCACCTTGTCGATCACCTGGATCGTGCCGTTGTCGGCCGCGACGTCGGGCTGGACGATCTTGGCGGCGTTGACCATGATCGCGCCGTCTTTCTTCTCGAGAACCACGGGATCGCCGATCGTGGTCTTGGCGGCGGACTTGTCGTCTTTCAGATCGCCGGTCGTCAGGCGCCCGAACAGCATGTGGTAGCCGAGCACCTTCTTGAGCATGTCCTTGTTCTCCGGCTTCATCAGCATGTCGAGCATTCCCGGCGGCAGCGCGTTGAAGGCGGCGTCGGTCGGCGCGAACACGGTGTAGGGGCCGGGTTGGCTAAGCGTCTTGTCCATCCCGGCCGCGGCGGCGGCCTTGAGGAGGATAGAGAACTGGCCGGCCGATTTGGCCGTTCCGGCAAGGTCAGCGGCCGGTGCCGCGCCTGCGAAGGCGAGCAGCGCCGCCAATGCCAAGGAAGATGAGAGTTTCATGGGAGTCTCTTGTTATCGTTCGTTCGTTAGTGAGCCGACCGATCGGCGTACAAACAATTTAGGGCGCTTGCTGCCGCAACGCCGTAGGACAGACGGCCGCAGTTGTCATGCATGGCGGGAAATGGCAAGAAAGCGGTTTTTTTGGACTCGGCGCAACCTCGGCGTCAACAGGTCGAACCGCTGCCCACGAAGCGCAGACCCGCTAGTGCAGTGCTGCACTCCTGGTTGAACTTGTATGCTGACCGCATCTCCGAGGCGCTACTACCAGGCAGAGCGGAGAGCGCCGGTGCGAGTTGCCCGGAGATTGTGCTCTCCGTCGTAGAAGCCGAAGAATTGCTTCAACGTCACCGTTCCTGCGGTGGGATCGAAGCTGATGATGGCATCGTGCAGGCCGCTGGAGTTGCCACGTGGGAGCCGTTACGCACCCGGAAGCTGCACATTGCCCGTGCTCGCGTCGAGGGCCAGGACGCTGTCCAGGAATGGCCGCACTTCATTCGTCTTGAACCGCTGTTTGGGGCTGGGGGGCGTCAATGGCAAGTTGGTCCCGGCGATGGCGTGCACGCCGACACCCGGAAGGTATCCAAGCGACACAGCTCCCAGGCCGGAGATCCAGCGGAGGGCGCCGCGCCTCCTAATCTTTGTTTCATCAAGTTACTCTTCAGCATGTCTTTGTTTTCCGGCTTCATCAGCATGTCGGGCGCAGATCTTGGCAATCACTTTCTTCATATTTCGGTCCGTTCGTGGCGGGCCGATCGGTCAGCGTGCCAACAACGTAGCGCGCTTGTTGCAGCGACCCCATAGGACAGACGGCTGTAGCGGTCGTGCCTGGCGGGAAATCGCAAGAAAGTGGGCTTTCCGTGCTCGGCGCAACCCGAACGTCGGTCGATCTGCGGCGCAAGGCGCGCCGACCGCTAGCGTCTGGTCAGGCGAAAACGCTTCGGGCCCAAGCCCACGTGTCGCTTGAAAGTGACCGCGAACTGCTGCCGGCTGCGGAAGCCGCACTTTTCGCTGATCGATCGAAGCGGCGTGTCGCCCGCGAGCAGGAGCATCTGCGCAAGCTCAACACGTCGCCGCGTGACATAGCGATACGGAGAATCGCCAGTCGCCGCCTGGAAGGCATGGCTGAAGTGTGAGGCGCTCATGCCCGCGGCGGCAGCCAAAGTGCCCAGCGTGATGTCGCTGCTTAGATTCGATTCGATGAAGTCGATGACGTGACGCAGGCGGTGCGGGGAGATTGTCAGCCGCGCAGACGAACTCGCCCTGCCGCGTGTGCTGTGCCGCCGAGCGAGCCGGACGAGCACATGGTCAAGCAAGGAGTCCAGAAGTAAGGAAGATGCATCGCTTCCGGCGTGGATCTCGTCGAGCATCCGGTCAATCAGCGGCTCGAGGATCGGGTCGCGCTGCCCGACGCAATCGGCCAGGGTTGCCTCGGCCAAGCGCACGCGAAATTCAGATTCCAGAGCGTCGTCGAACTGCTCCGGGCGTAGGTACAGATGAGCAAAGCCGATCGGCCCCTGTGTTCGCCAACTATGTGCAACTCCGGCGGGGACCATAGTCAGGGAGTGGGACTCGGCAATGGTTGAAACCGCAGGGCCGTCGTTACGGCGATTGACCTGCTTCGAGCCGCCGAGATGCATGACGACGTAGTGATGGTCGAGAGAAGGCTGCTCCATGTCAGGTGAAGTACCGCTCCAACGCCTGACGAGAGCGCCCCGCCACGGTGTCGTTTCGCTTGACAACAGGGGCGGCGACAGTCGGGCCCATGGCCACAGAAGTGGGGGAATGAGGGGCGTGGGCCGGTTCAGCATTTCGACAGACTCACTCGCCACTGCTTGACGAAGCTACGCGATCGCGAGCTTTTTGGCTCGGTTAAGAGAAGGCGCGCCAAAGGAGGCGCGCCGGGGCGGGGCAAGCGCTGGGATGGAGGACCGCTCAATCGCACTGATAGGGAGGACATGAATGGATGGACGGCAGGAAAGAGGCAGGGAACGGACTTTGCGCAGTGTGAAACCCGGGACGTGGGCCATATGTGTCAAGAGATGTCAGACGTTGATGAGTTGCCAAGCGCCCATCCATGGGCTGTCTGAGTACCTTCCATGTGTCGACCAGCGGCCAAAGAGAACAATAGTGCGGACTGCGAAACTACAGCCGGTCATCGTGCAGCAACGGGCTGCGGACCCTGATGAAAGAAGCGCGCCGGGGCTTCGTCCCAGCTGGGCCCCCGTCTGCTGCGCAACTTCATGCGCGACACCGCCAACCAGGTGGTGCTTGGCGCCTTGCGTCGTTCGGCCAACTCACCGACCAGAAACTCGCGCTTGATCTCGAGCCCGACGCCGAAGAAGAAGATCGCCATCAGGCCGTCGTTGATCCAATGGCGAAGGTCAAGGCGCAACATCTGTTCACCCACCGAGATGCCAAGCGGAACGCCCAGCATCTGCTCGTAGGCCCACGCCCACGGCGAGTTGGCCCAGGCCAGCGCCAGGATGGCGCAGCCCAGCAGTACCACGCCGCCGGAGGCCTGTTGTTGTGCGAACAGCTGGAACGGCCGCACCACTTGATCGCCTGCGCGCTCGGCCTTCGTGCGACCCAGCAACTCTTCGTCACGCGCCAGGCCGCCCGGCTTCATGGTTCGCAGGCAACGAGCCCCGTGCCCGCGCGCCGATTTTTCAGAGTACGTTGCGGCAGGTTCGCGCGTGGAGGAATCATCTGCGCAAATTGTCGCACCGTGCGGCTGCACAGTGCGTTACGGAACGACGGGGCATTCTCCCCGGTCTTACCTTGTTTTCTCTACAGTGGTGGCAGGCGGCGCAGGACGCAGCCTCTACCTACCGGAGGTCCCGCCATGCCCGCCCCACTGTCGCTGCTCCTGGTCTGCCCCGGCAGGCTCACGCAGTGCCGCCTCCAGCTGGTGCTGCAAGCCGTCCAGGCAGCGCTGCGTCACCTGCGCGTAGTGCCGCCGGTCGTCGGCAAAGCCGGCGCAGGCGTCCAGCCCCGCATCCACGGCCTCGTGGGCCAGCTCGAGGTAGCCCCGGCCCGCATCGCGCAAGACTCGACGCTGCTGCGTGCCCAGCAGCAGGGCCAGCCGCGGCACCCACACCTCCCCCAGCCGCCGATGGCCCAATTCCTGGTTCGCCAACAACCCCCTCAGCGGGACGAACTGGTCGCCCAGGCTGGCCAGCTCGCCGCCCGGTGGCTGCAGTGCCACGTGCCCCAGCGCCTCCAGCACATGCTGCAGGCCGAACAGCGAGGCGGCCAGCCGACCGGCCGCCACGTCGGCCTCCAGCCGGTGCCGGAACCGGGCCAGCGCCGCGGCCAGTCGTGGGGGGCACGCCACGCGGCCCTGCAGGCAGG
>JACDFR010000027.1 GCA_013815685.1 Ramlibacter sp.
CGACGCAACCGAACCAGCTCCTCGCGTTCGGCTGTACTCAGTCCTTCCTTACCTGCCGCGGGCTTGCCACGATCTCTGGCCTCCTGCGCGATCCAGTTGGCAATGCTCTGTGCCGTGGGACCGAACTCACGCGAGAGTTCGGCCGGCGTCCTGCCGGCTCGTGCCAGTTCGATGATCTGTTGACGAAACTGCGCCGGGTAGGGCGGCTTTGACTTGGGCATGTCGGACTCCTCGTTTCATAACGGTAAGGCGTCCGCGAAAAGGGGTCAAGATCAGAGTGAGAGTGATGAAGGCGGAGAAACACAGGCACCCAGCAATACGGCGAAGAGCAGGGCAGTCAGGGTGCGCGGGTGGATGTAGGTCATTTGCGGATTATTGCTCTCTCACCAATCCCCGCCACCCTGTCGAACACGGGCTTACCCTCTCCTCAGTTCGCAGGAGGCGATAGTTCGCAATCGCTGACGGCCGGGGCCTGGCCCGTGGAGGAAACTTGGGGTCGCGTGCCAGTGCGCAGTCGATCGCGCGACCATCGACAGACAGTGGTGACCTGCTGCCGACATGGCCACGATCCACATTCATGCCGGGCGCAAGGAGAAGGTCTCACTCAGCGACTTACTGGGCGCTCTCACGCCCCTGGTCGCCTAAAAGCCGCGTGTACGCAGCTCTCTTGCGGCCGTTGCCAACAGTCGAGCTCCTATTCTTAACCAACGATATGGCACTGGGCCTGTCGCCTTTTTTGTTGTCTTGACAACGGCGTGCGAAAGGTGGCTGCTATACCGCTTCTTGTGGATTTCGTTTAACAACGCAGAAACGGCGGGATAGGCAGTCTTCAGCTTTACGCTGTGCATGACTGAACCTACAGTCCCGAGAGCGTACGTACCGAGTGTTGGGTCCGCGCGGTACAAAGCGAACAGCAGCCAGTCGACAAAGCCATCCGTCGCGTTCACCCACGCAGTCGGGTTGGTCCTAAAGTACCCTTTGCACGTGACCAGCAGTGCTTCGGCTTCTTTGTAATTTTTTCCAAAGAGCCTTTTCCAACCCACACCGATGTCGGCCCCGGTGATCTCAGCGATACCCAGCCGAATTCCACAGACCGCGGTACCGGCGCGGCGAATAACTCCCATCTCCTTCAACACTATTTTCGCATTGGGGTGAATTGGACGAATCGGCCGCTCTACTTTTCCACCCAGCAACGCACAGATCCATGCTGCCGAGATTGCGACGTCAGCGCTTTTCGCTCTTAACGATTGATTTAGAAGAGCGTCCCGCTGGACCTTGAGAAGATCTCCCCATGGCAGCCCGTAGTGAAGCTTCGCTCGAAGCCAAACAGATTCGGTTTTCGCAAGCGCGTACCTGACTTGTGCATCCGTGAAGTGCTTTTCGAAATGAAGCCACTCCCACAAAGCACTCGTGAAATCCGGCTGGTTCTGCCCCGGTTTCCACAACGCCTTGAAGTTCTTTCTGGCAATCACATTTGCCGGACCCGTAATTTTTCCAAGTGATGCTTGAACGAATGCGGCCCGAATCGCTGGATAGAGATCTTGTTGCTCGATTTCCTTCAGTAGACGGCGAGCGTGCCTGTCTGGCAGCACCTTAAACTTGCTGAGTTGCTTAGCTACTTGCGGATAGAAATGCGGAGCTCGCTCATAGACTTTCCACAATCGATCGACAACAACGCTGGAGGCCGACGCATGAGCAACCAGATACTTAAAGCGCGTTACGTCCTGGACGCGATAGCCTTGCCTGCCTGGCGCGAGTTCCGCGATTCGTTTGCGAAGTAGCTTTTGATCGGGCAAGGGCCAAGTAACTGCCGGCTCAATAGGGTTGCTTATCGACTTCAGCTCCTTTTCGATGTCGTGCACCTCGTGGAGGTCAATCTTTCCGGATTGGGGAAACAGTCCGACATCTTTGCTCAGCCGGTCAAGAGTGACAAGAGACTTCCGAAGATGAGCTTCCTTCTTTGCAAATAGCCTGATGTCATCGACGTATCGCAAGTACTTAACGTCGTGGCCAGTTTGATGGCGATCGTCAAAGTACTTTAAGACGACCTCAGCTATCAATCCCGAACTGAGTGGGCCTTGCGGAATGCCGTGATTGTGATAGATTTGCGTCGAAGTTGCGGTCCACGTTTCCAGGAAGTCGGTGAGGGTCTTGCAAAAGTCGTGGTCTAGTCCGACATTCCCAAGCATGCGGCGCAGCACGTGGTAATCGATGCTGTCGTAAAACGCAGCTAGATCAAAGCTCGCGGTCCAGCGATACCCATTTTTGAAGGCGAGCCGCGAGCTTTCATTGAAGAGTTTGTAGCCCTCTGTCCACTTTCGATAGAACCAAGAACTCCCGGCCCCCGTGTACAGGTGTCCGAACACCTCGGAGTTGTAGCGATGGCGGGCATGGGGATAAAGTTTTTCCGCAACCACGTTGGCCATCGCTTGATAGACAACTTGATCCTCAATGCATAAGAGTGTGTAAGGTCTAAGGATTCCAGACGGCTTGGGAAAAAAAATCTTGCACGCGTTTGACGGGCTGTATATGCCACGAGCTAGGCGATTCTGTAGGTGCTCGAGTTGGGCGTCGTCGGCCAACGCGTACGCCGTGTAGAGCTGGCGAAAATAGGCTTTGAAGTTTGGATCGGGGTTAGACCGGATTCGTTGCCATGCCGACCGCAAGTTCGCAATTTGCCATGCTCGCGTTAGGTCTCCCATCCCCGCCCCCTGTGAGAGCCGCGTCTCCAGGCTTGTGGCGCGACCCTAGTTCTTCTGATTCAAGCAGTTGAGCCGCAGCAGATGCTGCGTTTCGGCGCCTCGCTCGGCACGGCCGCACTCAAATTCTTGATGCTATTTCCCCCAACTATCCTTCATCCCCGCCACCCTGTTAAACACGGGCTTACCCTCTCCTCCAGGGAGATGATCCTTCCGATCCGCCACAAAGTACCCATGCCTCTCAAACTGGAATCGGTCATCCCCCTTCGCTGACGCCAACGAAGGCTCCACATACGCCGACACCACCTTCAACGACTCCGCATTCAACTCCTCCAGAAAGTCCTTCTCCCCCGTATCCGGCTGCGGCACCGCGAACAGCCGGTCATACAGCCGCACTTCCGCCTTCAGCGCATCGGCCGCGGCCACCCAGGTGATCACGCCTTTCACTTTCACCGCATCGCTGCCCGGCGTGCCGCTCTTGGTATCGGGCACCAGTTCGGCTTGCACTTCGGTCACGTTGCCCGCCGCGTCGCGCGTCGCGCCGGTGCAGGTGATCACATGCCCATACTTCAACCGCACCTTGTTCCCCGGGAAAAGCCGGTTGTAGCCCTTGGGCGGCACTTCTTCATAGTCGCTGCGCTCGATCCACAGCTCTTTGCCAAACTTGAACTCGCGTCGGCCTGCTTCCGGGTTGTGCGGGTTCACGGGTGCACTGCACTGATCGAGAAATCCCGCGCCGTGGATCTCATCCCAATTCGAGATCACGAGCTTCACCGGATCGAGCACCGCCATGGCTCTGGCAGCCTTCGGGTCCAGGTCATCCCTCAGCGCGCCTTCCAGCGTGCTGAAGTCGATCCATTGCGGCGCCTTGCTGACGCCGATGCGCTCCGCGAACAGCTGGATGCTCTCGGGCGTGTAGCCCCTGCGGCGCAGGCCGACGATGGTGGGCATGCGCGGGTCGTCCCAGCCGCTCACGTGCTTTTCGTCCACCAGTTGCTTCAGCTTGCGCTTGCTGGTGATGACGTACGTCAGGTTCAGCCGCGCGAATTCATATTGACGCGGGTGCGGCTGGTTGATCAGGCCGCCTTCGCCCAGCCGGTCCAGCAGCCAGTCGTACCAGGGCCGCTGGTCTTCGAATTCCAGCGTGCAGATGCTGTGGGTGATGTTCTCCAGCGCGTCCTCGATCGGGTGCGCGTAGGCGTACATCGGGTAGATGCACCAGGTGTCGCCGGTGTTGTGGTGCGTGGCCCTGCGGATGCGGTAGATGGCCGGGTCGCGCATGTTGATGTTGGCGCTGGCCATGTCGAGCTTGGCGCGCAGCACCGCGGTGCCATCGGCCAGCTTGCCATCGCGCATGTCCCTGAACCGCTGCAGGTTCTCGTCGATCGACCGGCTGCGAAAGGGACTGTCCGTGCCTGGCTTGCTGAAGTCGCCGCGGTTGATGCGCATCTCTTCGGCGCTTTGCTCGTCCACGTAGGCCAGGCCGGCTTCGATCAGGTACTCGGCCGCGCGGTACATGAAATCGAAGTAATCGCTCGCGTGGTACAGGTGCTCGGTGCCGTTGGCCGTCCAGCCGAAACCCAGCCACTTCACGGCGTCCAGGATGGCGTCGACATATTCCTTGTCTTCCTTCTCCGGGTTGGTGTCGTCGAAGCGCATGTGGCAGACACCGTTGTAATCGCGCGCCAAACCAAAGTTCAAGCAAATGCTTTTGGCATGTCCAATATGTAAGTAACCGTTGGGCTCCGGCGGAAAACGGGTGCGGATCTTCGCCGGGTCGGGCAGGCCCTGCTCATGCGTGGTGGCGTCAGACGGCTGGCCGGCCCACCGCCGCTGGGCATAGGTGCCCTGGTCGAGGTCGCGCTCGATGATCTGGCGCAAAAAATTGCTGGGCTTGAGACTGTCTTTTTCGGCGGGGGCGGTCATATCGAAACCATTTTAGGGGGCCTGAACGGGCGGTTGAGGCCCACGGATGAGTTACGTCTGGCAACGGGTTTGACCGTGCGTGGGGTATTCGGCGCGGTGTCTGCTGCGTTTAATGAGGGAACGGGGGCGCTGTTGACCCTCAGATTTACCCGGAGTCCCAATCATGAAGTTCAGCCGTTACGTCGCAGCCGCCGCCCTGGTGCTCGCTGCTGCCGGCACAGCGTCGGTGGCACATGCGCGCGGGGACGTGTATTTCTCCGTCGGCGCTCATGTGGCGCCTGGAGTCCATGTCGGCGTTTCCAACGGGTATTACCCGCAGCCGGTGTACGTGCAGCCGCAGCCTTACTACGTCCAGCCACGGCCCATCTATGTGCAGCCGGCGCCGGTTTACTATGAGCCGGCCCCAGTTTATGTGCGCCCGGCGCCCGTGTACTACAGCGCGGCACCTGTCTATTACAGTGCCACCCCTGTCTATTACGGCGGGCACAGGCATCACCGGCACCATCGCAACTGGAACTGATTGCCTTCTACACACCGCAGCAACCATTTAGTTTCTCCAAGCTGGGCCCCGGCGCATGAGCGTTGGGGCTCTTTTTTTGGCGAATCGACAAATCCGGCGGCCAAAAAAGAGCCCCCAGGCTTGGGGCCTGGGGGCAATATGCCAGTCGCGGGACGGAGGGCCGGACCAGCTCACCCCGGAGGAGGAGGGGACTCAGAGGAGTCGGGGTGATTGGCTGCTAGTAAACACTGGCCCATGCGTTGTGGCTGTAGGACAGCGCCCACAAATAGCGCCGGACTGCGCCCTTCGAGGGCTCCGGCGGTTACATCGCCCGGTATAAGATCCCCCACTCGGGTCGGAGGCTGCCTACGCCTGTGGGGAAGGCCAGCCGACGCGGGTGCCGCCGGGGCCGGCCCTATGCTGGCTTGATGACAATTACCGTGGGCGATCAAATCGTGCAGCGGCTGCACGCCTGGGGCGTGCGCCGCGTTTATGGCTACCCGGGGGACGGTATCAACGGCGTGATGGGCGCATTGAACCGGATGAACCGGCAAGTAGAATTCATCCAGGCGCGTCATGAGGAGCTGGCGGCGTTCATGGCCACAGCGCATGCCAAATTCACCGGCGAGGTGGGTGTGTGCCTCGCCACCTCGGGGCCGGGCGCCATCCATCTTCTCAACGGGCTGTACGACGCCAAGGCAGACCACCAGCCGGTGGTGGCCATCGTCGGGCAGCAGGCCCGGGCGGCACTCGGCGGCGACTACCAGCAGGAAGTCGACCTGCTGACGCTCTTCAAGGATGTCGCCGGCGAGTTCGTGCAGATGGCCACGGTGCCCGCGCAAGTGCGCCACCTGATCGACCGGGCCGTTCGCATCGCGCGCGACCAGCGCACGGTGACCTGCGTCATCGTGCCGAGCGACCTGCAACAGCAAAAGGCCGTCGAACAGCCGCCGCGCGTGCACGGGACGGTGCACAGCGGCATCGGCACGACGGGCGGTCCCGGCGTGCCGCACGCCGGGCATCTTCAGGCGGCGGCAGATCTTCTCAACAGCGGCAAGCGTGTGGCGATCCTCGCCGGCGCGGGCGCGCTCGATGCAACGGATGAATTGATCGCGGTCGCGGACCGGCTTGGCGCGGGCCTTGCCAAGGCCATGCTGGGCAAGGCGGCGGTGCCGGACGACCTGCCGTTCGTCACGGGCGCGATCGGCCTCTTGGGCACGCAACCCAGCTGGGAGCTGATGGAAAAGTGCGACACCCTCTTGATGGTGGGCACGAACTTCCCCTATTCGGAATACCTGCCCGCCGAAGGCAAGGCGCGGGCGGTGCAGATCGACATCGACGGCCGGCGGCTGGGCCTGCGCTATCCCACCGAGATCAATCTGGTGGGTGACAGCCGCGCCACGCTGCAAGCGCTGTTGCCCTTGCTGCGGCGCCAGGAGAACCGGACCTGGCTCCAGCAGGTCGAGGCCTCTGTCGCGGGCTGGTGGAAGGTGCTGGAAGACAGGGCGATGACTGCCGCTACGCCGATCAACCCGCAGCGCGTGTTCTGGGAGCTGTCGCCGCGCCTTCCGGACGATTGCATCATCGCTTGCGACTCCGGCACCGTGGCCGCCTGGTATTCGCGCGACCTGAAGATGCGGCGCGGCATGATGGGCTCGGTGTCCGGCGGGCTGGCCTCGATGGGTTGTGCCGTGCCCTATGCCATTGCCGCCAAGTTCGCCCACCCCGGCAGGCCGGTGATCGCCCTGGTGGGCGATGGCGCGATGCAGATGAGCGGTATCAATGCCCTTGTGACGGTGGCCCATCACTGGCGCTGCTGGCGGGACCCGCGGCTGGTGGTGCTGGTGTTGAACAACGGCGACCTGAACATGGTCACCTGGGAGCAGCGGGGTACCGAGGGCGACCCGAAGTTCGAGTCCTCGCAGAACCTGCCAAGCTTCCCGTACGCCGACTACGCCAGGCTGCTGGGCCTGGGCGGCATCCGTGTCGACAAGCCCGACCTGGTGAGCCTGGCCTGGGAAGAAGCGCTCGCCGCCGACCGCCCGATGCTGGTGGAGATGGTGGTGGACGCGAACGTGCCGCCCATGCCGCCGCACGTGACCAACAAGCAGCTCAAGCATTACGCCAAGGCGCTGTTGCATGGCGATCCGCAGGCGCTCGAAGTGGCCAGGGCTACCGCCAGGGAGTGGTGGGCCAGCGTGAAGCCCGCACCGCGCAACTGACGCGCATGCAGACTACATCGCCTTGAAGAGGTGCGCGTAGAGCCGGCTGACCGCCAGCTTTTCCTGGCGACCGCGCAATGCGAGATGCAGTTTTCCGGCTTCATCGCGCGTGACGCTGTCGATCGCATGGGCACGAACGACGGTGCCGCGGTGAACTTGCCAGAACTGCCGGTCGTCCAGCTGGGGAATCAGCTCTTTGAGCGGCGTTCGGATGAGGTACTCGTGGCCCGCCGTGAGTACCCGCACGTACTTGTCGGCGGCTTCGAAGTACTGCACTTCGTCGACCGGCACCATGCGGATGCTGGTGCCGACGCTCGCCTGGATCGTTTTCAGTGGCCCTTGCAGCGGGGCGGCAGCCTGGGCCGAACCGAGCAGGCTGCGCAGCTGGCCGAGCGTGGCCTCGAAGTCGTTGCCCTGCGGACTGCGCCGCGCCAGCAAATCCTGGACCTTGGCCACGGTCTTTTGCAAGCGCGCGGCCTGCACCGGCTTGAGCAGGTAATCCACCGCCTGGGCTTCGAACGCCTGCACCGCGTACTGGTCGTAGGCCGTGACGAACACCAGCGCGGGGAATAGCTTGCCTTCGGGCCACTCGTCCGCCAGTTCCACCGCCGCATCCAGCCCGCTCTGGCCCGGCATTCGGATGTCGAAAAAGAGAACGTCGGGACGCAACGCCAGCGCTGTCGCGACGGCCGAGGCGCCATCGCCCACGGTAGCCGCAATGGTCAGCTCCGGCCAGGCACGTTCCAGCTCGGCTCGCAGGGCCTGGGCCAGCAGCGGCTCGTCTTCGGCGATAAGGGCCGTGGGGGTGTTGTTCATGGCTGGAACGGCAGGCGAAGCAGGGCGCGCGAGCCGGTGCCGCGCTGGCCCGCGAAGTCGACGCTGGCGGCGTCGCCGTGCAGGGTCGCCAGGCGCTCGCGCACCTGGCTCATGCCGAAGCCCTTGCCCGGGCCCGGCGAGCTGGATGGGCCGACCCCCGTGTCGGCCACCTCGAGGACCAGGTGAGCGTTCTCGCGGCGGGCGCTCACGGTGACGCGGCCGCCGCCGACCTTGGGCTCCAGGCCGTGCTGGATGCTGTTTTCAACCAGGGGCTGCAACAGCAGCGCGGGCACGGGATGCCGCTCCAGCTCGGGCGGCAACTGCAGCGAATAATCCAGACGCGGGCCCATGCGCATGGCCATCAGCTCCAGGTAATCGCGCAGCCGGTCGAACTCGGCCCGCGCGGTGTGCGTGGCCGTGCGAGAGCCGCTCAGCGTGGCGCGCAAGTAGTCGATCATGTGATCGAGCATCCGCTGGGCCCGCTGCGGGTCGGTGCCGATCAGCGCGCGCAGGTTGGCCAGGGTGTTGAACAGCATGTGGGGTTCGAGCTGCGATTCCAGCAGCTTCAGCCGGGCCTCGCGGGCATGTCGGATCGCCTCGCCCCTCTCGCGTTCGAGGTACTTGCTTTTGCCCTTGCTGTGAAAGTAGAACGTGCCCAAGACGCCCGCCAGCACCGTGACGAGGACCGTGGTGCGCCATTGGCCGGAGCCAAAGGCCGAGGCGCCCGCCGGCAGCCAGCCGTAATAGATGCACAGCCGGGCGGCGAGGGCGCTGCCCGCCAGGTAGCCGGTGGCGATGCCGCTCATGACCAGTCCGGCGCCCGCCAGTCCTTGCGGCCAGCCCGTTTCGGCGCTGGATGCAAACGCATGCCGGCCCAGGTCCACCACCGCCCAGATGATCGTGCCGATGAACAGCGAGAAGACGACGCTGGGGCCGTAGGGCTTGCCGGGCTGGAAGCCGTACTGGACGGTGGCCACGGCCAGGCAAAAGGCCATCGTCTGCAGCAGGTGCCGCAGCTTCTCCATCCAGTCGATCGTCATGCCCGCTGCTTCAACGGCTGTCGTGTTGGCGCCGGCGCAGCCGCTCGCGCTCCTGGCGCACCAGCCGCTCGCGCAAGCCGCCGCCCGCGCCCAGCAGGAAAACCGAAATGCCGTGCAGCGCCAGCCCCAACCCCCAGCCCAGCAGCGGAAACACCGACCAGGGGCGCTGGCCGAAGCCATATTGGGAAATGCCGAGGATGAACAGGTTCACCACCACGTACAGCGCCGCGTGGACGTACCAGCCCAGCTTGGCAGCGGCCCGCTTGTGGGCCAGGCGCTCGAGGTCTTCGGGGCTGAGTGGGTTCATCGCAAGGGACGCCAAGGCGGACATGCTCATTCTAGGGGACCGGCCGGGGTTCGAGGTTGTGGTGCATCACCAGGCGTCGCGCTGCAGGGCCAGCCGGTCGCGTTCCTGCTGGACCAGGCGCTCGTGCAAGCCGCCGCCCCCGGTCAGCAGGAAAACGGCCACGCCGTGCGCCGCCAGCCCGATGCCCCAGCCGGCGGCGGGGAACACCGCCCAGTGGCGCCCGCTCATGGCCGACAGCATGGCCAGAAGCAGGTTGACCGCGATATACACGCCGGCGTGGATGTACCAGCCCATCTTCGCGGCGGCGCGCTTGCGCGCCAGGCGCTCGATGTCGCTGTCTTGCAGGTTTTGGGTTGTCATGATGATCTCCTTCAGGGGTTGAGGGCGGGAACGGGCGCGCCGGCCAGGACCTGGCTGCCCAGAAATCGGCCGGGCAGCAGGGTCAGCGCACCGGTGATCACGCAAGCGCCGATGTAGAGCCACTGCATGATCCGCCGGTGACGCGCGATGTTGCCGCGGGCCAGGTACCAGAACGAGCCGAACAGGCTGAAGAGCGTGAAGGGCACCAGCAAGTGGATGGGTGAATAGCCCGAGATGTTGGGCAGCTTGTAGCCCTTGATGAAAAGCGCCGACAGGGCCGTGGCCACCATCAGAGTGACCCAGGCGTAGCCGAACGCGCGATGCAATCGAGGCTGTTGCGTGGTGCCCCTGCGGGCCCAGAGCGCGACCGGGCCGATGGCCGTGGCGGCCAGGGCCGCCGTGATGTGGATGGCGATGATCGGTGTGAGTTGCATGGTTTTTCTCCTTGGGACGCACTGTGCCGCCGTGGCTGCAGGGTTGCCACCGGATCCGGACGAAATGCCGGAAAAGGGGGGCGAAATGCCGCCACTCCCGGATGAACCGCATGCGGGCGCGGCGATAATCCCGCTCTTTGCCTGGAGCGCGCGTGGACATCGTTTTGCTGGTCAAGGCCGCCATCATGGGCGTGGTCGAGGGGTTGACGGAGTTCCTCCCGATTTCCAGCACGGGCCATCTGATCCTCGCCGGCGCCCTGCTGGGATTCGACGACGCCAAGGCCAAGGTCTTCGACATTGCTATCCAGACCGGCGCCATCCTGGCGGTGATCATCGTTTACTGGCAAAAGATCCACCACACGTTGCGCGCGCTTCCCACCCAGCGCGAGGCGCAGTTGTTCGCCTTGAACGTGCTGATCGCTTTCGTGCCGGCGGTGGTGCTGGGCCTCCTGTTCGGCAAGTTCATCCAGGAGCGCCTGTTCACGCCGGCGGTGGTGGCCAGCACCTTCATCCTGGGCGGCTTCGTCATCCTGTGGGCCGAGAGCCGCAGCCGGCAGGTCGTGTCGGTGCGCGAGGCGGAAGACATGAACTGGAAGTACGCGCTCAAGGTCGGCCTGGTGCAATGCCTGGCGATGATCCCGGGCACCAGCCGCAGTGGGGCCACCATCATCGGCGGCATGCTGCTGGGCCTGTCGCGCAAGGCGGCCACGGATTTTTCGTTCTATCTCGCCATCCCAACGCTCGTCGGCGCGGGCGCGTACAGCCTGTACAAGGAGCGGGCACTGTTGTCCGCATCCGACCTGCCGGTTTTCATGGTGGGCCTGGTGTTCTCGTTCGCGAGCGCCTGGCTGTGCGTTCGCTGGCTGCTGCGCTATATCTCCACCCACAGCTTTGTGCCATTCGCCTGGTACCGCATCGCCTTCGGCATCGTGGTCCTGTTGACGTCGGCCACAGGCTGGGTGAAGTGGGCTGCCTGATCAGCCGGGCGCCGCCATGCCGAACAGCCACGGCGCCGGCGACAACGTTGGCGTTCAATGCGGGAAGTCGAAGCCGCGCAGCGCGGCTTCTATCGCGGCGGCCGTGGCGAGGGGTTTTTCCATCGGGAACAGGTGGCTGCCGTCCAGCATCATGAGGCGCCCCGCCGTCACCTTCCGGGTCATCGCCATGCCGACCTGCTGCATTTCCTGCGACTGGCGCCCGCCGATGAATGCAACCGGGCACTTCAGCGGGTGGCCGCGCAGCATGCGATCCAGGTTGTCGGGCAAGGTGTTGTAGATCGCGGTCTCCACGTCGCGATCGAAGGAGAGGACGCGCTCTCCATCCTGGTCGTGCGTGCAATGGGCAATGTAGTCGCGCAGCACCTGTTCATCCCAGCGGGCGAAGGCCTTCTTGTGGCGGAAGTGTTCGATGGCGGCTTCGGCGCTGGGCCAGCGGTTTTTGCGGCTGCGGCTGACACGCCCGGGCGAGATCGAGCCGACCAGCTGCGTGCGTTTCATCGCGCCCAGGGCGGTGGCTTTCCAGCCCCCCAGGATCGGCGAGTCGATCAGCAGCACGCCTTTGGCCAGCTGCGGATAGCGCGCCGCGCACATCAGGCTGAGGAATCCGCCGAGAGAATGGCCGACGAGGAAAGCCGGCTCGCCGTGCTTTGCCACCTGCTGCTCGGTGAAGTCGTGCAGCTGCTGCACCAGGTGCCGCCAGTTGTCAGTGACGGGGTAGCGCGGGTCGTGCCCGAACTTGTCCACGGCTTTCACGATGAAGCCCCGCGAGCGCAGGTTCTTGAACATCACGCCGTAAGTGCCGGCGGGGAAGCTGTTGGCGTGCGAAAAGACGACCAGGCTCAAATCAAGCGCTCGTCAGGCCGGGTGATCTTCTTGAGCGGCTTGCTGCGCCCATCGTTGACCTTCAGCGGCACCTCGGTGTGGGCGTCGTCCCAGACGGGGTCTTCCAGGCTGTCGAACACTTCGCGCAGCTTCTGGCCCCAGCTGCTGTGCAGCATGCGGTAGTAGGGGTTCTGCATGTCGATGCAAACGATCTTGTCGGTCTGGAAGCGGTTGGCTTCATAGACCACCAGGTCCAGTGGCGGGCCGACCGACAGGTTGGATTTCATCGTCGAATCCATCGACACCAAGGCGCACTTCGCCGCCTCGTCCAGCGGCGTATCGGGCGTGATGACGCGGTCGAGCACCGGCTTGCCGTACTTGGATTCACCGATCTGGAAGTAGGGCGTCTCGGGCGTGGCCTCGATGAAGTTGCCGGCCGAGTAGACGTGGAACAGGCGCATGCCCTCACCCCTGATCTGGCCGCCGAAGATGAGCGACACGTTGAACTCGACGCCCGCGTACTTCAGCGCATCGGCATCGCGGTCGTACACATGGCGCACGGCATTGCCGAGCACGCGCGCCGCATCGAACATGCTCTTGGCGTTCCAGATGGTAATCGACTCGCCGTTCTCGCCTTCCTTGAGCTGCTCGACCTGCAGGATTTCGCGCACCGATTGCGCGATGCTCAGGTTGCCCGCCGACAGCAGCACCATGAAGCGGTCGCCGGGGCGCTCGTACACGATCATCTTGCGGAAGGTGCTGATGTGGTCCACGCCTGCGTTGGTGCGCGAGTCGGTCAGGAACACCAGGCCCGCGTTGAGTTTGATGCCGACGCAGTAAGTCATAGCGCGACCCGCCGAGCCGCCTCAAGGGGAGCAGCCCCCTCGGGGGGCAGAGAACGAATGTGAACGTGGGGGCTCATAAGTTTTCTTCCATTTTCTTGAGCGCGTAGAGGGCATCCAGCGCTTCGCGCGGGCTGAGCGCGTCGGGGTTCAGGGCCGCCAATGCGGCCTCGACCGCACTGTGGGTGGGCGTGTCGGCGGCGGGCGGGGGTGCAAACAAGTCTACCTGCTCGCGGCTCAGCGTTTGCTGGGTTTCGAGCGCCGTGAGCGCATGGCGCGCATGGTTCACCACGCCTGTCGGCATGCCCGCCAGCCGCGCGACCTGGATGCCATAGCTGCGGCTGGCCGGCCCCGGCTGGATCTCGTGCAGGAACACGATGTCCGAGCCCGACTCGGCCGCGCTGACGTGCACATTGACGGCCGCGTGGTGCTTCGCCGGAAATTCCGTCAGCTCGAAGTAGTGAGTGGCGAACAGGGTGTACGCCTGGGTCTTGTCGTGCAGGTGCGCCGCAATGCCGGACGCCAGCGCCAGGCCGTCGAAGGTGGAGGTGCCGCGGCCGATCTCGTCCATCAACACCAGCGATCTGGCCGTGGCGGCGTGCAGGATCTGCGCCGCCTCGGTCATCTCGAGCATGAAGGTCGACTGCGCGTTGGCCAGGTCATCGGCCGCCCCGATGCGGGTGTGGATCGCGTCCATGGGGCCCAGGCGGCAGGCAGCGGCCGGCACGTACGAACCCATGCCGGCGAGCAGGCAGATCAGCGCCACTTGCCGCATATAGGTGGATTTTCCGCCCATGTTGGGGCCGGTGATGATCTGCATGCGCTGCCTGGGGCCCAGGCGCGTGTCGTTGGCGATGAAGCTGCGGGCACTGGTTTCGGCCAGGCGGCTTTCGACCACCGGGTGCCGGCCGTTCGCGATCTCGATGCCGGGCTCTTTGGTGAAGCGCGGGCGGCTCCATTGGAGCGTGAGCGATCTTTCGGCCAGCGCGCACAGGGCGTCGAGCGAGGCCAGCGCCCGCGCCACGCGGGTCAGGGCGGGCACATGCGCCTGCAGCTGGTCCAGCAACTGCTCGTACAGCCATTTTTCGCGGGCCAGGGCCCGGTCCTGCGCCGACAGCGCCTTGTCCTCGAAGGTCTTGAGCTCGGGCGTGATGAAGCGCTCGGCGTTTTTCAAGGTCTGGCGCCGGCGGTAGTCGGGCGGCACCTTCTCCAGCTGGCCCTGGGTGATCTCGATGTAGAAGCCGTGCACCTTGTTGAACTGCACGCGCAGGTTGGCGATGCCGGTGCGCGCTTTTTCGCGGGTTTCCAGATCCAGCAGAAAACCGTCGCAGTTGTCCTGGATGGCGCGCAGCTCGTCGAGTTCGGCGTCCAGGCCCGCCGCGATGACTCCGCCGTCGCGCACCAGGGCCGCCGGCTCGGCCATGATGGTGCGGGCCAGCTGCTGCGCGCAGCCGGCGGGCGGGGTCATGCCGGCCGCCAGTTCCGCCAGCAGCGAATCCACGCCCTGCAAGTGCGAGGACAGCTGCGCCGATTTTTCCAGCGACTGCCGCAACCCCACCAGCTCCCGCGGGCGCACCTGGCGCAGCGCGATGCGCGCGGTGATGCGCTCGACGTCGCTGCAGCCCTTGAGCTCGGCGCGCAGCGGCTGCCACAGGCCTTCGCGCAGGGCGGTGATGGCGTCCAGCCGCAGTTGGGCCTGCGTGCGCTCGCGCCGGGGCTCCAGCATCCAGCACTTGAGCGTGCGGCTGCCCATGCCCGTCATGCAGGTGTCCAGCAGCGAGAAAAGCGTCGGCGAATCCTCGCCGCGCAGGGTCTGCACCAGCTCCAGGTTGCGGCGGGTGGTCACCGGCAGGTCGATCAATTCGTCGTTGCGCTGCACTTCCAGGCTCTGCACATGCGAGAGCGCGCGACCCTGCGTGTGCTCGGCATAGGTCAGCAGCGCCGCGGCAGCCGCGTGGGCAAGTACCAGCTCCTGAGCGCTCCAGGCAGTCAGCGTCGCGCTATTGAGCTGCTCGAGCAGCTTGCGCAGCCCCAGGCCCGCCTCGAACTGCCATTCGGGCCGCCGGGTCAGCGATAGCGAGCCCGAAAAGCGCAGGGCCTTCAGCCGCTGCTCGAAGGCCGGCGTGGCGTCGGCGCTGAAAAGCAGCTCGCTCGGCGCGATGCGCGCGACCCAGGCCTCCAGTTCGTCGGCGGCGCACTCGGCCAGCTGCAAGGCGCCCTGCGTCACGCTCAGCCACGCCAGGCCCAGGCGATGGCGCGAGCCCTGGTGCACGGCCAAAAGCATTGCCTCGGCCTTGTCGTTCAAAAGCTCGGTGTCGGTCAAGGTCCCGGGCGTGACAACCCGCACCACCTTGCGCTCGACCGGACCCTTGGCCGTAGCGACGTCGCCAGTCTGTTCGCAGATGGCGACCGATTCGCCCTGCCTGATCAACCGCGCCAGGTAGTTCTCGACCGAATGGAACGGCACGCCCGCCATCACCACCGGCTCGCCGCCGGAATTGCCGCGCCGCGTCAAGGTGATGTCCAGCAGGCGGGCGGCCTTTTCGGCGTCGCCGTAGAACAGCTCGTAGAAATCGCCCATGCGGTAGAACACCAGCGTGTCGGGATGTTCCGCCTTGATGGCCAGGTATTGGGCCATCATGGGGGTGTGGGGCTGGCCCGCGGGGCCAGCACTGGGATTGCCGCTGGAGATCTGCATTTGTCGCCTGTCGTTCGGCGCCATTATCAAGGCGGCCCAGGTGGTAACAGCTGCAGTTCCGCGGCCCCCTGCCCGTTTTTGGCGCCAGAAGCCTTCACGGGAGCTTTCTCCCATGGCAAGATTGATTGCCAGCACATCGAGGGCCATGAAACAAGGCGACGAACAATTCCACCTGCTCGTAGATGCCGTCAAGGACTACGCGATGTACCTGCTGGACCCCAGCGGCGTGATCACCCCTGGAATCCGGGTGTGCAGCGGCTCAAGGGGTATACCGCCGGCGAGGTGATCGGCAGGCATTTCTCCATCTTCTATACGCCAGAAGAGCGCAGCGCGGGCCTGCCGGACTTCGGGCTGGCCGAGGCAGCGCGCCTGGGGCGCTACAACGCCCCTGTATTTTTAACCAGTATTGGTTCTTGTGCAAGAACCTAACGCTGAGTCGCGTTGCGGGACTCGCTGCCGACTGGGTCCAGCCATGCCGCTGCCCCATCTTCTGGCGGGTGCTCGCGCCGGGCTGGCTCCTGCCAAATTTCGCTAGCGACCTCTTCGAGCTCCGCCCTCGGCATCGTGTGCCAGGTGCTCCGCGCAGCGAGCGATCCGGCCTTGCTGAATGTACTTGCCTGGAAACATCGATAAACGCCTACAGTAGATACGGATATCAGCCGTATTTATAGCCCTTTAAAATACGGGCACCAGCCGTATAATTTAAGCCAATCGGAGCCTGCCATGACCACTGCCACCCTCAAAGACGCTCGCATGGAATTGAAGACCACCGGCGAGACCAAAGAGCTGCTCGCCAAGGCCGCCGCCATGTCCGGCGTGGACATGACCGCCTTCGTGCTGGGGGCGGCCGTGGAGCGCGCGCGCGACGTGATCGAGGATCATTCCTCCATCGTGTTGTCGCTGGCCGGGCAACGTCGATTCGCGGAGTTGATGGCCAATCCGCCGAAGCCGACGGAGGCGATGAAGAAGCTCGCCGCGCTGTCGGACCTGCCCGAGCGGCGCGGATGAACCTCGCGCTCGAGCCTTTCGACGCGACCAAGACCTATCAGGGGTTGAACAACGCAGGCAAGGATGGCGGGTTCGACTGCGGCCACGCCGTCATCAACAAGTTCGTCGCCGGCAGCCTCAAGCAAAGCGTGCGTGCGGGGAACTGCACCGCCTTCGTTTTGTTGGATTTGGACAAACTCGACGAGAACGGAAATTCATTTCTCGTCGGGTTCTACACGCTGGCGATGGCCGACATCGTGTCCGACCCGCTCAAGGGGAAGGGGGCGACGGGGCTGCCCAGGCGGGTGCCGTGCGTGCGGCTGGTCATGCTGGGGGTGGACAAGGACTACCGGGGCAGAGGGTTGCTTTGCGGCAGCCGGCTCATGAAGCACGCGCTTGGGCGCGCGCTGCGCGCATGCGATGAACTGGGCGGCCGCGGCATGTATCTGGACGCGGATCCCGGAGCGGTCGACTTCTACCTCGGGTTGGGCTTCCAGCCGCTGGAGGAGCGCGACCCCAACAAATCGACGCCCATGTTCCTCTTCAAAGAATCGTTCCCGCAAGGGATCTGAGCGCGTTAACCCGCGTCCGAGGACGAGCCCGTGAGAACAGAAGCCTTTGTCGACGACAGTCCTCCAGCTATATAAATTGCCCCCCGTGGTAGTGGAGCATCATGGGCGTGTGCGGGGCCGCATTGACGGAAGGGCTGTTCATGGACGGTCGATTATCGGGGCGCTATCCGTGCCCGGCGTGTTCGTACGCACCATGGGCAGGCAATGGGTTTCGCGGGCCAGGAACGTGATCACGTTCTCGCGCACGCGGCAGCGCAAGTCCCATAGCTGGCCCGCATCGCCGGCCGACAAGAGGATGCGGACCTGCATGGCGCGTTCGGTGGCTTCCTGCACCTGCACCACGAAAAAGCGCCGGTCCCACTCGGGCGCGGCTTCGACCACTCGCTTGGCCTCGGCGCGCAAGGCGTCCATGGGCGTGGCGAAATCGAGGTGCAGCACCCAGGCCGGTCAACTGCGAACTGGTGCGCGTCCAGTTCTCGAACGGGTTTTCGATGAACCACTGCAGGGGGACGATGAGGCGGCGGTCGTCCCAGATGCGCAGCACCACGAAGGTGCCGGTGATCCTCGACGCGGCCCCACTCGCCCTTGACAATCAGCACGTCGTCCAGCCGCAGCGGCTGCGCCAGCGCCAATTGCAGGCCCGCGATCAGGTTGCTGAACACCGGCCGCGCGGCCAGGCCGCCAATGATGCCAGCACGCCGGCCGATGCCAGCAGGCTGGCGCCGACCTGGCGTGCGCCGGGGAAGGTCATGAGCGCCATGGCGGTGCCGGCGATCATCACCAGCACCATGGCTGCGCGCCAGCACCCGGGCCTGGGTCTGGGATACGGCGCGCCGGATGTTGTCGCCTACGCCGGCCGGATGCCGGGCGATGATGCCGTCGGCCAGACCCGCGATCGCGCTCATCACGAACCAGGTCAGCGCGGCGATCAACAACACACCGTTGGTGTGCCTGACGGCGGCGATGTGGTCCAGGTTGTTCGGTGCGACTTGCCAGACGACCTGCAGGGCTAGCAGCGGCAGGGCCGCGCCGGCGGCACGTCGCACCGAGGCGAGCACCCCATGCACGACCGGGGCTTTGCGCGTGGCCCTGCGCAGAAGGCCACCCCCTACCTGGTGCACCACCATCGCGGCGATGGCCGCCAGCAGCGCCGCCGCGGCGGTCGCCGTCCAGGGGCTCTCTGCTTGAACAGCTCGGCCAGCAACGCCATCGCCCTTGGCTTACTCGCCGGACTGGACTTCGGCGCCCGGCAGGGTTTCCGGCGGCACCAGCTCAGGCGTCTGGCGCAGGGCCGCCTTCTCGCCGGCGCTGGCGAACCTGCTGTACTTTCCCAGGATGGCGACCAGCTGGCCGTAGATCTTGGGATTGCCCGCCACGCATTCCTTCTGTTCCAGAAAGTCGGCATCGCCCGTGAAATTGCCGATCAACCCGCCCGCTTCGGTGACCAGCAGCGAGCCGGCGGCCACGTCCCAGGGCGAGAGCCCCGTTTCGAAGAAACCGTCGGTGAAGCCCGCCGCCACGTAGGCCAGGTCCAGCGCGGCGGCGCCGGGGCGGCGCAGGCCGGCCGTGCGCTGCATCACGTCGGACATCATGCGCAGGTAGTTGTTGAAGTTGTCGCCGGGCCGGAACGGAAAGCCGGTGGAGATGAGGCACTGGCGCAGATCGATGCGCTTGGAGACGCGGATGCGCCGCTCGTTCATGTAGGCGCCGCGGCCCCTGGTGGCGGTGAACAAGTCATTGCGGCTGGGGTCGTAGATGACCGCCTGCTCCACCTTGCCCTTGACCGCCAGCGCGATGCTGACGCAATAGACCGGGAAGCCGTGGATGAAGTTGGTGGTGCCGTCCAGCGGATCGATGATCCAGACGAAATCGGAGCCCTGGGCGCCGTGGGTCTTGCCCGATTCCTCGGCCCAGATCGCGTGATGGGGATAGGCCGTGAGCAGCGTTTCGATGATGACCGCCTCGCTCGCATGGTCCACTTCGGTCACGAAGTCGTTCACCTGCTTTTGCGAGATGCGCACCGCTTCGACGTCGAGCGCGGCCCGGTTGATGATGGCGCCGGCGGCGCGGGCGGCCTTGACGGCCACGTTGAGCATGGGATGCAGGTTGGGAGACGACATGAATTTTTAAAATTTTGCGGGACAGGCCTTCAGACCTGTCCCCAACTGACTGTAATGAGCGGAAAGAGCCGCCCGGCGATGCGGACGGCGACAATAGCGGGATTTTACCCGTGCCCCTTTTGTTTCGGGCTGTTTCCTCCATGAAGACCCGCTTCATCCTGATCAACACCAGCCACGCCGGGAACGTGGGCGCGGCTGCCCGCGCCATGAAGGTGATGGGCTTCGACGACCTGGTGCTGGTGGCGCCGCGCTGGGGCGATGTCCTGGAGCGCGAGGAAACGATACAGCGGGCGAGCGGCGCCACCGACGTGCTGGAGAAGGCGCGCACCGTCGCCACGCTCGACGAGGCGCTGGACGGCGTCGGCTACCTGTGCGCCACGGCGATGACCCCGCGCGACTTCGGGCCGCCCACCCACACGCCGCGCGAGCACCTGACCACCGTGGCGGCATCGCAGGAGAGCGTGGCCTTCATGTTCGGCTCCGAGCGTTTCGGCATGGCCAACGACGATGTCTACCGTTGCCATGCCGCGCTGACGATCCCCACCGATCCGCAGTTCGGCTCGCTCAACCTGGCGGCGGCGATCCAGGTTATTGCCTACGAATGGCGCACCGCGCTGGGCGGTTTTCCCGGTGCGGGCCGCGCCCAGGCCGCCGTGGGGCCGGCCGACGCGAAGGCCGTGGCGGGCATGCTGGCGCACTGGGAGCGGGCCTTGGTGGCGATCGGCTTCCTGGACCCGGCGGCACCCAAGAAGCTGATGCCCCGGCTGAACCAGCTGTTCAACCGGGCGCAGCCGACACCGGAAGAAATCCACATCTTGCGCGGTGTTGCCAAGGCCATGTCCGAAGCGACCGGCGCTGCAAGACGATAGACTGAGCCCATGTTCACCCGCCTGCGCTCCGACATCCAGTGCATCCTCGACCGCGATCCTGCCGCGCGGAGCACTTGGGAAGTGATCACTTGTTATCCGGGGCTGCATGCGATCGTGCTGCATCGCCTGTCGCATTGGCTGTGGGGCCACGGGATGCAATGGCTGGGGCGCTTCGTCTCCATGCTTTCGCGCTGGTTCACCGGCATCGAAATCCACCCCGGCGCCAGGATCGGCGAGCGCGTCTTCTTCGATCACGCCATGGGCGTGGTGGTGGGCGAGACGGCCGAGATCGGCGACGGCTGCACCATCTACCAGGGCGTGACCCTGGGAGGCACGTCGTTGTACAAGGGCACCAAGCGCCATCCCACGCTGGGACGCGACGTGGTGGTCAGCGCCGGTGCCAAGGTGCTGGGCGGCTTCGTGGTGGGGGACGGCGCCAAGATCGGCAGCAACGCGGTGGTCATCAAGCCGGTGCCGGCGGGCGCCACGGCCGTGGGCATCCCGGCGCGGATCATTCCTTCCAGGGAGGGCACCAGCGCCGACGTGACGGGCCAGCCCTCCAAGTTCGCCGCTTACGGCATCACGCTCGAGGACGACCCGCTGTCGCAGGCCATGAAGGGACTGATCGACAACGCCTCGTCGCAGGAGCACCAGATCGCCTTGTTGTGGCAGGCCGTCGAAAAGCTTTCCACCACCAGGCAGGAAGACTGCGTGCCGGCCGACGCGGCCTTGAAGGAAAGCTTCGAGGCGGAGAAGCTGACGCAGCTCGTGGGCAAGTAAAGCTCAGGCCGGCGGCGGGGTCCGGACGGCCGATTTCGGGCGGAACGCCTTGCAAACGCCGTCGTCGGTTTCCATGTACGGGCCGCCGATCAGGTCCACGCAATAGGGCACCGCCGCGAAAATTCCGGGGACGAGTTGCGCGCCGGCCGGATCCTTCAGGCCTTCCAGGGTTTCCTGGATCGACTTGGGTTGCCCCGGCAGGTTGACGATGAGGGTCTTGCCGCGGATCACGGCGCATTGGCGCGACAAAATGGCCGTGGGCACGAAGCGCAGGCCGATCTGCCGCATCTGTTCGCCGAAACCCGGCATTTCCCTGTCGGCAATGGCCAGTGTGGCTTCGGGCGTCACGTCGCGCGGCGCGGGACCGGTGCCTCCGGTGGTGAGCACCAGCGAGCAGCCGGCGTCCACCAGTTCGATGAGCGCCGCGCCGATGCCGTCTTTCTCGTCGGGGATCAGGCGGGCTTCGAAGATCAGCGGATTCTTCAGGGCCCGCGCCAGCCACTCCTTCAGGGCGGGCAGGCCCTTGTCCTCGTAGACGCCGCCGGAAGCGCGATCGCTGATGGACACGATACCGATCCGGACAGGGTCAAGCTTGTCTTGGGTCATAACTGTCCTCGTCCTGCTCGGGCTGCGCGTTCTCGCCGGAAAGTTGCTGGCGCACGAATTGGAAAATCTCGCGGTAGGCGCGTCCCTGGCGCGGTGCCAAACCCCTGGAAACGGACTCCTTGTCCGGCTGCACGTCCTTGCGCGCCTGGCGGATCAGGGCGCGCAGCTGCTGCGTGTCCGTTTGGGGATAGTCCCGCACCCACAGGTCCAGCGCATCTTCCCGGGCGATGAGGTCGTCTCGCCACTTCTCGGCCTGGTGCAGCGACTGGGCGTCGCGGGCGGAGCCCTTTTGCTGCGCCTCCAGCGCATCGCGCACGGCATGCAAGGTGTCTTCATCGAGGCCGCGCATCAGCTTGCCGATGTATTGCATCTGCCGGCGCTTGCCCTCGAAATTGGTGATGCGCCTGGCTTCGGTGACGGCGTCGGTGAGCTTTTCCGAGAGCGGCAGCCCCTCCATCAGGTCGGCGCGCAGCGTCAGCAAGGCCTCGCCGATCTTCTGCAGTTCGGTGCTCTCGCGTTTGAGTTCGGTTTTGCTGGCTTCGTCGGTGCCTTTGAGCTCAGCCTTGAGTTCAAGATCGAGCTCGCTGCCTTCGGCGACGAACTGGCCGCGGACGAAATAGCCTTTTTTGGGTTTGCGTGACATGTGGGGCAAGTATCATAGCCCCGCCATGAACAAACCCGACCCCCGCGCCGCCACCGGCTTCAGCTACAGCCGCACAACTTTCGAAGAACTGGTGGACACCGCCCTGGCCCACGCCAGGAAGCTGGGCGCGACCGACGCCGGGGCCGAGGCTTCCGAAGGCTGCGGGCTGAGCGTCTCGGTGCGCAAGGGCGAGATGGAGAACGTGGAGCGCAATCGCGACAAGTCCCTCGGTGTCACTGTCTATGTGGGGCAGCGCCGGGGTAATGCCAGCACGTCGGATTTCTCGCGCGCGGCGATTGAACAGACCGTGCAGGCTGCTTACGACATCGCCCGTTTTACGGCGCAAGACCCCGTCGCCGGCCTGCCCGATGCGGGCGACATCGCCCAACCCGGCGAACAGCCGGATCTCGACCTCTTTCACCCCTGGGACATCACCAGCGAAGAAGCCGCACGCCTGGCCCAGGTGTGCGAGGCCGCCGCCTTCGCCGCGGACAGGCGCATCACCAACAGCGAGGGCGGGGGGGTATCGGCCCAGCAGAGCCATTTTTTCAGCGCCCACTCGCGTGGCTTTCGCGGCGGTTATGCCAGCTCGCGCCATTCGATCTCGGTGGCGCCGATTGCCGGCAAGGGCAGCGACATGCAGCGCGACGCCTGGTACAGCTCGATGCGGGCCGCGGCCGAATTGGCGGCGCCCGAAGCGGTGGGGCGCTATGCCGCGGAGCGGGCCCTGGCCCGCCTCAAATCGCGCAAGATCGCGACGCGCGAATGCCCGGTGCTGTTCGAGTCGCCGCTGGCCGCGGGCCTGCTGGGCGGCTTTGTCCAGGCCGTGAGCGGGGGGGCGCTCTACCGCAAGAGCACCTTCCTCATGGATTCGCTGGGCAAGAAGGTGTTTCCCGACCACGTGGACATCCTGGAAGACCCGCACCTGGCGCGCGGCAAGGGCAGCGCCGCCTTCGACGAGGAGGGCGTGCGCACGAAGGCGCGCAAGGTGGTGGATTCGGGCCGCGTGGAGGGCTACTTCCTCAGCAGCTATTCGGCGCGCAAGCTCGGCATGAAGACCACCGGCAACGCCGGCGGCTCGCACAACCTCACGCTGACGTCACGCCAGACGCAGCCCGACGACGACTTGCCCGGGATGCTGCGCAAGCTCGGGACGGGCCTGTTCGTGATCGAACTGATGGGCCAGGGAATCAACTACGTCACCGGCGACTATTCGCGCGGCGCCAGCGGGTTTTGGGTTGAAAACGGCGAGATCGCGTACCCGGTGCAGGAAATCACGATCGCCGGCAACCTGCGCGACATGCTGGCAGGGATCGAGGCGGTGGGCGCCGACACCTACAACTATGGCGCCAAGACCGTCGGCTCGGTCCTGGTGAACCGGATGAAGGTGGCGGGCAGCTAGTTTTTGCCTGTGCTGGTGGGCCGACTTACCCGGCCAGCGCCGCCTTCACAGCCGTCGACACCTGGCCCATGTCCGCCTTGCCCGCCAGGCGCGACTTGACCGCACCCATGACCTTGCCCATGTCTGCGGGCCCCCTAGCCCCCAGCTCGGTGACGATGGCCTTGACTTCGGCGGCGATCTCATCGGCAGACAGACGTGCCGGTAAATAAGCCTGCAGCACGGCCACTTCGGCCTTTTCCTTATCGGCCAGGTCTTGCCGGCCCGCCTTTTCGAAAGCCTCGATGCTGTCCTTGCGCTGCTTGAGCATCTTGTCGACGATCCCGACCACGGCCACATCGTCGAGCTCCACGCGTTCGTCCACTTCCTTCTGCTTCATCGCGGCCGTGAGCAGGCGGATGGTGCCCAGCCGCTCGCTGTCCCTGGCGCGCATGGCGGCTTTCATGTCGTCGGTGATGCGTTCTTTGAGGCTCATGCTTGTCCTTCAGGGAATGAGAAAAGCCTGCTTGAGCGTCCCCAGGCAGGCTTTTCGGGTGCCGCAAGGGCAGGGTCAGTAGAGTTTCTTGGGCAGCTGCATGCTGCGCACGCGCTTGTAGTGGCGCTTCACGGCGGCAGCCTTCTTGCGCTTGCGCTCGGCGGTGGGCTTCTCGTAGAACTCGCGAGCGCGCAGTTCGGTCAGCAGGCCCAGCTTCTCGATGGTGCGTTTGAAGCGGCGCAGGGCCACGTCGAACGGCTCGTTTTCTTTAACTCGGATCGTCGTCATCAGCGAATGGATTTCCAAAATATGCGGCCAGAGGGTGCCAGGGAGATCGGGCCCGGGCGCCTTGACTGCGGTGTTCCCCAACTTATGGTGATCAGAGGGGCCGTTGGGGGTTTGCCAGCAAAGCCCGACATTATAGCGGTGGCGGCTCTATCGGCAAGTCAGCGGGTTTTGCATGGGCTGGCAGGCTCATGCTTTGCCGGCGCCGGCGCCGGACAGGGCCAGGGCGCACGCCTGGGCGCTGGCCCAGGCCCACTGGAAGTTGTAGCCGCCCAGCCAACCCGTCACATCCACCACCTCGCCGATGAAGTACAGGCCGGATTGCCTTGATTCCAGCGTCTGCGAGGACAGCTCGCGCGTGTCCACCCCGCCCGCCGTCACCTCCGCCTTCCTGTAGCCTTCGCTGCCGCTGGGCAGCAATGTCCAGTGCGCCAGCCGCTGCGCCAGCGCCGCCAGGGCCTTGTCGCTGCTTTCGTTGATCGGGCGCTGCCAGGCCGCATCCTGCTGGACCCAGGCATCCGCCAGCCGCGACGGCACGAAGGCGGCCAGCTCGTTGCCAATGAGCTTGCGTGAAGTGGCCTTGGCGCGCGTCAGCTCCCCCAACAGGTCGACGCCGGGCGCCAGGTCGATGCGAATCGCCTGCCCCGGGCGCCAATAACTGGAGATCTGCAAGACCGCAGGCCCGCTCAGCCCCCGGTGCGTGAACAGCAGGTCTTCATGGAACACGATCCGGTCCTTCTTCTGCCCGGTCTCGATGGCCACCGGCAGCGACAGGCCCGCCAGTTGGGCATAGGGCGCCCAGCTTTCGCCGTCGAAGGTCAGCGGTACCAGGGCGGGCCGGGGCTCGACGATACGCAGGCCGAACTGGCGCGCGATGCGATAGCCGAAGTCGGTGGCGCCCGCCTTGGGGATCGACAGGCCGCCCGTGGCAATGACCACCTGCCGTGCGTGGACCAGGCCGTGGCTGGTTTCCAGGTGGTAACCAGGCGCCATGGCGACAAGGCCGGCGACCGTGCAGGGCTGCCAGCGCGTCACGCCGCCGGCGTCGCATTCGCGCAGCAGCATCTGGATGAAATCCTCGGAGGACCGGTCGCCGAACAGCTGGCCCTCGTGCTTCTCGTGGAACGCGATCCCGTGCTGCCGGACCAGCGCGATGAAGTCCTGTGGCGTATAGCGCGAGAGCGCCGAACGGCAGAAGTTGGGGTTGTCGCCCAGGAAGTGCTTGTGCGGCGCGCGCGGATCGAGATCGCGATTGGTGAAGTTGCAGCGCCCGCCGCCCGAGATGCGGATTTTCTCCGCCACTTTCTCGCTGTGGTCGACCAGCAGTACCGTGAGGCCCCGCTGGCCGGCCGCCCCCGCGCAAAAGAGGCCCGCGGCGCCCGCGCCGATGACGGCAACATCGAAAGTTTGCATGGGCGCCGAGTGTAGGCGCCCCCGGGTCAGGCTGCTCGAAAACGCGCGGCGGCGCCGCTGGCCGCGGCGATTCCCGAGAGCACGTCGCCCACCACGATGACCGAGGGGCTCTCGAGCTGTTCGCGGGCGATGGTCGCCTCCAGCTGGCCAAGGGTCGTCACCGCATGGCGCTGGTCGGGGAGGGTGGCGCGCTGGACGATGGCCGCCGGTGTGGAAGCCGGCAGCGCCGCAAGAAGCTCTTTCTGGATGCGCGCCGCACCGCTGACGCCCATGTAGATCACCAGGGTGAGCTTCGCATCGCGCACGGCCACGGCCAGGGCCCGCCAATCGGCGCCGTGCGAACCGGGCCGCGCGTGACCGGTGACGAACACCACCCCATGGGCATGTTCGCGGTGGGTAAGCGGCACGCCCAGCGAGGTCGCGGCGGCCAGGCCCGAAGTGATGCCGTTGACCACCCGAACCTGGATGCCTGCTTCGCGCAGGTGCTCGACCTCTTCGCCGCCGCGGCCGAAGATGAAGGGGTCGCCGCCCTTGAGCCGGACCACGTCTTCGCCCTCGCGAGCGGCCATGACCATCAGCTTTTCGATGAAGGCCTGGGGCGTGCTCTTGCAGCCGCCTCGCTTGCCCACATGGACGACACGTGCGGTGGGCACGGCCAGCGCCACGATCTCGGGGCTCACCAGGTCGTCGACCAGGAGCACGGTGGCCGCCTGGATGGCCTTGACGGCTTTGACCGTCAGCAGTTCGGGATCGCCTGGTCCCGCGCCCACGAGGGTGACTTTTCCGGTATTCATATCGATTCAGCCAGATGCAAGATATGTTCCACCTGCAAGGCCATGGAGGAGGGGACAGGCTTGTCGCCGCGCAGCACGTCCTGAATGTAAGCGGCAGTGGTTTCGGCGCCGATCTCGCGCGGCAGATCGGGCAGGTCGGTGAGGGTGCCTTTCTGCCCTTGCTGCAGGGTGATGCGCCGCCCGGCGATGAAACCGTCCATCCGTGGCAGGCGCCGCGCATCCGCCACCACTTCGCCCTCCGTGCCGCGCAGCAGCAAGGCGGTTGTGCCCATGAGCTCGAAGACGGCCGCCATGGAGACGGCGTATTCGGGGTGGGTGTAACTGCTGACCACGACCGCGGGCCCAGTGCACGGATTCATCAGCTTGACCAGGCTGTGGCTCGAGTTGCGCAAGCCCACCACGCGCCGCACGTCGAGCAGGCGCTTCAAACCCGGGCACAGCAGTTCGGTGGGAACGAAGGCGGCCTCGCCCGGCGCGATGGCCCGAACGGAGGGCAGCGCGTGAATGTCCAGGGCTTGCAGCACAAGCGGCACGATCACACGGCCGGATTCCGTCGGGGTGCCGTGCATCAGCACCGGCAGTCCGCGCCGCGCGACCAGCAGCGCGAGAAGCGGCGTGAGTGCCGGGAGCTTACGCGCGCCGTTGTAGCTGGGCAGCACCACGACCGGTTTGGCGCCCGCAGGGATGCGGTGGATGCGCGCCAGGGCGGCGTCGAGGAAGCCGGCCATCTCCTCGGGTGTTTCGCCCTTGATGCGCATGGCCAGGCAAAAGGCACCGATCTCCAGGTCGGTCACGGCCCCATCCAGGATCTGCCCGAACAGGTCCTGCGCCTGTTCGCGCCCGAGCGGGCGCGCACCCTGTTTGCCGCGGCCGATTTCCTTCAGGTACTGGCTGATCCCCATGCCACGGATTGTGCGGGAAGCCTCATGACTTTCCGCTATTTGGCGAATCACGCCAGCCAGCTTGCCGCGGCGGTATGACGGCACGGGCCCGGCGCTTGAGTTCCGGCACGCAGGAGCCGCAGTTGGTGCCGCATTTCAGTTCGGTTCGCAGCGCCTCCAGCCGTTGCGCCTCGCTGCCCCCACGGGCGGCGAGGAATTCGTCGATGGCGGTGCCGGTGACGTTGAAGCAGGTGCAAACCTGTGTGCCGCGCGACTGAACGGCCAGGGGCGCCTTGGCGCCGGGCACCAGCAACATCCGGCCATAGGCCTGCGCGGGCAACTCATCCTGCAACAGGGTCTTGATCCAGCCCTGCGCGCGCGTGTCGCCGGCAAGCACAAAGCCTTCCAGGCGCGCTTCGGGCCCGCGCCGCACCAGGCGCATCGCCCGCCGCTGGCCTTTCCGGGCGTCCGCGTAGCGCAGCACGTCCGGGCCGGACAGGCCCAGCAAGGCTTCGACGCGCGACACCAGGTCGTCCGCCGGTGCTTCATGCGCAGCGGCGCGCAGCAGCACGCCGCTGCGCTCGCGCCCGAAGGGCACGCAGGAGGCAAAGGGGAACAGCGGCATGAGCCGGCGCAATTGCGCGCGAGCCTGCAAGGCGGCGTCATCGTCCAGCCACGCGACAGCCAGGAGCGACCAGGGCAACTCGGCCTTGAGGATCTTCACGGCCGCGTGCTTGAGTTCGGGTTGCCTGGACGTGGGGCAATAGGCCGAGGTGGTGATCGCATTGACACCCGCCAGCCGCTCGCCCGTGCTCGAGCAGCCACTGAGAAACTCCGATCCCCAGTGCATGGCCATGAAGGACTGGCTCAGCGCCACCTCGTGGCTGGCTTGCACGGGCACCACGATCGATCCGCGCTTGCTGGTGACGTGCACCAGGTCGCCTTCGGACAGCAGGTGCCGCGCCATGTCCTGGGGATTCAGCTGGACCGACGGTTCCGCCACATGGCCGAACAGCCGCCCCAGCGTTCCGGTTCGGCTCATGCCATGCCACTGGTCGCGCAGCCGGCCCGTGATCAGGGAAAAGGGATAACGGGATTCGCGCGGCTCCGCCAGCGGCCGGTACGCCACGTTGGCAAAGTGCGCGCGGCCGTCGGCGGTGGGAAAGACGCCGTCCTCGTAGAGCCGCGTCTTTCCCTGCGACTGGCCGGCCGGCATGGGCCATTGCAGCGGCGTGCGTTCGAGCAAGGCGTAGCTCATGCCCGTGATGTCGAGGTCGCGCCCGCGGGTCGATTCCCGGTGCTCGTTCCAGATCGCTTCGGCCGCCGCCGTTTCGTCGGCCGGGTCATAGGGGAACAGCGTCGCAAACCCCGGCCGCAGCCTGCTTTCCAGGGCGCGGCCGAACTCCGCGGCGATCGCCCAGTCGTGGCGCGTCTCGGCGGGCTTCGGCACGGCGGGCCGCACCCGGCTGATGCTGCGCTCGCTGTTGGTCACGGTGCCCGTCTTTTCGCCCCAGGTGGTCGCGGGCAGCAGCAGGTCGGCGTAGTCGCAGGTGGCGGTCGTCGAAAAAGCTTCCTGCACCACCACGAATTCCGCCCGTTGCAGCGCCCGGCGCACCGTGGCCTGGTCGGGCATGGACTGCGCGGGGTTGGTGCAGGCGATCCAGAGGGCCTTGATCTCGCCGTCGGCCGCGGCCTCGAACATCTCCACCGCCGTCTTGCCGGGCTTGGCCGGCACGGATCGCAGGCCCCAGAGCGCCGCCACTTCCGCGCGGTGCTGCGGGTTCTCCATGTCGCGATGGCCGGACAACAGGTTGGCCAGCCCGCCGACTTCGCGCCCACCCATGGCGTTGGGCTGGCCGGTCAGCGAGAAAGGCCCGGCCCCGGGTTTGCCGATCTGCGCCGTGGCCAGGTGCAGGTTGATCAGCGCCGCGTTCTTGGCGGTGCCGCTGGACGACTGGTTCAGGCCCTGGCAGTACAGGCTGAGGGTGGCGGGCGAGGTCGCGAACAGTCTGGCCGCCAGGAACAGGTCCTCTTTCCTGATGCCGCACACTTGCGACACCAGGTCGGGCGTGCACTCGCGCACCGTGGCTTTCAGTTCCTCGAAACCGGTGGTGTGGGCCGCGATGTAGCCGGGCTGCACCCAGCCTTCCCACAGCATGATGTGCAGCAGCCCGTTGAAGAGCATGACGTCGGTGCCCGGCTGGATGGGCAGGTACAGGTCGGCGATCTCGGTGGTGTCGGTGCGGCGCGGGTCGCAAAAAACGATCTTCATCTGCGGATTGGCCGCCTTGGCCTCCTCGATGCGCCGGAACAGGACGGGATGCGCCCAGGCGGTGTTGCTTCCGACAACGAAGATGCAGCCTGCGTGGTTCACGTCGTCGTAGCAGCTGGGCGGCGCATCGGCACCCAGCGTCATCTTGTAGCCCGCCACGGCGCTGCTCATGCAAAGCCGCGAGTTGGTGTCGATGTTGTTGGTGCCGATCAGTCCCTTGGCGAGCTTGTTGAAGACGTAGTAGTCCTCGGTCAGCAGCTGGCCCGAGACGTAGAAGCCCACCGCATCGGGCCCGTGCTCGCCGATGATCCGGGCAAAGGTGTCGGTGGCCA
Organism: Ramlibacter sp.; assembly: GCA_013815685.1. Classification (GTDB taxonomy): domain Bacteria; phylum Pseudomonadota; class Gammaproteobacteria; order Burkholderiales; family Burkholderiaceae_C; genus Ramlibacter. The sequence continues at coordinate 30,092 of JACDFR010000027.1, forward strand.
GGCACAGCGCCTCGTCCCACGACACGCGGCCGGGCTTGCTGTCGCGGTGGGCGCGCCGCATCGGCTGCAATAGCCGCGTCTGCCGGGTGATCGCCGCCGAGGCCGTCAGGTGCAGCGCCGCGCCCTTGGTGCACAGGCGCCCGAAATTGGCGGGGTGGTCCGGGTCGCCCCGAACGCCTGTGATCTGATCGCCCTCGCTCTGGATGACCACGCCGCAGCCGACGCCGCAGTAAGGGCAGGTAGATCGGGTTTCTTTCATCGGAAAGCCATGCCGGGCTGCGGCGTTTTACATGCTCCGCTATGCGGACCGCCGCAGGCGTGTCCGCAGCCGACGCCGCAGTAAGGGCAGGTGGAGCGGGTTTCATCGGCCATCAGGCTGTGTGCGGCGCCTGAACGTCGAAAGTCGCGTCGCCCACGCTGCCGGTCGATGCGCCCGGGCCGGCTTTTGGCGGCGCAAGGTCAATCGCCAGGGTGGCGATTTCCACGGGATCGAGCAGCACCTGGCCCGCATCCACCTTGCACGCGAACCGGACGGCGCAGCCCTCGTCGGGCGCCTTGGCGCAGCCGTCGGCCAGCTCGATCGTCCAGTTGTGCAGCGGGCAGGCAACGCTGGTGCCGAAGACGATGCCCTGCGACAGGGGCCCGCCCTTGTGCGGGCAGCGGTCGAGGAGCGCGAACACCTGGTCCTGGCCGTTGCGAAAGACGGCCACGTCCATGCCCTGGGGGCGCGCCACGCGGCGCGAGCCAAGCACCGGGATGTCTTCGACCCGGCAAATCACTGTCCAATCGTTCATCTTCATGCTTCCTGCCCTGCCGGCGCGAGTTTGCCGAACTGCCGTGTGTCCACCGCCGCCTTGTCGAACTCGAACCAGGGATCGGGCTCGTCCTGGAGGCTGAACTGCAGCCGCTCCCACAGCGCCTTGCGGCCCTCGTGGTCCTCCAGGATCTTCTTCTTGACGTAGTCCAGGCCGGCGCGTTTGACGTAGTGCACCGTGCGCTCGAGGTACCAGCCTTCCTCGCGGTACAGCTGCAGGAAGGCCCCGCTGTATTCCAGCACCTCGGCCGAGGTTTTGAGCTTGCAGAAGAAATGCGCGACTTCGGTCTTGATGCCGCCGTTGCCGGCGATGTAGATCTCCCAGCCCGAATCCACGCCGATCACGCCGACGTCCTTGATGCCGGACTCGGCGCAGTTGCGCGGGCAGCCCGACACGGCCAGCTTGACCTTGTGCGGCGCATACATGCGCCACAGGGCGCGTTCCAGGTCCTTGCCCATCTGCGTCGAGTCCTGCGTGCCGAAGCGGCACCATTCGCTGCCCACGCAGGTCTTCACCGTGCGCAGCGCCTTGGCATAGGCGTGGCCCGAGGGCATGCCGATATCTTTCCAGACGTCCTTCAGGTCTTCCTTCCTGACGCCGAGCAGGTCAATGCGCTGGCCGCCGGTCACCTTGACGGTAGGAATCCTGTATTTGTCTACCGCGTCGGCGATGCGTCGCAATTCGGCCGCGGTGGTCTCGCCGCCCCACATGCGGGGAATGACCGAGTACGTCCCGTCCTTCTGGATGTTGGCGTGGCTGCGCTCGTTGATGTAGCGGCTTTGCGGGTCGTCCCTGGCGTCTTTGGGCCAGGTGGAGATGAGGTAGTAGTTGACCGCGGGCCGGCAGGACGCGCAGCCGTTGGGGCTGCGCCATTCCATGAAGCGGAAGGTGCCGGCGATGGTCAGCAGTCTGTTCGCCTTGATCGCGTCGCGCACTTCCTGGTGGCTGTGGTCGGTGCAGCCGCACAGGGCCTTCTTCGCGGGCGTGGCGGAATAGTCGCCACCGGCGGTGAACATCAGGATCTGCTCGACCAGCCCGGTGCAGGAGCCGCAGCTGGCGCTCGCCTTGGTGTGCTTTTTCACCTCGTCGATGGTGAACAGGCCCTTCTCCTTGATGGCCTTGCAGATCGCGCCTTTACTCACGCCATTGCAGCCGCAGACCTCGGCGTCATCGGGCATGGAGGCCGCTTTGGTATGGCCCTCATGGCCGGTGTCGCCGATGCTGGACTCGCCGAACATCAGCTTGTCGCGGATGTCCCCGACGCTGCGGCCGTCGCGCAACAGCTTGAAATACCAGCTGCCGTCCACCGTGTCGCCGTACAGGCACGCACCCACCAGCTTGTCGCTCTTGATGACCAGTTTCTTGTAGACGCCTGCGAACGGGTCGGACATGACGATCTCTTCGCATCCTTCACCGCCCATGAACTCGCCGGCGGAGAACAAGTCGATGCCGGTGACTTTCAGCTTGGTCGACGTGAGCGAACCCGTGTAGCGGCCGATGCCGAACTGCGCCAGGTGATTGGCGGCGACCTTCGCCTGCTCGAACAGCGGGGCGACCAAACCGTAGGCGATGCCGCGGTGTGCCGCGCACTCGCCCACGGAATAGATGCGCGCATCCGTCACGGTTTGCATGGTGTCGTTGACGACGATGCCGCGATTGCAATGCAGGCGCATCTTCTCGGCCAGTTCGGTATTGGGGCGAATGCCCACGGCCATCACCACCAGGTCCGTGGGGACCTCGCTGCCGTCCTTGAACCTGATGGCCATGACACGTCCGTCTTTGTCGGGGACCAGTTCCTGGGTTTGCGCACCGATCAGGAACTTCAGGCCGCGGTCTTCCAGGGATTTTTGCAGCAGCTTGCCCGCCACGTCGTCCAGCTGGCGCTCCATCAGCCAAGGCATGACGTGCACCACGGTGACGTCCATTCCGCGCAGCATCAGGCCATTGGCGGCCTCCAGACCGAGCAGGCCGCCGCCGATGACCACGGCCTTCTTGTACTTCTTCGACGCCTCGATCATCGCGTTGGTGTCGGCGATGTCCCGGTAGGCGATCACGCCTTGCAGGTCTTTGCCCGGCACCGGCAGGATGAAGGGGTTGGAGCCGGTGCACATCAGAAGGCGGTCGTATTCTTCTTCTGTGCCGTCTTCGGCCCTCACGATTCGCTTGACACGATCGACTTCGACGACCTTCTTGCCCGCGAGCAGGCGGATGTTGTTCTCCTGGTACCAATCCCAGGAATTAAGGACGATTTCGTCCAAGGTCTGCTCGCCGGCCAGCACCGGCGACAAGAGGATGCGGTTGTAGTTGGGATGCGGCTCGGCGCCGAAGACGCTGATGTCATAGAGCTCGGGCGCCACTTTCAAAAGCTCTTCGATGGTGCGCACGCCCGCCATTCCGTTGCCCACCATCACCAACCTTGATCTTTGCAATTCGCTCTCCAATGGATACTGCTGCTTTTGGTCTGCAAGCCTCATGCCAGTTATTGGGGCTTGGGCTTCGGCTGGTGCGCACCAAATCGTGGCGCAGCGGCCCTGCGGCGCCGCACCAAGTTGGGCACTGATCTTGCTTGCGGTGGTGCATGGCTTTTGAAATCGACATCGGCTTCACCTCGCTTGCGGGCAAGAAAGAGATCAACGAGGATTTCGCCGCAGCGATGCTTCCCGAGCCGGGGCAAGAGGCGATGGGGGCGATTGCGGCCATCGCCGATGGCGTCAGCATGGGCGGCATGGGGCGGGAAGCGGCGCAGACCACGGTGACGAGCTTGGTGCGCGATTACTTCGGCACGCCCGAAACCTGGGACACGACGGTGGCGCTCGATCGCATCATCGGCGCGCAGAACGCCTGGCTGGCCGGCCTGAACCGCCGGCGGCACCCGGCGTGCGGCCTGACCACGCTCACGGCGCTGGTGCTGCGAGGGCAGAGCTATTCATTGGCCCACGTCGGCGACACCCGCGCATATTTGCTGCGTGGTGGCGAGGTCACGCAGCTCACCCACGACCATGCGGTCGAACACCCCGACTTCAGCCACAAGCTGCTGCGGGCCGTGGGCGCGGAGGATCGCCTGGTGGTCGACTACCACCAGGGCGACTTGCAGGTGGGAGATGTGTTCGTCCTGCTTTCCGACGGCGTGCACAACGTGGTGCCGGCGAAACGGCTGAAGGCGCTGGCCCGGGACAGTGCGCAAGCCCTGAGCGAGCAATTGGTGGCCACCGCGCTGGAGCAGGGCAGCCGCGACAACGCCACGGCGCTGGTGGTTCGGGTGCTGGGCCTGCTCGATGGTCTGCTGCAGGACGAGAACCGGCTGGCGCAGCAACTGCCCATCCCGCCGCGACTGAAGGTGGGGGATGTGATCGACGGCCTTGCCGTCACGGCCTTGGTGGTAGATAACGGGATCAATGTCCTGTACCAGGTTCGCGACCCGCAGACCCGCAAACTCTTCGCGCTGAAGACCCTTCATCCGCAGCGCGCGCACGACGCGCAAGAGCGCTCGATGCTGGCGCACGAGGCCTGGCTGGCCAAGCGCACGCGCTCCGGCCGGGCCGCCGAGAACCTGGTGGCCGTGGTCGATCCGCTGGTGGCCGCCCCCAGCGGTTTTTATCTGCTGTACGAATGGCACAGCGGCGAAACGCTGCAGCAGATGCTGGATCGAAATCACAAGTTCACGCTGGGCCAGACGGTCGCCGCGGCCACGCACGTGGCCAAAGCGCTTTCGCGGCTTCATCGCCAAAGTGTGATCCACCGCGACGTGAAGCCGGCCAATCTGCATCAGGGCGAAGACGGAATACTGCGCCTGCTCGATCTGGGCGTCGCGCTGAGCGGCCGCGAGCCCGAGGCGGCGCGCCTTCTGCATGCGGGCACACCCAGCTATATCAACCCTGAGCAATGGGGCTTTCACGCGCAGGCGCGCGATGGCCCCGAGGAGCCGCCCGACGGGCAGAGCGACCTGTTCGCGCTGGGTGTGACGCTCTACCAGCTGCTCACCGGTGGCAAGCTGCCGTACGGCGACGTCTTGCCCTATCAGGCGGGCCGCTACTATCGCGACCCCACGGCGCCGAGCCGGCACAACCCCGAAGTGCCGATCTGGCTGGACCACGTGGCCCTCAAGGCCGTGGCGCGAGACAAGCGCCAGCGCTTCGAGACGGCGGAGGAGATGCTGCTAGCGCTCGAGCGGGGCGGGTCACGCCCGATCACCGCGCCATCCGCGACGCCGCTGATCCAGCGTGATCCGACCGCGCTGTGGAAGATCGCCCTGGGTGTCAGCCTGCTCTTCAACGCGCTCCTCGTCTACTGGCTGCTGTTCCTCCCCAAGTAAATGCCACTCGGCACCGACCGCCTTGTCGATGCGACGCGGCCTGCCCGGACACGGCTTTGCCGCGTGCCTTCTCAGGGCTGGCGTGGCGATAGCTTGCCGGAGCCGCGCTCGGGTGGCGCCGCCGTGGCAGGCTGGGGCCGCGCCCGACCGCCTTTCTCTGCCCAGGTATGGGTCCATCGGATCTGCATCGCGCGCAGCATGAGCAGCACCAACGCGGCGCAGACCGCGAAGCCGGTGAAGCCCCAGAAATACGTTCCGGAGTACTGCTTGCTCAGGCCCATGGCGTTCGGAATCAGGCCGCCGCCCAGGGCGCCAATCTCGCCAATCATCGAGCCCGCCACCGCCGTGGCGAGCGGCCAGCGCAGCGGAACCAGCTGGAACAGGGCGCCATTGCCGGCGCCCAGGGCGGCAAAGCAAAGCATCAGCAGCAAGGTGGTTGCCACCAGAGAATTGTCCGCGAGGCCGCAAAGGACCAGGGTGACTGCGACTGTGGCCAGAACGGCGGTGAGGGTGTTGACCCCGCCCCAGTGGTCCGAGATCCAGCCGCCGAAGATGCGAACCGCCGCTCCCATGAACGCTGCAAGCATCGAAAGCTGGCCCGCCTGCGTCTTGCTCACGCCGAACTGGTCGTAGTAGTACGAGGGAAGAAAAGTGGCCAGGCCGATGAAACCGCCGAACGTGACGGCGTAGATGATGCTGAAAGCCCAGCCGTCCTTTTCGAACAGGCAGGCGGCGTGTTCGCGCAGCGAGGAATGCTTGTCGACGTCGGGGGGCTCCTTGCCGAACACGATCATGGCGCCCAGCGGCAGCAGCATCGCGCCAGCCGCGATGCCGTAGACAGCCTGCCAGCCGTATCGCTGGGCGAGCGCGGGGGCCACCAGCACCGATACGGCCGTACCGACGTTTCCGGCGCCCACGAGTCCCATCGCCAGGCCTTTGTAGCGCGGCGGGAAAGAGCCCGACCCCAGGCTCAAGGCCACACCGAAGCTCGCCCCCGCGATACCCAGCAGGACGCCCATGGCCAGCAGGCTGTTGTACGAAGAGACAAAGAAATAGCCGAACAGCAGGGCGACCATGATCATCCCCATCTCCACCAGCGTGGCGTTCTTGCGCCCGATGTACTGGGCCAGCACGCCCAGGGGAAACCGCATCAGCGCCCCGGCAAAGATGGGAATAGACAGCATCACCCCCTTCTGGGCCGGCGACAGGTTGTAGCTTTCCGAAATGAAGGGTGCCATGGCGCCGTTCATGACCCAGATGCAGCATGAGAAAGCGAAGTAGAAAAACGCCGCACCCAGGGTCGGTGCGTGGCCGGATTTCAAAAAGGTGCGGAAAGCCGCCATGGGTGCGAATCCTCTGGAAACTGAGTGAGCAAGTTCCCGGATTCAGTGCGAGAAGCGTGCCAGCGCAGGGCACGCCCAAGCGCCCGGCATTGCGTCAAAGCAGGGCGAAAACGGTGCGCTTTTGGTGCGCCGCACCATAGTGGCTCCGAGGGGCTGTCTAGTCCATGTCCACGCAGACCATGGCGCGATACTTCCTGTTTTCAGGCCGCCAGCTTCTCCACATGCGACTGGCGTGTGTAGAGGAAATCGATGACAGCTTTTCGGCAATGGACGTAGCGGGGGTCTTCGGCCAGCTCGATCCGGTCGCGCGGACGGGGCAGGTCCACGGCAAGGATTTCGCCGATGGTGGCTGCCGGGCCGTTGGTCAGCATCACGATGCGGTCGGACAGCAGCACCGCCTCATCCACGTCGTGCGTGACCATCACGACAGTGCTCTGGGTTTTGGCAACGATCTGCAGCAGCTCGTCCTGTAGCTTGGCCCGCGTCAGGGCGTCGAGTGCGCCGAACGGCTCGTCGAGCAGCAGCACGATGGGCTCCATGGAAAGGGCCCGGGCGATGCCCACGCGCTGCTTCATGCCGCCCGAGATCTCGCCGGGCCGCTTTTGCGCGGCAGCTGTCAGGCCGACCATCGCCAACGCGGCCTCGGTACGTGCGCGCAGCTGCGCACGGCTATCAGCCGGGATGCCGGCCTCGCGGGTCTGGCCAAACACCCGCTCGACCGCGAGATAGACGTTTTTGAAACACGTCAGCCACGGAAGCAGGGAATGATTCTGGAAGACCACGCCGCGGTCCGGGCCGGGGCCGGCGATCTCGCGGTTGGCGCAGATCAGGCTGCCCTGGGTGGGCGTCGTGAGCCCGGCGATCAGATTCAGCAGCGTGGACTTGCCGCAGCCCGAATGGCCGATCATCGTCACGAATTCGCCCTTGGTCACCGTGAGGTTGACGTCCTTCAGCGCGACGAAGGGCCCCTTGGCCGTCTTGAACGTCTGCTCGACGCCGTGGATCTGGATGTACCGGGTCGTGAGGTTCGCGTTCATGACTTGACTTCCTCAAAGGTGAAGGCGGTGGCCAGTTTGATCAGCGCGAATTCGAGGATCAGCCCGACCATGCCGATCGTGAAGATGGCGATGATGATGTTCTTGACGTTGAGGTTGTTCCACTCGTCCCACACCCAAAAGCCGATGCCGACGCCGCCCGTGAGCATTTCGGCGGCCACGATCACGAGCCATGCAGTGCCCACGGCCAGCCGCACGCCGGTGAGCATGTACGGCAGTACGGCCGGGAACAGGATCCTGGTGACGATCTTCCATTCGGAGAGATTGAGCACGCGCGCCACGTTCATGTAGTCGCTGGGAACGCGCTGCACGCCCACCGCAGTGTTGATGATCATCGGCCAGATGGAGCAGATGAAGATGGTCCAGATGGCAGCAGGATTGGCGCCCTTGAACACCAGCAGGCCGATCGGCAGCCAGGCCAGCGGCGACACCGGCCGCAGCAGGCTGATGAGCGGGTTGAACATTCGCGACAGAAAGGTGAAGCGCCCGATCCGGAAGCCCAGCGGGATGCCGACCGCTGCCGCCATGCCGAAGCCAAGGGCCACACGCTGCAGCGAGAGCAGCACGTTCCAGCCGATGCCCTGGTCGTTGGGGCCTTTCTGGTAGAACGGATCGCCGAACACCTCGATCGCCTGCCTGAACGTTTCGACCGGTGTCGGAAACCCGCTGCCCGTCTTCATTGCGACGATGGCCCAGATGCCGACCAGCAAGCCAATGCCGAACACCGGCGGGAGAATCTTCAGCCACAACGCCCGCCAGTCGAACGCCTGCCGCGTGGCGGCGGCGCGGTCGACGGCGACCGCCGCCACCGGCGCGTTGGCCGCCACAGTTTTCATGGCGGGCTTGGGCTCGCGCAAGGGCACGGTGGGCGAGGGCAGGGCCGGATTTTCGAGCGGCGAATGAAAGACTGCGCTGACCATGATTGTTCTCCTCAGGCTGCGGGTGCGGCGCGGACCTTGAACGAATCCGCGTACTTTTGGGGTCGTTGCCGTCCCACACGGTGCCGTCCACCAGCTTGCTGGTGCGCATCGTATCCTTGGGCACGTTGGCCTTGGCGGCTGCGGCGGCCTGCTTGTAGATGTCGATCTGGTTGATCTGCCTGGCCACGCCGAGGTAGTCCGGATGGTCCTTGAGCAAACCCCAGCGCTTGTGCTGGGTCAGGAACCACATGCCATCGGAAAGGTAGGGGAAGTTAACGGCGCCATCGTTGTAGAACTTCATGTGGTTGGGGTCGTCCCAGGTCTTGCCCATGCCATTCTGGTAGCGGCCCAGGATCCGTTGGTTGATGACGTCCACGCTGGTGTTGACGTAGCTCTTGTCGGCCACGGTCTCGGCCATCTTGTTCTTGTTGGTCAGACTGGCATCGATCCACTTGCCGGCCTCGATGATGGCGGCCGTGACGGCGCGCGCCGTATTCGGGTACTTCCTGACGAAATCGGCGGTCGTGCCGAGGGCTTTCTCCGGATGGTCCTTCCAGATGTCCTGCGTGGTGATGCCCGTCACGCCGATGCCGTCGGCGATCGCCCGGTGGCCCCAGGGCTCGCCCACACAGTAGCCGTCCATGTTGCCCACCCGCATGTTGGCCACCATCTGGGGCGGTGGCACTGTGATGACCTTCACGTCCTTCATCGGGTTGACGCCGTAGGTGGCGAGCCAGTAGTACAGCCACATCGCGTGGGTGCCGGTGGGAAAGGTCTGGGCGAAGGTGTACTCGCGTTTTTCGACCTGCATCAGCCTGGCCAGCGACGGGCCGTCGACCCCGCCCTTGTCCGCCACCTTCTTCGACAGCGTGATCGCCTGCCCGTTGTGGTTCAGGTTCATGAGGATGGCCATGTCCTTCTTCGGCCCGCTTACCCCCAAGTGCACGCCGTAGATGAGGCCCCACAATACATGGGCCATGTCCAGCTCGCCGTTGACGAGCTTGTCGCGCACGCCGGCCCAGCTGGCTTCCTTGGTGGGAATGATCTTGACGCCGTACTTCTGGTCGATGCCGAGCACCGAAGCCATCACCACGCTGGCGCAGTCGGTCAGGGGAATGAAGCCGATCTTGACTTCCTTCTTCTCGGGCGCGTCGGAGCCCTGGGCCCAGACGGCCGAGCGCAAGGCGGGCGACACCCCGACCGCGCCGACGGCCGCAGCTTGCAGGACGGCGCGGCGGGAGAGCCTGGTTCTCAGAAGGTCGGTCATCACGTATCGGTTCTCCATCGAAGAAATCAGAGGAAAAAGCAAAGGCGCCCACACGCAGCACCGCCGGTGCTGGTGGGGACGCCTTCGTCCGGTCGGGCCTGCGGGTTGCTTCGCCTTTGAAGCAGGCGGGCCGAGAACCCTCATTGGTTCATGCAGGGAGTCGAGCAATAGCCGTGCCAGGGTTTTCGGGCTGATTTCGAGCCGTCCATGCACTCATCTTGTGCGGCGCAGGCGGCCATGCACCAGAGGCGATTCAGCCGAGCAGGTCGGCCACGTCGAGGATGCGTTGCGCGACCTCGCCCAGCTTCAGGCCACGATCCATGGCGGTCTTGCGCAACTTGCCGTAGGCTTCCTGCTCGGAAAGTTTCTGGCGCTGCATCAGCAGGTGCTTGGCCCGCTCGACGACCTTGCGTTCCTGCAACTGCGAGCGGGCGTCCGCGAGTTGGCGGCGCAACTGCTGCTCGTGCTGAAAGCGGGCCATCGCGACATCCAGGATGGGGCGGATACGCTCGGGCGCCAGGCCGGCGACGATGTAGGCACTGACCCCGGCGGCTACCGCGTCCTTCACATGCGTGGTGTCGTCATCGTTCGTGAACAGCACGATGGGGCGGCGCTCGTCCCGGGTGGCCATGACCACATGTTCGAGCGCGTCGCGGGCGGCGCTCTCGGCATCCACCACGATCATGTCCGGCTGCAGCTGGGCGATACGCTCGTCCAGAAACGTGTCCGTGGGCAACACCGCGATGACGTTGTAGCCATTCTCCAGCAGGCTGATGCGCAGCTGCCGCGAACGCTCGGCCTGCTCGATCTCTTGCGTATCCTCGCCGTCCGGGCTGAGCGAGTCGGGGGCGATGACCACGATACGCAGCGACGTGGGAAAGGGTCTCATGCCGGGATGTGTGCAAGAAACGCGCCACTGGCAACCTCACCTAAACTGTACGGATGCTTGTATTGGGAATCGAATCGTCGTGCGACGAAACCGGCGTGGCGCTGGTGGAGGCGAACGGAACCGCCATGCCGGTGCTGCGGGGCGACGCCTTGCACAGCCAGATCGAGATGCACCAGCCCTACGGCGGCGTGGTTCCCGAGCTGGCCAGCCGCGACCACATCCGGCGCGTGCTGCCGCTGGCCGAGGCGGCACTGGCCCGGGCCGGAGTGCGAGTTTCCGATGTCGATGTGGTCGCCTACACGCGGGGGCCGGGCCTGGCCGGCGCCTTGCTCGTCGGCGCGGGGGTGGCCTGCGCGCTCGGCGCATCCCTGCGCAAGCCGGTGCTGGGCGTGCATCACCTGGAGGGGCATCTGCTGTCGCCCTTCCTCAGCGCCGATCCGCCGGCCTTCCCGTTCATCGCGCTGCTGGTTTCCGGCGGCCACACCCAGCTGATGCGCGTCGACGGTGTCGGCCGCTATCGACTGCTGGGTGAGACGATCGACGACGCCGCCGGCGAAGCCTTCGACAAGTCGGCCAAGCTGATGGGCCTGGGCTATCCGGGCGGTCCGGCGCTCGCGCGGCTGGCCGAAGCGGGCGATCCCCAGGCGTTCAAGCTGCCGCGGCCGCTGATGCACAGCGGCGACCTCGATTTTTCGTTCGCCGGATTGAAGACAGCGGTGCTGACGCAGGCCAGGAAGCTCGGCGAAGACCTGCCGTCGCGCAAGGCCGACCTGGCGGCATCGACCCAGGCCGCCATCGTCGAAGTGCTGGTGAAAAAATCATTGGCGGCCCTGCAACGCGAGGGCCTGGCGCGCCTGGTGGTGGCGGGCGGGGTGGGCGCGAACAAGGCCTTGCGCGGCGAGCTTGGCGCCGCCTGCGCGAAGCGCGGGGTGCGGGTGCACTATCCCGAGCTCCACCTGTGCACGGACAACGGCGCGATGATCGCCATGGCCGCGGCCATGCGCCTGCAAGCTGGGATCCAGGAGGCCAGCACGGTCTACGCCTTCGACGTCAAACCGCGCTGGACGCTGGCCGAGCTGTCTGTGCTTACTTGACCTCGATCTGGCGCGCGTTGCTGACCGGAACCTTCTTGGCCAGGGTCAGGGCCAGTACACCGTTCTCGAGCTTGGCGACGCTGGCGTCGGCGTCGATGTCCTGGGGCAGCTCGTAGGCCGCCTTGAACTGGCGCTTGGCATCCTTGCGCGTTTCGATGCGCACGATGCTGCCCTCGATGTTGATGGACAGTTCGTCCTTGGCGACACCGGGCAGGTCCAGCGTCACTGTCCAGGCCTTGTCGTCCTGTTCGACGTTGAAGCCGGGCTTCAGGTTGCTGAAGAACGCATCGTTGACGAAACGCTCGAAGCTGCGGTCGAATGAGCGGAACTCGGGGGAATGGGCGCGGGTGCGAACGACGGGGGCGAAAAACATGGCGAACTCCTTGTCATGAAGAGGGATGTGAACGGCGGCTTTTGTGCCCGCCGTCCGATACACTGCGCGGCATTCGACTGACCGCCGCATGCATCCCATCTGCGAGCGCGCAGGTTGTTTTCAAGTGCTCCCCGAGGGAAAAACCAAGTGAAAAATCTTCGCCGCCAGGTCTTGAAATCGCTCGCCGCATCGCTACTTGTGCCGCCCCTCGCATGGGCCCGGGGCGCCGGCGGCGCCCCGGTGAAGATTGCCCTCATCGAAGGCCTGTCGGGCGGCAATGCCAATGGCGGCGAGGCGGTGTTCCGCAACCTGGTCTGGGCGGTGGAGCGTGTCAACCAGCGCGGCGGCGTGAAGACGGCGCAGGGCCCGCGCCCGTTGCAGCTGGACCGCTACGACAGCAAGGGCCAGATCGAGGAAGCCCTGTCGGCGATGCGCTCCGCGATCGACGACGGCGCGCAGTTCATCCTGCAGGGCAACTCATCGGCGGTGGCGGCGGCGCTGATCGACGCCATCAACAAGCACAACGAACGCGAACCGGGAAGGCGCGTGCTTTTCCTCAACTATTCCGCCGTCGACCCGATTCTCACCAACGAGAAATGCAGCTTCTGGCATTTCCGCTTCGACGCCCATGCCGACATGCGGATGGCGGCATTGATGTCGGTACTGCGGGAAGACAAGGCGCTCAAGTCGGTCTATCTGCTGGGCCAGGACTACAGCTTCGGACAGGCGGTGCTGCGCGAGGCCCGGCGCCAGCTGGGCGCGCAGCGCCCGGATGTCCAGATCGTGGGCGATGAGCTTCATCCGCTGCTCCGCATCAAGGACTTCGCCCCTTACGCCACCAAGATCAAGGCCAGCGGCGCCGAGGCGGTGATCACGGGCAACTTCAGCAATGACCTGACTTTGCTGGTCAAGGCCGCCAGGGAGGTGGGCTTCGACGGCAAGTTCTATACCTTCTACGGCAACGCCCTGGGGGCTCCGGCGGCCATCGGCGAGGCAGGGCTGGGGAAGGTCATCGCGGTCGCCGACTGGCTGCCCAACGTGCAGACGGCGCAAAGCGAGGCCTTCTACCAGTCGTTCCGCCAGCGGTATCCCCGGCCGGCGGACGACTATGTGCACATGCGCCTGCAGCTGATGATCGAAACGCTGGCCCAGGCGATCGAGCGAGCCGGCGGCACGGACGCGGTGGCGGTTGCCAATGCAATTGAACGCGCGGCCGTGAATCTGCATGGCCAGGCCGGCGCGATGCGGGCTGCCGACCACCAGTTCCAGCAGCAGCTGGTGGTGGGCGTGATGGACCGCCAGGGCGCGCCCGGCGTCAGGTTCGACGTGGAAGGGTCGGGCTACGGCTTCCGGGTGATCAAGACCATCCAGCCGGCCCAGGCGGAAATGCCGACGACTTGCCGGATGGAAAGAGCTTCCTGAGGCGGCGCGGTCGGCGTGGCTCGTGTAATTCGGCTAGGCTTGGGGACCATGCGCACCACCGTACTGAACCTGGAAGCCTCCCAGATCCGCGAGGTCGCCAACGCGGGCCTGGGCCGCAGCGATGTCCTGCCGTTCTGGTTCGGCGAAAGCGACGAGGTAACGCCCGATTTCATCCGCCAGGCGGCGATCGAGTCGCTGCAGCGCGGAGAGACCTTTTATGCGCACAACCTCGGCCTGCCTGAATTGCGCGAGGCCGTGGCCCGTTATGCGAGTGTCTTGCATCCCGAGGTGGCGAGCGAGCGGATCGCCATCACCTCGGGCGGAGTCAATGCCCTGATGCTGGCGATCCAGGCACTGGTGGACGCGGGCGACGAGGTGGTGGCCGTCACGCCGGTATGGCCCAACCTCACCGCGCAACCGCTCATCCTGGGCGCGAGGCTCAAGCGGGTATCGCTTGAGCCCGCGGGCGGCGCCTGGACGCTCGACTTGCAGTCGCTGCTGGATGCGATCACACCGGCGACCAAGCTGCTGATCGTCAATGCGCCCAACAATCCCACGGGATGGACGCTCAGCCGGGCCGAGCAGGAGGCCATCCTCGCGCATTGCCGCAAGACCGGCACGTGGATCCTGGCCGACGAGGTCTACGAGCGGCTGTACTTCGAAGAAACGCCCAACGGCTGCGCACCGAGCTTCCTGGACGTGGCCTCGCCGAATGACAGGCTGGTGGTGGCCCACAGCTTTTCCAAAAGCTTCCTCATGACCGGCTGGCGCCTGGGCTGGCTGGTAATGCCAGCCTCGATGACGCCGCACATGGGCAAGCTGGTGGAGTTCAACACGTCTTGCGCCAGCGTCTTCACGCAACGGGCCGGCCTGGTGGCGCTGCAGCGCACGGATGAGGTCACACCTCGCGTGGTCGCCCATCTCAAGACCTGCCGGGATACGCTGGTGCCGCTGCTGCAGGCCTTGCCGCGGGTCCAGCTCGAACCCGCCAAGGGCGGCATGTATGCTTTTTTCAAGCTCGACGGTTTCGACGACTCGCTGGCCCTCGCCAAGCGGCTGGTGGCTGAGGCCGGGCTGGGCCTGGCCCCGGGCAGCGCCTTCGCGCCGCAAGCGCAGGGTTGGCTGCGCTGGTGTTTTGCATCCAGGGACGTGGCGCGGCTGGGGCAGGGGGCGGACCGGCTGCGCTCCTGGCTGAGGACATCCGGGCTATAATCCTCAGGCTTTGCATTTCGCAAGGCGCACGTTGGGAGCAGTTCCAGCCCCCAACGCAAGTTAAAACACCCCAGGAAACCCATGACCGCTTTGAACAAGGCCGACGTCGTCAAGGACAACGCGCGCGGCGCCAACGACACCGGCAGCCCGGAAGTGCAAGTCGCGCTGCTGACGGCTCGCATCAACGAACTCACCCCGCATTTCAAGACCCACGCCAAGGACCACCACGGTCGCCGCGGCCTGCTACGCATGGTGAACCGCCGCAAGAGCCTGCTGACCTACCTGAAGAACAAGGACGCCGACCGCTACACGGCGTTGATCGGCAAGCTGGGCCTGCGCAAGTAAGCGCGACCAGGAATGAATGGCGCCTGAGTTAGTGACCCGCTAGCTCAGGCGTTTTTGCACATTAAGGGCCTGAAAAATCCAAGTCAGATGCGCCTGCGGCACGCTGACCACATCAGAGGCGGCAAGGAACGAAACGCGCTGTGTCATTCCACAAGCAGCCCCCGGCTACTTCTGGAATGGCATCGTTTTCCACTCCAGTCGCTCCGTTCTCAAACCAAAAGCAAAGAGAGCATTTTCATGAGCATTTTCAATAAAGTCACGAAGACCTTCCAGTGGGGCTCCCACGCCGTCACCCTGGAAACCGGTGAGATCGCGCGCCAGTCCGGCGGCGCCGTCATCGTCAGCATCGAGGGCACCGTGGTGCTGGCCACCGTGGTTGCGTCCAAGTCCGCCAAGCCGGGCCAGGACTTCTTCCCGCTGACCGTCGATTACATCGAGAAAACCTACGCCGCCGGCAAGATCCCCGGAAGCTTCTTCAAGCGCGAAGCCAAGCCGAGCGAGCATGAGACGCTGACCAGCCGCCTGATCGACCGCCCGATCCGCCCGCTGTTCCCGGAAGGTTTCCTCAATGAAGTGCATGTGGTCATCCACACGCTGTCGCTGAACCCCGAAGTCGACGCCGACATCGCCGCCATGATCGGCACCAGCGCTGCGCTGGCCATCTCCGGCATCCCGTTTGCCGGTCCCATCGGCGCCGCGCGGGTGGGCTACGTCAATGGCGAATACGTGCTCAACCCTGGCCAGACCGCTCGCAAGCTGTCCGACCTGGACCTGATCGTTGCCGGCACCGAAGCCGCCGTGCTGATGGTGGAGTCCGAAGCGCAGCAGCTGTCCGAAGAGATCATGCTCGGCGCCGTGGTGTTCGGCCACGAGCAGGGCAATGTGGCGATCAATGCCATACACGAGCTGGTGCGCGACGCCGGCAAGCCGGTGTGGGACTGGCAAGCGCCGGCCAAGGACGAGGCTTTCATCGCCAGGGTCAATGGCGTGGCTGAGGAAAAGTTGCGCGCTGCCTACCAGATCCGCAGCAAGCAGGCCCGCACCCAGGCGCTGCGCGAAGCCCAGGCCGGCGTGATGTCGGCGCTCGCGGCTGGCGGCGAGCCGTTCGAGGCCGGCAAGGTGAACGACCTGATGTTCGAGATCGAAGCCAGGATCGTGCGCAACCAGATCCTGTCGGGAGAACCCCGCATCGACGGGCGCGACACGCGCACCGTGCGCCCCATCGAAATCCGCACCGGCGTGCTGCCCCGCACCCACGGCTCGGCCCTGTTCACCCGCGGTGAAACCCAGGCGCTGGTCGTCACCACGCTGGGCACAGAGCGTGACGCGCAGCGCATCGACGCGCTCATGGGCGAGTACGAAGACCGCTTCATGTTCCACTACAACATGCCTCCCTTCGCCACCGGCGAAGTGGGCCGCATGGGCTCGACCAAGCGCCGCGAAATCGGCCATGGCCGCCTGGCCAAGCGCGCGCTGATCCCGGTGCTGCCGACCAAGGAAGAATTTCCTTACACCATGCGCGTGGTGTCCGAAATCACCGAATCGAACGGCTCGTCGTCGATGGCATCGGTCTGCGGCGGCTGCCTGTCGCTGATGGACGCGGGCGTTCCGATGAAGGCCCACGTGGCCGGCATCGCCATGGGCCTGATCAAGGAAGGCAACCGCTTCGCGGTGCTGACCGACATCCTGGGTGACGAAGATCACCTGGGCGATATGGACTTCAAGGTGGCCGGCACGACCAACGGCATCACCGCGCTGCAGATGGACATCAAGATCCAGGGCATCACCAGGGAAATCATGCAGGTGGCGCTGGCCCAGGCCAAGGAAGCGCGCATGCACATCCTGGGCAAGATGCAGGAAGCCCTGGGCGAGGCCAAGACCGAAGTGAGCAACTTCGCGCCGCGCCTGTTCACGATGAAGATCAACCCCGAGAAGATCCGCGACGTGATCGGCAAGGGCGGCTCGGTGATTCGCGCGCTGACCGAAGAGACCGGCTGCCAGATCAACATCGAGGAAGACGGCACCATCACGATCGCTTCGACCGATCCGGAGAAGGCCGAATTCGCCAAGAAGCGAATCACCGAGATCACCGCGGAAGTGGAGATCGGCAAGGTCTACGAAGGCCCGATCACCAAGATCCTGGACTTCGGTGCGCTCGTGAACCTGCTGCCCGGCAAGGACGGCCTGCTGCACATCAGCCAGATCGCCCACGAGCGCGTGGAGAAGGTCACAGACTATTTGAGCGAAGGCCAGATCGTGCGCGTGAAGGTGCTCGAGACCGACGAGAAGGGCCGCGTCAAGCTGTCGATGAAGGCTCTGCTGGATCGCCCGGCGGGTGACTTCCAGGAGCAGCGTCCGCCGCGTGAACCGCGGGAGCCCCGTGGCGACCGCCCGCCGCGTGGCGACCAGCAACCCCGCAGCGACCAGCAGCCGCGCGAAGTGGTGCCCCAGCAGGCGCCCGTCGACGACCAGGCCTGATCGCAGCCCAATTGCCGCGGTGTGCGCAGACGGTGCGCACCGCAGCCACAGATCTCATGAAAGCCGTGGAAATCAGCGCCTTTGGCCCGCCCGACGTCCTGCGTCTGGGCGAGCGGCTCGCGCCCGTGCCCGGCGCGGGCGAAGTGCTGATCCGCGTCGGCGCAAGCGGCATCAACCGCCCGGACGTGTTGCAGCGCACCGGCAATTACCCGGTGCCGCCCGGGGCGTCGGACATTCCCGGCCTGGAAGTGGCGGGCCAGATTATTGGCGGCGATGCGCAGGCGATGTCGGCCGCGGGACTCAAGCAGGGTGATCGTGTCTGCGCGCTGGTGGCAGGGGGCGGCTATGCGCAGCTGTGCGTCGCGCCGGTGGGCCAATGCCTGCCAGTCCCCAACGGCTTCAGCGATGTGGAGGCGGCCTCGCTGCCCGAGACATTCTTTACCGTGTGGAGCAACGTGTTCGACCGCGCGAGGCTGCAAGCGGGCGAGACGCTGCTGATTCAGGGCGGCTCCAGCGGCATCGGCGTGACAGCCATTCAGATGGCCAAGGCATTGGGCGATGGCTCGAACGCGCCTGCGACCCGGGTCATCGTCACCGCCGGCAGCGACGACAAGTGCGCGGCCTGCCTGAAGCTCGGCGCCGACCACGCGATCAACTACAAGACTCAGGATTTCGCGCAGGAAGTGAAAAAGCTGACCGGCGCAGCGGGCGTCGACGTGATCCTGGACATGGTCGCGGGCGCTTATGTCGCCCGTGAAGTCGAGTGCCTGGCCGAGGACGGCCGGCTCGTCATCATCGCCGTGCAAGGCGGCGTCAAGGCCGAGTTCAATGCCGGCATGGTCCTGCGCAAGCGCCTCGTGATCACCGGCTCGACGCTGCGGCCCCGCCCGGTGGCGTTCAAGGCCGCCATCGCGCAGGCGCTCAAGGCGAATGTCTGGCCCATGCTGGAGAGCGGCGCCATCAAGCCCGTCATCCACAGCACGTTTGCGGCCGCGGACGCGGGCCGGGCGCACCAGCTGATGGAATCGAACCAGCACATCGGCAAGATCGTGCTGACCTGGAACTGACTATGTGCCCCGACGATCACATTCGTTCGCGGCTCGCGCGGCGCCCGTGCGCGCAGCTGTACAGCGGAGGCTGACATCATGAAAAAGAAACTGATCGCAGGCAACTGGAAGATGAACGGCAGCTTGGCCGCCAACGAATCGCTGGTGCGGGCCTTGCTTGCCGGCATGGGCGGCGCCGGCTGCACGGTGGCCGTCTGCGTGCCTGCGCCGTACCTGGTGCAGTTGCAGGCGTTGTGCGCCGGCTCCGCGCTCGAGCTCGGCGCCCAGGACGTATCGCAGCACGAGCAGGGCGCATTCACCGGCGAGGTTTCGGCTGCCATGCTCAAGGAGTTCGGCGTGCGCTACGCCATCGTGGGCCACTCCGAGCGGCGGCAATATAACGGCGAGTCGGATGCGCTGGTGGCCGAGAAGGCGAAGGCGGCGCTGGCCCATGGCGTCACACCGATCGTCTGCGTGGGCGAAACCCTCGCGCAGCGCGAAGCCGGCAAGACCGAAGAGGTGGTCAAGCGCCAGCTGGCGGCCGTGATCCATTCCAACGGGCACTGCATCAGCGAGATCGTGGTGGCTTACGAACCGATCTGGGCCATCGGCACGGGCAAGACCGCGACGCCCGAGCAGGCGCAACAGGTTCACGCGGTGCTGCGTGCCCAACTCAAGGCCGCGACCGCGCATTCGCAGCGGGTTGCGATTCTCTACGGCGGCAGCATGAATTCGGCGAATGCCGCTTCGCTGCTTGCGCAAGCCGATATCGACGGCGGCCTGGTCGGCGGCGCCGCGCTCAAGGCCCCCGACTTCCTGCAAATCATCGCCGCTGCCCGGCAGGCGCCGGCGGCATAGAAAATTGGAGTGAACTGAAAATGAACGTTTTGCTTACCATCATCCTCGCCGTGCAGATGCTCACGGCGCTGGCCATGATCGGCCTCATCCTCGTCCAGCACGGCAAGGGCGCCGACATGGGCGCGGCCTTCGGCAGCGGCAGCTCGGGCAGCCTGTTCGGCGCCAGTGGCAGCGCCAACTTCCTGTCGCGCACAACGGCTGTGCTGGCCGGCGTGTTCTTCGTCTGCACGCTGGCGCTGGCCTATTTCAGCAACGTCCGTCCTGCCGGTTCGGGCAGCGTGCTGGACCGCGCCGCGAGCACGGCGCCGGCTCCCGCGGCCTCGGGCGCGGCCGCGCAGATCCCCGGCAC
>JACDFR010000028.1 GCA_013815685.1 Ramlibacter sp.
GCGCGGCGCCGCGCGGCTGCTCCTGGATGGGAGGCCCTGCAGCCCCCTGGGTGCGGCTTGGGCCGGCGCCGCCACGCTGGACAGCTACGACGCCCACGACGGCCATGCGCTGACCAAAGGGCACGCCGGGGTGGTGCTGCTGCCGGCGCTGCTGTCGTTGTGCGACGCAGGCAAGCGCATGAGCCGTGGTGAGTTCATGACCTGTTTGGTGATGGGATATGAGGTGGCCACTCGTGCAGGTATCGCATTGCATGCGACATCGCCCAACTACCATTGCTCCGGCGCCTGGAATGCCCTGGGCGTCACGGCGATGGCCTGCCGGGTGCTCGCCTTGAGTCCCCGGCAAATTATCGAGGCCCTCGGTATCGCGGACTATCACGCCCCACGCGGGCTGATGATGCGGGGAGTAGACCATCCCACCATGGTCAAGGACGGCGCTGGTGCTGGCGCGCTGGCCGGGCTGCAGGCGGCGCTGTTGGCGCAGTCAGGCTTCACGGGCGCCCCGGCAGAGATACTGGCCGGCGACGAAGCGCCATGGAATGATCTGGGCGGGCGCTGGCATGTGCTGGAGCAGTACCTCAAGCCTTATCCCGTATGCCGTTGGGCGCAGCCGGCGATCGAAGCCGCCGTGGCAGTTCAGGCCGAGCACTTCATCAGCGCCGGCGACATCGAGGGCATCGTCGTCGAGACCTTCCACGAAGCGACGCGCCTCGATCATCCTGCCCCCGAAACGACGGAACAGGCCCAATACAGCCTGCCGTTCCCGCTCGCGGCCAGGCTGGTCCATGGCGACCTGGGGTCCGGCCGCATCAGCGGCGAGGGGTTGCGGGATGCGCAGGTGCTGCGGCTGGCGCAGCGCATCCGGCTCAATCAAAACCCTGTGTTCAATGGCTCATTTCCGCAACGGCGGTTCGCTCAGGTCACCATGCGGGTGAAGGACGGCAGGGAGTTCACATCGCCGGTTTGCGAACCACGTGGCGAGCCCAGCCATCCGCTGGACAAGCAGGAGCTGATGGAAAAATTCATGAAACTGAGCGAACCCGTCCTGGGCCACCGGCGCGGCGCTCTGGCAGCCGATGTCGTTGCAATGTGGGACAGTGCCGAGCCGATCGACGGCTTGCTGTCCTCCCTGCTCAGTCCGGCCGGTCAGGGACGTTGAAGGCGCGGCCGGCTCACTCCTGAAGCGACGCCGCGGCCTCGTCCATGATGCCGACCGCGACCAGTTCCTGCCGTGTTGCGGCGATGGTCAGTGCGAGCTCCTCCACCAGGTCATCCACCGGCGAGCCGTGCTCGACCGCAGACTCGATCCGTGCGGCCAGTGCGCCGATACCGCGAAATCCCAGGCTGCCCGCCGAGCCCTTCATCTTGTGCGCCTCCTGCGCGACGGCAGCCCGATCGTTGGCAGCTTCGCATTGCCTGGGCATATCCCTCGTACGCATCGATGCCGGCGGCAACGATGGACGCGAACTCCTGCGGGTCGATGGTGTTGCGCAGCCCGCCCAGCGCCTGGAGATCGAGCAGCGCGCAGGCCGGCCGCCCTCCCGAGGAGTGGGCGGGCAATAGGAATGAAAAGCCGTCGGCCCTGTGCCCATGGCGTGCGATCGCGGCTTCGAGCTGGTCCCACTCGATCGGCTTCATCAGGCATTCGTTCATTCCGGCGCCGATATAGCGTTCGCGTTCGCGCGCCATGACGTTGGCCGTCAGGCCCAGGATAGGAATGCTGCGCTGGGCACCGGGCAAGTTGCGGATACGCCGCGTCGCCTCCACGCCGTCCATGACAGGCATCTGGACATCCATCAGGACCAGATCGAATGCCTGACGCTGCACCAGCTCGAGCGCTTGCGCGCCGTCCTCGGCGAAGACCAGCTCGTGCCCCCGTTTGGCAAGCGCACTCTTGAGGATGACGCGGTTGATCTCCACGTCCTCCGCCACCAGAATCTTGCGCGGCTGCACCGGCATCCTTCCGACGAAGGAGCGCCTGACCAGGTTGAGCGGATCGCCCAGCTGCAGCGGAACCTCGAAGTAGAAGATGCTGCCCAGGCCCGGGCTGCTGGTGGCACCGATCTTGCCGCCCATGGCTTCCACCAGCCTCTTGCTGATTGCCAGGCCCAGCCCGGTTCCGCCGTAGCGCCGCGCCGTCGAACTGTCGGCCTGGGTAAAGGGGGCGAACAGCCCCTGCAACCGTTCAGGCGGAATGCCGGGCCCGGTATCGCGGACCTCGAAGCGAAATCGCACCTCGTCGCCCGCAGTTTGAAGCTGGGATGCGGTCAGGGTCACGCCCCCGGTCTCGGTGAACTTGATCGCGTTGCTCACCAGGTTCAGCAGCACCTGCTTGACCCGGGTCGGGTCGCCGCGCAGGGTCAGCGGCGAATGCGGCGAAAGCTCGATATGCAGATCCAGTCGCCGTTCGGCCGCCAGCGGGTGAGTCACGGAGCGCAGGCGCTCCAGGAGGTCGGGCAGGGAGAAATCGATCTGTTCGAGCTCCAGCTTTCCTGTTTCTATCCTCGAGAAGTCCAGGATGTCGTTGATCACGTTCATGAGGTGGCGACCCGAGGTACGCATGGACTCGACATAGCTCTTGTGCGTGGGCGACAGATCTTCCGACCTCATGAGGTCGACCATTCCCAGCACCGCCGTCATGGGGGTGCGGATCTCGTGGCTCATCGCGGCCAGGAATTCCGTGCGCGCCTCGCCCACCCGGCGAAGGTCCGAGGCGAGTTCCCGCTGTTGCCTCATCAGGATGGCCAAGGGCAGGCTCGAGAACAGCACGGCGGCCAGGTAGAGCTGCACCGCTTCCACGCGGTGCTCCACGGCAACAATCGGCAGCACGAGGCCGACCAAGGGGCCCTGGCCATTGAGCGTCGCCCACAGTGCTGCCGCGCTCACGGCCAGAACGCCGACTGTCGTGCCGAGGATGCCGAACGTCCAGGTCATGATCAGGACGGCGGGAAAACTCAGGAACAGCAGCGGGTGGTGCAGGTCCTGTCCGACCAGGAATGCCGCCAGCAGGGAAGCAGCGATCAGAACCGCCGTCTTGCCCGGCGTCAGGGCCTCGGACGCCTGCTTGCGCAGGTTCGGATCCGACCAGATCAGCAGGAACGGCGCGACGAGCACGAGGCCGAGCGCGGAGGCGCTGTACCAGATGCGCCAACTCGCCAGGAAAGGGGCCCCCTCGAACGACCACAGCAAAGCAGCGCCAGCGCCCGAACTCAGAATTGGAACCAGCAGGCAGGCGCTCACCACCCGCACGCCTTGCGGGCCGCTGAAGACCGGCGCCTTGATGCCGCCCGCGCGGTCGATCAGCGCCGCCGCGAGCGCTATTTCGCCCAGGTCGCAAAGCGCCAGCAGTGCGGCCGGCCCGCCGTCGCCGAACGCACGGATCGCGAACATGTCGGTGATCCACACCACTCCCAGGAATACGGGCCAGGTGGCTCGCGGATGTTTCAGGAGGGCCACCAGCACGACGGCGTTCGCATACCACACCGGGGTGTTGGTGCCGAAGGTCTTCATCGCGAACGCCGCGGTCGCGAGAAATGCCAGCGCCACCAAGGCGAGGCTTGCAAGGGGCGGGGATTTGATCAGCATTTCGGTGTCCTGGTGGCGCGCTCAGTGCCCGGTTCTGCTGGTGCGCAAGCGCGGCGCGTTCGCGTCGCGGTTGACCCATGGGTCGGCGCCCTGGGCTGGCGCGTTCGGGATGCCCAGGACGGTGCGCACCGCACGCATCAGCGCCTCGGCCTCGAATGGCTTGGTCACGTACCCATCGGCCCCGCCGGCCATGCCCTTGATGACGGCCTCACGCGTGGCCTTGCCGGTCAGCATGATGATCGGCACGTTCCTGAAGGCGTTGTGCTGGCGCAGCCGCAGCAGGATCTCGAAGCCATCCGCATCGGGCAGCATCACGTCCAGGAGAACCAGGTCGGGGATGGGAAGCTTGCTGAATTCCGCGCTGACCTGGGCACGGTTGGCCGCCAGCCGCACTTGAAACCCGTCGAAGGAGAGGTAGCTCTGGACGAATTTGGCCAGGTTGGGTTCGTCTTCCACCACAACCGCGGTGAGGGTTGTGCCTGCCGGGCGGCTGCGCGGATTGCCACGCGCCCGGGCGATCCCGACGCAGTAGCCGGCCCTTCCCAGCGATGCGAGACTGGCGTCGGCCTCGGCCGGCGCCACGCCAAGTGCCAGCTTGTCCAGCTGGCCCTGGAGCCGAACCTGAAACAGGTCTTTCTCTACCATCTCCAACAGGCGGCGGTCCCCGAGCCCGCGCAAGGCCTGGGCAAACGCCTGCGCCGAAACGTGAGCCATGCCGGACAGTATCTGTGCCAGCGTGAGCGAGCCGTCCAGCCTGACCAAGATCTCGAGCTCGACCGGCGACAACAGCGTGGCGTTGCCCCGAAGCTCATCCTCGCCGGAGCGCGTGGGCACACAGACGTCTTGCAGCGCAGGCGAACAAGCGGGCAAGAGGGCGGATGGGTGAATGCTGAACATTTGGGGATTACTCTGGACACGGCACGGCTTACTGTGGATCCATTAACTCGCGCCGGGATAAGCCAAAACCCAGCAGCGTTAAGTGAATGGCCTACGCGTGGGGCGTTCTTGACAGCATGCCGACGGTGGCGTCTAATCTTACGTAACGATCGTTCGTTATGCAAAGCCTGACCAGTACCTCCCACATCGACAGCCGGCGACTGCTCCTGCTGGACCAGGCCGCGGCCTGCTTCCGGCGCTTGGGCTACCAGGCCGCCACGGTGCGCGATGTGGCGGGGGCCCTGGGCATGACCACGGGCGGCATCTACGCGCACTACGGCTCCAAGGAAGCACTCCTGGTCGCCGTCTATACGCGCGGCGTCGAGCAGATCTACGAGCATGTCCAGGCGGCGCTGGCGCGGTCTGCGCCCAAGGGGCCCGACCGCTTGCGCGCCGCGCTGACGGCGCATGTCGAGTTCCTGCTCTCGGGTGGCGACTACGCGCAGGTCGTGATCCGGGTCATGCCCGACGAAGCCCCCGAAGCCGTGCGCGCCGAGCTGATCCGCCTGCGCGACCGCTACGAAGCGGTCTTCACCGCCATCGTCAAGGATCTGCGCCTCAAGCGCGGCATCGATCGCCGCGTGTTCCGGCTGCTGGTGCTGGGCGCGCTGAACTCCACGCAGCGCTGGTATTCGAAGCGCGGGCTGACCCCGTCCCAAATAGCCGGCTGCCTGTTCGCGATGCTGGGCAGCGCCATCGAGGAGACGTCTTGATGACACCCGAAACATCCCCGCCCACGTTCCGGCCCAAGGTCCTCGTGACCAAGATCGGTTTCGACGGCCATGACCGCGGCAGCCGCGTCGTGGCCGCAGCCCTGCGCGACAGCGGGTGCGAGGTGGTCTACACGCCGCCCTGGCAGGAAATAGCCCATGTGGTCAAGCTCACCGCCGAGGAAGATGTGGACCTCATCGGCATCTCGTCGCTGGCCACCGACCACCTCATCGTGCCCAAGCTGATGGCCGCCCTGAGAAGCGGTGGCTTGGGAGATGTGCCGGTGATTGTCGGCGGCATCATCCCCGACGCCGAAGTGCCTGCGTTGACCTCCTGCGGGGTGGCCCGCGTATATCACCCGGGTTCTTCGCTTGAAGACATCTGCAAGGACGCCTGGGAGCTGGCCCGCGCCTCGCGCCGCCAGCGTGACCCGTTTTTCGAACAGGAGAGCTAGCGTGGGAATGAACGAAGTTCGCGAGCTCGAGGCTGCCCGGGATGCGGCCCCGGACGCCGCCGAACGCTACCGCGCCTGGCAGAAAAGCTTTGCCGCGGAGCTTCCGGACGACACGGCCAAGCGCAATCGCTCCGGCATCGAGATCCAGCCGCTCTACATGCCGGGGGATGGCTCACAGGCGCAGCCGGCCGAAGTGCCGGGCGAGCCGCCGTACACGCGCGGCATCTACACCACCATGCACCGCGGCCGCAGCTGGACCCAGCGCCAGCTGATCGGCCTGGGCACACCCGAGGATTACAACGCCCGGTTGCGGGATGTCCTTGCCGCCGGGTCGACAGCGATATCGCTATTGCCTTGCAATTCGGTCTTCCGGGGCTACGACATGAACCAGGTGCACCCCGAGCTGCTGGGCACTTGCGGCACGGTGGTCAACAACCCCGACCACATGCGCAGGGCGCTGGCCGGCGTCGACCTGCAGCGCGTCTCGATCGGCCTGAACGACCCCACGCCCTTCACGCTGCTCTCGTTCCTGCTGATCGAGGCGGACCGGCAGGGCGTCGCATGGGACAGGCTGACCGGAACGGCGAACCAGAGCGACTACCTCTCGCACTACATCGCCAACCACATGTTCTACCGCATCGACCTGGAGGGTGCGCGCCGCCTGCTGGTCGACAAGATCGCCTATTGCAATGCCAGGGTGCCGCGCTACAACCCGCTGTCGGTGGTGGGGCAGCACATGCAGCAAGCGGGCGCCACGCCGGCCGAAGCGATGGCGTTCACGCTCAGCTCCGCGGTGCAGTACGCGCGCGATTGCCAGGCCCGGGGGCTGGACCCCGACGCCTTCCTGCCCCGCTTCACCTTCTTTTTCGATATCTCGGTCAGCTTCTTCGAGGAGGTTGCCAAGTTCCGCGCCGGCCGGCGCATCTGGGCGCGGGTGACCCGCGAACAGCTGGGCGCCAGATCGCCCAGGTCGTGGCGCATGAAATTCCACGGGCAGACCTCCGGGGCCGACCTTACGCGCCAGCAGCCGCTGAACAACATCGCCCGCGTCACCGTGCAGGCCATGGCCGGCATCTTCGGCGGCCTGCAGTCGCTGCACACCGACGCCTTCGACGAGGCCATCTCGTGCCCGACCGGCGAGGGCGCGCGCATCGCGGTCGCCACGCAGAACATCCTGCGCGAAGAAGCGGGCCTGACCGACGTGATCGATCCGCTGGGCGGCTCGCATTATGTGGAGCAGCTCACCGACCAGATGGAGGCGGAAATCCTGCGCGTCATGGCGATCGTGGAGGACGCGGGTGGGATGTACGCCGCGGCCCGGTCGGGACTGGTGCAGCGCATGATCGGCAGCTCGGCGATGCAGTTCCAGCGCGGGATCGAAGAAGGCGGCCGCTCGGTGGTCGGCGTCAACTGCTACCAGGCCGTGGAGGGCGAACGTCCGCAGCCGGCGCTGGAGCGCCCGGACGGCGATCGGATGGCCGGCCTCATCGCCGAGTTCACACGGTGGAAGGCCGGCCGCTCGCAAGAGGACGTGGCACGCGCGCTGGACGACCTGGCGCGCAGTGTCGATGAGCCGGACGCCAACGTGTTCGAAGCGGTGGTCCATGCCGCGCGCGCCGGCACCACCCACCAGGAAATCTGCGACCGCCTGCGCACCAGCATGGGGTTCGGGGCTGTGCAGGCGCTGGTTTGACATGAGCATGCCGGAACCGGTGTGGCGGGCCTGGATCGCCCAAGCGCGGCGGTGGGAGCCCGCCGGAATCGCCCGGCTGCTCTCGGTCATCGACAACTGGCCGCAGCGTTGGCCGCAGATCGAGCATGAGCTTCTTCAAGCGCCTGCCGGTGCGGTGGGACCGCATACCCGCGTCGTCGGCGTGACTGGACCGCCCGGCGCGGGAAAGTCGACGCTGCTCGACAAACTGCTGGGAAACCTCGTGGCGCGCGGCCTGCGTGTGGCGGTGCTGGTGGTGGATCCTTCCAGCCCGTTCTCGGGCGGCGCCGTGTTGGGCGACCGCACCCGCATCGGCGAGGTGGCGCATCACCCCCGCGTGTTCATCCGCTCCGTAGCGAGCCGCGGAGCCAACGGCGGGCTTTCCGATTCGACGGCGACCATGCTTGGCCTGCTGCGGGCGCTGCGGTTCGACCTGGTGATCGTCGAATCGGTGGGCGCGGGGCAATCGGAGGTGGCCATCGCCGGGCTCACCGATTTTCGCGTGGTGCTGTGCCCGCCGGGCCTGGGCGATGACGTGCAGGCGCTCAAGGCAGGGATACTGGAGATCGCCGACGTGCTGGTGATCAGCAAGGGCGACCTGCCGGGCAGCGAGGTCACCGAAAGCGAGATGCGTTCGGCGCTGCGCCTGCGCCGTACCGGGGGCTGTCCCGCGGTGATCCGTGCTTCCGCGGCGTCGGGGCTGGGCGTGAACGAGCTGGCGGACCTTATGGCGGCAAGGACCCGCTAGTCAGTGGCTGCGGCCGGCGGCCATCGCTTCCTTGACCTCGCGCCCCAGCTCGATCACTGCCATGGCGTAATAGCTCGACCAGTTGTAGCGCGTGACCACATAGAAATTCTCGGTTCCAGCGATGTACTGCGGCTCGGCGTCGCCATTCTGCAGTTCGACCAGCGCCAGGGGCCCCTGGTGTTCCAGCGCAGCGCCTTCGAGCACGGCGCCCTTGCCGGTGAAGCTTTCGACGCCGAACGTGGGCAGGATGTCGGGTGCGAGCAATGCTTCCTTGTCGAGCCGGGTGCTGTCGAACCCTACCGGGTAGTGGGTCGGCATGCCCGGCTGCCAGCCATAGCTCTTGAAATAATTTGCGACCGATCCGATGACATCCGCCGGACTGCGTGTCAGGTCGACCCGGCCGTCGCCGTCGAAGTCGACGGCCCATTTGACCCAGCTGCTGGGCATGAACTGCGGCATGCCCATGGCGCCCGCGTAGCTGCCCAGCGGCGCGAGGGGGTCGCTGCCCAGCTGGCGTTGCATCGCGAGGAAATGCTCCAGCTCACCGCGAAAATACTCGGTGCGCTCGGCAGCCCGCGGATGCGACGGTGGAAAATTGAAGGCCAGCGTCGCCAGGGCGTCGACGACACGGAAGTTGCCCATTTGCTGGCCGTAGATGGTTTCCACCCCGATGATGCCGACGATCATCTCGGCCGGCACGCCATATTCCTTTTCGGCGCGCTCCAGCGTCGCCTGGTTGTCCTGCCAGAACCGAAGTCCGGCCCCGATCCGGATCGGGTCGATGAACCGGCTGCGGTAGGCGCGCCAGTTCTTGGGCGTGCCCGCCGGAGCCGGCTGCATCAGCCGCACGACTGTCGGGAGAAGTTGCGCGCGGCCCACCGCCTCGCGCACCCATTCACGGTCCAGCCCGTGCCGCTGCGCGGCCTCGTCGGCCCAGCGCATGACATCCTCGTTGCCGGCGTAGGGCAGCCCGCGCTGGCTGTTGCGCTCGCTGATGCCGACCTTCCTGATCTTTTGCGCGGCTGCGGGAAGCGATGCCGCGCCGGCGGCAACAACAAGGGCGATGAGCAGGAGACGTGAGGTCATTGGGGCCAGGCAAGTCGTTTGTATTCGCATTGGAGGGCTTTCACGCTCGAGTCGGGGCTGCGGGCGTAGCGCTGGGCCTCCAGCTTCAGCAGCCAGTCTGACAGGCCGTTGGCACCGGTCCCGAAACGCGTTGTGACAGCCGTCGCCATTTGACGAGGGGGCGCGGCAGCCGATAGTTCTATGCCGGCCTGGTCCAGGCGCCTGCGCACACGGGCCAGCAGGCGCAGCCAGGGATCGTGCTGGCTGCGCTCCCACAGCCCCCAGGCAGCCGCGCCCGACGCCACGGCTACCAGCAGCGCGAGCAGGACATAACTGAGATCCTCCCAGCTCGGCGATTCGAACCCCAGGTTACGCAGCAGGTCGAGTTGTTTGCTTTGCGTGTAGTTCAGTACCCACTGATTCCAGCTGTTGTTCAGTGCTTCCCAGGCAGCGCGCAGGCTGGCGGCCACGTCGGGCGACACGCTGCCGAGCAAGGCGCTGGCGACCACGCCGCGCACCGGCTGCAGCCGCTGGACCGAGCCGGTGCGTCCCGGAGCGACGGCCGAGGTCGGATCGACGCGGACCCAGCCCTGCCAAGCGAGCCACACCTCGGTCCACGCGTGGGCGTCGCTGTGGCGCACGATCCAGAACCCGTCGACCGGGTTGCGGTCCCCGCCCTGGTAGCCGGTGACGACCCGCGCCGGAATGTTCATGGCGCGCATCAGCACGACAAAAGCCGACGCGATGTGCTCGCAAAAGCCCTGCTTGCGGTCGAACCAGAATTCGTCTGCCGTGTGCTGGCCGTATACGCCCGGATCGAGGGTGTAGAGATAGTTGCCGGTGCGCAGCCGTTCCATCGCGGCCTGGACCAGGGCCGCCGGCCCGCCGGCCGCATGGCGCGGATCACGGCGGATTTCGGCAGCCAGCTCGAAGGTGCGCGGATTGAAGCCCGGCGGCAAGTCGAGATACTCTGGTTGCATCGCGGCCATGCTGCTGCGGGGACCGTGGCGAAATGCCAGATGGCTCTCAGCGCTGTAGCGCAGCAGGTCGGTGACCGGGCGATCGGCCAGCCAGAACAGCTCGTTGCCCATGACGGCGGCGAAGCCGGGGGGAAGGGCGGGCGCCTTGGCGGCCGCGTCCAATACCAGCAGCCAGGGCCGGTTGTTCGGCTCGAGCGTGACCTCATAGCGAACGGGCTCGCCCAAGACCTGCAATTGCGCACCGCCTCCGCTGGACAACGCCGATCCCAGGCGCGGCTGCAACGCGCGCCATTCGCGGCCATCGAACGCGGACAGCACCGGGCCGCGGAAGTACAGGTCGCGGTGCGCGGGCACGGCGCCCTGGAACCGCACGCGCATCGCGATCGCATCATCCAGCGCCAGCCTGGCGACGTTGCCCACCTGCATGCTGGCCGACAGGCCGCTGCGCCCGCTCATCGCATCGCCCGGAATGCCCCACAAGGGCGAAAAGCGCGGGAACAGCAGGAACAGGACCGCCATGATCGGTGCACCCAGCAGCGCCATCCGGCCGGCCGTGCGGGCGGCCCGCAGCAAGGGGGGTTTACCGACCGGCATGTGGGCGTTGACCAGCGCCGTGAGCAGGCCCAGCAGCGCCACCAGCATGGCTGCCGCGGTTGGAAGCGATTGCGAGAAGAAGAAATTGGTGAGCATCGTGAAGAAGCCCAGGAAGAAGATGACGAAAATGTCGCGGCGCGCGCGCAGCTCCAAAGTCTTGAGTGCCAGCAAAAGCACGATGAGCGTCACGCCCGCGTCGCGGCCCAGCACTGTGCGATGCGTGGCCAGCGTGGCGACCAGGCTGACAACCAGGAGTGCCAGCACCCACCACCTGCCGGGCAAGGGCTTCATCCCCACCGCCAGCCAGCCGCGCCAGACCAGCACGCAAGCCGTCAAAGCGCTGCACCACAGCGGCAGGTTGCGCACTTGCGGCAGCACGATCCAGGCGACCACCAGCAACAGGAACAAGGTGTCGCGGCTGTCGCGCGGCAGGGCATGCAGGCGGTTCAGCACAGTGCCAGCGCCTCCAGGCAACTGCGTTTGTGCGCCTCCCCCGACGCGGGCTCGATCTGCTGCCCGGGCAGGCGCAGTCCATAGTCCAGGCCCAGCCGTTCGGCCTGCAGCACCCACGCGGCGAGCCTCGAGAGCTTGTGCTCGGCCGCCAGCTGGCCGGTCTGTGCGAAGTCGAGCCAGAGTTCCTGGCGCTGGGCTTGTTCGCTGTCACGGCTCACCAGCTCGTCCGCCTTGGCGGCTTTCTTCCAGACCACGAGCTTCCGCGGATCGCCCCGGCGGTAGGCCCGCACGCCGTCGAAGTCGCCGGCGCTTCGCACCTGGGCCGGCCCGGCGCCTCCTGCGCGCGGCTCGCCCGGCGGCAGGGGCGGGGGGAAAGGCTCGGGCGCCGGATAGACCAAGACCTGCGCCGCCGGCCGCCACACCGTCCATACGCGGAAGGTTCCCAAGGGGAAACGGGTTTCGGCCGTGAGGGGCGGCACGCGATGCAGCCCCCGCCGCCCGGGCTTGAAAGCAGTGTGCACCGTGCACCGCCCCAGTGGCGGAACGTCGGCCCAGACCCAGCGGTCGGCGTGGGTCGCATCGAACATCGCGAGGCCGATGCCGTGCCGGGCCGTCGCGCGGTCGTTGGTGAGGACGATCGACACGGTGGCGCTGGAACCGGCGAACTGCGCGTCGGGCGCCAGCAGGTTCATGGTCAGGCCGCGCAGGGTCGCGTGGCCGAGGTGCATGCTCACCACCCCGCTGCCCGCGAGCAGGAAAGTGAGCAGATAGCCCAGGTTCAGCTGATAGTTGATCGACCCCACCAGCAGCACCAGCAGGGTGGCGCCCAGCATGAGCCCGGGACGGGTGGGCAGGATGTAGACGTTGCGCTGCGTCAGCGAGGTGGTGTCGGACAGCGGCAGCCGTGCCTGCCACCACTGGCGAAAGCGGCGGCGCACGAACGCCACCGGGTTCCATGCGCGGGCCACCGTGGAACCGGTTTCGCCGGGCCACTGGTGGCGCGCCCGTGGGGGGGAGGCGCCGTAGGCGCTTCGGGGGGGGGCCATTACGGCAGGGGCACGGCCTCGAGCATCGCGCGCACTTGTTCGATCGGGCCGCGGCCCGCGTCGCCGACGGGGACCATGCGGTGTGCCACCGCCTGCGGCAGGATGGCCTGCACATCGTCGGGCGCCACATAGTCCCGTCCGCTCAGAAGCGCCTGGGCTTTGGCCGCCCGCACCACGGCGATGCCCGCGCGCGGCGACAGGCCTTGCAGGAACCACCGGCCGGAACGGGTAGCGGCCATCAGGTCCTGTACGTAGTTGAGCAACGGCTCGGCGGCGTGCACCTGCATGACCTTCTGCTGGAGCAACTGCAGGTCTGCCGGCGTCAGCGTGCCGCGCAACGATTCGACCATCCCGCGGCGGTCGGCTCCGCTCAGCAGCTCACGCTCGGCGGCGCGATCGGGGTAGCCCAGCGAAATGCGCATCAAGAAGCGATCGAGCTGCGACTCGGGCAGGGCGAAAGTGCCCAGCTGGTCGTGCGGATTCTGGGTGGCGATCACGAAAAAGGGCGATGGCAGGGGCCGGGTTTCGCCTTCGACGGTCACTTGCTTTTCTTCCATGGCCTCCAGCAGCGCGCTCTGGGTCTTGGGGCTGGCGCGGTTGATCTCGTCGGCCAGCAGCACCTGCGCGAAGACCGGTCCCGGATGGAATACAAAAGCTTCCTTGCCGCGTTCATAGATGGACACGCCGGACAGGTCGCTGGGCATCAGGTCGGCGGTGAACTGGACGCGCGAGAAGTGCAGGCCGAACGACCGCGCGAGTGCATGGGCCAGCGTGGTTTTGCCGACGCCGGGAACGTCCTCGATCAGCAGGTGCCCGCCCGACAACAGGCAGGCCACGCAGTCCTGGACCTGGGCGGGTTTTCCGACGATCACCGTGTTAAGCTGGTCCAGGAGCGCTCTGAGTTTTTGTTGTACTTCCATAGCTGAACGTTATCTGAAATCGCGCACCGATGAGCATTGCACGTGAATAAAACCGGGTATTTCACGCACTCCGATTGCAGAAAACACGAGATGGGCCCGGGCCATCCCGAGTGCCCCGAACGCCTGGACGCGATCGAGGACCGGCTGCTGGCCGGCGGCGTCGGCATTGCGCTGGACCGGCGCGAGGCCCCGCTGGCGTCGCTCAAGGACATCGAGCTGGCGCACCAGAAGATGCACGTGGCCGCGATGCGGGGCGTCGGCCAGGAGCTGGCCGAAGACATCGCCGCCGGGGGACGGGGCTACGCCCAGATCGATCCCGACACCACCATGAACGTGCACACTTGGACTGCCGCGCTGCGCGCCGCGGGCGCCGCGCTGGCCGCGACCGATGCCGTCATGGCCGGCGAGCTGGAGAACGCCTTCTGCGCCGTGCGGCCGCCGGGCCATCACGCTTGCCGCGACCGTGCCATGGGATTCTGCTTTTTCAACAACATCGCCGTGGCGGCCAGGTACGCGCTCGACCGGCATGGCCTCAAGCGCGTGGCGATCGTCGATTTCGACGTGCATCACGGCAACGGCACCGAGGACATCCTGGCCGGCGACGACCGCGTGCTGATGGTGGGTTTTTTCCAGCATCCGTTCTATCCTTTCTCGGGTGCCGGCCCCCACGCCGCCAACATGGTGAACCTGCCGGTGCCGGCCTACACCCGGGGCGAGGCGGTGCGCGAGCTGATCGAGCAGATGTGGATGCCGCGGCTGGAAGCCTTCAAACCCGAGATGATCTTCATCAGCGCCGGCTTCGATGCCCACCGCGAGGACGACCTGGGGCAGCTGGGCCTCGTCGAGCAGGACTACGCGTGGATCACCTCGCGCGTCAAGGACATCGCGAAGAAATACGCCAGCGGCCGCATCGTTTCGTCACTGGAAGGCGGCTACAACCTGGGCGCCCTGGGACGCAGCGCCGAGGCCCATATCCGAGTCCTTGCCGATGTCTGACCCGACCATGAGCAACGAACCATTGATCGAAACGCGCGACGGGCGTGGCGCCGTCACGCTCACCATGAATCGCCCGGCCAGCTTCAACGCGCTCAGCGAAGAAATGCTGGGCGCCCTGCAGGCCGCGCTGGACCGCCTGGCGCAGGACGAGACCGTCCGGGTGGTGGTGCTGGGCGCCGCGGGCAAGGCTTTCTGCCCCGGCCACAACCTGAAGGAAATGATCGCCGAGCCGGCGCTGGACTATTACCAGCGGTTGTTCGCCCAGTGCAGCCGCATGATGCTCAGCATCCAGAAGCTTCCGGTGCCCGTGATCGCGCGGGTGCAGGGCATCGCCACGGCGGCGGGTTGCCAGCTGGTGGCGCAATGCGACCTGGCCGTCGCTGCGGCCGAGGCGAGCTTCGCGGTGAGCGGCGTGAACTTCGGGCTGTTCTGCGCCACGCCCAGCGTGCCCCTGCTGCGCAACATCGCACCCAAGCAGGCGATGGAAATGCTGCTGACCGGTGACTTCATCAGCGCGCAGCAGGCACTCGAGCGCGGGCTGGTCAACCGGGTGGCGGCTTCCGGCCGGCTCGACGCCGAAGTGGAAAAACTGGTCGCGAGCATCTTGCAAAAGCCGCGCACTGCCATTGCGATGGGCAAGGAGCTTTTCTATCGCCAGCGCGAGATGGGAATCGAAGCGGCCTATCAGCTGGCCGGCCAGACCATGGCTGTCAACATGATGGACGATTGCGCCCAGGAAGGCGTCACGGCTTTCACCGAGAAGCGCAATCCCGCCTGGAAATCAAACCAGTGACGTTTGCGGGGCGCAGCGCCACTTCAGTCCCGGCCAGGCGATGACCGAGATCGACAAGCTGGTCCAGGAACTGGGCCATCCGGGAGCGCCGTTGCAATTCGGCGTGCTGTTGGGCTGCCTGGCACTCGCCTTCGGCATTTGCTGGGCGTCGCGGCGCAAGCGCTCACCCGATTCCGTGTGGTTCGGGCGGGCCATCATCGACGGGTTGCTGTTTCCGCTGCTGGCGCTGGCGCTGACCTACAGCGCGACGCTGGTACTGGCCCGGAGCCAGCCGGTCGCGCTGCTGCGGATCGCCGTGCCGGTGCTGGTTTCGCTGGCCGGCATCCGTTTCCTGGCGCGCGTGTTCACCGTGGTGTTCCCCAATTCGGGGCTGGCGCGCATGGTCGAACGCCTGTTTTCCTGGCTGGCATGGATCGCGGCGATGCTCTGGATCGTCGGCCTGCTGCCCGCGGTCATGGTGGAGATGGACGCGATCGACTTCGCCTTCGGCAAGTCCAAGATCAGCCTGCTCAGCGTCGTGCAGGGGCTGCTGTCGTCGGGGGTGGTGCTGGTGCTGGCGCTGTGGATTTCGGCGGCGCTGGAAAAGAGGGTGCTTCGCGAGACGGTCAACGACCTGTCGCTGCGCAAGGTCGCAGCCAATGCGATCCGGGCGGTCCTGCTGCTGCTGGGGCTGCTGTTCGCCTTGTCGGCCGTGGGCGTGGACCTCACGGCGCTGTCCGTGCTGGGCGGTGCCCTGGGCGTGGGCATCGGCTTCGGCCTGCAGAAGCTCGCGGCAAACTACGTCAGCGGCTTCGTCATCCTGTTCGAGCGCTCGCTTCGCATCGGCGACACGGTGCGCGTGGACAACTTCGAAGGCCAGGTGGTGGACATCAAGACGCGCTACACGCTGATCCGCGCCACCAACGGCCGCGAATCCATCGTCCCCAACGAGAAGCTGATCACCGAGCGCATCGAGAATCTCTCGCTGGCCGATCCCCGCATCCTGCTCACCACCGACGTGACGGTGGGCTATGACAGCGACGTCG
Source organism: Ramlibacter sp. (assembly GCA_013815685.1). GTDB lineage: Bacteria > Pseudomonadota > Gammaproteobacteria > Burkholderiales > Burkholderiaceae_C > Ramlibacter. The sequence continues at coordinate 16,018 of JACDFR010000028.1, forward strand.
ATGCGGTGCAGAAGATCCTGGTGGACGCCGCACTGGCCTGCTCGCGCGTGATACCCGAGCCCGAGCCCGCTTCGCGGCTGGCTCGCCTGGGTGCCGACGGCCTGGAATTCAGCCTGCTGTTCTGGATCGCCGATCCGGCCAACGGCCAGCTGAATGTGCGTTCGGAGGTCAATCTGCGCATCCTGCACGGGCTGCGCGCCGCGGGCATCGAAATCCCGTTCGCGCAGCAGGTCGTTCACTTGAGGCGGGAAGCGCCTAGTTCACCAGCGACGGCAGCCACAGGCTGATCTGCGGGAAGGCGATGAGCAGGCCCAGCATGCCGACCATGATCAGCACGAATGGCCAGCAACCCCGGAAGATCTGGCGCAGGCCGACCTCGGGCAGCAGCGCGTTGAGCACGAACAGGTTCATGCCGACGGGCGGCGAGATCAGCCCGATCTGCACGACCATGACGATCAAGACGCCGAACCACACCGGGTCGAACCCCAGTGCCATGACGATCGGGAAGAACAGCGGAATCGTGAGCAGCACCATGGTCAGCTCCTCCATCACGGTGCCCAGCACGACGTAGATCAGCATCATGGCGGCAACGATCATTGGCGGCGACAGCCCCGAGGTCGTGATCCATTCCTTCAGGTCGCCGGGCATCGTCGTGAAGTTGACGAAGTTGGCAAAAAGCGTGGCGGCGATCAGCAGCGTGAACAGCATGGCCGTGGTGCGAGCGGATTCGGCCAGCACGTCGTAGAGCACCTTCCAGGGGAGCCGGCCGCGGGCCAGCGCGAACAGGAACGCGCCAGCGGCGCCGAAGCCCGCTCCCTCGGTGGCCGTGAACAGGCCGCCATAGATGCCGCCCAGCACCACCACCACCAGCAGGGCCACACCCCAGATGCCGCGCAGCGCACGCCAGCGGTCGGGCCAGGACGTGCGCTCGCCGGGCGGCGCATGCTCCGGATCGCGCGACGTGATCACCGCAATGCCCAGCATCAGTGCCAGCGCCGTCAGCAGGCCCGGAATGACGCCGGCGGCGAAGAGCTTGCCGATGTTGGTTTCAGTGATGATCCCGTAGATCACCATGATGGTGGACGGCGGGATCATGATCCCCAGCGTGCCGCCTGCCGCCATCACGCCGGTGGACAGCGAGGCGCTGTAGCCGAGCTCGCGCATGGAGGGATAGGCCACCTTGCTCATCGTGGCGGCGGTGGCGATCGAGGAGCCGCAGATCGCGCCGAATCCGGCGCAGGCGGTGACCGTGGCATGGGCCAGGCCACCGCGCAGGTGGCCGATGAAGGCATAGGCGGCCCGGAACAGTTCATGCGCCAGGCCCGCGCGGGCCACGAAATTGCCCATCAGGATGAACAGCGGTATGACCGACAAGGTGTAGGCGAACCCCGTTTCGTGCACGACCTGGGCCGTGCTGGCCAGTGCGGGCTGCAGTCCGCGCGTCAGCGCAATGCCTGCGAAGCCGACCAGGCCCATGGCGAATGCGAGCGGCATGCGCAGCAGAGCCAGCGCGAATATGGCGATGAAGCCCAGTCCGGCTTCGATCACAGTGCCGCTCCTTCGCCTTCGGCGAGTTCGGCCGGCGGGCTGCCTGCCAGAACCAGGTGGACGAGGCCGGTGAAGGCGCACAGCAGGCCCATGCCGTAGATGAAGGGCGCCTTCAGGATCTTCAGCTGCGCCGTCGTTTCCCCTGATTCGAGAAAATGGTTGCCGTTCTGCCACATTAGCCAGCCCAGGCCCGCCAGAACAACGGCACAAAGCACGTTGACGATCGCCGACTGGGCGCGCAATGCCCAGTCCGGCAGGTAATGGTCCAGCGAGTCGAAGGCCACGTGTTCGCCCCGCTCCGACACCAGCGGCAGGGCCGCGAAAATCACGGCGACCATCAGCAATTCGGTCAGTTCCAGGGAGCCCGGGATGGAGTTGCTGGCGAACTTTCGGCCGAGCACGTCGAAGAACGTGAGGGCCATGATGGCGAAAAGTGCGCTGCCGGCCAACAGGCCGCACAAAAATTCAAGCAGTTTCTTCAATCGTGTTCTTTCTTGCCCGGCGCATGTGAAAACGCGGCACCCCATTGTCGGGGATGCCGCGTTGGCCGGACCGGCGGGGATTACTTTTCGGCCTTGGCGATCTCGGAGCGGAATTCGGCCAGCACCTTGGCCGAGTCTTTCAGGCCCTTGGCTTCCGCGTCCTGCACCCACTTCTGCTCCAGCGGCGCGGTCTTGGCCTTGACGTCGGCGATGAACTTGCCGTCGGCCTTGACCATCTGCACGCCGTTGGCCTGCATCAAGGCGATGGCGCGGCGGTCGACCTTGTCCCAGTTGCGGCCAAAGATGCGTGCGGCGGTGTCGCCTGAAATGGCGTCCACCGCCTTTTTCTCGTCGGCGCTGAGCTTGTCGTACTTGGCCTGGTTCATCATGAAGACGAAGCTGGTGTTGTACAGCCCGCCGGGGAAGAACGTCGCGTGCTTGATCAACTTGTCGATCTTGAACGATTCGGTCGATTCCGCCGGAAAGAGGGTACCGTCCATCACTCCGCCGGAAAGCAGTTCGAACGAATCCGGGGCCGGCTTGAGCGTGACGTTCATGGCCAGGGACTTGGAGATTTCGTTGACCATGCCGCCGCCCACGCGCCATTTCAGCCCCTGCAGATCCTCGGCCTTGGCAACGGGCCGTTTGGTATTGAAAACGATGCCGGGCCCATGGGTGAAGTAGGAAATGACCTTGATGCCCTGGTGTTCGGCCGCGAATTGCGGGTACTTCGTCGCGACCTTGTTGAACGCGACCGAGATCGGCTCAGCCGTATTGCCCAGGAAAGGGAATTCGGCCATCTGGGTGTAGAGGAATCGGCCGGGGGTGTAGCCGTGCACGGTGTAGGAAACGTCGGCCAGGCCGTTCTTGACGGCGTCGAGCGTTCCGGGCGCGGCAGTAACACCGCGCGGCAAGATGTTGCACTTGATCTTGCCTGTCGTGTTCTTCTCGAGCAGGTCGCACCATTCCTTCTGCGCAACACTCAGCGAGTGGGTGGGCGGCACCCAGCTGGACACGGTCAGCACGGTCTGGGCTGCGGCGGGACCTGCCACCAGCGCGGCCGCGGCCGTGGACAAGGCGAAACGTTTCATGCGGAAGGCTCCTTCAATGGGTTGTGCCGACTGTAAGGCTGCCACCTGCCGCGAGCGGTCCAGATTTACCCGGCCTATAATCAAAAAAGAACGATCGTTCTTTTTCAGTTCTGATGCAGCGCACATAGAATTCCAGTTTACGTAAACGTCAATTCGCATAACTGCATAACTCTTAGGAGCCACAAGCATGAAGGTTCTGGTACCGGTCAAACGCGTGGTCGACTACAACGTGAAGGTTCGCGTCAAGTCGGACAACACGGGTGTCGACATCGCCAACGTGAAGATGAGCATGAACCCCTTCGACGAGATCGCCGTCGAAGAGGCCGTGCGGCTCAGGGAGAAGGGCGTGGTGACCGAGGTCATTGCCGTTTCCTGCGGGGTGACGCAGTGCCAGGAAACCCTGCGCACGGCCATGGCCATCGGCGCCGACCGCGCCATCCTGGTGGAGACCACGGAAGAACTGCAGCCGCTTTCCGTCGCCAAGCTGCTCAAGGCCTTGGTGGACAAGGAACAGCCCGGCCTGGTGATCCTGGGCAAGCAGGCGATCGACGACGACTGCAACCAGACCGGCCAGATGCTCGCCGCCCTGTGCGACCTGCCGCAGGCCACCTTCGCCTCCAAGGTCGAAATCGCCGACGGCAAGGCCCGGGTCACCCGCGAAGTCGATGGCGGCCTCGAGACCGTGTCGATCAGCCTGCCGGCCATCGTCACGACCGACCTGCGCCTGAACGAGCCGCGTTACGTCACCTTGCCCAACATCATGAAGGCCAAGAAGAAGCAGCTGGAGGTGGTCAAGCCGGCGGACCTGGGCGTGGAGATCAAGAACCACCTCAAGACGCTGAAGGTAATGGAGCCACCCAAACGGTCGGCCGGCATGAAGGTGCCGGATGTGGCGACCCTGGTGGCAAAGCTGAAGAACGAAGCGAAGGTGATCTGACATGACCGCACTTGTTATTGCCGAACACGACAACGCGTCCATCAGGGGTGCAACGCTCAATACCGTCAGCGCGGCCGCCCAGTGCGGCGCAGAGGTCCACGTGCTGGTCGCCGGGCACAATGCCGGCGAGGCCGCCCAGGCCGCCAGCCGGATTGCCGGCGTCGCGAAGGTCATCCACGTCGAGGGCGAGCACTTCGCGCACGGCCTTGCGGAAAACATGGCCGCGCAGGTGCTTGCCATCGCCGGCAACTACAGCCACATCCTGTTTCCCGCAACGGCCAGCGGCAAGAACATCGCGCCTCGCGTGGCCGCCAGGCTGGACGTCGGCCAGATCTCCGATGTGACGAAGGTCGAGAGCGCCGATACCTTCGAGCGCCCGATCTACGCCGGCAACGCCATCGCCGTGGTGCAGAGCCTGGACGAGAAAAAGGTCATCACCGTGCGCACCACCGGCTTCGACCCGGCCGCGGCCACGGGGGGAAGTGCCGCCGTGGAGACTGCCGCCGGCGTCGCCGACAGCGGCAAGAGCACGTTCGAAGGCAACGAGATCGCCAAGAGCGACCGGCCCGAGCTCACCGCCGCCAAGATCATCGTCTCCGGCGGCCGGGCGCTGGGTTCGGCCGAGAAGTTCAACGAGGTCATGACGCCGCTGGCCGACAAGCTGGGCGCGGCCCTGGGCGCCAGCCGTGCCGCGGTGGATGCGGGCTACGCGCCCAACGACTGGCAGGTCGGCCAGACCGGCAAGATCGTCGCGCCGCAGCTGTACATCGCCGCGGGAATCTCCGGCGCTATCCAGCACCTGGCGGGCATGAAGGACTCCAAGGTGATCGTCGCGATCAACAAGGACCCCGAAGCGCCGATCTTCGCGGTGGCCGATTACGGCCTGGAAGCGGATCTGTTCACGGCTGTGCCTGAGCTGATTGCGGCACTTTAAAACCACAAGTTCAAGGCATCGCGTGCGATGCCTTGTTCTCTCCTTGTCCGGAGGACATCTTGAGCTACACCGCCCCTCTCAACGACATGCTCTTCGATATCCGGCACCTGGCCGGCATCGACGAGATCGCGAAGATGCCCGGCTTCGAAGAGGCCGGCTTCGATACGGCCCAGGCCGTGCTGGAAGAATGTGCGAAATTCAACGAGGGGGTGGTTGCGCCACTGAACGTGGAAGGCGACCGTAATCCTTCGCGCTGGAAGGACGGCAACGTCATCACCACGCCCGGCTTCAAGGAGGCGTTCAGGCAATACGCCGACGGCGGGTGGCAGGGCTTGCAGCATCCCCAGGCGTGCGGGGGCCAGGGCTTGCCCAAGACCATAGGGGCGGCCTGCGGCGAGATGCTCAACTCGGCCAACATGAGTTTTGCGTTGTGCCCGCTGTTGACCGATGGCGCGATCGAGGCCCTGCTGACCGCCGGTTCCGACGACCTCAAGGCCGTCTACCTGGAAAACCTGGTCTCGGGCAAATGGACCGGCACCATGAACCTGACCGAGCCGCAAGCGGGCTCGGACCTGGCGCTGGTGCGCACGCGGGCCGAGCCCCAGCCCGACGGCAGCTACAAGGTTTTCGGCACGAAGATCTTCATCACTTATGGCGACCACGACATGGCGGAGAACATCGTGCACCTGGTGCTGGCCCGGGTGACGGGCGCGCCCGAGGGCGTCAAGGGCATCAGTCTGTTCGTGGTTCCAAAGTTCATGGTCGGCAAGGACGGTTCCGTCGGCTCGCGCAATGACGTCCACTGCGTCAGCATCGAGCACAAGCTCGGCATCAAGGCCTCGCCCACCGCCGTCCTGCAGTTCGGCGACCACGGCGGCGCCGCCGGCTACCTGGTCGGCCACGAAAACCGGGGCCTGGAGTACATGTTCATCATGATGAACGCCGCGCGCTACGCGGTGGGCGTCCAGGGCATCGCGATCGCGGAGCGGGCCTATCAGCAAGCTGTCGCCTATGCCAAGGACCGCATCCAGTCGCGGCCGGTGGACGGCTCCATGAACGCCAGCGCGCCCATCATCCACCATCCGGACGTCAAGCGCATGTTGATGACGATGCGCGCCTATACCGAAGGGTGCAGGGCGATGGCCACCGTCGCGGCCGCGGCCTACGATGCCTCCCACCATCATCCCGATGCCGAAGTGCGCAAGCAGAACCAGTCCTTTTATGAATTCATGGTTCCGCTGGTCAAGGGCTACAGCACCGAGATGAGCCTCGAGGTGACCTCCCTGGGCGTGCAGGTGCATGGGGGCATGGGCTTCATCGAGGAAACTGGAGCGGCCCAGTACTACCGCGACGCCAAGATCCTCACGATCTACGAAGGCACGACCGCCATCCAGGCCAATGACCTGGTCGGGCGAAAGACGGCACGCGACGGCGGCCGGACCGCCAAGGGCATCGCCGCGCAGATCGCCAGGACGGAGGCAGAGTTGGCCAGGCAGGGCAGCGTGCCCGCGCGGGCCGTCCAGAAGCGGCTGGCTGCCGCGCGCCAGGCCTTCATCGACGTGGTGGATTTCGTCGCCGGCCAGAGCAAGGCATCGCCCAATGCCGTGTTCGCGGGCTCGGTGCCTTACCTGATGCTGGCCGGCAACCTGATGGCAGGCTGGCAGCTCGCCCGCTCGCTGCTGGTCGCCGAAGAACTTTTCGCCAAAGGCGAAGACACCCGGTTCATGCAGGCGAAGATCGTCACCGCGCGGTTCTACGCCGACCATATCCTGGGCAAGGCCCCGGGCATGCGAGATGCCATTGTCGAGGGCGCGGACAGCGTTACGGCATTGCCGCTCGAAGCCTTCTGACCAAATCAGCTACACCGTCATCACATGTCAAAACTGCCTCGCGCCTTGCGGAACCTGGCGCTGCCCGTCATCGGCTCGCCCCTGTTCATCATCAGCAACCCCAAGCTCGTGATCGAGCAATGCAAGGCGGGCATCATCGGCTCGATGCCGGCCTTGAACGCACGGCCCGCTTCGCAGCTCGACGAGTGGCTCCACGAGATCACGGAAACCCTGGCCGCGTACAACACGGCCCACCCGGACAACCCGGCTGCCCCCTTCGCCGTCAACCAGATCGTGCACAAGAGCAACGACCGGCTTGAGCACGACATGGAAATGGCCGTGAAATACAAGGTGCCGGTCATCATCACGTCCCTGGGTGCCCGCACCGACGTGAACGAGGCGATCCACACCTACGGCGGCGTGGTGCTGCACGACATCATCAATAATACCTTTGCGAGGAAGGCTGTGGAGAAGGGCGCCGACGGCCTGATCGCCGTAGCGGCAGGCGCCGGCGGGCACGCGGGTGTCAAGAGCCCGTTCGCATTGATCCAGGAAATCCGGAGCTGGTTCGACGGCCCCGTTGCGCTCTCCGGTGCGATCTCCACAGGCGGTGCGGTGCTGGCAGCGCAAGCCATGGGCGCCGACTTCGCCTACATCGGCTCGGCCTTCATTGCCACGCACGAAGCCCGTGCATCAGACGCTTACAAGCAGGCCATCGTGGACGGCACCTCCGACGACATCGTCTACTCCAGCCTGTTCACTGGCGTGCACGGCAACTACCTCAAGCCGAGCGTCCGTGCCGCGGGCATGGACCCCGACAACCTGCCTGAGGGCGACGTCAAGACCATGAACTTCTCCGGCGGCGAAAGCAGCAAGTCCAAGGCCTGGAAGGACATCTGGGGCTGCGGCCAGGGCATCGGCGCCGTGACCGAGGTCACCAGCGCGGCGGCCCTGGTGGCGCGCCTGACGCGCGAGTACCGCGAGGCGCAGCAGCGAGTGTTGCCGCAAGACGCGCTGGAATCCGCCTAGTACGTCAGCGCCCGCGCCCGGCCCCAGAACACCCGGTACATGAACACCGTGTACACGATGATGGCGGGCAGCGTGATCGCCACGCCCACGAAGATGAACATCAGCGACTTGGTGGCGCTGGCCGCCTCCCAGACGGTGAGGCGGTCGATGACGATGTAGGGATAGAGGCTGTAGGCGAGGCCCAGGAAGGCCAGCACGAAGATCAGCACGGTGCTGGCGAAGACGACCCAGCCATAGCCCGCCGCGACCACCTTGGGCTTGCCGAGCACGTGGAACGCGGCAAAAAACGCGGCGCTGCAAGCCACGGGTATGGGCAGCAGCCCGATGAACTGCGGCATGCTGAACCACCTGTCGAAGACCGTCTGGCTCACGGCCGGTGTGGCCAGCGATATGCCTGCCAGCGCCGCGCCCATGGGCCAGAGCACCTTGCGCGCCCAGGCCACGGCCTTGACCTGGAGTTCGTCGCCGGTCTTCATGATCAGCCAGCCGGCCCCCAGCATGGCGTAGGCGGTAGGCAGGGTCAGCGCAATGCCCAGGCTGAACAGAAGCGACCAGAGGCCGTAGTCGAAGCCCGTGAGATAGCTGCCCAGCATCCAGCCCTGGGCCGTGGCCGCCATCAGCGAGCCTACGGCGAACAAGGCGTTCCACATGCCTTTGCGCGCGGCCCGGGCCTTGACGCGGAAGTCGAACGAGACACCGCGCAGGACGAGCCCGATCAGCATGACGGCCACCGGCAGGTACAGGGCGGACAGCACGATGCCATGCGCCGACGGGAAAGCGATGAGCAGCACGCCGATGCCCAGCACCAGCCAGGTTTCGTTGGCGTCCCAGAAAGGCCCGATGCTGGCGACCATCACGTCTTTTTCTTCATCGGTGCCGAACGGCAGCAGGATGCCCACGCCCAGGTCGTAGCCGTCCAGCACGACATAGGCCAGCAGGGCCAGCCCCATCACGGCCATGAAGAAGAGCGGCAGCATCTCGGCCCAAGTGAAGCTCATGCGGGACCTCCGATGGGCATCGCGGCCTTGGGGCTCTGCGGGGCGTCGGGCGTCGGCTTGGCGGGATGCTGGCTCATGTACATCAGCACCAGGACATACGCCGCGAGCAGCAGCACATACACCACCAGGTACGCGACCAGGGTCGAGAGCACCATGCCGGGGCGATGGTCGGCGACCAGGTCCGCCGTGCGCAGCACGCCATAGACCAGAAACGGCTGGCGGCCGATCTCCGTGACGAACCATCCGGCCAGCGTGGCGACCCAGCCCGAAAAGGTCATGCCGGCCAGCAGCCGCAGCTGCCGGGGCGAAAGCGAGCCCTTGCGCCAAAGCGTCCAGGCGCACCACCACGACGCCAGCAGCATCGCCACGCCCATGCCCACCATCACGCGGAAGCTCCAGAACACCGGGGCAACGGGCGGATGGGCATCGGGAAATTCATCCAGGCCCTTGATCTGCGCATCGATGTCATGCGCCAGGATCAGGCTGGCGAGCTTGGGAACCTGGACAGCGTAATCGGTGCGCCGCTCTTTCTCGTTGGGCCAGCCGAACAGCGTCAGCGGCGCGCCTTTTTCGGTGTGCCAGATGCCCTCTATCGCCGCGATCTTGGCGGGCTGGTGTTGCAGTGTGTTGAGCCCGTGAAAGTCGCCGGCCACGATTTGCAGCGGAATAGCGATCGCCGCGGCGATCACCGCGCAGCGCAGCGCACGATGGGTGCCCTGGTTGGCGGTGTTGCGCAGGATCTGCCAGGCCGACAGGCCGGCGATGAGGAAGGCCGCCGTCAGCGTGGAGGCCAGAAACTTGTGCACGAGGCGGTAAGGAAACGACGGGTTGAAGATCACTTCCAGCCAGCTGGTCGCGTGCAGCTTGCCGTCGATGATCTCGAAGCCGGCCGGCGTCTGCATCCACGAGTTCAGGCTGAGGATCCAGAAGGCCGACAGCGTGGTGCCCGCCGCCACCATCATTGTGGCCACCAGGTGAACCCGGTCCGATACGCGGTCGCGGCCGAACAGCATGATGCCCAGGAACGTGGCCTCCAGAAAAAAGGCCGTCAGGACTTCGTAGCCCAGCAGGGGACCTGCGATATTGCCTGCCTTTTCCATGTAGCCCGGCCAGTTGGTGCCGAACTGGAAGCTCATGGTGATGCCCGACACCACCCCCAGCGCGAAGGTGAGGGCGAAGATCTTGGTCCACAGGTAGTAGGCTTCTTCCCATGCCTGCGCAGCAGGCGTTCCCTTCACCGCGCTGTGGCGCAGGCGGAAGTACAGCAGGAACCAGCACAGCGCGATATTGATCGTGGGGAAAAGGATGTGGAAGCTGATGTTGGCGGCAAACTGGATGCGCGAAAGAACAAGTGTGTCCATGGCTCAGGCCTTCTTGCGGGCGACGGGGGACCTGCCCGTCATCCGGTCCTTCAGCTCAAGAACCTTGGTGACCGTCGCGCCCATGCCCATGAGCTGGAGGGCCGTCTCCGGTGCGAGCTTCTGCACGTCGTCGAACCAGGTCATCAGGCGGTCGATCAGTTCATGCATCTGCCGCATCCGCGCCTGGGCGTGGCGTTCGGCGTCGCTGGCCGGGGCCTCCAGCAGGGCCATGCGAAGCATCGACAGCGTGGGCTCGATCTCGCGCCGGCGACGCTCTTCGGCCAGCACCCGGAAAATTTCCCAGACGTCGGCGGGGGCTTCGAAATACTCGCGCCGGTCGCCCTGCTGGTGGCGCAGGCGCACCAGCCGCCACGACTGCAATTCCTTCAGCCCCATGCTCACGTTGGAGCGGGAAAATTCCAGCGACTCGGCGATCTCGTCCGCGTTGAGCGCGCGCTGCGAAATGAAAATCAGTGCATAGATCTGCCCGACAGTGCGGTTGATGCCCCAGCGGCTGCCCATTTCGCCAAAGTGGGCCACGAACTGGCTGGACAAGGGTGGCAGGTGGTTTTGCAGGGCCATGCCCGCATTATGCCAGTAACTTCTGAGTTTTCAGTAATTACTGAAAACTCGAGTGCCTTTCGAACTTTCATTCTGCGCAAGCAACGCTTCAATGCCCGCGGTCAGCGTGCGCAGGCAATCCTCGAAGTCGCGCAGGTGCTGGTCAACCTCGCCGCGCGCTGACCTGTTCCTGATAGCCAGCTCAAGCGCCTGGGCATGTTGCGGTACCTGCGTTGCGCCGACGTTGCCCGCGACGCCTTTGGCCGTATGGGCGAGCCGTTCGGCCGTGGGCCAGTCGCCGCTGTCCAGTGCCTGTCGTAGTTCCGCCGGGTAGTTGCGCTGGCCGTCGACGTAGCGGCGCAGCATCGCCAGATACAGATTCTCCTTGCCCATCATCCGGCGCAGTCCGGTGACGGCATCCAGGCCCGCGATGCCGGCGAAGGCGTGGTCCGAACTCGCCGGCGCGCCAGGGGCCGCCGCGGCGCGCGCGGGCGTCTTCGCCGTCTCGCCAGACGCGCGGGGCTTGATCCAGCGCAGCAGAACCTTGCACAGGTCGTCCAGGTCGATCGGCTTGGTGATGAAGTCGTTCATTCCCGCGTTCAGGCAGCGTTCGCGGTCGCGCTGCATGGCGTTGGCGGTCATCGCCACGATGGGCAGGCCGGCCAGGGCGTCATGCTTGCGGATCTCCAGAGTTGCGGCCACCCCGTCCATGACGGGCATCTGCATGTCCATGAGCACCAGGTCGTATCCTCCGCGCCGCGCCATCTCCAGGCCCGCCCGCCCGTTCTCCGCCACCTCGACGACGAACCCCACGCCCTCGAGGATTTCGGTCGCGACGAGCTGGTTGATGTCGTTGTCCTCGACCAGCAGGATGCGCGCACCTTTGATCGCGCCGATTGGTCCCTCGATGGGCTTCGGTTCGCCCGGCGCCTGGCGGGCTTCGACCTGGCGCCCATACAGCGCTGCGGTCGTGGTGTCGAACACCATTGAGGCGTTGAACGGCTTGATCAGCACGTCTTCGATGCCCACGGACCCGGCTTCGCGGATCACTTCCTCGCGGCCATGCGCCGTTGCCATGACGATCAAGGGCGCGTCAGGCAGGCCCAGGGCCTGCAGCCGGCGAGCGGTCTCGATGCCGTCCATGTCCGGCATGCGCCAATCGAGGTAGACGATGTCGAAGGGCTCACCGCGCCCGGCGGCGTGCCGCACGGCGTCAATCGCCTGTGGGCCCGAGGGCACTTCCACGACACTGAAGGTCATGGCGCGCAGCATGTCGCTGAGCACGGCGCGCGCGCTCTCGCTGTCGTCGACGACGAGTGCGCGGCGGTGGCGCAGGTCCGGCACAGGCAGGAGTTTTCGGGCACGGGCCTGGCTCACACCCGCTCGCACCGTGAACCAGAAAGTGCTGCCATGGCCGATCTGGCTTTCCACGCCCACTTCGCCGCCCATAAGTCCGGCCAGTTTTTTAGAGATGGCCAGGCCCAGCCCGGTGCCGCCATATTTGCGCGTCGTGGAGGTGTCGGCCTGCTGGAAGCTCTGGAAAAGCCGGCCCCTTTGCTCTTCGGTCAGTCCGATGCCGGTGTCGGTCACCGAGAAGTGCAGCAGCACCTCGTCGCCGTCTCGCTCCTGAACCCGCGCCGCGATGACGACCTCCCCCTTGTCGGTGTATTTGACGGCGTTGTTCGCGTAGTTGATCAGGATCTGCCCCACGCGCAGCGAATCGCCGACCAGGTGGCGCGGCACCTCCGCGCTGATATCGAATACCAGCTCCAGGCCCTTGCCGCTGCACTTCTCGGAGATGAGGTTGGCGACGTTGTCCAGCAGCTTCTCGAGCTCGAAATCGGCGCGCTCTACGTCCAGCTTGCCTGCCTCCACCTTCGAGAAGTCGAGGATGTCGTTGATGATGCCCAGCAGGTGCTGCCCTGACGACTGGACTTTCCCGATGTAGTCGCGCTGGCGCGCGGTCAGCTCGGTTTTCAGCGCGAGATGCGACAGGCCGATGATCGCGTTCATGGGCGTGCGGATTTCATGGCTCATGTTGGCCAGGAAGTCGGTCTTCATCTGCGTCGCCTCTTCAGCGAGCTCCTTGGCGCGGCGGACCCCGTCTTCGGCCTTCTTGCGCTCGGTGATGTCGCGTCCGATCGCCAGAATCCCCAGCAGCTTTCCGCTTTCGTCGCGCAACGGATTGCGCAGCGTCGCCATGAGAACCTGGGAGCCGTCCGGGAACGACATCAATTCCTCCAGCATCAGTTGCTCTTGCGTGGCGAGCACCCATTCGTCCTGCTCGCATATCGTCTTGGCGCGGTCCGGTGAAAAGAGCTCGGCGGCTCGCCGGCCCGCGATCTCGTGGGAAGGCTTGCCGCAAAGCCGCGAGAAAGCCTCGTTGCATCCGAGGTAGGTGCCTTGCGGGTTCTTGTAGACGATGGTGTCGGGACTCGAGTTGATCACCGCCCGCATCAGCGCCTCCTGGCGCTTTGCCTCGCCTTCCGCCAGCTTTTGCCGCGTGATGTCCTTGAAACTCACGATGTAAACCTCGCCGTCAGCGTGGGTGGCGAGCGAAGCGGTCACATCGACGTTTCGAAGGGCGCCGTCCAGGCGCCGGTAAACCCTTTTAAAGTTGACCGGCTTGCCGGTGCGCTGCAGCTCATCGTCCAGCGGTTTCATCGTATCGGCCGATATGTCCACGTCCAGATCGCCGATGTGCCGGCCCACGATTGCGTCGTTGTGGTAACCCAAGAGGTCGCGGGCGGCACGATTGGCATAGGTGACGGCGTGGCCGCGGCGATTCACCCAGAGCATGGGGCCGGAGCTTTCGACCACGAGGTGATTGAACGCCATCTTCTGTTCAAAATGCACGCGCTGGGTGACATCGCGCCCAATCGCCAGGATGCCGAGCAGCTTGCCTTTGCCGTCGCGCAGGGGATTGCGCACGGTTTCGACGTACACCTCGCGTCCGTCGCAATAGGTCACGAGCTCCTGGGTCGTCATCTTCTGCAAGGTCGAAAGAACTTCCGCGTCGCGCCGGCAAATGATGTCGGCCCTTTGGGGCGGGAACAACTCCCTGGCGGTACGACCCGCGACCTGCTCCGCCGGGATTCCCCTCAGCTTCGTGTATTCCTCATTGCAGCCGAGAAATACCCCGGCGGGATCCCGATAGGCAATGATGTCGGGGATCGAGTTGATCAAGGCGCTCATCAATGCTCGCTGCCCGCTGTTGGCCCGTTCCGCGGTTCTTTGCTCGGTGATGTCCTTGAAGCTCACGATATAGATATCGCGGTCGCCGTCCGCGGCTAGCGACGCCGTAACGTCGACGTTGAGCAACTCGCCACTCTTGTGGCGATAGCGAGTCTTGAAATTAACCGGCTTGCCGGTAAGGCGCAATTTTTCGTCGTGGGGGGCCAGGTTGGACGGCGAATAATTGACGTCAAGGTCGCCGATAGCCATGCCCACGATCTCTTCGGAGCGATACCCCAGCATTTCGCAGGCCGCTGTGTTCGCATATGTTGCGCGGCCGCCCCCGCGCTGGAACCACAGCATTGGACCCGAGCTTTCGACCGCCGCGTGGTTGAACATCATCTTCTGTTCGAACTGCACCCGCTGGGTCACGTCCCGGTAGTTGATGACCTTGCCGATGATGCGCCCGGCCGCGAGCTGCGGGATGACGTATCGCTCGAAGATCCGGCCATCCTTGAGCTCGACGACGCCGAAGTCTTCCGCACCCCCCGCGCGCGTACGGATCTGGGCGAAGAAGTGGTCCGGGTCCACGACCTGTACCGCCTGCATCGCTATCAGCTCCTCTTCGCTTAAGCTGCTGAGCGCGTCCTCGGGCAAGCCCCACATCTCCACGAAGCGGATGTTGTAGTGCATGGACTTCGGTTCGTGCCGCACCGCCAGCACGCCGTCCGTGGTGGAGTCCAGCGTTGCGTACAGCAGCGACAGCGAAGAGCGCGCATCGGCCAGCTCGCGGGTGCGCGCTTCCAGCGCCTGCCTGGCCTCCTGCAGCTGCAGTTCCATGATGGCGGTGTCGGGCAATGCCTCACGCTTCATCGGTGCGGACCTAGTGGAGCCGGTCCGCCATTTCGCGCAGCTCCACGGCGGCGGCCGCGCGCTCGGCGGAGGGGAGGCGGTCCAGGTCGATCAGTACCCGCATGCCCAGACGCTCCCATTGAAACACCTTGCGTGTCGTCGGCTGCATCTCGGCTTCTTCCTGCACGGCGTAGGCCGAGATCGGGTCGGGAAAGCCCTTCACCGTCAGCGGCTGCTGCTCCGCGGCGGCGATCTCGTCGCGAACCATGCCGTATGTCTCTTTCGAGATCAGGATGCCGCCGGGGTCCGCTGCCTGCTCCAGCCGGGCAGCCATGTTCACTTCCGCGCCGATGATGGTGTAGTCCATGCGCAGGTCGCTGCCGAAGTTGCCCACGTCGCAGTACCCGGTGTTGATGCCCATGCGTACCTGGAAAGTCTTGTCGGAGCCCATCTCGCGCCACAGTATCTGGAGTTCCGACATCCGCCGCTGCATTGCGACGGCCATCTTCACGCACTGCAGCGCATCTTCCTTGACGCCGCGGCTTTCCGGGTCGCCGAAGAAGATCACCATCGCGTCGCCTATGAACTTGTCCAGCGTGCCGCCGTATTCGAGGGCGATCTTGGACATCTCCGAGAAGTAGCTGTTCAGCAGGAAGGTGATGTCCTCGGGTTGCCACTTGGCGGTGGAGGCGGTGAAGTCCTTGATGTCCGAGAAGAACACGGTGAGTTTCTTGCGCTGGGTCTTGATCTCGGCATCGCGCGATCCGTCGAAAAGCGACTTGTAGACCTGCGGCGCCAGGTAGCGCCCCAGCTTTTCGGACAGGGCCTGCAAGCGCCGCGCATTGGCGCTGCGTTCCAGGTGGGTGTTGACGCGGGCCAGCACCACGGGCGGGCTGATCGGCTTGGTGATGTAGTCGACGGCTCCGAGGTCCAGGCCGAACTGTTCTTCTTCGATGCTGGTCAGCGCCGTGAGGAATATGACCGGAATGCTGGACGTCGAGGCGGTCTGCCGCAGGCGGCGCATAACCTCGTAGCCGTCCATCTCGGGCATCATGATGTCCAGCAGAATCAGTTCCGGGGGCGCATCCGATTGCGAAATCTCCAGCGCCTGGGCGCCGCCGCTCGCGGTGATGACCTCATAGTGCTCTTCCAGCAGCGCGCTCATCAGAAACAGGTTGTCCGGCGTGTCGTCCACGACCAGAACCTTTGCTTTGCGGCTGACGGGCTTGCTCGACTGCATCTGGATTTCCCCTTATCGCCGCCCAAAAAACGTTGTTGCGGCAGGTCCAATGAAACCATTCGTTGCTTTTCGATCGCTACGAAAAATCCTCTCGTTTACTAAGCAAATTGCTGTGCGCTGAAAGTGGTACGCGAATATGCGCCCCTTGGCCTGCAAGACACTGTTATTATGTACAGTATGTCCAGCGAATATGTCGTTCCGATGCAGGCAATCAAGGGCCGTGGCGCGGCAAGCCGGCTGCCTCACCGTTTCACTTGCGAGGAGCGCGCCGCATTCGATGACGGGTGGAACAGCGAATCAGATGAGAAGGGCAATGACGCGCCGTTTGCAACCGAGATCTTCTTTGAAGATGCAAAGAGTGCATTGAGCGTCAACGACTCGCCGGACATACATTTTGATCACTCCGTCAACCCCTATCGAGGTTGCGAGCACGGCTGCATCTATTGCTATGCACGGCCAACGCACAGCTATCTCAATATGTCGCCAGGCCTGGACTTCGAAACCAAGATCATCGCCAAGCGCAACATTGCAACCGCGCTCAGGAGTGAGTTAGGGAAGCGCTCTTACCGGCCAAAGCTGTTGAACATAGGGTCGGCGACAGACTGCTATCAACCCGTGGAGCGCGAGCTGCGCTTGACGCGCGCAGTCATAGAACTGATGCGAGACACGCACCATGCGTTTTCGCTGGTGACCAAGTCAAGTGGCGTAGAGCGCGACGTGGACTTGATTGCGGGAATGGCTGAGAAAAATCTCGCGGCGGTGTACATCACCATTACGACCCTGCGCCCCGATGTTGCTCGCATATTGGAACCGCGGGCTGCTGCTCCTCATCGAAGACTTCGGACAATCCGTACGCTCGCGAGTGCGGGCATACCAGTCGGCGTCAGCTTGACCCCTCACATACCTTTCATTACAGAAGACATGGAGGGCGTGTTGGGCGCTGCTTGGGACGCAGGTGCGCGGTCGGCGTTCTACCACGTGCTTAGGCTGCCTTGGGAAGTGAGCCCGCTGTTCCGTCAGTGGCTGCAGGTGCATTTCCCCGATCGGGCGTCACGAGTCATGGCGCGCGTGCAGGAGATGCGTGGCGGCAAGGACTACGACAGCAACTTCGCAACGAGAATGAAGGGTGCTGGCGTATGGTCGGAGCTTGTGAGGCAACGCTTCCAGAAAGCGGCCGACCGACTTGGATTCAACAAGCAGCGGCTGGAGCTCGATCTTCTTCAGTTTGTTCCGCCTGGCGATTCGCGCCAATCAAGCTTGTTCTGAAGGATGCGTTGGGCATGACTGGCGATGTCAATCGTTGGTCGTGCACTGGCGCGAATCGGCGACTTGACGCTTGTAGCGCCGCACCAGCGCGCCAGTGAAGTCCGAACCGTACTACAGCTGGTTTCCCTGCTCCTCTGACCTGGATTCACTTCGTCGGACGGCCAGGCGCATCGAAGTCCTTTGCGGCCAATTAGTCGCCCCGGCAACCCAGCCAAATCAAACCATATTATTAGGGATATAATGTGAGACATGAAATCCGAGAATGCTGTTCAATGCCTGGCTGCGCTGGGGCACCTTCATCGTCTGCAGCTGTTTCAGCTCCTCGTCAGGGCGGGGAACGAGGGCGTGAGCATAGGAGAAATTCAGCGAGGTCTCGAAATTCCGGCATCGACCCTTTCGTTTCACATGAGAGAGCTGACGACCGCGCGACTTGTTACGCAGCGAAAGGAGGGACGCACAGTTCTGTGCCATGCAAATTTCAGCATTCTCAATGACGTATTGACGTTCCTTAAGCAGGATTGTTGTAGAGGTGTCACCTTGCCAATCTTCGCCCTGAAAAGTTAACCCGATCGCGAAGGCATGCTGTGACCCGGCGCGCGCGACAACGCAAACTCCGCGTCAGCCGATAGGCGATCTACTCGGTGCCTTGTGGACTCGAATCGACAAGCCTCTCGCAGCCATTGCAGTGATCGCGATCGGCCTTTTTGCGGGTGCAGTTACTCATGTACTGGTCCAGCGGAACCTGATCGGGGACTTCCTGCGCAGCAGCTTAAAGAAGAAGTGCTGCGGCCCCAAAAACGTACAGACAACCGCACCCCAATGGCGGGTTCTGGAGCGACAGTGAGGCGAGGACAGAATTTTGGACGAGTTTCCGCAAGAATGGCTGGTTCTTGCTGCGCTGGATGACCATTGCCTTCTTGCTGGAAAGTTTGATGGTCATTTATTTGCCCGCTGAAAAAGTGACGGCGTGGCTCGGACACGGCATGGGGGCTATTCCTCTGGCTGTCGCCATCGGCATCCCCAGCTACCTGAACGGGTACGCTGCCCTACCGCTTGCCAGCGGACTGATCAACCTTGGGATGAGCCAAGCCGTCGCTCTCGCCTTCCTCGTGGGTGGAGGGGTCACCAGCGTTCCAGCAATGGTCGTGGTGTGGGCGCTTGTCAAGCCGAATGGTTTCGCGCTGTACATGGTACTGGCCCTGCTCGGATCGCATCGAACTGGTGGAGGATCAGCCCGAGGGGGCCGTTGCGGTGCTCTTCGCGATTCCGCCGACCACAGCCGATCAGACGATCCGTCATATGGAGGCGGATCCGAGCTGGAAGGCTCAGACGTTTACAGCGCGCGGAGCGGGCAATCCGCGCTCTTCGTCAAGTGCTCCCAAGCCCGGCCGCTGGGCCATCTCCGGCTTGAAGTTGGCCCCGGCAGCGGCAAGATCGTCGACCAGCACTTCGTAGCCCGCGCCGGCCAGAGCACTGATCCCCAGGACGACGCGCGGAAAGTCTTTGCTGATCTGGAAATCAACAACGCCCTTCATGAAAGAGAGCGTCTGCGCCGGATCGTCGACTGCATCAGCGCCAAATTTCAATACCAGCACGATTTCAGATCTGATGAGCCGTTGACTTGCGATCTTCTGACCGGAAACTGCCTGGACATCAATGCTGCGCTGGTCAAGCTCTTGAGGCTTGCCGGGATCAGGCACGCTACTACATCGGCTACTTTTTCGAAGAAGGGCAATCGATCGGCGCGCGCCATTGCTGGGTGAGCACGATAGCTGACGCCATCTATGAAAACTGGGACATTGCCCACCACCTGAAGCGCAATGTGCTTGAAGTCCAATCTGCCCTGAATCCCATACCGGGAAGGCGATTCGCTATGAGCACCGGCTGGGACTTGGTCTTCGATCTTGCCGGGCTGACAGTTGAAGTTGAACACCTGGCGAAACCCAGGTGGATATTGGCGACGGACGGTCCAGCGATTGTCAGGCCACCGTTATCCGCAGCCCTGCGCCTTCCCAGGAAAGTCGCGTACGTGGCCGGCAAAGCGTTATCGATCACAGGCTCGACACCAGCGAATCAAACTCGCCCTGCTAAATTCACTTCGCCGGCGCCGGCCTTGATTTGGCCGCGATGGATGGAATGGAAGGCCGGCCCCGCGCTATCGCTGGCCGGGCTGCAGCCTTGCCTCTTCGTCCAGCAGTTCCACGGCGCGGCTCCTGATTCGCGTCAGCAGGTCGATCAGTTGCTCCCGCTCAGCCGGGACGAGGCACGCCGAAATCGCCTCGTCCTGCTCCTGGGCTGACCGCATGGCCGCCCCCGCCTTGGCCCGCCCTGTGAGCGTCAATTCGAGTGGGGCGGAACGTGCATCATCTTCCCGAGCGCGCCGCGCCACCAAGCCGCGGCTCGACAACGCAGTGACGATGCGGCTGATCTGGGCCTTGTCCGCCCCGAAAAAGGCGACCAGGTCGCGCAGGCGCACGGGTTGCATATATTCGATGAGTACCAGAGTGCGCCATTCCATCAGGCTGAAATCGTGATCGCGCCGCAGCCGAAGCGTCGTGCCACGCCGCAGCATTTCGGAGGTGCTGTTGATGTGGTAGCCGAGCAGGGCACGTAACGCGGGGGGGCGGCGTACGGCCACAGCAGGCGGGCCTATAACGCGTGGCGGAATAAAAGGAATCCGCCGGCAGCCGCGAACAGGGCTGCCGTCAGGGTCCCCGTCATGTTGACGCCCAATTGCTGCGGTCCCGGCAGGCGGCGCACCTGCACGTTCCAGAGCCAGATGAGGGGGACGAGCGCCAGCACCACAAGGAGCGCCGATACCTGCCAGCGCAGCAGGCTGGCCCAGGGCGGCAGAACGAGGCTGAACAGCCGTTTTTGCAGCAAGCCGGCGTCCACCGGCAAGCCTTGCCCCCAAGTCGCACACGCCGTCAGCGCGGCGAGCAATACGATCAGGGAAGCCGCCGGCTTCAGTGTCTTGCGCCAGCCCAACACGCTCAGAAAGGCGCCGCAGGCGCCCGAAATCAACACGCCCAGTGCAAGCGCTCCCAGCAGCCCCGGTGAATCGCCTAGCCCCAGTTGGCGCCACAGCGCCACGTTGCAGGCGAAACCCGCCCATGCGCTGGAGGCGGCGATGACCCAGCCGGGATGCATCGCCAACCGGGTTTCGCCGGCTGACAGGATGGACGAATACCCCGTCGAACGGAAGAGCTTGAGCGACATGGGCGCATTCTGCCTCCATCCGCCGCCACCGGACAGTGGAGTGTCCCCTAGAAACTACGGGCTGAAGAAGCCGCGCAGTTTGTCGGCCCAGCTTTCCTCGGTGGGTGAATGCTTTGGACCGCCTTTTTTGAGCGCCTCGTCCAACTCCTTGAGCAGCTTGCGCTGGTGTTCGGTCAGCTTCACCGGCGTTTCGACCGCTATGTGGCAATACAGGTCACCCGGATAGCTGGAACGCACGCCCTTGATGCCCTTGCCGCGCAAGCGGAACTGCTTGCCCGCCTGGGTTCCTTCGGGAATGTCGATCGCGGCCTTTCCTTGCAGCGTCGGCACCTCGATTTCGCCCCCCAGGGCGGCGCGGGTGAAACTGATCGGCACCACGCAATGCAGGTCATCGCCCTCGCGCTCGAAGATGTCGTGCTTCTTGAGCCGGATCTCGATGTACAGGTCCCCCGGCGGGCCGCCGTTGGTGCCCGGCTCACCGTTGCCGGCGCTACGGATGCGCATGCCGTCGTCGATGCCGGCAGGGATCTTTACTTCCAGCGTTTTTTGCTTCTTCAAGCGGCCCTGGCCATGGCAACTGGGGCAGGGCTCGGGAATGATCTTGCCCGTGCCGCGGCAGTGCGGGCACGTCTGCTGTACGCTGAAGAAGCCCTGGCGCATCTGCACGACGCCCTGGCCATTACAGGTGCTGCATGTCTTGGCCTGCGTGCCGGGCTTGGCGCCGCTGCCGCGGCAGGTGTCGCAGCCTTCCCATGAAGGAATGCGTATCTGCGCTTCCTTGCCCAGCGCGGCTTCCCCCAACGTGATCTCCATGGCGTACGACAGATCGCCGCCACGAAAGACCTGCCTGCCGCCGCGCGCGCCGGCGCCGGCGCCCGCGCGCTGCTGGCCGAAAATATCGCCGAAGATGTCGCCGAAGGCTTCGGCGAAGCCGCCGAAGCCTTCGGCGCCCGGGCCACCCGGACCGCGCATGTTCGGGTCGACACCCGCATGGCCGTACTGGTCGTACGCCGCGCGCTTCTCGGCATTCGACAGCATTTCGTACGCTTCCTTGGCCTCCTTGAACTTGGCTTCCGCGCCCTTGTCCTCACCCTGGTTGCGGTCCGGGTGGAACTTCATCGCGAGCTTGCGGTAAGCCTTCTTGATTTCTTCGTCCGAAGCGTTCTTGGGAACGCCGAGGATTTCGTAATAGTCTCTTTTGGTGGCCATCGTTATCTAGGGGTGGTTCGGTGCGGCGCCCGGGGTCAGCCTTTTTTGACTTCCTTGATCTCCGCATCAACCACATTGTCGTCTGCCGGCTTGGAAGACGAGGCTTCCTCGCCCGCGCCCTCGGTGCCCCCACCGCCGGCCGCGGCCTGGGCCGCCTGTTGCGCCTGCATGTCGGCGTACATTTTCTCGCCCAGTTTCTGGCTGGCGGTCATCAGCGTGTTGGTCTTTTCCTCGATCGCCGCCTTGTCTTCCCCCTTTAGGGCCTCCTCGACGTCCTTCAAGGCAGCCTCGATCTTTTCCTTCTCGCCGGCCTCGAGCTTCTCGCCGTATTCGCCCAGGCTCTTGCGCACGCTGTGCACCAGCGCCTCGCCCTGGTTCTTGGCCTGGACGATCTCGAGCTTCTTCTTGTCCTCGGCGGCGTTAAGCTCGGCGTCCTTTACCATCTTCTGGATCTCCTCCTCGGAAATGCCCGAGTTGGCCTTGATGGTGATCTTGTTTTCCTTGCCCGTCGCCTTGTCCTTGGCGCCCACGTGCAGGATGCCATTGGCGTCGATGTCGAAGCTCACCTCGATCTGGGGCAGGCCGCGCGGCGACGGTGGAATGCCTTCCAGGTTGAACTCGCCCAAGAGCTTGTTGCCGGCCGCGATCTCGCGCTCGCCCTGGAACACCTTGATCGTCACGGCCGGCTGGTTGTCGTCGGCAGTGGAGAAGGTCTGTGCGAACTTGGTCGGGATGGTCGTGTTCTTGGTGATCATCTTGGTCATGACGCCACCGAGGGTTTCGATGCCCAGCGACAGCGGCGTCACGTCCAGCAGCAGCACGTCCTTGCGTTCTCCGCCCAGCACCTGGCCCTGGATGGCGGCGCCGACAGCCACGGCTTCGTCCGGGTTCACGTCCTTGCGCGGCTCCTTGCCGAACAGCTCCTTGACCTTGTCCTGCACCTTGGGCATGCGGGTCTGGCCGCCCACCAGGATGACATCGTGGATGTCGTTGACTGAAACACCGGCGTCTTTCAGCGCGGTGCGGCAGGGCGCGAGGGTGCGCTCGACCAGCTCGTCCACCAGCGATTCGAGCTTGGCGCGCGTGAGCTTGATGTTCAGGTGGCGCGGGCCATTGGCATCGGCGGTGATGTACGGAAGGTTGATGTCGGTCTGGGAATTGCTGGACAGCTCGATCTTGGCCTTCTCGGCGGCTTCCTTCAGGCGCTGCAGCGCCAGCACGTCCTTGGACAGGTCGACGCCTTGTTCTTTCTTGAACTCCGCGATGATGTGGTCGATGATGCGCTGGTCGAAGTCCTCGCCGCCCAGAAAGGTGTCGCCGTTGGTGGACAGCACTTCGAATTGCTTTTCCCCGTCGACGTCCGCGATCTCGATGATCGAGATGTCGAAGGTCCCGCCACCCAGGTCATAGACGGCGATCTTGCGGTCGCCCTTTTCCTGCTTGTCCAGGCCGAAAGCCAGCGCCGCGGCGGTGGGCTCGTTGATGATGCGCTTGACGTCGAGGCCGGCGATGCGGCCGGCGTCCTTGGTGGCCTGGCGCTGGCTGTCGTTGAAGTAGGCCGGCACCGTGATCACGGCCTCGGTCACCGGCTCGCCCAGGTAGTCCTCGGCGGTCTTCTTCATCTTGCGCAGCACCTCGGCGGAAATCTGCGGCGGCGCCAGTTTCTTGCCGCGCACGCTGACCCAGGCGTCGCCGTTGTCGGCCTTGGTGATCTCGTAAGGCATGAGGTGGATGTCTTTCTGGACCTCCTTCTCTTCGAACTTGCGGCCGATCAGGCGCTTCACGGCGTAGAGCGTGTTCTTGGCGTTGGTGACGGCCTGGCGCTTGGCCGAGGCGCCGACCAGGATTTCGCCGTCCTCCTGATAGGCAACGATCGACGGGGTCGTGCGCGCGCCTTCGCTGTTCTCGATGACCTTGGGCGTGTTGCCCTCCATCACGGACACGCACGAGTTGGTGGTGCCCAGGTCGATGCCGATGATTCTTCCCATGTTGCTTCTCCTTGCTTTGTGGCCCTTGAGCCAATTCAGATTCGGTCTGTGATGCTGTGTGCGTTACTTGTGGATAAGCTGTGTGGTTTCAAGCTCTATTTCGCGGCGGCCACGGTCACCAGGGCCGGGCGCAGTACGCGATCGGCGATCAGGTAGCCTTTTTGGAGGACGCTCACCACGGTGTTGGCATCCTGTGTGGATTCAGGGGGTAACGGCACCACCGAAATGGCCTGGTGCTGGTGCGGATCGAACCTGGCGCCGGCGGCGGGGTCGATCTCCAGCACCTTGTTGCGCTCCAGCGCGCTCTTGAGCTGGCGCAGCGTCACCTGGGAGCCTTCGCGCACTTGCTCCGGCGTGGCGTCCCTGATGGCGAGGCCGGCTTCCAGGCTGTCGACGACGGCCAGCATGCTGTCGGCAAAGCTTTCGACGGCAAACTTGCGTGCCTTGGAAATCTCGTCGTCGGCGCGGCGACGGATGTTCTGCATCTCGGCCTGCGCCCGCAGGACCTGTTCGGCCAGTTCCGCGTTCTTCGCTTGCAGCGAAGCCAGCTCGGCCTGGGCCTGGTGGAGGGCGTCCGCGTCGTCGGCAGCCTGGGCCGCTTCTTTTTCCTCAGGGCTCGCTTGCTGTGGCAAGGGCTCGAGCGTGGGTTCGATCCGGGTCGTTTCGGGCATGTTTCTTGGCTGGGAATGTGGGCTGCGCAACAGCTTGGGGCCCCTAAGCCCTTTTCAAGGCAGGGGCAAACGCTTCAATCCAAAAAAGACGCCGGCAGCCCCGATGCCGAGTCGTCCGCCCATCGATTGAGCGGCTTTAGGTACTTGATGAGCTCCAGGCCGGCGGTGGTCAGAAAATAGCCCGCATCCCCGAGCTCTACCAGTCCAGCTTCGCGCACCTCCTTGATCCGGCCGCTCATTACGGAAGGGGAGATGGGATCGGCGCCGGCGCGCAGCAAGCGAAAGCTCTGCGGATGGCCATCGCGCAGTTCCCACGGCAGTCGCAGGCTGCCACGCCGTCCAGCAGTTCGAGCAGCGCTATCACAGCTGATCGAACTGCTGATGCTGGCCGGCTGGTACCACGCGATCAGCTATGTTTGCAACGCCACCGGTGTTCCCCTGGAATCGTGGGGCGCGCGCTGGCAGCGTTAAAGTTCGTTTTTCATCGCACTGGAGGCCAGGCATGGCAAGACGGCTCATCAGTTCGGGTTCCACCTTCGAGCAGGACATCGGCTACTCGCGCGCCGTTGTCGATGGGGACTGGGTGTTCGTCTCGGGCACCACCGGTTTCGACTACGCCAGCATGACCATCGCACCGGACGTGGTGGCCCAGGCCGAGCAGTGCATGAAGAACATCTCGCATGCGCTGGAACAGGCGGGCTCCAGCCTGCGCGACGTGGTACGCGTCACCTATGTCTTGCCCAAGGCTGAGGAATTCGAGGCGTGCTGGCCGGTTCTGCGCAAATACTTCGGCGAGATACGCCCGGCCGCAATGATGATCTCGGCCGGCTTGGCCGATACCCGTATGCGCATCGAAATCGAGGTGACCGCCCGCAAGCAGTCGGCGTGACCTGGCCTTCAGTGCGCGTCGAGCAGCTCGACGTCGAACTTGAGCGTGGCGTTCGGGGGAATCACGCCGCCGGCGCCGCGCGAGCCGTAGCCCAGTTCGGGCGGAATGATCAGCGTGCGCTTGCCACCGATCTTCATGCCGGCGACGCCTTCGTCCCAGCCCTTGATCACCATACCGGCACCCAGCGAGAAAGCGAAGGGATCGTTGCGGTCCACGCTGGAATCGAACTTGGCGCCTTGTACGCCGTCGGTGTAGAGCCAGCCGGTGTAGTGCACGTGCACATGCTGTCCCGGCTTGGCTTCGGCGCCGCCGCCCGCGGTGGTGTCTTCGTACTGCAGTCCGGAAGGGGTGGTGATCATGGAATGTCCTTGCGATTGAAAGAAAATGGACGCGCTCAGCGCAGCAGGCCGCGCCGGGCCAGGTCGCGCATCAGGGCGCCGATGCCGTACGTCCAGGGCGCGGCCCTGTCGCTGGTATTCACGCGATTGGCCAGTGTACCCAGGCGTTGGGTCGAAACCGTAACCGAGTCTCCGACGACATGGGTGAAGCCCTGGCCAGGGCCATGCCGGTCCTGGGTGGGGGCGAACATCGAGCCGAGAAACAGCATGAAGCCATCCGGATACTGGTGGTTGGGCCCGGTCGCCTGGGCCACCAGGTCGAGCGGGTCGCGGCTGATCTTCGAGAGCGAGCTGGTGCCGTGCATGGCGAAGCCTTCGGCGCCCGTGACCGTCATGGACAATTCGGTGCGGCGAACGTCGTCGATGCCGAAGTGCGGGTCGAAGAGGCGAATGAAAGGGCCGATGGCGCAACTCGCGTTGTTGTCCTTCGCCTTTCCCAGCAGCAGGGCGCTTCGGCCTTCGAAATCGCGCAGATTCACGTCGTTGCCGAGGGCAGCGCCGACCGTCTCGCCGAAGCTGTTCACGGCCAGAACGATTTCAGGCTCGGGATTGTTCCACGCGCTTCCCGGGTGGATGCCCACTTCCGCACCGGTGCCCACGGCGCTCATGGGCTGCGATTTGGTGAAGATTTCGGCGTCCGGGCCGATGCCGACCTCGAGGTACTGCGACCAGATTCCCTGGGCGATCAGCACTTCCTTCAGCCGCGCCGCTTCCGCCGAGCCCGGCCGCACGGCGCTCAGGTTGTCGCCGATCACCGCCACGACCGCGGCGCGCACGGCCTCGGCCCGGCTCGCATCGCCGCGCGCCTGCTCCTCGATGACGCGCTCGAGCATGGAAGCGACGAAAGTCACTCCGGCCGCCTTGATCGCTTGCAGGTCGCAGGGCGCAAGGAACCAGGGCCGCGCCGCGTCGCGGGCGTCGAACGCGCTGTTGGCGAGCACCTCTTCGGTCGAGGCGATGCGCCGGGCGGCGTGGCCGCGCATCGCTTCGGGCAGCGCCCGCAGCTCCAGCAATTCGCTGCATGTGGCGGCCAGCGGCGACAGGTCATAGATACCGGCGGCCAGCACCTGGACCAGGACCGGACCCGTTCCTTCGATGTGGATGCGGCCGACCAGCAGGGCGCGGTCGACGTCGGCGGGCAGCGCCACGCGGGGATCCAGGTGATCTTTCATGGGACAGTTTTTTTCCTGGCTTGGCTCGCTACCCATTTGGACGCGAAAGCCGGTAGTTCATTCATGCGTTTGAGCAGGTCCAGGCCCGATGGCGTGACGAGGTAGCCGTCGCTGCCGTGACTGACGAGACCCGCTTCGCGCAATTCCTTGATGCGGGTATTGAGCGTATTGGGCGTGATGCCCCCCACACTGTCTTGCAGCAGGCGGAAGGTTTGCGCATGGCCATCGCGCAGGGCCCACAGCACGCGGATCGCGTAGCGCGACTCCAGCAGCCCGAGCAGCTGGCCGATGGCGGCATTCTCCTTCGAACTCATGCGCTGTTCTCCTCGAGGCCGTTATTCTTTTCGAACGGCGGGGAACGCAGTGTACGCATATCCTGCTATACAAACAATAGCAGCACGCGTAAAAAAAACCTACAGGTAAATTTTTCGCAGCAGCCTGATCAACGTGCGGGTTTCGCCCGTCGAAAGCCGGGCCGCGACCTGCGCTTCCAGTTCAGCCGCGGTCCGTTCGGCGTCGCGCATGAGTTTCTGGCCGCCGGGCGTGAGGTGCAGCCCCACCGCGCGCCCGTCGCGCGGATGAGGCTTGCGGTGGATCAGTTCGCGCTTTTCCAGTGCGTTGACCATTCCCACCAGGTTGGGGGGCAGGATGGCCAGCGTGGTGCACAGCTGGCGCGATGTAATGCCGGCGTTGTGCGTGATGAGCGACAGTACGGAGAAATCCACCGGCCGCAACTTGTAGACGGCCATGCGCTGCAGGAAAACCTCGATGACGGACAGCGCCGCCCGGCGCGCGTTGTAGCCGATCAGGCTTTCCAGGTAGCTGGCGTCGACCTGGTCGACTGCGGGCGTGGACTTGGCCGTCATTCGCGCGGCGATCAGGAATCTGCAGTGAACCCGATCTTCTTGACCAGCGGACCCCAGCGGGTGTGCTCGTCCTTCTGGCTCTTCTCCATTTCGGCGGGCGTGGACCCCTGCGCCACCAGGCCCATCACCCCCAGCGAGTCGATCACGCTCTTGTCCTTCAGCGCCGCGTTGATGGCGGCGTTCGCATTCGCGACCACATTGGCGGGCGTCTTGGCGGGCGCGTAGAAGCCGAACCATTCTTCCGTGGTCAACTCGGGGAAGCCCTGTTCAGCGTAGGTGGCGACGTCCGGGGTGAAAGGCGTGCGCTTCGCGCCCGAGGTCGCCAGGATGCGCACCTTGCCCGCCTTGTGGTTGGCCAGTGCGTCGCCCGTTGGCGTGGACGTCGAGGCCAGCGTGCCCCCGATCATGTCGGCCACGGCGGGCAGGGACCCCCGATAGGGTACATGCTTGAGCTCGACGCCGTTATTGATGCTGAGCAAGGCGACCAGGAAGTGGGGTGTCGAGCCGGCAGCGGGCGAACCGTAGTTGGCATCCTTCGGGTTGGCCTTGGCCCAGGCGAGGTAGTCCTTGACGGTCTTCACTGTGGCCGGAACCAGCGGTCCCACGGCCAGCGCATGCGTCATCAGCGCGCCCATGGACACCGGCACGAAGTCCTTGAACGGGTCGTAGGCGAGTTTGCTGTAGATGTGCGGATAAATCGACATGCAGGAGTAAGGCGTCAGCAGCAAGGTTGCGCCGTCGGGCGGTGCGGCCTTGACGACCTCGCAGGCAATGCGGCCACCCGCGCCGGGCTTGTTCTCCACCACGCCCGCGTTCTTCGCGTAGGGCGTGCCGCCGATCTTCTCCGCAACCCGGCGGCTGGTGCTGTCCGCTGTGCCCCCGGCCGGGAAGCCATTGATGATCTTCACCGCATCGAAAGCCTGTGCGAACGCGGCGAGCGGGAAGGCGCCGAATGCGGCGATCGAAGCGGCGGACTGCATGAAGTGGCGGCGAGTGGTCATGGATGTCTCCTGTTGAAAGCGATGGGTTCTAGCAGAGTGCGGGCTGAGGCTGGAGAGTGAATGGCAGGGCTCCCGCATGCAGCGCATCGACCAGGGCCTCGCGGTGCTTGAGCACGGCGCCCTGGTTGATGGAGCCCTTGTCGGTGACCTCGCCCTTGTCGATCGACGGCGGCGCGTGCATCAGGTGCAGCCGGGCGACCCGGGTCGCGCTGCCGGTGGCGCTGGCGGCCAGCGCATTGACGACCTTCTGGAAATGGGCCTGGACCGCAGCGCTTTCCAGCACCTGCTTCAGCGCCGTGTCGTGCGGCAGGCCCGCGAGCTTGCGCACAGCCGCCGTCGGGAAGATGAGCGCACCGACCTCCTTGAGGTCGATGCCGGTGATCACAGCGTCCTGCACGTAAGGGGCGCCCGCGGCGATGATCTTGCCGCGCAGCGGCCCCACGCTGACGAAGGTGCCGGTGGCGAGCTTGAAGTCCTCGGCGATACGACCGTCGAACCTCAGGCCCTGGTGCACGTCGTTCTCGTCGATCCACTGTACGGCGTCGCCGGTGCAGAAAAAACCCTCTTCGTCGAAGCACTCTTTAGACGCTTCCTCATTGCGCCAGTAGCCCGGCGCGATGTTGGGGCCCTTGTAGCGCACCTCGGTCTTTCCCTCGACAGGCACCAGCTTGAGCTCGAGCCCGGGCGTGGGCACGCCCAGGTACCCCGCCTTGACGTGGGGGTTGGTGATGAAAACCGCGAAGGGGGAGGACTCGGTCATGCCGAGGCCTGTGCCCATGACGATGCGCTCTCCGATTTCGCGCTCCTGAACCTCGTGCAGGGTGTCCCACACCGGCTGCGCCAATGCCGCCCCGGCATAAAAGAACATGCGCACGCGCGACAGCAGGTTGCGCCGCAGCGCATCGTCGGTCTTCATGGCGTTGGCGATGGCTTCGAAGCCCGTGGGGACGTTGAAGTAAACGGTGGGCGCGATCTCTCGCAAGTTGCGCAGTGTCTCGGCCATGAGCGCGGGGACCGGCTTGCCATCGTCGATGTACAGCGTGCCGCCGTTGTAGAGCGTCAGGCCGAAGTTGTGGTTGCCGCCGAACGTGTGGTTCCAGGGAAGCCAGTCGACCAGCACCGGCGGCTCTTCGGTCAGCACCGGCATGGATTGACGCATCTGCTGCTGGTTGGCGCACCACATGCCGTGGGTGTTGATCACCGCCTTGGGCAGCTTGGTCGAGCCGGAAGTGAAGAGAAACTTGACGATGGTGTCGGGCCCGGTCGCCCGCATGGCAGCGTCAACCGCCGGCGTGGCATCCGCGGCAAGCAGACCAGCGAACGGCGTGGTCTTGCGGCCTTCGATTGCGCCGGCGGCCAGCACCACCTCGGCGTCGGGCGCTACGGCCGCGGCGATGGCTTTTCCGTAGCGCGCGCCATCCGCGGCAAAGACCAGCCCAGGCGTCAGCGTGCCCAGGACATGGCGAAGCTTGTCGTAGTCCTGGCTCACCGTGGAGTAGGCCGGCGACACGGGGCAGTAAGGCACGCCCGCATAGATGCAGCCCAGCGCCAGCATCGCATGCTCGAGGTCGTTCTCGCTCAGGATGGCGACGGGCCGCTGCGCGTTGAGCCCGCGGTCGAGCAGGGCCTGGCCGATGCGTCGCGCGCTGTCCAGCGCCTCGCTGAACGACACATGCCGCCACGAGCCGGTCGTGCCGTCGGCGTTCTTGCTGCGGCGGGCCATGAAGCTGCGATCTGGCGCGGCTTCGGCCCAATGCACCAGGCGGTCGGTGATTCGCAATGCGTGCTTGCCCAGCGGCTGCTCGGCTTTCATGTAGCGCATGCCTCCCGTACCGTCGCGCATGGCCACGCGCGTGACGCCGAATTTCAGCGGACGGTATTTCGGGGCAGTGGCATTCATGGTTTCAAGCTTTCTGGACCTTGTTGGCGCGGCCTTCGAGGAAATCCTTGACTCGGCTCTTGGCTTCAGGCGCGCTCTGGGCAATGGCAGCCATCAGCGCCTCGGTGAGGAAGCCCTGGTCGGACGGCTGCTCGGCGATGCGGGGCAGGGCATGCATCAGCGCATAGTTGGTCAGCGGTGCGTTCTGCGCCACCAGCTGGGCCAGCTCGAATGCCTTGTCGAAGGCCTGGCCCTGCGGAACGAGGTATTGGGCGAAGCCGATGCGCTCGCCATCCTGCGCGTTGTACACGCGGCCGGTGAGCATCATGTCGGCCATGCGGGCCGCGCCTATCAGCCGCGGAATGCGCACCGCGCCACCGCCGCCGACGAAGATGCCGCGCGAGCCTTCAGGCAGCGCGTAGAACGTGGATTCGTCGGCCACGCGGATGTGGCAGGCGCTGGCCAGCTCAAGGCCGCCGCCGACCACGGCACCGTGCAAGGCGGCGACGACCGGCACGGGCCCGTATTGCACGCACTCCAGGGCCGCGTGCCACATGCGCGAGTGATGCAGGCCCTGGCCGGCGTCCCGCTCCTTGAGTTCGGACAGGTCCAGGCCGGCGCAGAAGTGCTCGCCTTCGCCATCGAGCACGGCTGCACGCACGGTATCGGGAAGGTTCTCGAAGACGTTGCGTACGCCCAGGATGAGATCGTCGCTCAATGCATTGCGCTTGGCGGGACGGCTCAGCCGCACCACTGCCACAGCGTCGCGGATCTCGAGATGGATGTCTTTATGGCTCATGGGGGTTTCGCGAAGTGGATTGATTATGGTTATCAACGATAATCAATCAAAGCCTGCCGCGCCAGTACTTTCCTAGGACTTTCCCTAGGCCAGGAATACCTCATGGATCACCGCAATCTCATCGCTATCGACGTGCATACCCATGCCGAGGTCAGCTGCTGGAACCCTTTCGACAGCTACGGCGAAGAGTACGACCGCGCCGCCGACAAGTACTTTCGCAGCAGCCGGCGCCCGACCATTGCTGAAACCATCGCGTACTACCGCGAGCGCAAGATCGGCCTGGTGATGTTCACGGTCGACAGCGAGGCCAAGCTCGGCCGCAGACGCATCCCGAATGAGGAGATCGCCCTGGCGGCGCGCGAGAACAGCGACATGATGATGTGCTTCGCCAGCATCGACCCGCACAAGGGAAGGATGGGCGCGCGCGAGGCCGAGCGCCTCATCCTCGAACACGGGGTCAAGGGTTTCAAGTTCCACCCCACGGTGCAGGGCTACCACCCTTACGACAGGATGGCCTGGCCGATCTATGAGGTCATCAATGCCCACAAGCTGCCCGCCATCTTCCACACGGGGCACAGCGGCATCGGCTCGGGCATGCGTTGCGGGGGCGGCCTGCGCCTGGAGTACAGCAACCCCATGCACCTGGACGACGTGGCGATCGACTTCCCCGACATGCAGGTTGTCATGGCGCATCCTAGTTTCCCGTGGCAGGATGAAGCCTTGGCGGTGGCCACCCACAAGCCCAACGTCTGGATCGACCTGTCGGGCTGGAGCCCCAAATATTTCCCCAAACAGCTGGTGCAATACGCCAACACGCTGCTCAAGGACCGGGTACTGTTCGGCAGCGACTACCCGCTGATCACGCCCGAGCGCTGGATGAAGGACTTCGAAGATGCCGGCTTCAAGCCGGAGGTCATGCCGGGCATCCTGAAGGGCAACGCGGTGCGCCTCCTGGGCCTTGCCTGAGGCCGGTTCTACCCCCTATGACCACCGCACGCTACAGGGGCCTGTTCCCCGTCGTTCCCACACCCTTCACCGAATCGGGCGAGCTCGACCTCGCAAGCCAGAAGCGCTGCGCCGATTTCATGATCGATGCCGGCTCCGACGGGCTGTGCATCCTCGCCAATTTTTCGGAGCAGTTCCTGCTAGCCGACGACGAGCGCGAGCTGCTCACCCGCACCATCCTCGAGCATGTGGCCGGCCGCGTACCCGTTATCGTGACCACGACGCATTTCAGCACCCGCGTCTGCGCCGAACGCAGCCGCCGCGCGCAGGACATGGGCGCCGCCATGCTGATGGTGATGCCGCCCTATCACGGCGCGACCTTCCGGGTGGGCGAGCCGAAGATCTACGAGTTCTACTCGCGCCTGTCCGACGCGGTCGACATCCCAATCATGATCCAGGACGCGCCGGCGGCCGGCACGCCGCTGTCCGCTGCGTTCCTGGCGCGCATGGCAAAGGAAATCGAGCACGTCGCCTACTTCAAGATCGAGACGGCGGGCGCCGCCGCCAAGCTGCGCGAGCTGATCCGCCTGGGCGGTGACGCGATCGAGGGGCCCTGGGATGGCGAGGAAGCCATCACCTTGCTGCCCGACCTGGACGCCGGCGCGACCGGCGCCATGACCGGTGGCGGCTTTCCCGACGGCATCCGGCCGATTCTGGACGCCTACCGCGCGGGCCGGCGCGACGAGGCGATCGCGGCGTATGAACGCTGGCTGCCGCTGATCAACATCGAGAACCGCCAGTGCGGCCCCCTGGCCGCCAAGTCGCTGATGAAGGAGGGTGGGG
This sequence comes from Ramlibacter sp., assembly GCA_013815685.1. GTDB lineage: Bacteria > Pseudomonadota > Gammaproteobacteria > Burkholderiales > Burkholderiaceae_C > Ramlibacter. The sequence goes on from JACDFR010000028.1 coordinate 49,199, forward strand.
TGATCGCCTGTGAGGCGCCGCGCCATCCGTTCCCGGAGATCCACCCCGACAGCCGCGCCCTGTTGATCGAGACCGCCCGCCGGCTCGACGCGCTGGTATTGCGCTGGGCCCGCTGAGCCCCAACCACGCGGTCAGGCCTGCAGGCGATGGCGGGCACGGCCGGTGCGGCGGTTCAGGGCGTACTCGGCCAGCTCGAACAGCGCCTCGCTCAGCAGGGCCAGGGCCGCGGCAGGGATGGCGCCGGCCAGCAGCAGGCCGCTGTCGTTGAGCGCCAGGCCGGTGACGATGCGCTCGCCGAAACCGCCCGCACCGATGAAGGCCGCGATGGTGGCGGTGCCGATGGCGATGGTGGTGGCGATGCGCAGCCCGGCGATCACCGTGGGCAAGGCCAGCGGAAATTCGACCAGGCCCATGCGCTGGCGCG
>JACDFR010000029.1 GCA_013815685.1 Ramlibacter sp.
ACAGCTCCCACTGGATCGGCAGGCGGTTCTTGCCGTAGCCGTTGGCTGCCAGGTAAGCCACATCGGCCGCGCGAGGCACCGTGAAGTTCAGGTTGGGCTGCGTGCTCTGGCCATAGCGCAGGCCGGGTTTGGCCCATTCCATTCCGGACAGGTTGGTCCCGATCGCCAGACCGGAGAGGTTGATTCCCGTGGGCAAATTGGCGCCCCCGGTGCTGGAGCCCGACCCCAAAGCCGAACTTTCGCTGCCGCCGCCCCCGCCGCCCCCGCCGCCCCCGCCGCCGCACCCGGCAGTTGTTGTAAGAGCTACTGCTGCGGCAGCGGTTGCGAGTTTGGAAAATTCACGTCTTTGCATCACTACATCCATGTGAAGGCGCGGTTCGGACTTGGGCCGTACTCATCCGCGCTGGGTCTACTGCTCTCCATCGCGCCGTGAGGCTGAACCTCAGCGGCAGCGCGGATGTTAGTAGGACATGTCTGACACAGCGATAGGTGTGCGCCTACAGAACGTAAGCAAACAGTGAAGTAGTTAACACAACCTTTACGCTGGGTGGCAACAAAGCCGGGCTGTCGATCCGTGCGGCGCTTGCAGGTCGCGAATTGCTGAGCGCCGCGCCAGGCCTAGCTCAGCCGCATATTAGCGGTCGGGCGAATCGGGTCGCAATCGAGTGTGGGGACCCGGGATTCGAGTCCAAATGACGAAGTGGTCCGCCCTTGCTCAGCCGTAAAAGTTACGTTATGTCGCAGCTCTGCCATTTTTGAGGCCAAGTAATGCCAATCCTCCTGGGTAGGCTGCTGAGCCCCTTGCTTTACGTCACCGTAGCTCGTTCTTCAGCGAAACGTCTGACGGCGGCAGCGGCACAAGGATGAGCAAGCGTCCTCTCGGCAAAAAGCTGCGAATTGCGCCGGGCGCGCGAGCGCAACAGGGGAATGATGTGAAACAAAAAAGCCGCCCGTGGGCGGCTTTTTGTAAGGCATGAGCTCTTTAGTAGGAAAGTACGACTGCTTCGCGCGCAGTGCGGTCGAAGGCGGCTGCGCGGTGCGGCCCGCAGCCGGCATTGGCTGTCGCCGGGCGCATGCGCCGCGGCTGCGCACGGGCCGTCAAGCCATAAGAGGCCGCGGTGACGGCCAGGATCTTGGGCACGCGCTGCAGGATCGAATCGGTCCTGGTTTCGTTCATGGAATGTCTCCGGGGTTCTTGAATCTTCAACGCAGAGTATGGGCTTGCCCCATGGCACAACCGTGACAGCGCGGTGCGCCATTGCGGGTCGGACCCCTCCGACGCCGCGTCGGCCTTGCTTACACTGCGGGACCCTGCACACCATGACCGACACCCAAGTTTTCCACCGCCACCTGCATCGCACCCCGCCCACGGCCACGGGTGGCGCCGGCATGTACCTCACCGACGGTGCCGGCAAGCGGTACCTCGATGCCTCGGGCGGCGCCGCGGTGTCCTGCCTCGGCCACGGCCATCCCGAAGTCCTGGCGGCCATGCACGCCCAGATCGACCGGCTTGCTTATGCGCACACCAGCTTCTTCACCACGGAAGTGGCCGAGCAGTTGGCCGCGCATCTGGTGGAACACGCGCCGGCCGGCATGAGCCATGCCTATTTCGTCAGCGGCGGCTCCGAGGGAGTCGAAGCAGCGATGAAAATGGCGCGCCAGTACTTCGTCGAGGCCGGACAGCCGCAGCGGGTGCATTTCATCGCCCGCCGGCAGAGCTACCACGGCAACACGCTGGGCGCGTTGTCGGTGGGCGGGAACGAATGGCGGCGCGCCCCTTTCGCACCCATCCTCATCCCCGCCACCCATGTCTCGCCGTGCTATCCCTATCGCGAGCGGCGCGCCCAGGAGACCCCCGAACAATATGGTTTGCGCCTGGCGAGCGAGCTGGACGCCACCATCGAGCGGCTGGGGAGGGACACGGTGATCGCGTTCGTGGCCGAAACGATCGGCGGGGCCACAGCCGGCGTGCTGACGCCGGTGCCCGGCTATTTCAAGGCAGTGCGCGAGGTCTGCGACCGCCATGGCGTGCTGCTCATCCTCGATGAAGTGATGTGCGGGATGGGCCGCACCGGCAGCCTGCACGCCTGCGAACAGGAGGGTGTCGTGCCCGACCTGCTGGTGATCGCCAAGGGGCTTGGCGGGGGTTACCAGCCCATCGGCGCCGTGCTGGCCCAGAAAAAACTGGTGGACGCCATGTCCAGCGGTTCGGGCTTCTTCCAGCACGGCCATACCTACCTGGGCCACGCCGTCGCCTGCGCGGCGGCACTGGCCGTGCAGCGGGTGATCGAGCGCGATGGCCTGCTTCGGCGCGTGCGCGAGGCGGGGGCTGGACTGGAACGGTTGCTTCACGAGGCCTTCGGTGCGCATCCCCATGCCGGCGATATCCGTGGGCGCGGGCTGTTCTGGGGTATCGAGTTCGTCAAGGACCGCGCAAGCAAGGCGCCATTCGATCCGTCTGTGCAACTGCACGCGCGCATCAAGAAGGAGGCCTTCGCGCGGGGTTTGATGGTTTACCCGATGGGCGGCACCGTGGATGGCCGTTATGGTGACCACGTGCTGCTGGCGCCGCCGTTCATCGCCAGCGATTCCGAGCTGGCCCTCATCGCGCAGCGTCTGCACGACGCCGTGCAGGCCGCTCTCCAATCCGCCTGACCCATTTTTCAACAGGAGTCGTCCATGTCCCGTAAATTCGTGTTCTCTACGCTGGCGGCTGCGGCCGCGCTGTCGGGCCTGCTCGCAAGCGCTCCGGCCCTGGCACAGCAGAAGTTCGTCACGATCGGGACCGGGGGCGTCACGGGCGTCTACTACGCCGCCGGCGGGGCCATCTGCCGTCTCGTGAACAAGGATCGGGCCAAACACGGCATCCGCTGCTCTGTCGAATCGACTGGCGGCTCCGTCTTCAACGTCAACACCATCAAGGCCGGCGAGCTCGACCTGGGCTTCACCCAGTCCGACGTGCAGTACAACGCCACCAAGGGTCTGGCCCAGTTCAAGGAGGGCGGCGGCGCCTGGGGCGACCAGCGCGCCGTGTTCTCGGTGCACCCCGAGCCGTTCACGGTCGTGGCCCGCAAGGAAGCCAATATCAAGGCCTTCACCGATTTCAAGGGCAAGCGCTTCAATGTCGGCAATCCCGGCTCGGGCACGCGGGCTTCCATGGAGGAACTGCTGGGCGCCATGGGCTGGAAGCTGACCGATTTTTCGCTGGCTTCCGAACTCAAGGCCGACGAGCACGGCCCGGCGCTGTGCGATGGCAAGGTCGACGGCTTCTTCTATGGCGTGGGCCATCCCAGCGCCAACATCCAGGATCCGACCACGAGCTGCGGCGCCAAGCTGGTGTCCATCACGGGCCCTGCCGTGGACAAGCTGATCGCCGACAAGCCGTACTACGCCAGGGCGGTGATTCCGGCCGGCCTGTACCCGAACAATCCGGAGGCGACGACCACCTACGGTGTGCTGGCCACAGTCGTGTCCTCGGCCAAGACGCCGCCGGAAACCGTGTACCAGGTGGTCAAGGCCGTGTTCGACAACTTCGAGGAATTCAAGAAGCTGCACCCGGCGCTGGCGAACCTGAAGCCGGAAAACATGGTCAAGGACGGCCTGTCGGCGCCCTTGCATGAAGGAGCGGCGCGCTACTACAAGGAAAAAGGCTGGATCAAGTAAAGCTGGCGAGCCATGGCGCAGCTTGAAAGGCACTCCTCCGAAGAACTCGACAAGCTCGTCAAGGAGGCCGATCTCGGTGGCCGCGAGCCGGGGGGCGCCGTCGGCCTGGGCCTGGCCATCGTGGCCGCGCTGTGGTCGGTGTTCCAGGTCTGGTACGCCTCGCCGCTTCCGTTCACGCTCGGCTTGGGCATCCTCAACGACACCGAAGCGCGGGCCATTCACCTGGCCTTTGCGGTCTTCCTGGCCTTTTGCGCGTTCCCGGCTTTCAGGCAGTCGTCTCGCAGCGTCATCCCATGGAGCGACTGGCTGCTTGCGGCCGTGGGCGCCTTCTGCGCCGCCTACCTGTTCCTGTTCTACAAGGAGCTGGCGGCCCGCCCCGGCGCCCCGACCACCCTGGATGTCGCGGTCGGCCTGACGGGTGTCGCCATCATGCTCGAAGCCACCCGCCGCGCGATGGGCTTCGGCATGCTGGTGACCACCGGGCTGTTCATCGCGTTCGTGTTCCTCGGGCCCTACATGCCCGAGGCGATCCAGCACCGGGGCGTATCCCTCTCGCGCTTCATCTCTCACATGTGGCTGACGACGGAGGGCGTCTACGGTGTAGCGCTGGGCGTCTCGGTCCAGTTCATCTTCCTGTTCGTGCTGTTCGGCACCCTGCTCGATATCGCGGGCGCCGGCAACTATATGCTGCAGGTGTCGCTGGCGACGCTCGGCCATTTGCGCGGCGGGCCGGCCAAGGTGGCGGTCGTGTCGTCCGCGCTCAACGGCATCGTGTCCGGCTCGTCGGTGTCCAACGTCGTGTCGGGAGGCATCTTCACGATTCCCCTGATGAAGCGCACGGGCTACTCGGGCGTGAAAGCCGGTGCGATCGAAGCGGCGTCGTCCATCAACGGGCAGATCATGCCGCCGGTGATGGGCGCGGCGGCTTTCCTGATGGTGGAGTACGTTGGCATCCCGTACTCGGAGATCATCCGGCATGCGGCGCTGCCCGCGATCATGTCGTATGTCGCGCTGTTCTACATCGTGCACCTCGAAGCGCTGAAATACGGCCTGAGGCCGCTGGTACGCTCGCGCCAGCCGACCTGGCGCGAGCGTGCCATCGGCTGGGCGCTGGGCTTGTCCGGCACCGCCGCGGCCTTTGCGGCGATCTACTACATCATCACGGCGGTGCAGTGGCTTGCCGGCGATCGGGCCGGGTGGGCCCTGGCATTGCTGTGCGGCGTCACGTATGTCGCGTTGATGGCCTACTCCTCGCGCTACCCCGACGTGCCGATCGACGACCCCCTGGCCGCCGATGTCAAGCTGCCGATGCCCTGGCCCACGGTGCGCGCCGGCCTGCATTTCTTCATCCCGGTCGTCGTGCTCCTGTGGGCGCTGATGGCGGAAGAGTTGTCGCCCGGGCTTTCCGCTTTCTGGGCAACCATCGCGGCCATCGCCATGGTGCTGCTGCAGCCGGTCATGCTGTCGGTCTTCCGCCCGACAGGGATGGCGGACCCGTTGACCGGCGCCTTGCGGCGGGGCCTGGCCGACTTGTGCAAGGGCCTGGTGCTGGGCGCGCGCAACATGATCGGGATCGGCGTCGCCTGCGCCAGCGCGGGCCTGATCGTGGGCACGATCACGCTCACCGGCATGGGCTTGATGATGACCGACTTCGTGGAGCTGGTCTCGGCCGGCAACGTGCTCGTCATGCTGATCCTCACGGCTTTCATCTGCCTGCTGATCGGGGCGGGCGTGCCCACGACCGCGAACTACATCCTGGTCGCGACGCTGATGGCCCCGGTAATCGTCGAACTCGGCGCGCGAAGCGGCCTGGTGATCCCGCTGATCGCGGTTCACCTGTTCGTGTTCTATTTCGGCATCCTGGCCGACGTGACGCCGCCGGTCGGCCTGGCTTCCTATGCCGCTGCGGCGATTTCCGGCGAAGACCCCAACGCAACGGGGTGGCAGGCGACCTGGTACAGCCTGCGCACGACGGTGCTCCCGTTCGTCTTCATCTTCAACCCGCAGATCCTGCTGATCGGCGTCGGCTCCTGGGTCGAGGTCGTCCTGGTGTGCATTACCGGCACGGTGGCCTCGCTGCTGTTCGCCGCCGCCACCATGCGGTGGTTCCGAACGCGCTGCACCTGGGTCGAAGTCGGCCTGCTGCTGGTCGCGACATTCCTGTTCTTCCGCCCCGATTGGGTGATCGACCAGTTCTGGCCCAAGTATGTCGACGCGCCGGCGGCGGACATCTACAAGGTGGCGGACGGGCTCGCCGAGGAGGAGTGGCTGGTGCTGGGCATCGCGGGCGAAACGCTCGACGGCAAGCCGCAGACCAAGACGGTGGCCATTCCCATGGGCAAGGGCAGCACGGGCCGCGAGCGCTTGCGCGATGCCGGGGTGACGTTGAGCCAGCTCGGCAGCGAGTTGCAAGTGGCGCAAGTCAAGTTCGGCAGCCGGGCCAGGAAACTGGGTGTCGAACAGGGCTACAAGATCGCGACGCTGAAGCTGCCCAACCCGGCCCGGCCGTCGCAGCACTGGGTCTTCATTCCCGCGGGCATCCTGGCATTGTCGGTGTGGGCGATGCAAGGCTTGCGGCTGCGCCGGCGCACCACGCTGGCTGCCGCATGAGCCGGGGTGGGACGCGCAGCCGGATCGCGCTGATCCACGCGCTGGCGCATTCGGTCGCGCCCATCAACGAGGCCATGGCACGGGACTGGCCCGAGGCGGCGCGGATGAATCTTCTTGACGACAGCTTGTCGGCGGACCTGGCTGCGGGTGAGGGGCTGGACGCTGCGATGCATGATCGATTCGAGCGCCTGGCGCAGTACGCGGTGGACTGCGGCAGCGAAGCCATCCTGTTCACCAGCTCGGCGTTCGGCCCCTGCATTGAGCAGGTGGCGCGCAAGCATGCCGCGATCCCCGTCCTCAAGCCCAACGAGGCCATGATTTCGGACGCCGTGAGGCTCGGTCTGCAAATCGGCTTGATCGCCACCTTCGCGCCGACCCTGCAATCCATGCCGGGCGAATTTCCGGCGGGTACGCAGCTCGAATGCGTTCTCGCCGAAGGAGCGCTGGCGGCGTTGAACCAGGGCGATGCGCAGCGCCACGACGCACTGATAGCGCAGGCGGCGATGCAAGCACGGCGCCGCGGCTGTGGCGTGATTGCGTTGGCGCAGTTCAGCATGGCGCGGGCACTGGTACGGGTTGCCGCTGAAACGGGCTTGCCTGTGTTGACTACGGTTGACTCCGCTGTTCGGGCGCTGAAGGGACGACTCGCGCAGCTGTAGTGCCTGCTTTAGCGCGCTTCGTTCTCTGACTCGGCGCAGCTGTGAACGCTTTGACCGGGGCTTTATTCAGCTTGGCCCTAACTCTTCCCGTCCCCGTCGAGCGACGCACTCCAGCGGTCGCCCCAACCCCGCTGCGCATCGTCGAGTTCGCGCCGGCCTCGCTTGGTAGGGCGCCCCTGCTCGATGGAATGCGCGGGCTCGGGCGACAGGCGCCGCTGCTCGGCCGCTGCTTCGCGGGCCTTGAGGCTCTGGGGAGTTTCTTCGTAGAGTTGCTGGGCCATCGGGGCCGGCCCCCGCGTCCCCGACAGCCCCTTGACTACGACGCTGCGCACCACCGGTCCTTGCCGCAGCGATACGGTGTCGCCGACCTTCACCTCACGCGCGGGCTTGACTTCCTGGCCGTTGACTTCGACCCGGCCCTTGCCGACCTCGTCGGCCGCCAGCGTGCGGGTCTTGTAGAAACGGGCGGCCCACAACCACTTGTCGATACGCAGTTTTTCCATCAGCTGTCATTGTGCGCCAGCGGCAGCCGCACCGTGGTATCCAACCCCTCGGTGTGCCCATGAGTTTCGCGGTTGTCCAGGCTGATCGTCCCGCCCAGCGCCGCGGTAATCTCGTGGCAGATGGCCAGGCCCAGGCCGGACCCGCTGCGCACGTTTCCCGGCGAAAACGGCTGGAACAGCCGCGCTCGCAGCTCGGCGGAAATGCCCGGACCGCTGTCGGCGAGCGTCAACGCGACGGCGCGGGTGTCGGCCACGACCCGGACGGACAGTGCGCCGCAGGCCGGGCAATGCCTGATCGCGTTGTGCAGCAGGTTGCGGGTGAGTTCGCGCAGCATCCACTCGTGTGAGCGCACCGGGGCCGGCATCGTGGCGATGTCGAAATCGAGGTCCTTGTCGGCGATCAACGGCGACAGCTCCAGGGCGACCGCACGCACCACCTCGGCGAAGTCGGTGACCGAGGTGTCGGCCTGCTGGCGCAGCTGCTCGACCTTGGCCAGCGACAGCATCTGGTTGGCCAGCACCGTCGCGCGTTCGACCGTGCCGCTGATTTCCTGCAGGGCCTGGCGCGGGTCCACATCACCGCGCAACGCCGACTGCACTTGAGTCTTGAGGACGGCCAGCGGCGTGCGCAGCTGGTGCGAGGTGTCGCGGACAAAGCGCTTCTGGTTGTCCAGCAGGTGGGCCAGCCGCGCCATCACATGGTTGGTGGCATCCACCAGCGGCAGCAGTTCGCGGGGCGCACCGGGGCGGCGATGGGCGTGAGGTCGCCCTCCGCGCGGGCCTGCAGCTCGCCGCTGAGGCGCCGCACCGGCCGCGTGGCGCGCTGCACCACCACGACGGCAATCAGCGCAATCACCGCCACCAGCACGGCTTGGCGCCACAAGGTATCGGTCAGGATCTTGCGGGTGAGTGTCTGCCGCAGCTCCAGCGTTTCGGCCACCTGGATCACCGCCATGCCGCGGCCATCCTGCGCGGCCACCGGCTGCAGCAAAACCGCGACGCGCACCGGCTCGCCGCGAAATCGGTCGTCGTAGAAATCGACCAGCGCGGCGTAGGTGCTGCGGTCCGGCAGCCGGCCGCGCCAGAAGGGCAGCTCGGAAAAGCCGGAAACCACTGTTCCGTCGGGGGCCGAGACACGGTAGAACATGCGGCTCTGGTTGTCCGCTTCGAAGGCCTCCAGCGCCGCGTAGGGCACCGTGACCCGCAGCTCGGCGGCCTGGTCGAAACCTTTCACGTCCAGCAGTTCCCCGATGGACTTGGCCGATGCAAGCAGCGTGCGGTCATACGCGGTATTGACCGCCTCGAGGGTCTGGCGGTGCAGGCTCACCGCATTGACGAGCACGAAAAGGCCGACCGGAAGGAGGATGCCCAGCAGCAGGAACCGGCGCAACGACAGGGGCCGGCGCCGCCTCATCCGTTGGCCCGCAGCAGGTAGCCCAGTCCGCGCAGGGTCATCAGCGTGACGCCGGTGGAGGCCAGTTTCTTGCGCAGCCGGTAGACGACCACTTCGACCGCCTCGTACTGCACCTGCGTCTCGCCCGGGAAGACCAGCTCGAACAGTCCCTCCTTGCTCACGGCGTGCCCCGGCCTGGCCATCAGCGTTCGCAGCAGCGCCAGTTCGCGCGGCGTCAGGTCCATGACTTCCCCGCCGTTGTAAATGGCGCCGCTGTCGCGGTCCAGGCGCAACGAGCCGACAGCGGACACAGGGGCGGTGGTCCCGGCCACCGCCTGGCGGCGGCGCAGCAGCGCGCGCAGGCGGGCTTCCAGTTCGTCCAGATCGAAGGGCTTGGGCAGGTAGTCGTCAGCGCCGCTGTTCAGGCCAATCACGCGATCGCCCACTGTCCCGCGCGCGGTGAGGATCAGCACCGGCGCCGCGAGCCCGCCGCGGCGGGCCTGCTCGAGAACCTCGAGCCCGTCCAGCCCCGGCAGGGTCAGGTCCAGCAGCACGACATCGGGTGCGCGCGAGCGCCAGAGCGCCAGCGCTTCGCGGCCGTCGCCGCAGGACGTGACGTCGACGCCGCGGCGGCCCAGTGCGCGTTGCAGCGTGGCTTGCATGGCGGGGTCGTCTTCGACGAGCAGCAGTTTCATGTCCCGTCGAGGTTAGCGTTGGCGCCGCGCTCTTCGCTGCCGCGCCCGTTCAGTAGTTTCCCCAATGCGCAGGACAGCCGATTGACAGGCAGACGGCGCATGATGGCAAGGATTCGATTCACCAAGGAGACTCCATGCGCCGCGACACCTTCCTCAAGACCATGGCCGCGCTTGCCGCGGCAGGGGCGCTGCCGCTCGCCGCGCGCGCGGCCGCCAATGTCAAGATGATGATCCCCGCCAACCCGGGCGGCGGCTGGGACACCACGGGCCGTGCCCTGGGCAAGGCCCTGCAGGACGCCAAGGTCGCCGACAACGTGAGTTACGAGAACAAGGGCGGCGCGGCGGGCGCGCTGGGCCTGGCCCAGTTCGTCAATGCCAGCAAGGGCGACCCGAACGCGCTGATGGTGATGGGCGCCGTGATGCTGGGCGGCATCATCACCGGCAAGCCGCCGGTCAACCTGAGCCAGGCCACTCCCATCGCCCGCTTGACCAGTGAATACAACGTGTTCGTGCTGCCGGCCAACTCGCCCCTCAAGACGATGGCCGACGTGGTCGCCCAGCTGAAGAAGGACCCGGGCAGCGTCAAATGGGGCGGCGGCTCGCGCGGCTCCACCGAACACATCGCCGCGGCCATGATCGCGCGCGAAGTGGGCGTTGACCCGGCCAAGATCAATTACGTGGCCTTCCGCGGGGGCGGGGAAGCCACGGCTGCCATCCTGGGCGGCAACGTCACGGTGGGAGGCAGCGGCTACAGCGAGTTCGCCGAGTACATCAACACCGGCAAGATGAAGGCGGTGGGTGTCACTTCGGCAACCCGCCTGAAAGGCATCAATGTGCCCACCCTGAAAGAGCAGGGCATCAACGTCGAGCTCGGCAACTGGCGCGGTGTTTACGGCGCGCCCGGCATCACCGCGGCGCAGCGCAAGGCGCTGACCGACATGGTCCTGACCGCGATGAAGTCCAAGGCGTGGACCGAGGCGATGGAAAAGAACAACTGGACCCCGGCGGTGCTGACAGGCCCGGCGTTCGAGAAGTTCGTCGACGACGACTTCGCCAGCCTGCGCGCGACCATGGTGAAATCGGGCATGGTCTGAGCCTGGCCGGCGTTCTTGCGCCGCCCGGTTCGGCCGGGCGTTTTAAATGACAAACACTCAGAAGATGCAAAGCGCCGTCGGCGCGGGCGTGCTGCTGATCGGGCTGGCCCTCGCCGCGGGCGCCTTGTCCATTCCGGCCGCGGCGGGCTACGGCGGGGTCGGCCCCAACTTCCTGCCCTGGGTGGTCGCAGTCTCGCTGATCGCGTGCGGCGTGCTGATCGTGCGCGAAGCGCTGACCGGGGGGTTTCGCGCGATGGATCCGCCATCCGGCGCCGAGCGGGCGTACTGGCCCGCCTTCGCCTGGGTGTCGGCCGCCCTGCTGGCTAACGCGGCATTGATCACGACCCTCGGTTTCATCCTCAGCTGCACACTCTGCTACATGCTCGCGGTGCAAGGGTTGCGCCGCGCCGGCGGGCAGGCGGCGGGCCGCCCCGTGGGGCTGGCCATCGACGCCGCCACGGGGGCCGCCATTGCCGCGCCTGTGTACTGGACCTTCACCAAATTCCTGGGCATCAACCTCCCGGGGCTGACCCAGAGCGGGTGGCTGTGATGGACATCCTCGATGCCCTGATGCAGGGCTTCGCCACCGCCATCTCCCCGGTCAATCTGCTTTGGGCTTTCGTCGGTTGCGTGCTGGGCACGGCCGTGGGCGTGCTGCCCGGCATCGGACCCGCCGTCGCGGTGGCGATGCTGCTGCCCATCACCGCGAAGGTGGAAGTCACTTCCTCGATGATCTTCTTCGCCGGCATCTATTACGGCGCGATGTACGGCGGATCGACCACTTCCATCCTGCTGAACACGCCCGGCGAAACCGCGACCATGGTCACCGCCATGGAAGGCAACAGGATGGCCAAGAGCGGGCGGGCCGGCGCGGCCCTGGCCACGGCGGCCATCGGCTCGTTCGTGGCCGGCACCATCGCCACCGTGATCGTGACCCTGTTCGCGCCTGTCGTGGCCGAGTTCGCGGTCAAGCTGGGGCCGCCCGAATACTTCATGCTGATGGTGCTGGCCTTCACTACCGTGAGCGCCGTGCTGGGCAAGAGCACGCTGCGGGGCATGGCGGCGCTGATGGTGGGGCTGGCGGTGGGCTGCGTCGGGCTGGACCAGATTTCGGGACAACCGCGCTACACGCTGGGCAAGCCCGAGCTGCTGGACGGCATCGAGATCGTGCTGGTGGCGGTCGGCCTGTTCGCCGTGGCCGAAGTCCTGTACGCCGCGGTCTACGAAGGCCGCACGGCCGAAGCGCGCAACCCCTTGAGCAAGGTCTACATGACCCCGCGCGACTGGCGGCGCTCGATTCCAGCCTGGCTGCGCGGGACGGCCATCGGCGCGCCTTTCGGCTGCATCCCCGCGGGTGGTACCGAGATCCCGACCTTTCTCAGCTATGCCATGGAGAAGAAGCTGGCCAAGGGCGACAACCTGGCTGAGTTCGGCAACCAGGGCGCGATCGAGGGCGTTGCGGGGCCCGAGGCAGCCAACAACGCCAGCGTCACGGCGGCGCTTATCCCGCTGCTGACGCTGGGCATCCCCACTTCCAACACCACCGCCATCATGCTGGGCGCCTTCCAGAATTACGGCATCCAGCCGGGCCCGCAGCTGTTTACCAACTCCGCCGCCCTGGTGTGGGCCCTGATCGCCTCGCTTTACGTGGGCAATGTGATGCTGCTGATCCTGAACCTGCCCATGGTCAAGCTGTGGGTGCAGCTGCTGAAGATCCCCAAGCCCCAGCTCTACGCCGGCATCCTGATCTTCGCGACAGTCGGGGCTTACGGCATGCGCCAGAGCACCTTCGACCTGTTGCTGCTGTGGGGCATCGGCGTGTTCGGCCTGCTGATGCGGCGCTACGATTTCCCGACGGCGCCCGTTGTGGTCGGCATGATCCTGGGACCGCTCGCCGAGGCTCAGCTGCGCAACGCGGTGTCGATCGGAGAGGGCAGCTTCATGGTCTTCCTGCAGCGCCCCATGTCCCTGGCGCTGCTCGTCGTGGCGGTGGCGATCGTCGTATTGCCGCGGCTCGTCCGCGCCTGGAAGCGGCGAAAGTAGTAATTGCTGCCCAAAAAAGCCCGCAGTGTCAATGGTGGATGTGGGTGGCGAGGGGTAGTCAGTCGGGCTGTATCCTGTTCTGCGATTCCATACCTTCACCAGGAGACACCCCCCATGAGCAGATTCACCAAGCAATGGTTGGCCGCGGCACTTGCGGCTTGCGGCCTGATGGCCGCGGCGCCCGCGATGGCGGGCAAAACGCTGGATGGAATCAAGTCGCGGGGGCAACTGGTATGCGGCGTCCACACGGGACTGCCGGGCTTTTCGGCCGCCGACTCCAACGGCAAATGGGGCGGGCTGGATGTGGACGTCTGCCGCGCCGTGGCGGCCGCGGTGCTCGGCGATCCCGAGAAGGTCAAGTACGTGCCGCTGACGGCTCAGCAGCGGTTCACCGCGCTGCAGTCCGGCGAGATCGACCTGCTCTCGCGCAACACCACGCTGACGCTCACGCGCGATGCATCCCTGGGCCTGCACGGCACCGTGGTCACCTATTACGACGGCCAGGGCTTCATCGTTCACAAGAAGAGCAACATCAAGAACCCCAAGCAGTTCAAGAACCAGACCGTCTGCGTGCAGTCGGGCACCACCACCGAGAAAAACCTGACCGACTACTCCAAGGCCAACAACCTCAACATCAAGACCGTGGTGTTCGAAAAGGAAGAAGCCGCCACCGCCGCCTATTTCGCGGGCCGCTGCATCTCGTACACGACCGATGCATCGGGACTGGCGTCCATCCGCAACAAGGGGGCCACCACGCCCGCCGACCACGTGATCCTGTCCGAACTGGTGTCCAAGGAGCCGCTGGGCCCGATGGTGCGCCGCGGCGATGACGAATGGTTCGCAATCGTCAAATGGGTGATCTACGGCCTGATCGAGGCCGAGGAATACGACATCACCCAGGCCGCTGTCGACCAGCTCAAGACATCCAGCCAGGACCCGGTCGTCAAGCGCATCCTGGGCACCGGAGAGGACACGGGCAAGCTGCTGGGCCTGGACAAGGATTGGATGGCGCGCGCGCTCAAGGCCACGGGCCATTACGGCGAGATCTTCGAGCGCAACGTCGGTCCGAAGTCGGCGCTGGGCCTGCCGCGCGGGATCAATAATCAATGGAACAAGGGTGGCCTGATGTACGCCATCCCGATTCGTTAAAAGTCGGCGCACCTGTCCGGATGGCGACCAGGAGCCCGCCCAGCAAGAGCCCGTGGTCCTGGCGCAGCCGCGCCTTCAGGGGCCTGGTCTACCAGCTCGTCGCCTTCGCGGTGATCGCCCTGGTGATCTGGTTTCTGGCGTCCAACACCCTGCACAACATGCGGGTGCGCGGCATTCAGAGCGGCTTTGATTTCCTGAGCCAATCGGCCGGGTTTTCCATTGGCGAGAGTCTCTTCGCGTTCGACTCCGCCGAATCGTACTGGCGGGCTTTCCTGGTCGGCATCGTCAACACCTTGCGGGTCGCCGTAGCGGGCATCTTTCTGGCCACCGTTCTGGGCACCCTGGTCGGCGTGGGCCGGTTCTCGCGCAATGCGCTGGTGCGAGGCCTGTGCGCAGCCTATGTCGAGTGCTTTCGCAACGTGCCGGTCCTTTTGCACCTGCTGATGTGGTACCTGGTGCTGACCGAAATGCTGCCCTCTATCCAGGATGCCTGGAAATTCGGGCCCTTCTTCCTGAGCAAGGGCGGGGTGAATTTCCCGGTGCCGATATGGCAGGCGGGGCAGGCCTGGGCGGCCGGCGGCGTGGTGGCCGGCGTGGTCCTGGCCTGGCTGTACCGCCGCTGGGCGTTGAAGCGCTTCGAGGCTACCGGCATTGCGGCAAGCATGTTCTGGGCGCCCGTTGCGATCGTGATCGCGGCCGGGCTGCTGGGCTGGCTGGCCGGCGGCGCGCCCACTCTTGTAGATTCGCCGGTCAAGGGCGAGTTCGCGGTCGAAAACGGCGGCGCCCTCACGCCGGAATTCCTGGCCCTCCTGATCGGCTTGACCACCTACACCGCGTCCTTCATCGCGGAAGTGGTGCGCTCGGGCATAGCGTCAGTGCCCGCCGGCCAGAGCGAAGCCGCCGCCGCGCTCGGGCTGGATCGGGGCCTGGATATCCGGCTGGTGATGATGCCGCAGGCCTTGCGCGTCGTCATCCCGCCGATGACCAACCAGTACCTGAACCTGACCAAGAATTCATCGCTGGCGGTGGCGATCGGCTATCCCGACGTGGTCTCTATCGCCAACACGGCGATGAACCAGACCGGGCGCGCGGTGGAATGCATCGCCATCGTGATGGCGGTCTACCTCACCTTGTCGCTGCTGACTTCGGCCTTCATGAATTGGTACAACGCTCGCGTGGCCATCAAAGAGCGTTGAACGGAGAAACTGCTTCATGAGCGCCACCAGTTTCCAGCCGATTGCCGCGCGGCCGGCGCCCACGGACAGCCGGAGCCTGCCGGCCTGGCTGCGCCGCAACCTGTTCGGCGACTGGAAAACCGCGGGCTCCACCATCGTCCTGGGCGCGCTGCTGCTGTGGTTCGTGCCTCAGTTTCTCAACTGGTCGCTGCTGCAGGCCGTGTGGGCGCCGGACCTGAAAGCCTGCCGCGCGGCCGAAGGCGTGGGCGCCTGCTGGGGCGTGGTGGCCGAGAAGTTCCGCCTGATCATCTTTGGCCGCTACCCCTTCGGGGAGCAGTGGCGGCCGCTGGTGGCCACCGCGCTGATGCTCGCCATGCTGGTGGCCAGCTGCACGCGGCCCTTGTGGAAACCCTGGCTGGCGGTGCTTTGGGTCGTCGTGCTCGCGGTGTTCTTCGTCCTGATGTATGGCAACACCCTGGGGCTGACCAAGGTCGAGACCGACCGCTGGGGCGGCTTGCCGCTCACCATCTTGCTGGCCACGCTGTCCATCCTCATGGCGTTTCCCATCGCGCTGGCGGTGGCGCTGGGCCGGCGCTCCGACTTGCCGGCCATCCGCGTCTTCTGCACCCTCTATGTGGAGCTGATCCGCGGTGTGCCGCTGATTTCGGTGCTGTTCATGGCCTCGTTCATGTTTCCGCTGTTCATGCCGCAGGGCCTGACCATCGACGTGCTGATCCGTGTGCTGGTGGGAATGACGCTGTTCGCCGCCGCTTATCTGGCGGAAGTCATACGCGGCGGCTTGCAGGCCATCCCCAAGGGCCAGATCGAGGCGGCGGCCACGCTGGGCCTGTCGTACTGGCAGATCCAGCGCAAGATCGTGCTGCCGCAGGCGCTGGCCATGGTGGTGCCCAGCATCGTCAACAGCTTCATTTCGATTTTCAAGGATACCTCGCTGGTGAGCATCGTCAGCCTGTACGACCTGACCGGCGCGCTCGACATGGCGATCAATGCCGACGCCAACTGGAAGCCGTTCAAGCTGCAGGGCTACCTCTTCATCGCGCTCATCTATTTCATCTTCTGCTTCTCGATGTCGCGCTACAGCCAGTGGGTCGAAAAGCAGGTCAACAAGAGCAAAGGGCGCTGAGCCATGCCAAGCGCCAGCCAAACTTCCATGTCCGACCCCATCATCAGCTTCGACAAAGTCAACAAGTGGTACGGCAACAATTTCCATGTGCTGCGCGACATCGACCTGCAGGTGGGCCGCGGAGAGCGCATCGTGGTGTGCGGTCCCTCGGGCTCGGGCAAATCAACCCTGATCCGCTGCATCAACCGGCTGGAGGAACACCAGCAGGGCCGGCTGATCGTGGACGGCGTGGAGATGGCCGACGATGTGAAGGTGGTGGATGCGGTGCGCAAGAAAGTGGGCATGGTGTTCCAGCAGTTCAACCTGTTTCCCCACCTCACCGTTCTGGAAAACCTGACGCTTTCGCCGATCTGGGTGAACAAGATGCCCAAGAAGGAGGCGCAGGAAAAGGCCATGCAGCAGCTCGAGCGCGTCCGCATCGCCGAGCAGGCGCACAAATATCCCTTGCAGCTGTCGGGGGGCCAGCAGCAGCGGGTGGCCATCGCCCGCGCGCTGTGCCTCACGCCCAAGATCATGCTGTTCGACGAGCCGACTTCGGCGCTTGATCCGGAGATGATCAAGGAGGTGCTGGACGTCATGATCGAGCTGGCCGGCCAGGGCATCACCATGGTGTGCGTCACCCATGAAATGGGCTTTGCCAAGGCCGTGGCCGACAGCGTGGTGTTCATGGATGAAGGCCAGATCGTCGAGCGCAGCAACCCTCACGACTTCTTCAACACCCCGCAGACCGAACGCAGCCGCGATTTTCTGGCCAAGATACTGGGCCATTGACGTTCCCACGGCACGCAGTACCGATGTCCGCCACGACACCTTCCGCCCAGGCCCTGCCGCTGGACGCGCAGAGCATCCTGGAGCTGGCCGCGCGGTCCATGTTCCAGCTTTTTTCGAGCATCAGCCAGGGGATGTTCCTGGTCGACCGCACCGGCCGGATCGTGTGGGTGAACGAGGGCTACAAGCGGTTCCTGCCGGCACTGGGCTTTTCGTCGGTCGACCAGTTCGTGGGCCACATGGTCGAGGACGTGGTGCCCAACACGCAGATGCGCCGCGTGCTGGAAACCGGCCAGGCGATCCTGATCGACCTGCTGACCAACAAGGCCGGCACTTTCGTCGTCAGCCGCCTGCCGCTGCGTGACGAAGACACCGGCAAACTCATCGGGGCGATCGGTATCGTGCTGTTCGACCATCCCGAAACCACGCTGCAGCCGCTGATCAGCAAGTTCGCGCACTTGCAGCGCGACCTCGACGATGCCCGCCGTGAGCTCGCGAGCCAGCGCCGCACCAAGTACACGCTGGCGAGTTTCGTCGGGGGCAGCCCGGCGGCGGTGGAGGTCAAGCGCCAGGCACGGCGCGCCGCGCTGTCGTCCAGCCCCGTTTTGCTGCTGGGCGAAACCGGGACCGGCAAGGAGTTGCTCGCGCACGCCATCCATGCCGCTTCGGGCCGGGCTGCGGGGCCGCTGGTGAGCGTGAACATAGCGGCCGTACCCGATACGCTGCTCGAGGCCGAATTCTTCGGTGTGGCGCCCGGCGCCTACACCGGCGCCGATCGCAGGGGGCGCGAGGGCAAATTCAAGCTGGCCGATGGCGGGACGCTGTTCCTCGACGAAATCGGCGACATGCCGCCCAGCCTGCAGCCCAAACTGCTGCGCGCTTTGCAGGAAGGCGAGATCGAACCGCTGGGGTCGAACAAGGTGGTGCCGTTCGATGCCCGCGTCATCGCCGCCACTTCGCGCGATCTCGCATCGCTGGTGCGAGAGGGCAAGTTCCGCGAGGATCTTTACTACCGCCTCAACGTGCTGCCGATCCGGGTGCCGCCCCTGCGCGAGCGGCGGCCCGACATTCCCTCGCTGGTGGAAGTGCTGGCGGAGGACATGGCACTGCGCAGCGGCTCCGCCCCGCCCGAGCTGAGTGGCGACGCGGTGGCGCTGCTGGCGGCGCAGAACTGGCGCGGCAACATCCGCGAGCTGCGCAATGTGCTGGAGCAGGCGGCCATGCGCAGCGATTCGCACCACATCGAAGTGCGCCATCTCGAGGAAGTATTCCGTGAAGCCGGCATCAAGCAGATCGCAGCGCCGGTGCCCGCCGTGCCGGCCGCAGCGGCGCCTGGGGCATTGCGGCCGCTGGCGCAGCAGGTGGCCGAGCTGGAGCGCCAGGCCATCGACGCGGCGCTTTCGGCCACCGGCGGCAACAAGCTGGCCGCAGCAAAGCTGCTCGGGATATCACGTGCCAAGCTCTATGAGCGGTTGGAATCGATGTCTGATTTTCGCGCAGACGCCTGAATTTCAGGCATATAGTGTCTGAAACATGGGCAATCGCACCTTGCCTGCGCAAAATTGGCTTACGAATCAATGGCGCGGCTGTTGGCACGCCACGTGCTGTATCGCTTCTGACAGGCAGTTATTACAAGGAGACATTTCCATGCAACGTCGCACCTGGGTTGCGCTCGCCGCGCTCGCAGCTTCCGCACTCACCTTGCCCCAGGCGTTCGCCCAGGCCAAGGACATCAAGATCGCCCACATCTACAGCCGTACCGGACCGCTCGAGGCCTACGGCAAGCAGACGGCCACCGGATTGATGATGGGCCTGGAATACGCCACCAACGGCACCATGACCGTGAACGGCCGCAAGATCACCGTGATCGAGAAGGACGACCAGGGCAAGCCCGACCTGGGCAAGTCGCTGCTGGCCACGGCCTATTCCGACGACAAGGTCGACCTCGCCGTGGGCCCGACTTCGTCGGGCGTGGCGCTGGCGATGCTGCCTGTGGCCGAGGAATACAAGAAGATCCTGCTGGTCGAGCCGGCGGTGGCCGATTCGATCACGGGCGACAAGTGGAACAAGTACATCTTCCGCACCGGGCGCAACAGTTCGCAGGATGCAATTTCCAACGCCGTCGCGCTGGACAAGCAGGGCGTCACCATCGCCACCCTGGCGCAGGACTATGCGTTCGGGCGCGACGGCGTGAAGGCCTTCAAGGAGTCGATCAAGGCCGCCAAGATCGTCCACGAGGAGTACCTGCCCGCCAACACAACCGACTTCACGGCGGGCGCCCAGCGCCTGATCGACAAGCTGAAGGACCAGCCGGGCCGCAAGGTGATCTGGATCGTCTGGGCCGGCGCCGGCAACCCGTTCAAGATCGCCGACCTCGACCTGAAGCGCTACGGCATCGAGATCGCCACCGGCGGCAACATCCTGCCGGCCATGGTCGCCTACAACCAGTTCCCGGGCATGGAAGGCGCCAGCTACTACTACTTCGGCTTTGCCAAGAACCAGACCAACCTGTGGCTTGTCACCAACCACTACCAGCGCTTCAAGAGCCCGCCCGACTTCTTCACGGCCGGCGGCTTCTCCGCCGCGATGGCTGTCGTCTCGGCGCTGAAAAAGACCGGTGGCGACACCGGCACCGACAAGCTAATCGCCGCGATGGAGGGCATGAGCTTCGACACGCCCAAGGGCCAGATGACCTTCCGCAAGGAAGACCACCAGGCCATGCAGTCGATGTATCACTTCCGCGTGGCGCCCGGCGCCAGGCAGGGCGCGATGGCGGACCTTCACCTCGTGAAGGAAATCATGCCATCCGAAATGAACGTGCCTATCCGCAACAAGCGATAGCGGCGTAGAAGCCGGGGCCTCCAGCCCTGGCTCCTTCCAGAGGTTCTAACTCCCGGGTCACACGGGGGGAGGGGTTGTGCTTTCGTCAACAGCCATAGGAGACACTCGATGACTTTCAGATTGCTTCGCACCGTCGCCGCCGTCGCGGCTCTCGCATCAGGTACCGCCTTCGCCGCGGTGGACCTGCCCAAGCTCAACGTGGACAAGACCCAGACCAGCGTGTCCGGGCTGTCGTCCGGCGGCTTCATGGCCGTCCAGATGCACGTGGCTTACTCCGGAACCTTCAAGAAGGGCGTCGGCGTCGTCGCCGGCGGACCGTTCTATTGCGCCGAGGGTTCCATCACCAACGCCACGGGCCGGTGCATGGCCAGTCCGGCGGGCATACCCACCAGCACGCTGGTCAGCACCACGAACAACTGGGCGTCGCAAGGCCTCATCGACCCCGTGGCGAACATGCAGCAGTCCAAGGTGTACCTTTTCTCCGGTTCGCTGGACAGCACCGTCAAGCCCGGCGTGATGGACGCGCTCAAGACCTACTACAACAGCTTCGTGCCCACGGCCAACGTGATCTACAAGAAGGACATCGCCGCCGAGCACGCGATGATCACCGATGACTTCGGCAGCGCCTGCTCGACCAAGGCCAGTCCGTACATCAACGATTGCAATTTCGACCTGGCCGGCGCCATCCTGCAGCAGATCTACGGGCCGCTGAATGCCCGCAACCCCAATGCCTTGCCCGCCGGCAACTTCGTCGAGTTCAACCAGAGCCAGTTCATCACCAACCACGGCATGTCCCCGACGGGATGGGCCTACATTCCCTCCGCATGCAGCGGTGGCCAGCAGTGCCGCGTCCATGTGGTGTTCCACGGCTGCCAGCAGAACTACACCCTCGTTGGTGACAAGTACGTGCGCAGCACGGGCTACAACCGCTGGGGCGACACCAACAAGATCATCATGCTGTACCCGCAGACCAGCACCGCGGCCACCAACAGCTGCTGGGACTGGTGGGGCTACGACAGCGTCAATTACGCGAAGAAGTCGGGCCCGCAGATGGTGGCGGTGAAGGCCATGGTCGACCAATTGTCCAGCGGCACCCCGGCCTCCACGCTGCCCGCGCCCACTGGCGTGTCGACTTCCGGCGCTACGACGACCACGATGAACATCACGTGGAACGGCGTGACCGGCGCCGCGAGCTACAACGTCTATCGGGGCGGCAACAAGGTCAATGCGCTTGGCGTCACCGTGACGAACTACACGGACACGGGCCTTGCGGCCGGCACCACCTATTCATGGACCGTCAAGTCAGTGGACGGCAATGGCGCTGAAAGTGCGGCTTCCGCGGCCGCCAGCGGCACCACCACCGGCACGGCGCCGCCGACCGCCACCTGCTACACATCTTCGAACTACGCCCACACGACGGCCGGCCGGGCTTACACGTCCGGCGGCTACACCTACGCCAACGGATCGGCGCAGTACATGGGGCTGTGGAACACCTTCACGATAACCACGCTGAAGCAGACCGGCACGAATTACTACGTGATCGGCACTTGTTCTTGAACAGTTGCGGACAGAGCTGAAGATCTGTCCCGCAAGCAACAAAGGAATCATGAGCCTGCTCGCCACCAGGGACCTCACCATCCGCTTCGGCGGCCACGTGGCGGTGAATGCCGTGACCTGCGCTTTCCAGCCAGGCACGCTCACCGCCATCGTCGGCCCGAACGGCGCGGGAAAGACGACCTACTTCAACCTGATCTCAGGCCAGCTCAAGGCGAGCGCCGGGCAGGTCACGCTCGATGGGCGCGACCTGTCCGGCTTCTCGGTATCGCAGCGCACCCGCGCGGGACTGGGCCGGGCCTTCCAGCTCACCAACCTGTTCCCGCGCCTCACCGTGCTGGAGAACATCCGGCTGGCGGTGCAGGCCACGCGCGAGGGCGGACACCGGCGCGGGCTGAACCTGTGGAGCGTCTGGAGCGATCACCGCGGCCTGATCGCGCGCGCCGACGAGATCCTGGCGGCGGTGGCGCTGGCCGACAAGGAAAATGAACTGGTGGCGAACCTTCCTCATGGCGACCAGCGCAAGCTGGAAGTGGCGCTGTTGATGGCGCTGGAGTCGCAGGTGTTCATGTTCGACGAGCCGACGGCGGGCATGAACGCAGCCGAAGCCCCGGTCATCCTGAACCTGATCCGCAAGCTCAAGGAGGACCCGCGCAAGACCATCCTGCTCGTGGAGCACAAGATGGACGTCGTGCGCGAACTGGCCGACCGCATCATCGTGCTGCACAACGGCACGTTGGTCGCCGATGGCGCGCCGGCCGAAGTCATCGCTTCGCCGATCGTGCAGGAAGCTTATCTGGGCGTTGCCGCCCAGAACGCTTCCGCGCAGGATGGGACGCCCCCCCATCCCGGCGTTTCCCCTCGAAGGGAAAGGGGAGAGCAGCCATGAAAGCGAACCTGCTCGAACTTTCCGGCGTGCACACGCACATCGGCGCCTACCACATCCTGCATGGCGTGGACCTGTCCGTGCCGCGCGGCAAGCTCACCATGCTGCTGGGCCGCAATGGCGCCGGCAAGACCACCACGCTGCGCACCATCATGGGCCTGTGGCGAGCGTCCCAGGGGGCCATCGCCTTCAACGGGCGCGACATCACAAGCCTCGCGACGCCGGAAATCGCGTCGATGAACGTGGCCTATGTCCCCGAGAACATGGGCATCTTCGCCGACCTCACGGTGCAGGAGAACATGCTGCTGGCCGCGCGGTCGGCCCGCAACGCCGCACAGATGGACGAAGCGCGACTGAAGTGGATCTTTTCGCTGTTCCCCGCGGTCGAAAAGTTCTGGAACCATCCGGCGGGCAAGCTCTCCGGCGGGCAAAAACAGATGCTGGCGGTGGCACGCGCGATCGTGGAGCCGCGCGAGCTGCTGCTGATCGACGAGCCGAGCAAGGGCCTGGCGCCCGCGATCATCAACAACATGATCGACGCATTCGCCCAGCTCAAGGCCAGCGGCGTCACCATCCTGCTGGTCGAGCAGAACATCAATTTCGCCAAGCGGCTGGGGGACAGCGTCGCCGTCATGGACAACGGCGTGGTCGTCCATGCCGGGTCGATGAAGGAGCTGGCCGAAGACGGGGCCTTGCAGCATTCGCTGCTGGGGTTGGCGATATGAAGACGACCGACGCAGGACCGCTCCAAGGCGGGAGGGCCCCCTCGGGGGGCAGCGCAGGACACGAAGTGACAAGCGTGGGGGGATTCATGAAAGATTTCGACTGGAAACCGATGGCCCTGGTGCCGGCGCTGGCGCTGCTCGTGCTGCCGTTCATCGGTTCGGGCTCGACCTGGGTCACGCTCACGGTCGCAGGCCTGGCCATGGGCATGATCATTTTCGTCATCGCCTCGGGCCTCACGCTGGTGTTCGGCCTGATGGACGTGCTGAACTTCGGTCACGGCGTGTTCATCGCGCTCGGGGCTTTCGTTGCCACCACGGTGCTGGGCAGCATGGGCGACTACACGTCGTCGGAGAGCCTGTGGCGCAACATGATGGCCGTGCTTCCGGCCATGATCGTCGCGATGCTCGTCGCCGGCGCGGTCGGCCTGGCGTTCGAGCGCTTCATCGTTCGGCCGGTGTATGGAAACCACCTCAAGCAGATCCTCATCACGATGGGCGGGATGATCATCGGCGAGGAGCTGATCAAGGTGATCTGGGGCCCGCTGCAGATTCCGCTGCCCCTGCCGCAGGGCATGCGTGGAACCATCCTGCTGGGCGATGCCGCGGTCGAAAAATACCGCGTCATCGCCGTCGTGGTGGGGCTGGTCGTGTTCGGCGTCCTGCTGTGGGTGCTGACTCATACCAAGATCGGCCTCCTGATCCGCGCCGGGGTGCAGGACCGCGAAATGGTCGAGTCGCTCGGCTATCGCATCAAGGTGCTTTTCATCGGCGTCTTCGTCGTCGGCAGCGCCCTGGCGGGCCTGGGCGGGGTGATGTGGGGCCTGTACCAGCAGAACGTCATCCCGCAGATGGGCGCCCAGGTCAATGTGCTCATCTTCATCGTGCTGATCATCGGCGGGCTGGGTTCGACCACCGGCGCACTGATCGGGGCGTTGCTGGTGGGCCTGATGGCCAACTACACCGGCTTCCTCGTCCCCAAGGCGGCGCTGTTCTCCAACATCGCGCTGATGATGGCCATCCTGCTGTGGCGGCCCCAGGGCGTCTACGCGCTGAGCAAGTAAACCAAGAATATGCTGACGCGACTTCTTTCGAACGATTTCCCCCGCAACCGCATCCTGGCCGTGGTGCTGGTCGGCCTGCTGCTGGCGCTGGCCTTCATGCCTTTCATCTTCCCGGGCGTGAAGGCGCTCAACGTGGCGGCCAAGATCCTGGTGTTCGTGGTGCTCGTGGCGAGCTTCGACCTGCTGCTGGGCTACACCGGGATCGTGAGTTTCGCCCACACCATGTTCTTCGGCATCGGCGCTTACGGCATCGCCATCGCGTCCACGCGAATGGGCCCGGGCTGGCCGGCCATCGCCACCGGCCTGGCGGCCGCGCTCGCCCTGTCCTTCGTGCTGGCGCTGCTCGTCGGCCTGTTCTCCTTGCGGGTGCGGGCGATCTTCTTTTCGATGATCACGCTGGCCGTTGCGGCGGCGTTCCAGACGCTGGCGTCCCAGCTGTCGGAAGTCACTGGCGGCGAGGACGGGCTCACGTTCAAGATGCCCGAGGTGCTGTCGCCGGGCTATCAGATGTCCGAGACGCCGTTCCTGGGCGTCATGCTCGACGGCCGGCTGATCTGCTACTACCTGTTGTTCTTCACGGCGCTCGCGCTGCTGCTGGCCATGCTGCGCATCGTCAACTCGCCATTCGGGCGCGTGCTGCAGGCGATCCGCGAGAACGAGTTCCGGGCCGAAGCGATCGGCTACCGGGTGGTTGTCTACCGCACCACGTCGAGCATCCTGTCGGCGCTGTTCGCCACCGTGGCGGGCGCGATGCTTGCGATCTGGCTTCGCTACAACGGGCCGGACACATCCCTTTCCTTCGAAATCATGCTGGACGTCCTGCTGATCGTGGTCATTGGCGGAATGGGCACCATCTACGGGGCGGCCATCGGCTCGGGCGTCTTCGTCATCGCCCAGAGCTACCTGCAGGACTTGCTCAGGCTCGGCAGCGACACCGCTTCCGGCCTGCCCTGGCTGTCGGCGCTGCTCTCGCCCGATCGCTGGCTGCTGTGGCTGGGATTGCTCTTCGTGCTGTCGGTCTATTACTTTCCCACGGGCGTGGTGGGGCGGCTTCGCGCCATGCGGCAACGCGCCTGAATTTGTGTCGATCACTCCCCGCCGTCATTCGCATTTCAAGGCCGGCGCGGCCGGCGCCGCGCCTGCGGTCACCGCCGCCAACAGATTTCAGGGACTTCCAAAGCAGTACCGGAGTTGACTCATGAATGAATGGAAATGGTTGGGCCGCAGTCGCGCCGCGGGCCTGGCCCTGGCCCTGGCCCTGTTCGGGCCGCTCGCTATCGCGGACATCACCATTGCCCAGGTGGCGCCCCTTTCGGGGGTGCTGGCGACCACCGGCCAGCAGATGGCGCTGGAAGGCTTGAACAACTTCGACCTGGGCGGCGTCAATGTGGGCTACTCGCCCGGCAACCGCGTGGGATCGCGCTTTGTCGAGGTCACCGTCATTGGAAGCACCGGCAAGCTGCTGAAGTAGCGCTTGCAGGCAAAACAGGCACGAAGGGGTCCATCATGAAGTACAGCTCACGCTACGCCACCTGCGCCGGCCGCGAGATTCACTACACCGAGTGGGGCGCCCAACACAGCAGCACCGTGGTCGCCTGGCACGGCCTCGCACGCACCGGCCGCGACATGGATGAACTCGCGGAGCATCTTTCCGGCCGATACCGCGTGATCTGCCCCGACACCCTGGGACGGGGCCTGAGCCAATGGAGCCCTGACCCGGGCAACGAATACACCCTGGCTTTTTATGCGAAGCTGGCCGCCGGCCTGTTCGACCGCCTGGGCATCGGCCAGGCCCATTGGGTCGGCACCTCGATGGGCGGCGCGATCGGCACGGTCTGCGCGGGCGGGCT
This sequence comes from Ramlibacter sp., assembly GCA_013815685.1. Lineage (GTDB taxonomy): Bacteria > Pseudomonadota > Gammaproteobacteria > Burkholderiales > Burkholderiaceae_C > Ramlibacter. The sequence goes on from JACDFR010000029.1 coordinate 25,814, forward strand.
GGTGCTGCCCGAGCTCAAGGGACGCATCAAGAGCCTGGTGGTCAACGACAGCGCGCCGCGGTTGGCCGACGCCGCGCTCGCCCGCATCCGCGCCTATGCCGGCAACCCCCCAGCCTTCGACACCATCGCCGAACTGGAGGCTTTTTTCCGCGAGGTCTACAAGCCATACGGCTGGCTGAGCGATGCGCAGTGGCGGCGCCTGACCGAAACGTCGACGCGGCGGTTGCCGGACGGCCGTGTGACCCCGCACTACGACCCGGCCATGGTGCGCCAGTTCATCGATCACCCGAACGACTACGAACTGTGGGCGCACTACGACGCGATCGAGGTCCCCGTGCTGTGCCTGCGCGGTGAGCACTCCGACCTCGTCCTGCGCGACGCCACCGATGAAATGTTGCGCCGCGGTCCCGGACGCCTCAGTCTTGCGCGTGTCGTCGAGGTGGCCGGTTGCGGTCATGCGCCCGCCTTGAACGTGCCCGAACAGCTGAACCTGGTGGCGGCGTTCATCGATCGGCACGAAGCGGCGCAGCCGGCCGCTTCCACCAGCCCCGCTACCGCGGCGCTCCCTTAGCCACCGCTGCGTCGCGGGATTGCGCCAGCGCCTGCGGGTCGGCCGGCTCGCCGGCGGGCCAGCCCGCGAGGTGCTGCCGCGCCACGTTTCCCAGGGCCACGATCCAGGCCGCCTCGTCGTTCAGGCAGGGGATGTAGTGGAAGTCCTTGCCGCCCGAAGTGAGGAAGGCCTGGCGCCCCTCCTGCGCGATTTCTTCCAGGGTTTCCAGGCAGTCGCCGGTGAAGCCCGGGCAGACAACGTCGACCCGCGCGACACCCCGTGCGGCAAGGGCGCGCAAGCTCGGCTCGGTGTAGGGTTGCAGCCACCTGGCCTTGCCGAACCGCGACTGGAAAGCCACGGTGTACTGGTCTGTCTCCAGGCGCAGCTGCGTGGCCAGCAACCGTGCCGTCTTCTGGCACTGGCAGTGGTAGGGATCCCCAAGGTGCAGGGTGCGTTCTGGTACGCCGTGAAAGCTCATGACCAGGTGTTCGCCGCGCCCGTGCTCGCGCCAGTAGCGCTCGACGCGGCGCAAGATGGCCTGGATGTAGCCGCGATCGTCGTGGTAGTGATTGACGAAACGAATCTCGGGCAAGTGGCGGATGCCGGCTGCCCACGACGCCACCGCGTCCACCACGCTGGCGGTGGTGGTGCCGGAATACTGGGGATAGGCCGGCAGGACCAGGATGCGCGTGGCGCCGTCGGACTTCAACGCGTCCAGCTGCGAAGCAATCGAAGGATTCCCGTAGCGCATCGCGTAGCGAACCGGGACGCGCAGGCCCTGCTCGCCCAACCAGCCCTGCAGCAGCTTGGCCTGCTTCTCGGTCCACAACTTCAGCGGCGACCCGTCGGGTGTCCAGATCGTTGCGTATTTCGCGGCGGACTTGCCCGAGCGCAGCGGCAGGATGATGCCGTGGAGCAGCGGCAGCCAGGCCGCGCGCGGAATTTCGACCACGCGCGGATCGGCGAGGAACTCCGCCAGGTACCGCCGCACCGCCGCGGGCGTGGGCTCGTCGGGCGTGCCGAGATTGCAGTAGAGCACGGCCGTGTGCGGCGCCGTACCGTGGGTGAATTCAGGTTCTTTTCTAAAGGGAAGCGAGGAGAGCATGAGGTATTCTCACTGAATGGACCCCCACGTTCGCTCATGATGCTGGATATACCGAGAGTCAAGGCCATCTCGCTCGACCTTGACGACACGCTGTGGCCCATCTGGCCGATCATCGAAAGAGCTGAAAAGGTGCTGCACGAGTGGATGGGGGTGCATGCGCCCATGGCCGCCGCGCTTTTCTCGAGCCCGTCGGCGCTGCGGGAGATTCGCGATCACATGGCGGCCAACCGGCCCGAGCTGAAGCACGATTTGAGCGCCCTGCGCCGTGAGTCGATCCGCCTGGCGCTTTATCGCGCCGGTGAGAATCCGCTGCTGGCGGACCAGGCCTTCGAAGTTTTCTTCGCCGAACGCCAGCGTGTAACCTTGTTCGACGACGCCCGGCCGTCACTCGAGTTTCTGTCGGCGCGCTTTCCGCTGGTCAGCTTGTCCAATGGGAACGCCGACCTGGAGCGGGTCGGCCTGGCTTCTTATTTCCGCGCCGCCATATCGGCGCGCGAGTTCGGGGCAGGCAAGCCCGATTCGCGCATCTTCCACGCGGCCGCCGGCGCAGTCGGTGTGACGCCTGCCGACGTGCTGCACGTGGGCGATGACGCGACGCTGGATGTACTGGGGGCCTTGAACGCAGGCATGCAGGCCGCATGGCTCAACCGCGCGGACCATTTGTGGCCCCATGAGGCGAAGCCGCATGTGACGGTCACCGACCTCACGCAACTGTGTGAGCTGTTTCGTAGCGCCTGATTTTCGCCGGACAGTCCTCGCGTCGCGGCTCAACCGGTAGAGAGCCACCGTGTCTCTGCAAAGGTCTGTCCGCGCAGGCCTACAGCCTGCCCAAGGCCTGCACCTTCCACGCCAGCCAGAACTTTCTAAGCGGCGTGAGGCTCACGCGCTGGTGCAGCACCTGGAAGCCATCGCCCTGGATCTCGCGCAGCAAGGTGCGGTAGATGCTGGCCATCATCAAACCCGGCTTCTGGCTGCGCCGGTCGGCGGCGGGCAGCAAGGCCAGGGCCTCGTCGTACAGGCGCTGCGTGCGCTCGGCCTGGAACGTCATGAGCGCGAGGAATCGATCGGAATACTTGCGATTGAGGATCTCGTGCGCCTTGACGTCGAACTGCTGGAGCTCGTTCACGGGGATGTAGATGCGCCCGCGCAGGGCGTCGTCGCCGACGTCCCGGATGATGTTGGTGAGCTGGAAGGCCAGGCCCAGCTTGTGCGCGTAGCCCGTGGTCGCGCAGTCGCATTGCCCGAAGATGCGCGCCGCGACTTCGCCCACCACACCCGCGACCAGATGACAGTAACGCTCCAGGCCGGGGAAGTCCAGGTAGCGGGTCTGCTCCAGGTCCATCTGGCAGCCTTCGATCACCGCATGCAACTGGCGCTCTTCGATGCCGAAGCCGGCTGCGCAGGGCATCAGGGCCTTCATGACGGGGTGGCTGGGCTCGCCACGGAACGACTTGGCGACTTCGGCCCGCCACCACGCCAGCTTCGTCCGGGCAATCGAAGGGTCGCTGACTTCGTCCACGACGTCGTCGACCTCGCGGCAGAACGCATAGAAGGCGGTGATGGCGGCGCGGCGCGGCTTGGGCAGGAACAGAAAGGCGTAATAGAAGCTGCTCCCCGAGGCAGCGGCTTTCTCCTGCACGTACTCTTGCGGTGTCATGGGCCGGGATTGTCCCATCGCAGGCGGGCAAACGACGACTGCAGCGGGGCTCGGCCCGCGAGTGTCACGGCCAGGCGCGCCAGGATGGCGCGAACTTCGTGGCGAGGCACTTTCACCTTGTGCTGCAGCCGCGCCGAACCCGCAGCCCGCATCAGCGCCAGCGTGCGGGCAGCCAGCAAGGCGGGAATGGCGCAGGCCGCGCGCACGCGCCGGTTGTTCACCGCATCGGCGTAGCGCATGCCCAGCTCCAGGCCTTGCCCGGCTTGCACTTGCCACCGGTGCCAGACGGCTTCGAAGCGAGCGGGTTCGCGCAATATGTCTTCCGGCGCGAGGCCCGCGGCCGCCAGTTCGCCGGCGGGAAAGTAGCACCGCCCGGCGGCCAGGTCCGGACCGGCATCGCGCAGGATATTGACCAGTTGCAGCGCCACGCCGAATCCCCGCCCCAGTTCACGCATCTGCCGCAGCGGCAGCCTCGCAAAACCGGGAACGTGACGTGCGCACAGATCCGTCCAGAATTCGCCCACGCAGCCCGCGACGAGGTAGGTGTATTCGTGCAGTTGCGCGGCCGATTCCAGCGCGCTGGGTGTTTTACCGCTCGTGAAGCGCTCGATGTCCAGTGCCTGGCCGTCCGTGATGTGGTGAAGGACCGCGCGGACATCGTCGCGGTCCGGCGCGGCCAGCTCGTCGAGCCAGGACAGGCACAGCGGCAGTGCCATGATGAGCTTGCGCTCCGCGTCGTCGTGTTGCAGTGGCGCGAACATGGCGGCCAGTTCAGAGGCAGCCGACGCGCCGGCGCCGCCCGCCACTGCGCTGGCCCATTTCTGGAGCACGGCTTGCCGCTCGCCCGCAGGCAGGTCCCCGGTGTCCGCGAGCGTGTCCGCCGCGCGCGCAAGCAGGTACGCCACCGCGATCGGGCGCCGCAAAGGCGCCGGCAACAAGCGGATGGAAAGATAGAAGGAACGCGACACGCCGCGCAGCAGCGCCAGCATCTCGGGGGCGGATCGGGGGGTGGCAAGCATGTCGTTGGCCTGCGGATTGTCGCTTGACAAGCCTAGGCAATTATCCTAGATTACTAACCGGTCAGTCATTAGTGATTGTAGTTAGTTACTTTTAGCTTAGGTTTGTCATGACTTCAGTGCTTTCAGTTCGCCATTCGCGCGCCTTGCTCCCGCTTGCTCTTGCTGCTTCGCTGATGATGGTGGCGTGCTCCAAAAGCGAAGTGCCCCAAGAGCCGGTGCGCTCGGTCAAGGTGATGGCTGTCGGGGTCGAAACCATCAAGTCGGGCTATGAGTTCGCGGGTGAGGTCCGCCCGCGGGTGGAATCCCGGCTGGGTTTCAGGGTGGCCGGCAAGATCGTGAAGCGCCAGGCCGAACTCGGCCAGCAGGTGAAAGCCGGCCAGGTGCTGGCCCAGCTCGATCCCCGCGATTACCAGCTGGCCGCGGACGCGGCTCGGGCGCAGGTGGCCGCGGCCAGCACCAACCGCGACCTGGCTGCCGCGGATTTCAAGCGGTTCGCCGCCCTCAAGGACCAGAACTTCATCAGCGGCGCCGAACTTGAACGCCGCGAAACCAATCTCAAGGCAGCCCAGGCGCAGGTCGACCAGGCCAGGGCGCAGCTCGCCTCGCAGGGCAATCAGGCGGGCTATACCCATCTTGTTGCCGACGTTTCCGGTGTGGTCACCGCGGTCGAGGCCGAGCCGGGGCAAGTCGTCAGCGCCGGGACGCCCGTCGTGCGGATCGCACAGGATGGCGCGCGCGACGTCGTGTTCTCGGTGCCGGAGGACAAGGTGGCGGCGATCAAGCCGGGTTCCGCAGTGGCGGTGCGCATCTGGTCCGACGGCACGGCCCTCGCCGGGAAGGTGCGTGAAGTCGCCGCCAGCGCCGACCCCGCGACGCGGACCTACCCGGTCAAAGTGTCCCTGGATGCATCCGCAATGCCGGCGCTCGGAGCGACGGCTTACGTGTCGCCGCAGGCATTGAGCCATGCCGGCACGCCCGTCATCAAGCTGCCCACCAGCGCGTTACGCAAGGAAGGGGCGGGCACGGCGGTCTGGGTGCTGGACAAGGCCTCGATGACACTCCAGTCCCAGCCGGTTCAGATTGCCACCGCGGACGGCAACGAGGCCGTGATCTCGTCGGGGCTTCAGCCCGGCATGCTGGTGGTGTCGGCCGGGGTGCACGTGCTCTCCGCCGGCCAGAAAGTCGTGATCTACCAGGCCAAGGTGGCTGCAACCCACGCGGTCGCCCAGGCGCCCGCGGCGCAGCCCGCCGCGAAGTGAGCCGGACATGACGCAGGCACAACCCAAAGAAGGTTTCAACCTCTCCAGATGGGCGCTCGATCACCCGGCGCTCACGCGCTACCTGATGGTGGTGCTGATGCTGCTGGGCTTCGCTTCGTACTTCCAGCTTGGCCAGGACGAGGACCCGCCTTTCACCTTCCGCGCCATGGTGGTTCGCACCTACTGGCCGGGCGCGACGGCGCAGCAGGTCGCCGAGCAGGTCACCGACAAGATCGAGCGGGCGCTGCAGGAGGCGCCTTATGCCGACAAGATACGCAGCTACTCCAAGCCGGGCGAATCGCAGATCATTTTCCAGATCAAGGATTCGTCCAAGCCCGGCGACGTGGCCAATGTCTGGTACACGGTGCGCAAGAAGATCGGCGACATGCGGTTCCAGCTGCCCGGCGGCATCCAGGGGCCTTTCTTCAATGACGATTTCGGCGACGTTTATGGCGTGATCTACGCGCTGGAGTCGGACGGATTCAACTACGCGGAACTCAAGGCCTTCGCCGACGATGTGCGCCAGCAGCTGCTGCGTGTGCAGGATGTTGCCAAGGTCGAACTGTTCGGCGTCCAGGACGAGAAGCTCTACGTCGAGATCTCGCAGAAACGCCTGGCGCAGCTCGGGCTGGATTTGACGCAGGTATTGCAGCAGTTGAGCCAGCAGAATGCGGTGGAGTCCGCAGGAGCCGTGCAGACGCCGCTGGACGTGGTCCAGGTTCGGGTCGGCGGCCAGTTCGAGGCCGTGGAGGAACTGCGCGCAATGCCGATACGCGGGTCCTCGGGCAACCAGTTGCGCCTGGGGGACATCGCGGAGATCAAGCGCGGCTACGCCGATCCGCCGGCGGTCAAGGTGCGTCACCAGGGCAAGGAAGTCATCGCCCTGGGCGTTTCCATGGCCAAGGGCGGCGACATCATCCGCCTCGGACAATCGCTCAAGACGACGTTTAACCGGATCGAGGACGGGCTTCCGGCCGGCATCAAGCTGGTGCAGATCCAGGACCAGCCCCGCGCCGTGGCCAACTCCGTCAACGAATTTGTCCGTACGCTGATCGAAGCCGTGCTCATCGTGCTGGCGGTGAGCTTCATCGCCCTGGGGCTGCACAAGCGCCCCGACGCGGCCATGCTGCCGCTGTGGAAGCGCTACTACGTGGATATGCGGCCGGGCCTGGTCGTGGGCATCACGATACCGCTGGTGCTGGCGGTGACTTTCCTGGCGATGGACTACTGGGGCATCGGCCTGCACAAGATCTCGCTGGGCTCGCTCATCATCGCGCTGGGCCTGCTGGTCGATGACGCGATCATTGCCGTGGAGATGATGGTGCGCAAGATGGAGGAGGGCTATGACAAGGTGCGCGCCGCGACGTTCGCCTACGAGATCACCGCCATGCCGATGCTCACGGGCACGCTGATCACGGCCGCGGGATTCCTGCCGATCGGCATGGCAAAGTCCACGGTGGGCGAGTACACGTTCGCCATCTTCGCGGTCACCGTGATCGCTTTGGTGTTGAGCTGGCTGGTGTCGGTGTATTTCGTCCCGTACCTTGGCACGATATTGTTGACGGATAAACGCGAGGCCAAAGCCTCGCGTCCTTCCACGGTTGGACCCACCCCGGCGGAGCCCGACCATCACGAGCATTTCGACACGCCGTTCTACCGCACGTTCCGGCGCACCGTCGATTGGTGCGTGGAACATCGCTGGATCACCATCGGCGCCACGGTGCTTACGTTCGCGCTGGGCATCGTCGGCATGGGCAAGGTGCAGCAGCAGTTCTTCCCGGATTCCAGCCGGCCCGAGATCATGGTGGACGTCTGGTTCCCGGAAGGGACCTCGTTCGCCGCCAACGAAGAGGTCACCAAGCGGGTGGAACAGCGCCTGCGCGGCGAAGCGGGCGTGACCTCCGTGAGCACCTGGGTGGGTTCGGGCGTGCCGCGTTTCTACCTGCCGCTCGACCAGGTTTTTCCCCAGACCAATGTTTCCCAGTTCATTGTGCTGCCCGTGGATTTGAAAGTGCGCGAAACGCTGCGAGTGAAACTTCCCGCCCTCCTTGCGCAGGAATTTCCGGAAGTGCGCGGACGCGTCAAGCTGCTGCCCAACGGCCCGCCGATCCCGTACCCGGTGCAGTTCCGCGTGGTCGGTCCCGACCCCATCGGACTGCGCGAGCGCGCCGACGAGGTCAAGGCGGTCATGCGCGCCAGCCCGAACACGCGAGGCGTGAACGACAACTGGAACGAGTCGGTCAAGGTGCTGCGCCTGGAGGTGGACCAGTCCAAGGCCCGCGCGCTGGGCGTGACCAGCCAGTCCATCGCCCAGGCCGCCAAGACCATCCTGTCGGGCACCAACGTGGGCCAGTACCGCGAAGGCGACAAATTGATCGACATCGTGCTGCGCCAGCCGCTGGACGAGCGCAACGCCATCACCGACCTCGGCAACGCCTACCTGCCGACGGCTTCGGGCAAATCCATTCCGCTCACGCAGATCGCAAAGCCGGTGTTCAGCTGGGAGCCGGGCGTGATGTGGCGCGAGAACCGCGACTATGCGATCACCGTGCAAGGCGACATGGTCGAGGGAATGCAGGGCGCCACGGTGACCGACGAGTTGTTGCCGCAGCTGAAGGCGCTGGAGAAGAAGTGGCCGCTGGGCTACCAGATCCAGGTGGCCGGCGCGGTGGAGGAGAGCTCCAAGGGAACATCGTCCATCTCGGCGGGCGTGCCCATCATGCTGTTCATCACCTTCACGCTCCTTATGCTGCAGTTGCACAGCTTCAGCCGCGCCATGCTGGTGTTCATCACCGGACCGCTGGGCATCGCCGGTGTGGCGGGCGCCTTGCTGCTGCTGGGACGGCCATTCGGATTCGTCGCCTTGCTGGGGGTGATCGCGCTCATGGGCATGATCCAGCGCAATTCGGTGATCCTCATCGACCAGATCGAGCAGGATCGCGCCCGGGGCGTGCCCGCCTGGGACGCGATCGTCGAATCCGCCGTGCGCCGGCTGCGGCCGATCGTGCTCACGGCGGCAGCCGCCGTGCTGGCCATGATCCCGCTGTCGCGATCGGTTTTCTGGGGCCCCATGGCCGTGGCGATCATGGGCGGGCTGATCGTCGCTACGGTGCTGACGCTGCTGGCCTTGCCGGCAATGTATGCCGCCTGGTTCAGGGTCAAGCGGGAGGACGCCCCGCCCGCCGAGCCCTCCCTGGCGGGTGCGTCGCCCGTTCCCGTCTAAAATACCGGGTTGACCGAATTAGGGCGGGCGGTCGGGTTATCCGGCCGCCCGCTTTGACTTTGAGCTTAAGCGCGGGTGGCGAAATTGGTAGACGCACCAGGTTTAGGTCCTGACGCCAGCAATGGTGTGGGGGTTCGAGTCCCCCCCCGCGCACCAGAACACCTTTACTGCAAAAAAAGAGAGCAATGATGGCCGTGACCGTTGAAACCCTTGAGAAGCTGGAACGCAAGATGACGCTGATGTTGCCCGTCAACGTCATCCAGTCGGAAGTCGATTCCCGCCTGAAGCGCCTGGCGCGCACCGTGAAGATGGACGGCTTTCGCCCCGGCAAGGTTCCGATGACGGTTGTGGCCCAGCGCTACGGCTATTCGGTTCACTACGAGGTGATGAACGACAAGGTGGGCGAGGCGTTCGCCCAAGCCGCCAACGAGGCCAAGCTTCGCGTGGCCGGCCAGCCCAAGATCACCGAGAAGGAGCAGTCCCCGGAAGGGCAGCTCGCGTTCGACGCGGTGTTCGAGGTGTTCCCCGAGGTCAAGATCGGCGATCTTTCCACAGCTGAAGTCGAGAAGCTCAGCGCCGAGGTGAACGATTCCGCGATCGACAAGACGCTCGATATCCTGCGCAAGCAGCGCCGCACCTTCGCCCAGCGTGCGCAGGACGCCGCCGCCCAGGATGGCGACCGGGTGACGGTCGACTTCGAAGGCAAGATCGACGGCGAGACATTCCAGGGCGGCGTTTCCTCCGACTTCCAGTTCCTGGTCGGCGAAGGCCAGATGCTCAAGGAGTTCGAGGAAGCCGTGCGCGGCATGAAAGCAGGCGAGAGCAAGACCTTTCCCCTCGCGTTTCCTGCCGACTACCACGGCAAGGATGTGGCGGGCAAGCAGGCCGACTTCATGGTCACCGTCAAGAAGATCGAAGCGGCCAACCTGCCGGAAGTGAACGAGGCCCTGGCGAAATCGCTGGGGATCGCCGACGCGACCGTGGATGGGCTGCGGGCCGACATTCGCAAGAACCTGGAGCGCGAAGTCAAGTTCCGCCTGTTGGCCAGGAACAAGCAGTCCGTCATGGACGCGCTGGTGGGCAAGGCCGAGCTGGACCTGCCCAGGTCGAGTGTGCAGTCCGAGGTAGATCGCATGATCGAAGGCGCGCGCGCGGACCTGAAGCAGCGCGGCATCAAGGACGCCGACAAGGTTCCGGTGCCCGACGACATGTTCCGTTCCCAGGCCGAGCGCCGAGTTCGGCTTGGCCTCGTGGTCGCGGAACTGGTGCGCAGCAACAACCTGCATGCCAAGCCGGAGCAGGTGAAGAGCCACGTGGAAGAGTTGGCGGCGAGCTACGAGAAGCCGGCTGACGTTGTGCGTTGGTACTACGGCGACAAGCAGCGCCTCGCCGAAGTCGAAGCCATCGTGATCGAGAACAATGTCACGGAGTTCGTGCTGAAGCAGGCCAAGGTCGTCGAGAAGGCCGTTTCCTTCGACGATCTGATGGGCCAGCAGGGATAACGGCGTGAGAGCGCGGCATCGACAAGGGGCAAACGCGGCCTGAAAGGCCGTGTCACTGAAGTGGGGCTTTGGGAGGGACTTGCAGTCCCGGCCACAAGCCCCATTTGCTTTTGGCATAAAGTACAGCACAGGCAACCCGGAGTTTTCCCCATGAGTTCACTTGAAACCCAGGCGCTTGGCATGGTGCCGATCGTCATCGAGCAATCCGGCCGCGGCGAGCGGTCCTACGACATCTATTCGCGCCTGCTGCGCGAACGCGTGATTTTCCTGGTCGGCCCGGTGAACGACCAGACGGCCAACCTGGTGGTGGCGCAGCTGCTCTTCCTCGAAAGCGAGAACCCGGACAAGGACATCTCGTTCTACATCAACTCGCCCGGCGGAAGTGTCAGCGCCGGCATGGCCATCTATGACACCATGAACTTCATCAAGCCGGACGTGTCGACCCTTTGCACGGGCATGGCGGCGAGCATGGGCGCGTTCCTGCTGGCCGCGGGCGCCAAGGGCAAGCGGTTCTCGCTGCCCAATTCCAAGGTCATGATCCACCAGGTCCTGGGCGGTGCGCAGGGACAGGCGACGGACATCGAGATCCATGCGAAGGAAATTTTGAAGACCAAGGAAACGATGAATCGCATCCTTGCCGAGCGCACGGGCCAGCCCATCGAGAAGATCAGGCTGGACACTGAGCGCGACTATTTCCTCGATGCCGAGGAATCCAAGTCGTACGGCCTGGTCGATCAGGTGATTGCCAAGCGTCCCTGAGGAACCAGCGAGCCGCGAGCCGCTCATACCTCTGGTTGCATAGCAGCAACGGCGTTTCCTGTAACACGGGAAACGCCGTTGTTTATTTAGTTATCATTGAAATCTCAAGCAACGAGGCAAGGTCCCCATGGCCGAGAAAAAAGGCTCTTCGAGCGAGAAAACGCTTTACTGCTCCTTTTGCGGTAAGAGCCAGCATGAGGTGAAGAAACTGATCGCGGGGCCCTCGGTCTTCATTTGCGATGAGTGCATCGACCTGTGCAATGAAATCATCCGCGACGAATTGCCCACCGGCGAAGACCAGCGCGAGGCGCGCGGCGACCTGCCCACGCCGGCCGAGATCAAGGCGAACCTCGACAACTACGTGATCGGCCAGGAGCCGGCCAAGCGCGGCCTTTCGGTGGCCGTGTACAACCACTACAAGCGGCTTCGCCACAAGGAAAAAGCCAAGAAGGACGATGTCGAGCTCACCAAGAGCAACATCCTGCTGATCGGGCCCACCGGCTCCGGCAAGACGCTGCTGGCCCAGACCCTGGCGCGCATGCTCGACGTGCCATTCGTGATGGCCGACGCGACCACACTGACCGAAGCAGGTTACGTGGGTGAAGACGTCGAGAACATCATCCAGAAGCTGCTGCAAAGCTGCAACTACGAAGTCGAGCGGGCCCAGCGGGGCATCGTCTACATCGACGAGATCGACAAGATCTCCCGCAAGTCGGACAACCCTTCGATCACCCGCGACGTGTCGGGCGAGGGCGTGCAGCAGGCCCTGCTCAAGCTGATTGAAGGCACGATGGCCAGCGTGCCTCCCCAGGGCGGGCGCAAGCACCCCAACCAGGACTTCCTGCAGATCGACACGACCAACATCCTGTTCATCTGCGGCGGCGCCTTCTCGGGACTGGAAAAAGTGATCGAGCAGCGCACCGAAGCCTCGGGCATCGGTTTCGGCGCGGCTGTGAAGAGCAAGGCGCAGCGCAGCCTCACCGATGTCTTCCGCGAGGTCGAGCCCGAAGACCTGATCAAGTTCGGCCTGATCCCCGAGCTGGTGGGCCGCATGCCCGTGGTCGCCACCTTGTCGGAGCTGAGCGAAGATGCCTTGGTGCAGATCCTCACCGAGCCCAAGAACGCGCTGGTCAAGCAGTACGGCAAGCTCCTCGCCATGGAAGGCGTGGACCTCGAGATCCGCCCCAATGCCTTGCGAGCCATCGCCAAGAGGGCGCTGGCCCGCAAGACCGGTGCGCGCGGCCTGCGCTCGATCCTGGAGCAGTCGCTGATCGACACGATGTTCGAGCTCCCCAATACGGCGAATGTCGACAAGGTCGTGGTCGACGAGTCCACCATCGAAGAGAACAAGCCGCCGCTTCTGGTGTATCGCGAAGCCGCCAAGAAGGCCTAGCCTCGCTTTTCGAGTGATCTTTCACACCAATCCAACCCTGGCAGCCGCATTGACATGCGGGCGGGTTGAAAATTCCCCATTCCGGTCCATATTCGACTGAGACTGAAAAAAGGATCACCATGTCCGGACACGTTCCCCTGCCCGCCACCGCGATCGACCTGCCGTTGCTGCCCCTGCGCGACGTTGTGGTCTTTCCGCATATGGTCATCCCGCTGTTCGTGGGCCGGCCCAAGAGCATCAAGGCGCTCGAGGCCGCCATGGAGGCCGAGCGCCGCATCATGCTGGTGGCGCAGAAGGCCGCGGCCAAGGACGAGCCGTCCGTGTCCGACATGTTTGAGGTCGGCTGCGTCTCCACCATACTGCAGATGCTCAAGCTTCCCGACGGCACGGTGAAGGTCCTCGTGGAAGGCCAGCAGCGGGCCAGGGTCAACCGCATCGAGGACGGCGAGCAGCATTTCAGCGCCAACGTCACGCCTGTGGATTCCACCGAGAAAGACCCCAAGTCCAGCGAGATCGAAGCGCTGCGCCGCGCCGTGATGCAGCAGTTCGACCAGTACGTCAAGCTGAACAAGAAGATCCCGCCGGAAATCCTGACCTCCATCTCCAGCATCGACGACCCGGGCCGCCTGGCCGACACCATCGCTGCGCACCTGCCGCTCAAGCTCGATAACAAGCAGATCGTGCTCGATCTGGCCGACGTCAAGCTGCGCCTGGAAAACCTGTTCGAGCAGATCGAGCGCGAGGTCGACATCCTGAACGTCGACAAGAAGATCCGCGGCCGCGTCAAGCGCCAGATGGAGAAGAACCAGCGCGACTTCTACCTGAACGAACAGGTCAAGGCGATCCAGAAGGAACTGGGCGAGGGCGAAGAAGGCGCGGACATCGAAGAGATCGAAAAAAAGATCAAGGCCGCCAAGATGCCCAAGGAGGCCAAGAAGAAGGCCGACGGCGAGCTGAAGAAACTCAAGCTCATGTCGCCGATGTCCGCCGAGGCGACGGTGGTGCGCAACTACATCGAAGTGCTCACGGGTCTGCCCTGGAGCAAGAAGACCAAGATCAAGCATGACCTCGGCCACGCCGAAGGTGTGCTCAATGAAGACCACTACGGCCTCGACAAGGTGAAGGACCGCATCCTCGAGTACCTCGCGGTGCAGCAGCGCGTGGACAAGGTCAAGGCACCCATCCTGTGCCTGGTCGGCCCCCCCGGAGTCGGCAAGACCTCGTTGGGCCAGTCCATCGCGAAAGCGACGGGCCGCAAGTACGTGCGCATGGCCCTGGGCGGCATGCGCGACGAGGCCGAAATCCGCGGCCACCGCCGCACCTACATTGGCGCGCTGCCGGGCAAGGTGCTGACCAACCTGAACAAGGCCGGCACGCGCAACCCCTTGTTCCTGCTCGACGAGATCGACAAGCTGGGCACCGATTTCCGGGGCGATCCTTCCAGCGCGTTGCTGGAGGTGCTGGACCCGGAGCAGAACCACAAGTTCGGCGACCACTACGTCGAGGTCGATTTCGACCTGTCGGACGTGATGTTCGTCGCCACCTCGAACTCGATGAACATCCCGCCGGCCCTCTTGGACCGGATGGAAGTGATCCGCCTGTCCGGCTATACCGAGGACGAGAAGACCAACATCGCCTTGAAGTACCTGCTGCCCAAGCAGATGGGCAACAACGGCGTGAAAGAGACGGAACTGCTGGTGACCGAGGACGCGGTGCGCGACATCATCCGTTACTACACCCGCGAGGCGGGCGTGCGGTCGCTCGAGCGCGACCTGGGCAAGATCTGCCGCAAGGTCGTCAAGGGCCTGCTGCTCAAGAAGTACCAGCCGCTGGTCACCGTGAATGCCGAGAACCTGAACGACTTCCTGGGTGTGCGCAAGCACACCTATGGCCGTGCCGAGGCGCAGAACCAGGTGGGCCAGGTCGTGGGCCTGGCGTGGACCGAAGTAGGGGGCGACCTCCTGACGATCGAAGCGGCGCTGATGCCCGGCAAGGGCGTCACCACCACCACCGGCTCCCTGGGCGATGTGATGAAGGAGTCGGTTTCTGCCGCGCGCACCGTGGTGCGCAGCCGTGCGCGCCGGCTGGGCCTCGTGGACGAGGTCTTCGAGAAGAAGGACATCCACATCCACGTGCCCGACGGTGCGACTCCGAAGGACGGCCCCAGCGCCGGCGCAGCGATGACCACTGCCCTGGTGTCGGCACTGACGGGCATACCCGTGCGCGCCGATGTCGCGATGACGGGCGAAATCACCTTGCGTGGCGAGGTGACGGCGATCGGCGGCCTGAAGGAAAAACTGCTGGCGGCGCTTCGCGGCGGCATCAAGACCGTGCTGATTCCCGAGGAGAATTCCAAGGACTTGCAGGAGATTCCCGAGAACGTGAAGAACGGCCTCGAGATCGTGCCGGTCAAGTGGATCGACAAGGTGCTGGAGGTTGCGCTCGAGCGCCATCCCACGCCGCTGCCGGATGAGGAGCCGGCGGCGGCGGCAGCCCCGATCGCGGCGGCGGCAGAGGGCGCCAAGCCGGCACGGCCGGCATCGGTGAAGCACTGAGGCGAGGCCCCGGGCCGGGAAATTACGCTATAATTCGAAGCTCGAATGCGGGAATAGCTCAGTTGGTAGAGCGCAACCTTGCCAAGGTTGAGGTCGAGAGTTCGAGACTCTTTTCCCGCTCCATTTTTACAAAGGCAGCAGTGCTGCTTTTTCCGCAAAAGGGAAGCTTCTGGCTTCCCTTTTTCATGAGCATCTCGAGATCAGGGCGCGGTAGCAAAGCGGTTATGCAGTGGATTGCAAATCCATCCAGGGCGGTTCGACTCCGCCCCGCGCCTCCAGCAGTTCACAGCCTCGCCAATATCGTTGCCGGGGCTGTTTCGTTTTTGTTTCACAATGGTCCAGAGCCTCGGTGGTGAAATTGGTAGACACAGCGGACAAAAAATCTCCCCACGACCCTCTGGCTGCTAGGTGTCATGTAGGAGCCAGTACAGGCGTACAGTTGAAACAGGCCTAGCGTAGCTAGGCGAAACATCGGTTCGGCAACGAGCCGCGTTAGCCCGAGTGGTGAAATTGGTAGACACAAGGGACTTGAAGCAATTTGAGCCCTCCGGGGGAAACCCCGGAGGTGAAGCCCGTCAAATTCGGCGAACGCCCTGGATGCTGCAAGCATCCGAGCCAACGCCGAGCCAAGCCCCGGATCGAAAGATTCGCGGGAAGGTGTAGAGAGCAGACGGCGGGCACCTACGGCCGCAAGGCTATGGTGAAGGCGTGCTCCAGACCACGAACAGCGTTCACGCTGGCGGCGAAAGCCGAAGTGGTAAGAAAATCCCTCGACCTTTAACAAGTCGTGCCGGTTCGATTCCGGCCTCGGGCACCAGTTTGAAGAGCCGTCCTTATTCGACCAAGGCCGGCTCTTTCATTTCTCTGCGCCAATAGGCAGCAAATGGCCGGCGGTCGGCCAGAAGCCGCCAGTCGAAGTTACTCTGGGAGGCTCATGGCGCAGGGAGACGCGGGACCGAAGATCTATTTCTCGGATTTCTTCGGCTTGGAGCCCGAGGTCCTTGAGGAGTACGGCGCATTTGACGTCGCGCTCATCAACGACCTGCCGTTGTTCGTGGACCCGTTTCTGCTGTACGACAGCGAGAACGCGGTCTACAAGGGTCTGCACGAAGAGATCATCACCTACCTCTGCTTCCTGCGTGATCGCGCTGTCGCTGGCGAGCTGACCGCAGGTTCAATCATGCAGTGGCTTCTCTTCAAAGAGGTCAAGCAGAACTGGCTGGGTTCAGCACGACCGGCAACGTCGGCACGGGCCTCGGGCCCGCCTTCGCCCGTGCCCTCGCGCGCAACTTGACATCGGTGTTCAAGGATTCGGCAACGAGACCATCTCGAACGGCAGCCACTTAGAGAAGCTTGGTCTGCTGAGCGGCGGTGTTGGCCGTGATCACCTCAGCGACTTCACGACGAACCTGATCAAGGGCTTCTTGCTGGAGTACACGCAGTCCTTTGCCCTTGAGTACCTTGAGCCGCAACAGCGAGCGCGCTGCCGTATCGAACGCGTGCGGTTCGCCTACGACACCCAGCGCTGGCAGGCCGGCTACTTCGAGTTGCCCATCGCGAACGGCGACTACGTGATCCTGACGCCGAAGGAGATACTGACGCGCGACGAGGCGTGGATCAACCAATCCGACCTGCTGGACAAGTTCCACGACATTTGCGTGTCGTTGCCCGACGAGGGGCTTCGAGCCCAGGTCAACGACCACTTTTTCAAGCAGATTAACAAGCGGACCAAAGAGAAGGAAAAGAGAGCCGCCGCGCTGAGGACCATAGAGCAGTTTCAAGAGCTGCTGGACTACTACATCCGTTGGAAGGAAGAGCACGGCCCCGAGGCGCATCGGTCAGCCGACGCCAAGGTGCAGGAGACGCAGCTTCAGTTCGTCGAGAACATCAGGGCATTGGTCAGCAAGCATTTGGCGGGCACAGAGTTCTACAGCTATGACTCGTCATACGAGCAGAGCATGAAGCGCGTGATGTACCTGAAGCACGTCATCGAGGACCAGGGCGGTCAGCGCCTGCTCTACATCAACGGGAAGCCCGTGCAGCGCGAGGTTGACCTGCATGTGATGTTCAGGCTCACGTGGTTCGACAACGGCCATGATCTGAATGCCGAGGTCAACAACGGTCGTGGGCCGGTTGATTTCAAAGTCTCGAAGGGCAAGAAGAACTCGAATCTTGTGGAATTCAAGCTCGCAAAGAACACGGCATTGGAAAAGAACCTGCAGCACCAGGTGAAGATCTACGAGAAGGCCAGCGACGCGAAGACATCAATCAAGGTAATCATGCACTTCTCGGACTCTGAACTCCAGCGGGTCATGGACATCCTGAAACGCCTGAAGCTCACCGCCTGCAAGGATATCGTCCTGATCGACGCCAGCCCCAAGGAGTCAGCGTCGAAGGCGCCTGCGGATTGGGCAGGAAAATACGGTTCGCGCAGCTCTCGATGATGGCCGGCGCAATACTGGAATCCTTGATGTCCGCCAGCGATTGCGTGGCGAAGATCACCGACACGTTCTTTTTGCGCAGCGTCTTCAGCCACTGGCGAATGCGCGCGGCGAACACCGGGTCATCAAGGAACAGCCATGCCTCATCGAGGACAGCAGTGTTGGGGCACCGTCAAGGCGTTCCTCGAACGCGCGAACAGATAGCGCAGCACGGCCAGCGCAGCCGCCTTGCTGTGCATCAGTTCTTCCATTTCGAACGCTTGCACGTCGGCCTGCGCGTTGGAATCATCGAGCCGGTCATGGTCGGCATTCCGGCCTCGGCCGCCCTTTCACCGCGGCGGATCAGAGCCAAGGAGGGCCCGACAGGCCATGGCTTGCCGCCTTGCTGCAACGCCGGCCGTACAGCGTGGCCGTCGCGGCGGTGGCCAACAAGTTGGCGCGAACGATCTGGGCAGTTCTGGCCCGCGGACAGGCCTGGCTTGCACGACGGTGACGTAGTCCTGGCCGCGGCGCAGGCTGGTCTCGTCGATGCCCACGACCTGCACGCTCTCGAAGCTCTCCAGCGCGCGCGCCTGCTCGACGTAGAACTCGATGCGCCGCCACAGCTGCTTGTCGCCGCAGCGCAGCAACTGCCCGCCTGGCGCACTGGCAACTCGCGGCACAACGCCAACGCCAACGCCAGCGCCTCGAAGGCCGCCGTGAAGCCCAAGCCTGGCCGAGCCCACGGCACCAAGAGCTGCGTGGTCTTGCCGCAGGCGCCACAGGCCACGCGCGGCACGTCGGCATGCAGCCAGGCCTCGTACTGGAAGAAGTCCAGACGCCGCCACGATCGGCGCAACCGGTCGTGCACCCGCTGCGAGGCCGCGCCACAGGCCGGGCAGTTCAGCAGCGCACCCTGGCAGCGCACCTCGAAGTCGATGCGCTTGTGCGCCACATCCAGCTTGATGTCTTCAACCACCCAAGGCGGCTGCAAACCCAGCGCGCTGGTGAACAGCGCCTCCACTCCAACGCTCAACGCAGTTCTCCCGGCTGCACGCGGCCCCGCGGACATGTGGACGGGCTCAAATGCAGCCCGCCCACATGCCCACCGGGCTCGACCACGACTACCGGATGTCACTGTCGTGTTCCACACGAAACGACGAGGGACCTTGCCTTCGCCCTGACATGAGCGGCTCGGCATGCGGATTGTAAATCTGTCGAGGCTGCAGGCTTCACAATAAGGGGCCGATGCATATCGGCCTCTGCTCGTCTCCTCTCGTTTATTGCGATAGAGCCAAACTTGTTCGCTCACTCTAGCAATAGAATACTGCCATGAGCATTCGCACCGGAATTGTCGGGATCAGCGGTTTTGGCGGCGGCGAGGCGATGCGGCTGGTCGCGAGCCACCCGTCTTTCGAGCTAATCTACGCCGCGGGCGAGGGGAGCGCCGGCAGCCGGTTGGTGGACCGCTTCCCCGGTGTGCCGGCCAAGCTGGCCGAGCTGGTGATCGAGAAGTGGGACCCTGTGAGCCTGCCGAAGCTCGACGTGCTGTTCGCGTCGCTGCCCACGGGCGCCTCGGCCGAGGCGCTGGCGCGCGTCCCCAAGGACGTGAAGATCGTCGACATCGGCGGCGACCACCGCTACGTCGAGGGTTGGGCGTACGGCCTGGCCGACGTCTGGCCAGCCCAGATCGAGGGTCAGATCCGCGTTGCCAACCCCGGCTGCTTCCCCGCGGCGACGCTGAACGCGCTGGCGCCGCTGCTGGTCAACAAGCTGATCGAGCCTGGCAACATCGTGATCGACGTCAAGACCGGCATCTCCGGTGCCGGCCGGGGCGGCGCCGACAGCAAGTTCGGCTACGCCGAGAGCAACGAGAACTTGCTGCCCTACGGTCTGCTCAAGCACGTCCACATGCCCGAGATTGCCAAGACGATCGAGCGGCTCAGTGGCGGCAGCGCGGCCGGGCTGGTGTTCACGCCACACTTGGTGCCGATGACCCGCGGCGTACTCGCCACCATTTACTGCCGCGGCCGCGCCACTACGGGCCAGTGCTTGGACGCGGCCCGGCGCTTCTACGCCAGTCGGGCGTTCGTCCGCGTGACGGACAAGCCGCCGCAGACCAAATGGGCTACCGGCTCGAACCTCGCGTTCGTCAGTTATGCGGCCGATCCAGAGCGCAACTTGGTGATTGCGATGGGCGTGGTCGACAATCTTGGCAAGGGAGCGGCCGGTCAGGCGGTGCAGAATGCGAACCTGATCTGCGGCCTGCCAGAAACCGCAGGGCTGGACGGCGTACCTGTTTGGCCGTGATATCGTTTACGAGTCCGTATTGTCCGTCGTTTATGAATCGCCCCGGGTTTTCCGGAGACTCCAACTCTTGATGGGATATCTAAGCCCCATGGCCTTCGACAAAAATGGCTTGCCGACGAAAGTGAGCTCGCAAAATAATCCCGATTCGCCTGGGAGGCGCAAAACAGGGGCAAGTGCATTCGTTTTCCTTCAGGTGTAGATGCCTTGTGCGGCACGTGTTAGGAAGAGCTGAAATATGGCAGTTTATGCTCGACGAGACGCGCCGTGAACTTAGCGGGAAGAAAGACCGCTACTCTCAAGCCCCGATGCTGTTGCATCCCGCCGTCTTGCGCGTTCTGGAGAAGGCTGAGGGCACGTTGCACCTGGCAACAACGGGAATGCGCACCATGCTCTCAGATCTGTGGGAGCGCGCGAAAACATCGAAGCCGCTATCAGAATCCGAGCGTATCATGGCACGCAATGCGACGTCCGCAGGTGTACTCCTCGGCACGGACCTCGTGCGATCAGTGTTCGACGTCTCTGGTACGACGGCCATTCGGCGCAATGGACAATTGGAGCGCCTCTTTCGCGATGCCAACTGTCTCGCAGCACCGCTCGTCGAGCGACTTCGCCTTCGAATTCACCCGCCGAGTGCGCGGCGGCTTTGCGCCACTCGACGGGCGTGTTTGAGATTGGATTGTGACGCCTCGAGCAGTCGAATTTTGTAGAGGTCTTATGCGCCCGGCGTTTAGACGTGGTTGTTGCACTATGACCACGCAATGTCATCGCCTCACCGGAAATCTTGAGCATAGCCCGGCAGCGACAGAAGACTGTCATCGACATCGCCTCATAAAAAACTATCTGCGTTTGCATAATCAAACACGATAATAAGGATCACCGTGTTCGAAATATCACAAGCAACTACTTCAGTGCAATTGAACGCCGTTCGACGTCTCATGCGAGCATATCTCGAGTGGCAAAATGACCGACATGGTGAATACCGAAAACTACTCGATCAGTATTTCGATAATAAAACATTTGAAGCCGAACTGAGTGATCTGCCAGGCAAGTTCATCCCCCCTAGAGGTCGATTACTGATTGCAACTGGCGAAAATACACCTGTTGGATGCGTCGCACTCCGCGACCTCGGCGGAGCAGTTTGTGAGATGAAACGCCTGTTCGTCGTTCCCGAATACCATGGACGCGGCGTGGGCTTGGCTTTGGCGAAAGCTGTTATCGAAGAGGCTCGAGGCATCGGCTATAATTTGATGCGCCTCGACACGGGACCCAAATCAATTGAAGCGCAAACCATCTATAGCAAACTCGGATTCAGGGAAATTGCACCGTACGACCAAGTCGACGACGAGATGAAGAATTGGTTGGTTTTCATGGAACTGACCCTGTAGTTGACCTGTACGGCTGAGTGGATCAGAAACCCGGCATGGCACTGTCAAATTCCCACGCGCCTCGGTCGGCGCATCCATCATGGCGAGCGCGGCGAAATCCGAAGCAGACTGCAGCAAAGGCAGGAAGTAAATGGCGCTTTTTTTCGGGCCAAGGTTTTAAGTCGCCTCGTTATACACGGTCCGCGAAGCCTTGTAGGTAGTTATTGGGCTTCGCTGGCGACGTGAGGTCCGAAATGAGGTAATAAACGAAAGCGAACCGGCGTTTACCCTCGCAATTTGCGGGGACGCCACATGGCGCGAGAGTCCGATGGCTAGGCACACAAGGAATGGGAAGGCTGACCGGACATTCTGGGTCGAAGTCATGCACATGATTCGGAAAGGCCAGATGAAAGACGACGGCGGAAAAACGCAAACTCCTGTCCAGCAACAGTTCTAACGCTGGCTGTGTAAGGGTCCTATGCATATCGGCCACTGATTCGTCTCCTCTCGCCCATTGCGATAGAACCGTTTAAACGTGGAGCGCATGAATATGGAGTCCCCTGAGAGCTGGTTTCATCGTAGAGCAACCAATTACGTTGAGGCGCAGATCCTATTTCACCTGAATCAGGCTGGCGTCTTGCAAGCACTAAGGCGCCGAGGACCTTGCACCGCCGCCGAGGTTGCACAGACGCTCGACCTCGATCCGGCAGTCACGGATGCCCTGCTCGACTATGTGTTCGGAATCGATGACCTGCTCGATCGGAACGACGCCGGCCAATATTCGCTCTCGGCTTTCGGCGAGCGGGTGCTTGCACGCTACTCTGACGGTGGGAGCGACATAGAGAGCAGCTCGATCAACATGTTCGACGTGCGAGTTGGCGCTTATGGCCCAGTCTGGCAAAAGCTCGGCGGCATGCTCAAGGGGGAGTTGCGGCACGGTGTTGACTTCCATCGGGAGGGGCGATTCGCTGAGAACGGCGTTACCAAGATCGCGCACCATTTCGTTGGCGCTATCTGCGAGGCGATCGATCGCCTTGGAGTCGGGGCCGCTCTCGAGGTAGGAACCACGACAGGGCTCCTCGGTCAGCTCTCCGAGCGCCGCCCAAGTCTCGCGCTCTATGGACTAGATAAGAACCGACGCGCTCTAGACGTGACCAAGGAGGCGCTACATCTAGCGCCTTGCGACATCCGCCTTTTCCATGCTGACTTCCTAAGTGTTTCCGACTGGGCTGAAAGTATCAACGGTGACCGGCCCGGTCTTATTTTTTCCCTACATTTCCATGAGATTCTTGCCCACGGTGTCGATCGACTGGCTGCGGCGCTGCGCGTGCTCCGGCAGCGCCTTCCGGGTTGGGTGGTGCTTGCTCTGGAGCAGCCCAGGTTCCCCCAATCCGAACGAAGCTCCCTGCCGGAAACGCTCTGGCTCTACGGGCAGTCGAACATCCTGATCCATCACCTGATAGGCAACGGCCGGATCCTCAGCCGGGAGGACTGGGTGAGTCTAGGCAACTTGGCTGGATGTGAGAAAGTGACTGACACACCCTGCGACTACCTCGGATATCGAGCGTTTGCCTTCTACTTGTAGAGCATGACTGGAGCGCTGCATTTGATCATTCCCGAAGACACGACAACGGAGCAGGCCGACGCCGCATTAGCTGTCGGTGCGTCGCGCGTATTCAACGGGCTGGCGACTGACCTGGACGAAGAGTTCGTTGTCTCGAAGGCGATTAGCCCCGAGGACTTAAGACTGCTTCTGGACAGCCTCTCCCATGAGGATACTACGCACAGCTGGAAAAACTTCGACCGCACGGCGGCGCTTGAGGATCTCCTGCGCTGGGAGAATAGCCGACGCCCCACTGAGGTGTTTTTCTTCTATTTGAGGCAGGGTAAAGACCTGCAGATTGTAGGCACTGGCTCCATCGCCGAACATTTGAACAGCCGCTTTACGGATCGCGGCTTCTGCGTGCTCGGTCGTTGCTATCTAGTACCCAAGTTCCGTGGTCGCGGCTTCTACCGACGCATACTGCTATTCCGCCTCGAGCATTGTGTAGTCCGCTTGGGGCAAAACCTGAAGGGAATCCATATCGGCTCAGACGATGAGCGCATCGCGCACGTCATCACCCAGCAGCCGTCGCCTGGCTGGCCGAGTTTTTACCATCTGGGGGAGGAAGAACTCTTAATTGCCGGCCAGACGAAGTTGGTAAACGCCTACATTCTGTTGCTTCCCGAGTTCTCGCAGAGCGTGACGCACGCGCTGGAGGGGCCGGGAGCTCCGTCGACCTTGGCGGCGCTGCATGGCCGGCTCGCTGGAACTGAGCTTAGAGACGTGCGCAATCTTGGTGTCCGATTGCGCGACGCCCTTGCTGGCCCACGAGAGAGGGCATGGCTCAGTCGGCGCGACTGTAGGTCGATCAATCAGCTTATGGCTTTTTGTAGTGCGGTGCCGTTAGTCGGCTTCAAGTGAGCGCCATTGCTCAGCTGGCACATGTAATATCCGAATGGCCGTTATAAAAGTAATGGACCGGAGTTTTGCATCTTCTATACCGCTGCGAGAAGCCTACAAATCTTTGTACGATTCTGTACTATCGACC
>JACDFR010000079.1 GCA_013815685.1 Ramlibacter sp.
ACAGGCGCCGGTCCGCGCGCAGGCGCCAGCCGCGCAAGCGCCCCGCACCCAGGCGCCCCCCACCCGCGCGCCGGGCGACAAGCCGATCGCCTCGCCCGCCGTTCGCCGCCGCGCCTGGGAGCTGGGCATCGAGCTCCAATATGTGAATGGCAGCGGCCCGGCCGGCCGCATCATGCACGAAGACCTCGACGTCTACCTGGCATCGCGGGGCCAGCCCGCGCCGCGCGCCGGCGGGAGCGCCTATGCCCAGCGGCACGAGGAAGAGACCGTGGCCGTGATCGGACTGCGGCGCATGATCGCGCAGAAGATGCAGGAGGCCAAGCGCCGCATTCCTCACTTCACCTACGTCGAGGAAATCGACGTCACAGAAGTAGAGGCACTGCGCGGCAAGCTGAACACGAAGTACGCGGCACAGCGCGGCAAGCTCACCTTGCTGCCCTTCGTTGCCCGCGCGGTGGTGCTGGCACTGCGCGACTTCCCCCAGATGAATGCCCGCTACGACGACGACGGCGGGACCGTGACGCGCTACGGCGCCGTCCACCTGGGCATTGCCACGCAAACCGAACCCGGCCTCATGGTGCCTGTTCTGCGCCACGCCGAGGCGCTGGACCTGTGGGCCTGCGCCGGCGAGATCGCGCAGCTGGCCAACGCGGCCCGCAGCGGCAAGGCGACGCGTGAGCAGCTGACCGGCTCGACCATCACCATCACCAGCCTGGGCCCGCTGGGCGGCATCGTCACCACGCCGGTCATCAATCATCCGGAAGTGGCGATCATCGGCACCAACCGCATGGTCGAACGCCCCATGATCCGGGGCGGCGCCGTGGTGGTGCGCCAGATGATGAACCTGTCGTCCTCTTTCGACCACCGGGTGGTCGATGGCGTCGACGCGGCCGAGTTCGTGCAGGCCATCCGCGCGCTGCTCGAGTCGCCGGCGCTGCTGTTCGTGGCAGCGGCATGAAAAGCCAGTCGACCAAACTGCTCGTGATCGGCGGGGGACCGGGGGGTTACGTGGCGGCGATTCGCGCCGGCCAGCTGGGCATTCCCACCGTACTGGTGGAAGGCGCCATGCTGGGCGGCACCTGCCTGAACATCGGCTGCATTCCGTCAAAAGCGCTGATCCACGCGGCGGACGAATTCGAGAAGGCGCGCCATTACGCCGACGGGTCGCCGCTGGGGATCCGCGTGAAGGCGCCGGAGATCGACATTCACCAGACCGTGCGCTGGAAGGACGGCATCGTCGGCAAGCTCACCGGCGGGGTCGGTATGCTGCTGAAAAAGCATGGTGTCCAGGTCATCAAGGGGTGGGCCACGATCGTCGACGGCAAGACCGTGGACGTGCAGGCATCCGAGGGCGAGCCGGTGCGCGTCCAGTGCGAACACCTGCTGCTGGCGACCGGCTCGGTGCCGGTCGAGTTGCCGTTCATGCCGTTCGGCAAGACGGTGATCTCGTCCACCGAGGCGCTGGCACCGGGGGAGTTGCCCAGGCGCCTGGTGGTCGTGGGTGCGGGCTACATCGGCCTGGAGCTGGGCATCGCCTACCGCAAGCTGGGCGCCGAAGTCGCCGTGGTGGAAGCCACGGCGCGCGTGCTGCCCAGCTACGACGATGAGCTCACCCGTCCGGTGCTGGCGACCCTCAAGCGTCTGGGCGTCGTCCTGCACCTGGGCTGCAGCGTCCAGGGGCTCGCCGACGACGGTGCGGGCGTGCGGGTGCGCAGTGCCAGCGCCGACGAGTTCGCGCTGCCGGCCGATCGCGTGCTGGTCGCCGTCGGCCGCAGGCCGCGAACCGAAGGTTTCGGCCTGGAGTCGCTGCATCTGGACATGGCCGGGCGGTCGGTCAAGATCGACGACCAGTGCCGCACCTCGATGCGCGACGTCTGGGCCATCGGCGATGTGGCGGGCGAACCCATGCTGGCCCACCGCGCCATGGCCCAGGGCGAGATGGTGGCGGAGGTCATCGCCGGCCACAAGCGGCGGTTCACCGGCGCCTCCATTCCCGCGGTCTGCTTCACCGACCCGGAAGTCGTCGTCGTTGGCCAGTCGCCGCAGGAAGCGCAGCAGGCCGGGCTCGATTGCATCAGCGCCGCGTTCCCCTTTTCGGCCAACGGGCGTGCCATGAGCATCGAGTCCACCGACGGCTTCGTGCGGGTGGTGGCGCGAAGCGACAACCACCTCATCGTGGGCTGGCAGGCCGTGGGCCGCGGCGTCTCCGAGCTGAGCGCGGCGTTCTCCCAATCGATCGAGATGGGTGCGCGGCTCGAAGATGTCGGCGGCACGATTCACGCGCATCCGACACTGGGCGAAGCGGTGCAGGAAGCCGCGTTGCGGGGCCTGGGGCACGCGCTGCACATCTGACCTGGCGGGCTCTCGGCCGAGCGCCTGCATAAGGAAGTCGACTTATCCTTTGCGTTGCATCCAGTTGCAAACTTGGCGCAAAGGAGAGCAGCAATGCAGAAGATCCTGGCCGCCGAAGCCGTCCTCGCCAGGCTGGTCGAGTTGAGCGGCCTGCCCCGGCTGGTCGACTGCGCCTAGAACCCTTTCCCACGCGCGATGTCCATGATCAGGCGCGCCGCCAGGTAAAGACGCGGCTCGATCGCATCCACCAGCACGTACTCGCTGTCCGCCGAATGCGCACCGAATCCCGGCAACCCGAAGCGCTCGACCACCGGCGCCTTCGTACGCAGGGCGGCGAACGCGGCGTCGGTTCCACCGCCCTCGGGCTGGTCATCGACGACCAGCTTGCGGCCCGCCTCGGCGTAGATCGCCTGCGCATGCACGGCGAGCTTGCGGCTCGCTTCGGTGGCTTCGAGCGGCGGGCGGCGCCGCTCGAAATTCACGGTCACCCTGGACTCGGGCAGCAGCTGCTTGCGGGCCCGCTCGCGGACAGCCGCTTCGATGCGGTCATAGTCACCAACGCGCAGGACGCGCACATCGGCCTGCGCGCTTGCGTGGGCGGGGATCACGTTCCGGTTGGTGCCCGCCTGTGAAATCGTCCAGTTCAGCTTCAGACCGACCTGCGGCTCCGACAGGTCCCTCATCTGCAGGATCTGGTGCGACAACTCGTACAGCGCGTTGACGCCCCGTTCGGGCGCCGCGCCCGCATGCGATGCGCGGCCCTCCACTTTCAATTCGACCGACGCGATGCCGCTGGTGGCCAGTGAAATCTTGTCGCTGTCGGCGCGCGATGCTTCGAAGGACATCACCGCGTCGTGCTCGCCGCCCGCCTGCGTGAGCAAGGCGCGCGATCCCGGCGAGCTGATCTCCTCGTCGGAGTTCACCAGCAGCGTCAGCGTCCCGTACTCGGCGAAGTTCAGCGACTTCAACAGGGCGACCACGTGCACCAGCATGGCGACGCCCTGCTTGTCGTCGGAAATCCCCAGGCCGTAGGCCCGGTTGCCGTCGAGGCGGAAGGGCTGTTTTTCCAGCGTGCCGCGCAGGTACACCGTGTCCATGTGGGCGATCAGAAGAATCCGTTTCGTGCCCAAGCCCTTAAACGTCGCGCGGACCATCCGGCCGATTATTGGCGGTGTGTCGGCCATGCGGTACGTGGTGGCCTCGGCCGGCTCCATGAACTCGACCTGGGCGCCGAGCGCGCGAAGCTTGCCCGACAGCAGCTCGGTTGCGCGCGCGATGCCTTCAAGATCGCGGCTGCCCGTTTCGATGGAGACGAACTCCTTCAGCGTATCAAGCAGTGGCTGCTTTTGGGCGGCGGCGGCGCGCTGCACTGCCGCATCCGGAGACTGGGCAGCAGCGGGTGCGGCCAGGGCCGCGCAGGACAGGGCCAGCGCGCCCACAAAACGTTTTTTCCATGTCGATTTCATGCGATTCTCCGATAGACGTCTTCCTCGGGAGGTTACAGCAACCCGCTTTAATCAGGCCGTGAACTTGGCCGTGATGGAGCCGCCCGCAGACCTGTACCCATGGGTTTCAGCTGGAATTTCCGTATCCTTCGATGACGCGGGCAACCACCGAATTCCCACGCACTTTCCGCGCTGGTTGAAGGCGGGCTCACGGTCGTCCTCGAGGGTAAACTGACCATGCGCGGCGGTCCCGCGGCGTTCACTGCGCTTGCGCGCTGCTTCGTCAGCGGCGCGCGGGACATGCCCCTGACTCTCTACCGCACCCCGCGCCTGCGATGCATCGGGATCCGCCTGCGCCCGTGCGCCATCGCTGCGATCCTTGAAGATTCGCCATCGGTGCTGCAAGGTCAACTGGCCACTGCAGCGGGATGTCTGGGGCCCCGCCTGGAGGCCTGCCTGGAACGTGTCCATGGCGCCCCGGCGCGCACCGCCTCAGCCGCCCGGCCCCTTCCATCCCCCGCCCAGCGCGCGGTAGAGCAGTACCTGGTTTTGCAGTTGTGCCAAACGGATCTGGATGACCGCCTGCCGCGCCGTGAAGAGCGAGCGCTGCGCATCCAGCAGATCCAGGAAACTCGCGACGCCCGCCTCGAAGCGCATTTGCGACAGGCGTAGCCGCCCGGATTCGGCTTCGGCCACGGCGCGCTGAGCGCGCAGCTGCTGGGCCAGCGTGGCCCGTCCGGCCAGCGCGTCGGATACTTCCCGGAAGGCCGACTGGATGGCGCGCTCGTACTGGGCGACAGCGATATCGCGTCCGGCCACGGCCGATGCCAGCCCCGCGCGGTTGCGGCCGGCATCGAAGATCGGCTGCAGCAACTGGGGCGCGGCGGTGAAGGCCCAGGAGCCACCCCTGAACAAGCCGTCGAGCTCGTTGCTGGCCGAACCGAACGCCGCGGTGAGCGATATCCGGGGGAAAAACGCGGCCCGGGCGGCACCGATGTTCGCATTCGCGGCCATGAGCTGCTGCTCCGCCTGGCGCACGTCGGGGCGCAGCATCAGCACCTCGGACGGCGTTCCGGCCGGCAGGTCGGGCAAGGCAACGGAGGCGCTGTCGACACCGATGCGCAGATCGGCGGGCACCGCCTGGCCCAGCAACAGGCCCAGCGCATTGATGTTCAGCGCCCGTTGCCGCTCCTGCTGCGCCAGCGCCGCACGGGCAGTTTCCGTCAGCGATTGCGCCAGGCGAACATCCAGCTCGGAGGAGGCGCCGACGTCGAAGCGCAGGCGCGTCAGGCGAAGTGAATCCTCGCGCGTCGCCAGCGTCTGGCGCGTCAGGGCCACCAGTTCCTGGTCCGCGATCAGGGCAAGCCAGCTGTTCGCGACTGCCGACACCAGGCTCACCTGGGCCGCCGCGCGGCCTTCCACGGTGGCGAAGTACTGCGACAACGCGGCCTGCGAAAGCGACGCCACCCGCCCGAACAGGTCGATCTCCCAGGCCGTGACCGCCAAGCCCGCGCTGTACGTGGTGGCCACGCCGCCGCTCGCCGACGGCGCGCGCGATGCGCCCGCCGCCGCGTTGAGCGTGGGCGTTCTGTCCGCATTGCGGATGTCGTACTGCGCCCGGGCCTGTTCGATGTTGAGCACCGCCACGCGCAGGTCGCGGTTGTTGCGCAGCGAGGTAGCGATCAGGCTGCGCAATTGCTCGTCGGCGAAAAAATCCTGCCACGCCGGATCGGCGGCCACGGGGCCGGATTCGGGGCCACCGGCCGGAAAAGCCAGAGGCACAGGTGCGGCGGGCCGTTCGTAGGCCGGCATCATCGAGCAGCCGGCCAAGGCGGCGGCCGCCAGCGCCGCCGATGTTCGCCTGATCGGGTTCATACCTGGTCTCCTGCGGTGGCGCCCGGCGGCATCTCGCGGTCGAATTCATGCACGTGGATTCTTCGCTGGCGCTCGCTGTCCTTGAACAGCCCGCGCACCACGACAAAGAACACCGGCACGAAGAACAACGCCAGGGCCGTGCCCGTCAACATGCCGCCGAGCACGCCGGTCCCGATGGCGCGCTGGCTCGCCGAGCCCGCGCCCGTCGCCAGCACCAGTGGCAGCACGCCCAGGCCGAACGCCATGGACGTCATCACGATGGGCCGGAACCTCAGGTGGGCCGCCGCCAGCGCGGATTCGACGACGCCCTTGCCCTGGGCCTGCTGGTTCTTGGCGAACTCGATGATCAGGATGGCGTTCTTGGCCGACAGCCCGATGATGGTGATCAGCCCCACCTGGAAGTACACGTCGTTCGCATAGCCGCGCAAGAGCGTGGCCAGCAACACGCCCAGCACGCCCAGCGGCACGACCAGGATCACCGCCAGCGGGATCGACCAGCTTTCGTACAGGGCGGCCAGGCACAGGAACACCGCCAGGATGGCGAAGCCGTAAAGAATCATGGCCTGCGCGCCGGCGAGTTTCTCCTCGCGCGACTGGCCGGTCCATTCGAAGCCGAAGCCCTGCGGAAGTTGGGCGGCCAGCCGCTCCATCTCGGCCAGTGCCGCGCCAGAACTGAATCCGGGCGCGGCCATGCCCGAGATGCGCATGGCCGGGTAGCCGTTGTAACGCACCGCCTGCATCGCTCCGGAAATCCAGCTCGTGGTGGCGAAGGCCGACAGCGGAACCGCACGGCCCTGGGCGTTCACGGCGTTCAGCCGGAGCAGGTCGCCCGGCTGCATCCGGGCGGGCGCGTCAGACTGCACGACCACGCGCTGAAGGCGCCCGCGGTTGGGGAAGTCGTTGATATAGGACGAGCCCAGCCCCGTGGCCAGCGTCGTGTTGATCGCATCGAACGACACGCCCAGCGCGCTGGCCTTGTCGCGGTCGATGTCCAGCTGCAACTGCGGCGCGTCTTCCAGCCCGTCGGGGCGAACTTGCGCCAGCAGCTTGCTCTGCGCTGCCAGGCCCAGCAGCTGGTTGCGCGCCGCCACCAGCGCCTCGGGTCCGGCCCCGCCGCGGTCCTGCAGGCGGAAAGTAAACCCGGAGGCGGTGCCGAGCTCCGGGATGGGGGGCGGACTCAGCGGAAAGATGAACGCGTCGCGAATCCTGGAGAGCGCCCCGAACGCACGGCTGGCCAAGGCCTGGGCGGATTGGCCGGGCTCGCCACGTTCCTTCCAGTCCTTGAGCGTGACGAACGCCAGCGCCGCGTTCTGGCCCTGGCCGGAAAAGGAAAAGCCCAGCACGCCGACCATGCTCTGCACTTCGGGCTGCTTCAGGACATACGCCTCCACCTGCTCGATCACCGCGCGCGTGCGTTCCTGCGTGGCGCCGGGCGGCAGCTGCACGTTGACCAGCATGTTGCCCTGGTCCTCCGCGGGGAGGAAAGAGGTGGGCAGCCGCGTATACATGAACGCCGCCACCGCGACGATGCCGCCGTAAACCAGCAGGTAGCGCGGGGCGCGGCGCAGCATGCGCGCCACCAGCCCTTCGTAGCCGTGCGCGGTGCGCGAGAAGTGCCGGTTGAACCAGCCGTAGAAGCCGCGCTTTTCGTGGTGCTGCCCGGCTTTCATGGGCTTGAGCAGCGTCGCGCACAGGGCCGGCGTCAGCGAAAGCGCCATGAACGCGGAAAACCCGATCGATGCGACCATCACCGCGGCGAACTGCCGGTAGATATTGCCCGTGGCGCCGGCGAAGAACGCCAGCGGGACGAATACCGAGATCAGGACCACCGTCACACCGACGATCGCGCCCTGTATCTGGCCCATGGCCTTGCGGGTGGCCTCGCGCGGCGGCAGGCCCTCCTCGCTCATGATCCGCTCGACGTTTTCCACCACCACGATGGCATCGTCGACAACGATACCGATGACGAGGACCATGCCGAACATGGTCAGCACGTTGATGGAAAAGCCCAGCGCCAGCAGCGTGGCGAACGTACCGAGCAAGGCGATGGGCACCACCAGCGTCGGAATGATGGTGTAGCGCCAGTTCTGCAGGAAAAGGAACATGACCAGGAACACCAGCCCCACGGCTTCCAGCAGCGTCACCACCACCTGGGAGATGGAAATCCGGATGAAGCGCGAGCTGTCGTACGGGATGTCCCACTTGGTGCCCGCCGGAAAGAAAGACGAGAGCTCGCCCATGCGCTTGCGGATCGCATCGGCTGTCTCGAGCGCGTTGCCCGTCGGGGACAGCTGGACGCCGATACCGGTGGACGGCTTGCCGTTCAGGCGGGCCGAGGTGGCGTAGTTCTGGGCACCCAGCTCGATGCGGGCCACGTCGCGCAGCCGGACGGCTGAACCATCGGTGTTGGCGCGCAGCACAATGTTGCCGAACTGCTGGGGCGAGGTGAGCTGGCCCGGCACCACGACCGTGGCGGCGACGCCCTGGCCGGCGATGTTGGGCAGCTCGCCGATGGAGCCGGCCGAGACCTGTGCGTTCTGCGAGCGGATGGCCGCATTCACCTCCGCGGTGGAAAGGTTGAAGCTGACCAGGCGAGCCGGGTCCAGCCAGATGCGCATGGCATGTTCGGTGCCGAACAGCTGCGCCTGCCCGACGCCCGGTATTCGCTGGAGCTCGGGCAGGACCGAACGCGAGGCATAGTCGCCCAGCTGCACCGGGGTCACCGCCGGATCGTCGGACGACAGGATGGCGAAAAGCAGGAAGTTCGACCGTGCCTTGTCCACCCGCACGCCCTGCTGCGTCACCGCAGCCGGCAAGCGCGGCGTGGCGCGAGCCAGCCGGTTCTGCACGTCCACCTGCGCCAGGTCGGGATTGGTGCCCGGCTGAAAGCTCAGCGTGATCTGGCCCTGGCCGTTGGCCTGCGTCACCGACTCCATGTAGATGAGGCCGGGCGAGCCGTTCATCTCCTGCTCGATCACGCCGACCACGCTTTCTTCGAGCGTGCGGGCCGAGGCGCCGGGGTAAGTGGCGGTGACCACGATGGACGGCGGCGCCACCGGCGGGTACTGGGCGATGGGCAGCTGGGTGATCGCCACGCCGCCCATGACGATGATGAACAGCGCGATCACCCAAGCGAAGATGGGGCGGTCGATAAAAAACTTGGCCATGCTGGTGCGGCCTCAGCTCTTCGCCGCGGCCGATGCCGGCGCCGCCGGGGCGGCGCCGCGTGCCGACCAGGGCACCGGCTTGACGGGGGCGTTGGGCCGCAGCTTCTGGAAGCCGTCGACCATCACCTGCTCGCCCGCATTCAGGCCCTCGAGGATCACCCATTGCCCGTTCTGTACAGAGCCCACCTTCACCTTGCGCGGGCTCACCTTGCCGTCGGCTGCGACGGTCATCACGCTGTCGCCCTGCGGGCCGCGCGTGACCGCTTGTTGCGGCAAGAGCACCGCGCTGTTCGCCTTGGCCTGCTCCAGCCGCACCCGGACATACAAGCCCGGCAGCAAGGCCCCGTTGGCATTCGGTACTTCTGCGCGCAGGGTCACCTGCCCACTCGTCGGATCCACCGTCAGGTCGGAAAAGAGCAGCCTGCCCGGCGCCGGATGCTCGCTGCCGTCCTCCAGCACGATGCGGACGACGGCGCCCTCGGCGCCACTGACGCGCTTGAGCTGGCCTGCCTCGAGCGCGCGCCGCAGGTTCATCGCCTCGGAGGCCGACTGGGTGAAGTTGACATACAGCGGATTGACCTGCTGGACGATGGCGAGGGGTGTGGCCTCGCCCTGCCCGACCAGCGTGCCTTCGGTGACCAGCGCGCGCCCGATGCGCCCGGAAATCGGCGCCACCACTGCGGCATGGCCCAGGTTGATCTGCGCCGTCTGCACTGCGGCGCGCCCGGCCGCGACCTCGGCCTCGGCCTGCTTTTGCGCGGCCACGGCGTTGGCGTATTCCTGCTTGCTGATCGCGTTGGCCTCCACCAGCGGGCGGTAGCGCTCAGCCAGCGCCGTGGCCGTTCCGAGGGACGCCTGCGCCCGAGCGAGCGTGGCCCGGGCGCTGGCGGCCGCAGCCTGATAGGGGGCGGCGTCGATGCGAAACAGGGGCTGGCCGGCGCGCACGTCCGAGCCTTCGCGAAACAGCCGCTCTTGCACGATGCCGGCGGCGCGCGCCCGCACCTGGGCGACACGCGAGGCCTCCAGGCGGCCCGGCAAGTCAGTGAACAAAACCACCTCCCCGAGCGCGACCGTGACAACGCCCACCTCGGGCGCAGGCGCGGCGCCTGCGGCGGGCGCGGCCTTGTCATCCTTGCCGCAGGCCGTGATGAGCAGCACAGCCAACAGGCAGGCGCCCGCATGGAGCGAAGAGACGACGGGCGAGCGCGGTGCGGCCATGGGAGTTCTGGGAAATAAGAGGCGGGGAGCGGGCAGTATACATACATCAATGAATGTATAGTCGGCACCGCACCATGCCCCGCAACTCCAAGGAAGAAGCCCTCGCCACCCGCAGCCGCCTGCTGGATGCGGCCGAGCGCGTATTCCAGGACAAAGGCATGTCGGGCACTTCGCTGGCGGACATCGCGGCGGCCGCGGGCACCACGCGGGGGGCCATCTACTGGCACTTCCGCAATAAGGCCGATCTCTTCAACGCGATGATCGAGCGCGTGACCTTGCCCCTGGAGCATGCGCTGCGGCAAGCCGCCTCGGTCGAAGCCGATGACCCGCTTCCCGCCATGCGGCGGGCCATGATGGCGGCGCTGAAGAAAACCGTGTCCGATCCGCAGACGCGCCGCGTGTTCGAGGTCGCCACGCACAAGGTCGAGTACGTGGATGGCCTCTGTGCCGTGCGCCAGCGGCATATATCGGTGCGCGCCCACTGGATCGACGGCATGAAGCTGGCCTTGACGCGCAGCGCCAGCCACCGGGGCGTGCGCCTGCCGGCGCCGGCCGAGACCGTCGCGCGCGGCCTGCATGCGCTGCTGGATGGGCTGATCCAGAACTGGCTTCTGGACACGTCCGCGTTCGACCTGCAGAAATCAGGGCGCATCGCCGTCGACGCCTACCTGAAAGGAGTGGGGCTCTAAGTCAGTGAAAACGGTACGAAACGAAGCAAAGCATTCGAGCACGCGGTGGCGATGGCCCCACCGTATCGTCGGTGGGCAGGACCGCATCCCCTACCAGGATCGGCTCGCTCGTGTCTTAGTACCGGTCGCAATCAACTGATTGATATAGTCGACCAGCCCGCCCACGCTTTGTTGCGCGGACTGCGGCACATCGGTGGTTCGAGCGGCTTTTTTGCCCGAACCGCCGCCGCAGCCCGCCAGGGTCAGCGCGGCGCCCAAGGCAAGCGCGGCAGGTAGCACAGAGAGGTGTTTGCTCATGTCGTGCTCCAGGCGTTACGGGTAGGTCGTACCGGCGGCGGACGCCGGATTGAAGTTGCCCGGGAGGGGGGTAGAAATGCGGTGCGCCCTGCGGGTCCTGGAACGGTATGTAGTTCGCCAGGATAGTCACGAAGTCCTGCCGGCCGGTTTCGTAGCTGCGGAACATATACAGATCGGTGGCGTCGATCTGCGGCTGCGTTGCCGTGAAAGGCGCTTCTCGGTGGCTGGACGCTAGAGCGCTGAATGCGTTGGCCCAGCTCGGTGTCAACGGTACTGCGCGTTCGATCAGGCCTGGAGCTGCAGTCGTGCAGAGCCTCCTCGCCGCCTTGCTCGAAGCGTTGCCGCCACTTGCGCGCCGTCTGGCGGTTGATCCCGGCGGCCTCGGCCGCCGGGATCAGCCCCATGACAGCAATGCGTTCAATGAGCAACTTGCGTCTTCCACGGTCAATCTGGCATTCTTATGGCTGTTCACCTGATTGATTTCCTCTGAGAGTTCTGAAGCGTGGTAACTCCAGTCTCCCAGACTCTTCCGGGTGAACAACTATTGAAACATCACACCTAGCGGAGTTGGGCGCATGCCATCCGCCAAAGCCGAGGTGAACATGACTGAACCCAAGAGCAACTCTCTTATCGCGCGACTCCCTCGAGTTGACAGGTTACGGTTGCTGGATCGGTGCACCCTGGTCGCTCTGCCTGTCGATCATGTCGTGCAGGAACCCGCGAGCTCTACACGGCAGGTTTACTTTCCGGTCGACAGCTCCATTGCGCTTGTCGAATCGCTCGACGGCAAGCCCTGCCTGCAAGTGGGAATGATCGGGTCGGAAGGCATGCTGGGTGGGGAGGTGGCGCTGGGTGTCGCTCGTGCACCTTTGCATGCGGTTGTGCAGGGGGCCGGCTCGGCGTGGCGTGTGAGAACGGCCGACTTTCGCGCAGAGCTTGAAAGCAGCAGCGCGCTGCGCAGATCGGTCCAACGCTATCTTTATGTGCTGATGGGGCAGGCGGCCGCCACCGCGGCATGCGTGAACTTCCATCTCATCGGGCCCCGTCTGGCGAGCTGGATGCTCATGAGCCAGGCGCGCGCACATTCGCCGAGCTTCCACATGACGCATGAGTTTCTTGCGCACAAGATGGGCGTGCGGCGCGGCGGCATCACGACAGCGGCGAAGCTGCTGCAGCAGCAAGGCCTCATTGCCTACAGCCGCGGCGACGTCATGATCCTCGACAGAAAAGGGCTGATCGCGGCGTCCTGCGGTTGCTTCGCCAAGGGGCAGAGCAACTATGCGCGTGTGCTTCATTAAAAAAATACGATTGCGTCGCGGGCTCGGCCTCGATGGAAAAGTCGATCAGTAAGCGCCCGGCGCATGTCAACACCGGTCCGGCCGCACCTACTCATCCACGCGCCTGTTGACTTTGAGGCGAGAGGGATTATATTTGGCCTTTAGGCGGACTTTTCGCGGCAGAATTACCGCAAAATGTGCTTAACCACAAGGAGTCTTTATGGAACTGCGACTGACACTGGACGACGACCTGGTCAAGGAAATGATGGCCAAGACCGGCTCGTCGAAGGCGACGGAACTGACCAAGGAAGCCCTGACGATGATGCATTGGGCTATCGATGAGGTTGCGGCGGGGCGGGTGATCCTGTCCACCGACCACAAGGGCGGCTCGGTACAGCGCCTGGCGATGCCTGCATTGAACAAAGCGGCCTCCCTAGTCAAGGGCCGCTAGCGAAGGCGCCGTTGCGGCGCCAGAAACGAGGAGGAGAACAGCGATGGCGACAGACCCTGCGGCCGCTCAGGAAACCGGCCCATCCACCCCGCCGGACGCGACGCAGGCACCCGACGCCGCCGACACCGCTGTCGGCGACACCCCGGGCCGTGCGGGCATGCCCGGCCTTCCGGGCGAAATCGACCTCGCCGGCGCGACGGCGACTTCTCCGACCGAGGCCGTGCAAAAGAGCGGTGTCGTCATGTCGGAGCTGCAGCGTTCGGGGGTGGAACTCGCCAAATGCGTTCTCTTGATCATCACGTCCGCCCTGCTGGTGCTGACCCTGCTGGTAGGCGCGGTTGAATTCTGGCCGACGTCCGAGGTGACGGAAGTGCACAAGATGGTCGTCCGGTTATACGAGAAGAGTTCAACGCTGAAGGCCGATGACCCGCAACTGCCGCAGGTGAAGAAGGACATGGCCGACCTCACGCGCCAGATCGTCGATGCCAAACAGGCGCAACGCGCGTTCTGGCTCCAGTTCGCACAGATGATCCTGCTCAACCTGCTGCTGCCGGTGCTCACCGCCATCCTGGGCTACGTGTTCGGCGCCAGTTCCAGCAAATCCTAGCTAGCGCAGCCAACGGCGGTGAACCGTTCACCCCGCCGGCTGCTTCGTCTGCTCGAGAACGGCCATGTAGGCCGCCATTGATGCGCGCGCTTCCGCTCGCCCGACACCGGCGCTGAGCTTGCTCCTACATCGTTTGCCTGTTATGGCTCATGCGCGGCCGATGCAACGAATCAAACAATTGTGACGGGGCGTCTGTGTCACGCACCTCAGGTAACAACTGCGATGAATTTGTACTCCATCGATACAAAACAAGGCGCGAAATGCATCGCGCTGTCATTGCTCGCGCTCTGGCTGACCGCTTGCGGCGGCGGTGGCGGGGACTCGGGCACCGGCCCGCAGGCCAGCAACGGCGGCGATGCAGTCGCGCCAACGCCCGCCCCCGAACCGGAAACAATTCCCTCACCCTCACCCTCACCCTCACCCTCACCCTCACCC
>JACDFR010000030.1 GCA_013815685.1 Ramlibacter sp.
CCGCGGACAGTGCGGCCGTCAGTTCGTCGGCGCGCTGCGAGGCCCCGGGTTGTGCCTGCGCGCAAGCCGCCACGCAGCAGGCCAGGCCCAGCGCCTTCGCGCGCAGGAACGGTCGATGGCCCAGCCGCATCCAGTGTGTCCGCGAGCGCTACTTCGCCCCCGCCCCCCGTTTGACACTGCCGTCGGGCATCGGCACCGAGATGGGCGCGACCTCCACCGGCGCGATGCCGTCCCGCGGCGTCAGACCGATCTGCCCGGCCGTGGCGGGCGACAGGTCCACGATCCGGCCCGGCACGTAGGGCCCGCGGTCCTGGATGGTGACCACCGCGCTTTGGCCGGTCTCGAGGTTGGTGACCTTGGCGACCGTCCCCAACGGCAAGCTCTTGCTGGCGGCGTTGTCGTCCATCGGGTCCATGCGGGTGCCGTCGGCCATCTTGCGGCCCGCGAACTGGCGCGCGTAGAACGACGCCTGGCCGACTTGCTTGCGTCCGGAGTGGTCGACGTTACGGGACGGCGCAACAGTGCCGACCCGGGGCTTGGTCTCGCCGCGGGGGACGGCCTGGGCGCCTGCGGGGCCCAACGCGGCCGAGCCGAACGCGAGAAGCGCCGTGAATGCAAGAACGCGTGCCTGCGTCATGGGGAAAGCTTCGCCAAATTTGTTCCGCGAGAACGCCATTTTTTGCGCCAGCCCGGCCGGCGCACGTCAGCCCAAGGCGCAGTTCGGAGTCAGACCTGCCTGCTCAGCAGCGCCACGACTGGGTCACACGCGGCCTTCGAGTTCGACGACGAGCACTTGTACGGCGGGGCCTCCCAGGCGGACCGGCTACATCGACGCCCTCTTCCACCAGGTCGACAAACCGGTCGTTCAGGATCAGCTCAACCTCGATGTCCGGATAGAGCGCCAACTCCAGTATCAAAGCGTTGAGGCGCAACTCCCCCAAGGCCAGCGGGCCGTGACCCGCAACATGCCCGTCGGCGATCAGGCGCTGCCGCGCAGGCTGCGACCGCCGCCTGCGCGCCCTGGTGCCCGCCGGGTGGCGCGTCGGGGACAAGACCGGCACCGGCGCCCAGGGGTCGACCAACGACATCGGTGTCTTCTGGCCGCCGGGCCGCCCGCCCATCCTGGTCGCGGCCTACCTCACCGAACCTCGGTTGCGCCCGTGCAGCGCGATCTGACGATTGCCAAGGCGGGACAGGTGGCAGCCGCCCTGGCGGCCCTAGGTAAATTTCCTATCGGGCCTAAAGAAAATCCTGCCGCTGCTCAGCAGTACCGATGTTGTCATCGGGGCAGCTCATAAGGATTTGCCATGACAAGCGCCCTCGCCGGCGACGACGAACTTTCCAGGACCCGGCAGGCCTTGGCGCAAGCACGAGAAAAGCTGGCCGCGGCCGAGGCCCAGATCGGGTTCCACCACCGGGTGCTGGCGAATTCGGCCCCCCTGATCTGGATCGATCGCAATACCGCCACGGTGACCTACGCGAACCCGGCCGCCTGCGAGCATCTTGGTTACAGCTTCGAAGAGTTGGTCGGAGCGCCCGTAGCCAGCTACGCCGCCGACTTCGCGGATGTCCGCCACCGCTGGCTGGGCCGGGAAATCGAGAACGAACCCGTCACGCTGGACACCCGGCATCGCCGCAAGGACGGCACGATCAGGGATGTGGAAGTCGGCATCTTTCGTACCGAGCAGGACGCCGAGCGCGCGGTTCTGATCTGCAGCATCAAGGACGTCACCGAGCAAAGGCTTGCCCAGCAGGCGTCCAGGGCGCAGCAGGCCACGCTCGCGGCACTGGTCGATTCGATCCCCGACTGCATTTCCTACCGCAGCCGGGAGGGCATCTTCCTCGGCTGCAACGAAGCCTTCGCCGACCTGACCGGCAAGCCTGCCAGCGAGATCGTCGGCAAGACGATCCCCGAGGTGGCGGAACCCGAGCGCGCCGGGTGGATCGCCCAGAAGGACGCCGAAGTGTTCGCCAGCATGAGCAAGTCGTCCTACGAAACATGGCACGACTATCCGGACGGCAGGCATGTCCTGTACGACACGACCCGCACGCCTTTGCGCGATCACGACGGGCGGGTGCTCGGCGTGCTGAGCATCGCGCGCGACGTGACGCACCGCCACGAGAGCGAGGAAGTACTGCGCCAGGCCCGGGCAACGGCCGAGGAAGCCACGCGCATGAAGTCGGATTTCCTGGCGAACATGAGCCATGAGATCCGCACGCCGATGAACGCCATCATCGGCTTGTCGCACCTGGTGCTCAAGACCGAGCTCACGGCGCGCCAGCGCGACTACCTGTCCAAGGTGCAGGGCGCCGGGCAGCACCTGCTGGGGATCATCGACGACATCCTGGACTTCTCCAAGATCGAGGCCGGCAAGCTGGACCTGGAGAACAACCACCTCGAGCTCGAAAAGCTGCTGGAGAACACCAGCAGCCTGATCAGCGAGAAATGCCACGCCAAGGGACTGGAGCTGGTGTTCGAAGTCGCGCCGGACGTGCCGCCGGTGGTCGTGGGAGATCCCCTGCGGCTTCGGCAGATACTGGTCAACTATGCCAACAACGCCGTCAAGTTCACCCAGAAAGGCGAGGTCGTCATCTCGGTGCATGCCAGCGAACGCACCGACAAGGACGTGATGCTGCACTTCCGGGTGCGCGACAGCGGCATCGGCATGACCCCCGAACAGATGGGCCGCTTGTTTCACAGCTTCTCGCAGGCCGACACTTCCACCACCCGCAGGTTCGGCGGTACCGGGCTGGGCCTGGCCATCTGCAAGCAACTGGCGGAATTGATGGGCGGCCACGTGGGCGTGGAAAGCGAGTTCGGCAAAGGCAGCATCTTCTGGTTCTCGGCGCGCCTGGGCATCGCCTGCTCGGCGCAGCGGGAATTGCTTCCCAACCCGGACCTGCGCGGCAAGAAGGCCCTGGTGGTCGACGACAACGGCCACGCACGCGCGGTGATCGCGGAAATGCTCAAGGACATGACGTTCATCGTGCGCGAGGCCCCCTCGGGCGAAGCCGCGGTCGACGAGGTGCGCCGGGCCGCGACCGAAGGGCAGCCCTACGACATCGTGTACCTGGACTGGCGCATGCCCGGCATGGACGGCATGGACACCGCCCGGCGCATCAAGTCGCTGGGGCTCGCGGCGCCGCCGCTGCTGTTCATGGTCACCGCCTACGGCCGCGAAGAGGTGTTGAGGGAGGCCGGATCGATCGGAATCGAGGACGTGCTCGTCAAGCCCGTCAGCCCTTCGCTGCTGTTCGACACCACGATGTCCGTGCTGGCTTGCGCCGAGCACACTCGCCAGCCGGCGGTGAAGTCGTCGGGCTCTTCAACCCGGGAGGAGCTCGCGGCCATTCGCGGGGCGCGCATCCTCCTGGTGGAGGACAACGACATCAACCAGCAGGTAGCGCGCGAGCTGCTCGAGGACGAGGGGCTGGTGGTGGAAGTGGCGGAAGACGGCCGGGTGGCGTTGCAGATGGTCCAGCAGCGGCCCTACGACCTGGTCTTCATGGACATGCAGATGCCGGTGATGGACGGCGTCACCGCGACGCGCGAGATTCGCAAGATCGCCCGCCTGAAGCAGATACCGATCGTGGCGATGACCGCCAATGCGATGGAACAGGACCGGCAGCGATGCCTGGAATCCGGGATGAACGACGTGGTCGTCAAGCCCATCGATCCTTCGCAGCTGTGGAAAGTGCTGCTGCAGTGGGTAAGACCCTCCGACGCACCGCCGGCCGGGCCCGCACAGGCGGTGACCCGGGGCGCGCCGGGCCGGGGCGGGGAACCGGCAGCAGCCTTGCCCGAAGGCATCGCCGGACTGGACGTCGCCTTGGGCCTCAGCCGCATGATGGGCAAGAAGTCGCTTTATGTGGCCATGCTGCGGCGGTATGTGGCGGCCCAGAAAACGCTGTGCGAGCAAGTTCACGACGCCCTGGCGGCCGGCGACCTCGCGACGGCGGAGCGGCTGGCGCACATCGCCAAAGCCGTGTCGGGCAACATCGGCGCAACCGGTATCCAGCATTTGTCCGGAATGCTCGAGCAGTCCCTCAAGGAGTTCATGCCGCCACTGGATGTGCAGGAGCGCCTGCATCAGCTGCAGGCCCCGCTCGGCGCCCTGATCGAAGCGCTGGAGGCGCACTTCGCGCCGCAACGGGTAGCCGAGACCGAGACGGCGTAAGCCCGGTCAGAGCCCCTGGATGTGGCCTGTGCGCTCGCCCTTGAGCGCATCGGTTCGCGCTGTCCGGGCTGTTAAGGCGCGGGAGTAGGGTTCACGAGAACTCGCTGCCGCCGCTCACTGGAAGACAACTCGATCAGGCGCTGGGGATCGACGGGCTTGGTCCAGTGATGGTCGAACCCCGCTTCGGCGGCGAGGTCCTTGTCCTGCTGTTGGGCCCAGCCGGTCAGGGCGATCAGGGTCGGCTGGCGCACGCCTTCGAGTTTGCGAATCCTGCGCGCAACCTCGTAACCGTCGATGTCGGGCAAGCCAATGTCCAGCAGCACGACGTCCGGCCGGAATTCCCGCGTCCGCGCCACCGCCGATTCACCATCGTGCACCATGGCCACTTCGTTGCCGGTCAGCGAGAGCAGTTCCGCCACGGTGGCCGCCGCATCGACGTTGTCGTCGACGACCAGGATCCGTCGGCCGGTCATGCCCGGGGCCTTTTCGGCACGGATAGCGGCTGCGGCCGGGATTTGAAGCGTCGGGCGGGAAGCCCGCGGCAGATAGACGATGAATTCACTTCCCCGGCCCAAGCCTTCGCTACGGGCTTCCACCCGTCCGCCGTGCATGCGCACGAGCCCGTCCACGAGCGACAGCCCGATGCCCAAGCCCCCTTGCCGGCGCCCGGCGGACTCTGTGACCTGCGTGAACAGGCCGAAGACCTTGCCCAGCATGTCCGGCGCTATTCCGGTGCCGTTGTCGCGCACACGAACAACCAGCTCTTCGGGCGGGGCCTCCACGACGACATCGATTTTTCCACCGGCCGGCGTGTATTTCGCCGCGTTGTTCAGAATGTTCGAGAACACCTGCGCCATGCGGCCCGGATCCACGTCGACATCCGTCGGGGCGTCGGTCAGGGTGATCGACAGTTTGTGGTGAGCCGCTTCCACGTGCGGCCTGCTGATCTCGACGGCACTTCCGATGATGTGCTTCAGGCTGGTCAGTTCCTTTTTAAGCTCGATCTTTCCAGTGCCGATGCGCGACACGTCCAGCAGGTCTTCAACCAGCCTCGAGAGCTGGCCGACCTGGCGCTCGATGATGTCGGCGACCTGCAGCACCCTGTCCTGCTCGCCCGGGAGCCGCCTGATGATCGTGAGACCGTTCCAGATGGGCGCAAGCGGGTTGCGCAGCTCGTGCGCCAGCGTGGCGAGAAAGACATCCTTGGCTCGCTCGGACTCCTGCATGACCCGCAGCAGCTTGGCGTTCTCGATGGCAGTCCCGGCGCGGCGCGCAAGGTCTTCGGCCATGGTCAGATCGTCTTCGGTATAGGTGCGGCGAGATTCGGCAGTGACGAACGACATCACGCCCAGGACCTTGCCGCGGGCGGACAAAGGTACGGACAGAAGCGAGCGCAAACCCATCGCCCGCAGCGCACCCAGGTGGTCCTTCTGCGTGGTTGCCGCCTCCAGCATCTCGCGGCTGAATTCGCGGACAAACTCGGACTTGCCGGTACGAAGCACGGTCCAAGGCCCGGTGGGGGCCCGCGGATCAGGAGGAAAGCGCAGATGCAACTCATGCGCCAATTGCACTTTGGCCGGGTCCACATGTGCTGCAGCCACACGCTTGAGAGAACCATCTTCATCCAACACGTCGACCGTGCACCAGTCGGCGAAGACCGGAACCGCCTGGCGCGCAATCCTGTCCAGCGTGGTCTGGTAGTCCGACAGGTGAGCCAGTTCGGCGCTCGCCTCGGCCAGGAACTTCAGATCGTTCTCGACTCGTTTGCGCGGAGTGACGTCCAGGCATACGCCCGTCAACATGACCTGGTTCCCATCGGCGTCGAGGATCGGCTTGCCGCGAGCTTCCACCCAGTGCACCGATCCGTCCGCCCAGACGATGCGGTATTCCACGCGAAACACAGTGGAGCGCTTCATGGCGGCTTCGGTCGTCTTTTTGTAATGTGCGCGGTCGTCGGGATAAATCACGTCCTGGTACGCATCCGGGGAAAGGCCGGGCGCGCTGAGCCGCAGGCCATGT
Organism: Ramlibacter sp.; assembly: GCA_013815685.1. Taxonomy (GTDB): domain Bacteria; phylum Pseudomonadota; class Gammaproteobacteria; order Burkholderiales; family Burkholderiaceae_C; genus Ramlibacter. Next base: position 6,198 of record JACDFR010000030.1, read on the forward strand.
ATGCGTTTCATCCCCGGCCACCAGATGGTTTCGCCGGTACGAAGGTTGGCTTCCCACACCCCCATGCCCCCGACGTCCAGCGCAAGCTGCAGCCGTTCCTCGCTCGCCCTGAGCGAATCGGTCAAGCGCAGCGTCTCGCCTTCGTGCTGCTTTTGTTCGGTGCAGTCCCGCAGAATCTTGACGACGCCGATGGTCTCGCCCGCGGCGGTCTTCAGAGGCGCCATTTCGCCGGAGGCCCAGAACCGCTCGCCACCTCTTCGAAGGTGCCAACGCTCATCATTGGCACGGCCGTCACGTTGCGCGAGCTCCATCTCCCGCTCGACCTGTCCCGATTCGACGTCTTCCGGCGTAAAGAACTGATGCAGAGTCTGGCCCAGCATTTCTTCCGCCGACCAGCCCAACAGGCGGCGGGCACCTGTGCTCCAGCTCGTGATCCGGCCATCGAGATCGGCGGTGACGATCGCATACTCCACCGCGCTATCGACGATCTGCTGGTAGTGGCTGTCAAGGTCAGCCTGGACGATTGGACTAGGCATCGGGGTCTTTGAACTACAGCTTCGAGCGAGCTTCGCTCTGCCTCAGCTGGGATTGCAGGGGAGGAAGCACCATCGGCACATCCGTGGCACCCAGCGAGTCATCAAGCGCTGCGAGCCCAACCAATGTATCACCGTGTAACTATTACAGGGGCTGGTTGTTACACAAAAATAGGTAACGGCGTTGTTTTTGCGAAAGTCCATCAGGATACGTCGCAAGCTCCGACATCGGCGGGAGCAGTTGCGGCGAATCGCGAGTCAAGTTACAAACAGCTACGCAAAACAAAAAGGGATGGCGAAGTTGAGCAAGCGCGTTATTGCTATTGCCGGTTTGCTGGCATCACTTGCTGGGTGCAGTTCCATCAACCGTCCAGCCCGTGGATCGCCTATTTGACGACATCGACGCTCAAGATCGTTTTGGTCATGAGCGCGGACATCTCAACGGTGTGCGACCCAAACTGGGCTGGCGATGTCTGGAGGAGGTACAAAGGCCGCCGTGTTCTCCCACGGCGTGCTCCACGGCCTCCACGATGGCGGCATCTTGCCGAAAGTGGACATCGTCTCCACCGCGTCCGGAGGTGGCTACGCTGCCTACTGGTATTTCACCAAGCGCCTTGAGCTAGGCAACAACTATGCGACCGTGTTCGCAGATTGCTTCCCTGCCTGGATGTTCAAACCCTCCCAATTCAGCGCCCACGCACCGCTGCTGGCTCAGGCGCGCAAGGCAGTGAGCGCCGTCAACATGGAGGTTTGCGACGATCCCAGCCACATCTCTTCAAAGACTCCGGGCGATCCTATCGCTGGCAGGCGCACATCGTTCGCTGGCCGGACGTCTTCAAACCGGGGCTGACGCAGCCACTGGAATCCCAGCAGGTATTTCCGGCTGTCAACACTGTTATCGGCGTCCTCGCAACGCTCATCGAGGCCCCGGTCAGCCAGTTGATATCGCTTGACGACTCGTTTGTCGGGTCGTCCTACCAGTATGGTATCGAGCGCGCATGGGGAACTAATCCTGCGGCACGGGACGCCGGCAAGGCTGAAAGGTGGGAGTACACCAACGCAAGCCGGTCCGACCCGCGCTATACGCGCGACCTCCTCCACGTGGATCCGGCGACGATGCAGTGGGCGGATTTGCGAGCTCAGTATGGACGCCAGACCAACCTTCCACTGTGGATTCTCAACACGACCGAAGGCCAAAAAGCAGACAAGGAGCCCAAGCCGGAGAACCTGTTCGAGCTCACACCTTTCTCGTTCGGATCGCCCCAGTGGGGATATGAGAAGGAAGGTCCGTCCAAACGCCTGGAGAGCATTTCAAGGGGTGTGCGGCGTCTGCCGGCTTTGCCGACAGCCAGGGAGTGGGCGACGAAGACCAGGTGAGGATTGTCGAAAGACTGGCACGAATTTTCCCGGCAGCGACTTGGGGCGTGCCGTTTGAGCACCCGCGATGGCCCGAGAAACTCCGGCTCAGCGATGGAGGTGGCGCGGATAACCTGCGCTGGTGAGTGCCGTACGGCGCGAGCTTGACGACATCATTGTCGTGGACACGGCCCAGGACGTGACCGGCCGCATGGAAGACGTCTGCTGGTCACGCGAATTGCTCCGGCAAGGCGGCTACACGCTAACGTTCCCGGCGCTCCTGGACCTGGACAAAGTGTGCGCGACCCAGATCAAGGACCAGAGCCCGCCCGACGAAACCAAGCTGGCCTATAACGTCTCCGCCTGGTTGAAACCCGTCGTTCACGGAACTATCAAAAAGGCCGGATCCGGCAAGACCACGAACGTATGGTTGATCAAGGCGGCGTGGAATGAAATGGCAGTCCGGCAGGCTGCGCTGAATCCTTCCGACCATCGGTGCGGCTTCATGCCCGGTGAGCTCAATTGTTTTCTGCCGATGTTCTGGCTCGGCCAATTCCGTTCGGAGCGCCAGGACTGGCTTACTTTTCCCCAGCACGGCACCGCAGCGATGACCTTGAATGGCCACTCCAACCTGACCCTGGCCTACCGGGAACTGGGTCGCATGCTGGCGCGTCACCTGCAGGACAACAACGGCAAACTGTCACTGCGTACGCCCAACTGCGGCCAGCGGGCCATCCCGATGGTCGCCAAGTCACGTCCCGAACCTCGCCCTCCTTTCAGCTCGGACACGTTGGTACCAGGGTGTCCGTAGGCGTGATTGGGATCGTGTGTGGCGGATGAGCTGATCATCTGAAGTGGCGTGGTCGGACCACGTCCATGACTAAGCCCCTCACTCGCAAGAAAGCCACTTTGCATGTGTCCATCGGACTGGGTGATCGGCAAATGCATCCGCGTCCGGATCACCGCGACGGCTACTGGGGCAATTTGCTGTCTCGTTGAAAGTGCGTGTACAGCGAATCAAGAACCTTGCTGATCTCATCCAACAATGCGTCGTCATTCGGGACCATCTCCCGCGCACCGGCCAGGACCGCCTCGAAGCCTCCCGCTTCAGGGCTGGGCTCGCCGCCCATGTCTAGGAAATGCACCATTGCTCCCAGCCTCGCCAGGGCGGGGTCGCTGTCCAGGCCGAAACTGGCCATCAGCGTCTCGAACGTCACGCGATTGCCCACATGGGTGAACGTGGCCTCATCGAAGTCGAAACCCAGTGCGTCGCCTGGGCAAGACGTCGGCGTGTCCACCCAATGGAAGGTGGGCCGCTTGTCAATGAACCGTCGTATCAGCCACGCGCTTGCCACACGATCAACCCATAAGTGCTTGCGGGTCGCCCACGTACGACCTTGATACGCCTTGAGATCGAGCCTTGGAATGCGTCCGTCACTACCGCTCGGCTCGTCGGGCGAGACTGCTGTCTTGAACCGTTTCATCAGCTCGATCCAGGCAGCCTCCGCATCTGCGCTGACGGAATTCGGAAAAAAGTCAGTCGCACGGAATGCTTCCCACTCGCGCTGAAGGCGTTTCTGGAGGCGGTTTAGCTCGGGAAAACCCATGGAATCGAGGTCCTTGGTGGACTCCTTCCAGCGCGCACGCAAATCGGCGTATTCCGCGGTCCGATCAAAGAGCTTCACGTACGCCGATTGCTCCTCGAGGTCGCGCGCTTGGACGATCATGAGCCACGCGCTGCCCGCATCCTTAGAGCATTCCTGCGCGAGCTGCTCCATGGTGGTCTCAGCACCGGGGTCGGCGGGCATTAGGTATACGCCATCGCGCATAGCTGCTGCCCCGCAGACTTTGAGCGAGCGCCATATGCGCATGCGCGTGGTCGCGCCCGACGTAGGCAGCGATACGATAAGCAACAGCCAGCTGAGTTCAGGAGCGACTTCGACGACGGGAGCATGTGCCTCGCGCGGTTTGCGCGGACGTGTGGCGGGTGGTTGGCGTGTTTGGGCCATGATCCTCAGACTACAGGAGACCCGGACTGCGCATGCCGGCAAGGAAGATCAAGGCGGAACGCGATGGGGTCGCAATGATAAATCGCAGCTGACTCAGGGAGCCCGGACGGCATTCGGTTCGTGCTCTCGCCAGGTGTGCGGCTCCGTTTTTTGATCGCATGCCCAAGCGTAGAGCGCGTCGTAGATGGGCATTGCCGCGGCCAGCATAGCGTGGTCATCCAATCGATGAAGGCGAGACAGTCCCTGGGACAAGGCGAGCAGTCCCTTTGCCTCGGGCGCAAGCGACGGCCGGCCTGTGTCAGCAGCCCGGACGACCGTGGCCATCCGGTCGAGCGGAGGGGAGCGCAGATCAAAGGCACCCAGCAGGCTGTCGAAGCTGCACCGTTCCCACTCATGGGTTATTGGAGCGCCTGGCAAATCGTAGGCCGTTGCTTTGAGGTCGGCCGCGACGCGGAAGACTTCTGATGTGGGCACGTAGTGAAATTCCGCGTCCGGGTCGATAAACCTGCGAATCAACCAGGGGCATGCGACCCGATCAATCTTGGGGTGCTCGCGGGTGATCCAGCGGGAGCCGTGTTCGCCGTCGACCCCAAGGTCAGAACGCCGTCGCACCATCGCAATGGGCTGGGATCCCGATCGTCCCGTTTTCGACGGGACGATCAAGCCGGCGATGCCGCGTTCCAGAACCCTGACTTCCCCGTTCCAGTCGGACAGTACGGCGGCAGCGCGCCGGCTCTTTAAGCTGTCATCGCAATAGAGAACCACGCCAGTGGGGCGGTCGAGCTGGCCGAGTGCCTTCAAGGCCGCCACATCGCAGTGCCGAGCTCCCGCAATCCAATGAGAAGCCGCGCGGAAATCCTCTCGCGTCCGTACATCGACTATCCACGGTGAGAACGGCGTTCCTTGAATGGAGGCGAGTTCCTCCGCAGTGATCATGGTTTCGGTCTTGAACATATTCACCTCACAATCCGTTACTTTCCTGCCGCTAAATTTGTAGATATGATAACACACATGTAGCGTTCTCTACGGTACCAAATTGACCAACCAATGCGGCTGTACCGCATCTCAGGGGGAATAAAGTGAGTGAGACAAAACTTGAGCGCACGACCCAAGCCGGCGCCGAATCCGTTCCCGCGAGATCGAATGAAGGCGGCCAAGCCCAGCGGCTTAAGGAGGTGGCGGGCACCTTTCTCAAGCTGGGAGCGTTTGGTTATGGCGGCCCCGCAATTTTTGGCCTGTTCCAAGCCGAGCTGCAGGAGCGCAAGAAGTGGCTGAGCAAGGAGCGCTTCCTGGAGGGGATGGCTTTGGTGCATGCGCTGCCCGGTGCGGCCGCCATCCAGTTCTGCATCTTCGCGGGTTTTCAGCGCGGCGGGCTGTGGGCGGGCGCCACCGCGGGACTCGGCTTCATGATCCCTGGCTTTGCCATCATGCTGGCGCTCACCATGCTGCACCAGCAGTTTGGCAACCTTCCGTGGATGCGCCATGCGTTCTACGGCGTCGCGCCCGTGGTGGTCGCGGTCTTCATCGTGGCGACGTATCGGCTAGGCAAGAACGCCATCAAGGACTCGTTGAGTATCGTGACAGGCTTGGCCGCAGCCTTGTTGGTCTTCGCCACGCCACTCGGTGTTGCTGGAACACTCCTGCTGGCCGGATGCCTGGGCTTGTATCTGCGCTACTCGCGCAAGGCTGGACTGATTGCGGCTGCAGCTGTACTCGCTTTGGTCGCAGTCGAATACGTCATCCAGAGCTCCATTGGCAGCTTGAAATTTGGCGGCGCAGCGGGTGTCCAGGCACCGGGCCTCCTGGAGATCGGGTCCTTCTTCCTGAAGGTCGGGGCGGTCACATTTGGCGGCGGCATGACTGTGCTGGCCTTCGTCCAGGATCAGGTTGTGAACCAGATGCACTGGATCACAGCAGAGGAATTTCTGGACGGCCTAACGCTTGGCCAGTTCACACCCGGCCCCATCTTGATGCTGGCGGCGTTCATCGGCTTCAAGCTGGCTGGCCTATCAGGCGCGGCAGTAGCCGCCACCGCGATCTTTCTGCCTTCCTTCATCTTGATGCTGAGCATCTTGCCGGCGCTGGAGCGGTTTCGCCAAGCGAGCTGGGTCAGGGCGGCCATGGAAAGCATCAGTCCGGCAGTGGTTGGCGTGATCGCAGTTTCGTTCGTCCAACTGGTGCCGCACGCCGCCCCCGATCTGTTTACCGCGTCGGTGCTCTTACTGACCACTGCCGCGATGCTCCGGTTCAAACTTCCAGTGGTTCCGCTGCTGCTCGCCGGCGTGGTCGTGGGGGTCGTCGCCAAAGCCGCTTTAGGCTGATTTTTCTGAAAAGGGTATCAAAAACGCCGAAAAACGAAGCGAGAACGCGGTTGGGAGTGCGGTTAATCAAGTGGTCCAACGCCCACGCCGCCAACTGGTACAGCCGCGTGAAGAGACGTAGTGTGGTCTAAAGTAAGCAGAAGCTGCGTGGGCTGTCATTTCAACGCAGTTACGGAGAGATGCGCCCAGGCACGACGGGAAGACGAAAAGGCGGGGCATTGAAGGCGGCGAGAGGTGGCCGCAAAAGCTGGGGTCATAACAATAAGAAGTTGGTCGTAGATTGGACTCGTTGGGCCGTGGACAACCGATCAGGGGAGGAACAATGAAACGAGCATCATCGACCGGCTTGATGCTGGAGGTATCCGACAAGGACGCCACCAAGCAACTGGCCATGTACAACGCTGTCCGTCAGGGAATCATCAGCGGCGCCATTGCCCCGGCGCAACGTCTGCCGTCGACGCGTGATTTCGCCAATGCGTATAGCATTTCCCGGGGCACTGCGGTCATCGTGTACGACCTCCTTCAATCGGAGGGCTACGTGGTATCGCGCCCAGGGGCGGGAACATTCGCCGCCGATTCGCTGCCGGACGTCCGGATGAATGTATCGCGGGTCGTCCGTGCCGCCGACATGGCCCCGGCACCGCGCTGGGACAGTGATGAATCGCTGTCAAGTGTCGCGCGAGAGTTTGTGACAGCGGCCGCGCTTGCACCCGCAATGACGACGCGGCCAAGGCCATTGACTCCTTCTTTGCCCGCGCTGGACGAATTTCCGGTGAGCCTCTGGGCTCGTCTATGCGCAAAGCACTCTCGGCTGCTTAAGCCGGAACTCATGGGCCACGCCCATCCTGCCGGCATCCCAAAGCTCCGCGCGGCCCTGGCTCAACACCTCAGGTTGACGCGCGGCATAGACTGCGCGCCCGAGCAGGTGTTGTTGACCGCGAGCACTGGCCAGGCGCTGCAGCTGTCTGCCCGACTACTGATTGAACAGGGCGGCAAAGTGGCGGTCGAAGACCCGGGGCACCCCGATATCGGGAGACTCCTACGGGGTGCCGGGTTCCAAGTGGTCCCTGCGCCCGTTGACGGCGAAGGTGTTCTTCCTGACGCCTGCATGGCCGCAAACCTTGCCCATGTGAGTCCCGCTCATCATTGCGCAACCGGTGTCGCAATGAGTCCCGCACGGCGGCGCACTCTGGTCGACGCTGCGGCGGAGCGCGGAACTTGGATCTTCGAGAATGACGCAGGAAGCGAGTTCCGCTATCACGGGCACCCCACGCCGGCGCTCTTCAGCATGAGCCGCGGTGGTGGCGTCATCCACGCTGGCAGCTTTGACCAGACGTTGTTCCCCGCGTTGCACATCTCGTACCTCGTGGTCCGCTGGCTCTCGTCGGCGTGTTCGAACGCGCCCACGCCATTCATGGCAGGCCACCGACCGTAGTGTCACAGCTGGTTCTGTGCGATTTCATGGAAAGCGGTCACTACGTCAGGCACCTGAGGCGAATGACCGAGTGCTATCGGGAAAGGCGCACCGCGCTTGCCACTGCCCTGATTCGCGAATTCGGATCGGCCATTCAACTCATGCAACCCGCGTCCGGACTCGACCTGATCGTGCACTGGACGGACGAGCGGATCGCTGAGGCAGTTGACAGTGCGGCGCGTGCCCACAAGCTCCACGTTGAACCTCTCTCGACTTTTGCCTGTCGACAGCCCGCGCATCGCGGGGCATTGCTGGGTTTCGGTGCGCATCCAGTGCCCGTGCTCCAGGCGGCTATCGCGAGCCTGGCGCTGGCAGTGCAGGACAGCTGCGAGGAATTGCCACGCATTTCCTTGACATCGCGCACCTGGTCACCACGCCCGCCGTCCAGCGAGTCGGGTACTGAGTTCAGGCTGATGCCGCGTCTGCATACTGGCAGGCGCGCGGACGTGTAGCTTCCCACTCGTAGATGCTCGACACGCGGGGTATCCACCCGCAGCCGCGTAGGCGGGCGTTGGATACCCGGAACGAGGGCAGCGGGTGCAAGATGGATCCCTCGGCAACTGAAGGTGCTTGCTCAAAGGCAGAGAAAAGCCTGGCATAGGTCGTCGGCACGTCGTCGGCAGCGATGTACGCGCGCCCACCGCCAGCGTTGAGCGCGCAGCGGAAGGCGCCTGCCAAGTCGTCCGCGTGGACGAAACTGATCCAACGGTCTGCTGCCTCGACAGGGCGACGCAGCTCGCCTCGAGCGATACGCTGGAAGAAGGCCACATCCCGCGTCGTGTCAGGCCCGTAGAGAGCGCCGCCCCGCACGAGAGCCCAGTCAAGGCCGCTGCCTTGGACCATCGCCTCCATCAGAATGGCAGACGTAAGCACGCCCTGACCGGTAACTTCGCAGTCCTCGTCAGCCAGCGATTTGCCCTGGTGCAACATGGCGACGCTCTGCTGCACCCAGCGGCATGACCCGCCGATACTGCGGATCGCGCGAAGTACGTTCTCCGTGCCTTTGATCCGTATGCGGTCGTTCTGCGCCCAATCACCCCCACCCCGGCCGTTGGGGATGCTCGTCGCCAGGTTGATCACCGCATCCAGTCCAGCGAACGCGACCTCGAGCGAAGGGAAGTCGAGGATGTCCGCTTGGCGAGATTCGCAAGCGGGGTCTTCGCGGCCTGGACGCACTATGGACACCACACTGTGGTCGTCGCTGGCCAGAAGCGGGACCAACCTGCGACCGATGACCCCGGTGGCTCCAATGATGCCGACGCGCATACTGAGGCCCGCCGCTAAGCAGCAACCAATGCGGGCGTCTCGCGCCGCGTGGGTGTCTCGTAGACCGGTCCGTGGACGCCTTCAGCAACCGCGTGCAAAACGGCTGCGGCATCCGACGATTGGAACAGGTTGCGCCCCATGCAAACGCCCGCGGCGCCGCCTGCCACCGCGTCGCGGGCGAGCTGGACGGCTTCTCGCGTGCTCGCCTTCTCCCCGCCCGCGATGAGCACCGGAACAAAACAGCCGTCAACAACTTCCTGCATCTTCTGGACCGACCCCGGGTAACTTACCTTCACTAGGTCGGCGCCCATCTCTGCGGCTGCACGGGCGGCCAGCTTCAAGTCGGCGACGTCGCGGGAGCTGGACCCCTGGCGCCGCACATACATCATGGCCAACAAAGGCATGCCCCACCGCTGGCATTCAGACGCCAGCGAACCGAAGTCGCGCAGCATCTGCGGCTCGACATCGTCGCCCAGGTTGACATGCACCGACACGCCGTCCACCCCGAGCATGAGCGCTTCCTCGATGCCAGCCACGATCATCTTCAGGTTGGAATTCGGTCGCAGCGCCGTAGATGCCGATACGTGCAGCATGCGCGGCGGGAGCATGTGCAACGGCATGGTCTGCGTCAGGTGTTCGATAACACCGCGGTGAAGCACCACCGCCTGAACCAATCCGCTGTCGCCACCCAGGGGCATCACCGCGGCGTTCATGTCAACCAGGCCGGGGATTGGGCCGAGCGTGAAACCATGGTCCATGGGGACGATGAGAAAACGGCCCGAGTGCCTATGCGTCAGTCGCGCCAGTCGTGCCTTCTTTCCTGTATGCATACTAACCTCACTTCTCAACGATATGTTCGGTAACCCGCAACCCGGTATGCCGACCCGGGACGTCGACATGCGCCAGCAGCATGTCACCCGGCTGCAGCAGCGTGCAGTGGCGCACGACGCCGTCCGCGCCCATCACGCGCACATGCCAATCGTTCTGCAGGAACGTGTTGACATAGACGTAGCGATCCTCAGGGCCGGCGACCTGTTCGCCCTGGGGGGTTACGGCTCGCGCGAGGTTGGCTGCCTGGGCAACGGTTTCCCGGATCGAATCCGGGAGCGAGTCGACAGCCACCCGGCACTTCACCTTGAGCATCGGCCTGCGCTCAATCTTCGCTCGCCCGACAGAGACAACGCGTGCGGTACCGTCCTTGTTGGCGCAAAGCACGTCGACGCCCGCTTCCATTTCACTGAGGTACATGGCATTGCCGTCCTTGCCCCAGATGTATGAATGGAGCGCGCCCGCATTGACGCGAAACTCGCGGAGATTCATATGCGGCAGATGGTGGGTCTCGGAGCACACGAAAATGCCGCCCCACCCCGTGGAGCCCACCACCATGCCTTCCTCAGGCGTCATGACGGAGGTGGTGTCAACACACACTCGATGGCCCAGGCCCGTGTGCTGGATTTCGACCACTTCAGCGGGATACAGGGCCAACTGCGTGCTCTGCCTGCTGGCAAGGTTGCGGCTGAGAGCGCGAACCGCTTCTGGTCGTCCTGTGCGAAACAGCACGCCCACGCCTTGTTCCATCGTGGCGAATGCATTGAGCGACTGATCGACATCGGCAACGATGCGCTCCAGGCCACGAATCGGCACGCTGCGCAAAACGCGCGTACCGCTGGCTTCTGCCTTGGCCAACAGAAGTTCGTAGGGGATGTAGGTCGCATGTTCAATGTCGATGACAACAAAGGGATCTCCTCGTTCGCAGATCGCCACGCAATGCGGGAACTCTGCCTGCAGGTCGCTGACCTGGACAAATAGTCCGGACTTGTGGCCGCGGCCTGCAGCGAGCCGCCGCACTTCGTCGTGGGGTGTCAACACCCACGCCTCGGCTGGGCAGGCATCGAGTTCCTCGGCGGTGTCGAGCCACGCCACTTTCTGCATGCGCGTGCGAAGGTCTTGCAACTGGTGCACCTGAACAAGCAAATGCGTACAGTTGCCGCGTTCCGCCTCCTCCAGAAGCGCGGCGTCCACGACGGAGCGCGCGTCAAACCACCACTGTGTCTGGCCGGCGGCATGGACGGTTGCACCGTGCGGCTTGGCCGAAGGCGGCCTGGCGCCGGAGACGATCTGCACGACGCGCTCGGCGACGGCGGCGACACTGGATGATCTGCTGGTCATTTCGCTGAGTCCTCAGGGTTGGGCTTACCGGGTTGGAAATCGACGCGACCCTGGCGCACGCGCATGCGAAGCGAATGCCGGGTCGGGAGCACCGACTTGCCGAGGGAGCGTAGAGACGGAACCGCGCATCGCATAGAACCACATCGACCATTTCGCGTGCTTCGCGTTGGACCAGATGCATGAGCTTCAGTCCATTTTGAAGAGTGTTGATGGACCGCTTCCAGAAAACGGTACGCACCGGTCGAAGTGATGTCTACTCGCGACCCAACCCACCGGCGACCGGTTCCATTGAGGGCGGCGCCGCGGTTGCCCAAAATCACAAGGAGCAATGCATGCATAACGGAGTGGCCCAAGCACATCCAATCAGCACCGCCCTGCCCCGCGCGTTTCGCGTGGAAGCCGGCGCACTCGCGGCGCGACTGCTGGCGCATCCCTTCATGCAGCGCTGCGCGGACGGCACCGTCTCGATGGCGCAGTTGCGGCGGTTCCTCGTTCAGCAGGGCAAGTACTCGGCGCATTTCACGCGATACCTCTGTGCACTAATCTCCAACTTGGCCGAGGCGGAGGACGTGCTGCGCTTGGCGTCCAACCTGGCCGAGGAACTTGGATACGGAGAGCACGGCGGCGTGCCGCACTCGCGTTTGTACGCGCAAATGTTGCGCGGCTTCGGCCTGTCGCTCGATGACGAACCCACCGGACCTCAGACACAGGGCCTCATCGACACCATGTTGATGCTGTGCCGGCAGCCAGGCGGACTCGCAGGCCTTGGCGCGCTGTGCCTGGGGGCCGAGGCGGTGGTCCCCGCCGTGTACTCGCGCGTCATCGACGGGTTCACAAGCCAGGGGGTGGATTCCGACGGCTTGGCCTTCTTCAGTATCCACGTGGAGTGCGATGACGACCATGCGCAAACCATGTTCGAGATGGTTGATCGACTTTGTTCGGAGTCCCCTGTCAACAGAAGCAAGGTGCTGAATGGGGCGGAGATCGCGGTGAATGCCCGGTTGCGCTTCTTCGACGCACTTGCCGGGGAGCAGCACTGATGGACCGCGCCCAGTTCACATCCGCCGACTTCTCGTGCGTGCCCCATGACATTTCGGCGGAGCTGCCCGAGCGGCTTCTGCATCGCGACGTGCTGCGCGGAAGCGTGGCCGGCGACAACGCCTTCTCCGAGGTACGCAACCACCTCGTGCGCGTCGTCGACCTGCCTAGCCGCGTACTGAGTGTGACCATCGGCGGATTGGAGGTGGGCCAGACCACACGGCGCCACCGGCACAACTACGAGACGGTCATCTACGTGCTGGAGGGACGCGGAGTCTCTCTCATCGGAGAGCGCGAAGTCCACTGGCAATCCGGCGACGCCTTCTATGTTCCGCCGTGGGCGTGGCACAACCACCGCAACAACGGCTCCGGTCCTGCGACGTACATCGCATGCGAAAACGCGCCTCTCCTGCAGAACCTCGGCGTTGCAGTCAGAGAAGAGGCCTGAGGCTGCTCTATGTCATCCATCTTCGAATCATTGATCACGAATGTCACCAGGGAGTTATCCATCATGTGGAGATTCATCGCCGCGGCCTCGGGCGCGCTCGTGCTGCTAGCGTCGTTGGGCGCTCAGCCTGCTTATGCCATTCCTTCTCCTGAACTCGTGGTCGGGTCGGTCACGAGCATCTCGCAGATAGCCGCCTGGCTGTGGGCGCTCATGGCCGGCAGCCTGGGCGTGCTTGGAGTTCGATTCGGAATGAAGCCGGCAGGCGGGATGACTCCATCTCGCCGCCGCGCATTTGCGTGGGTTATCGGGTGTTTGGCGCTTGCCGCACTCGCTTCCACCGCGCTCAACATATACCAATACTCTGGGGCAAAAAAGGCCAAACAAGCCCGCCTTGAAGAGACGCTGCTGCGTCCCTCCCGCCAGCCGGCAGGCTCAGAGAAGGACCCGGACATGAAGGAAATCTCGTTCCGGGAGCAACTCAAGCATCCGCTGACGCTGAGCACCGCGCAAGCGGCCGAGATGCTTGAGGCGGCCAAGCGCGGGGATCGTAGCGATCTGCTGTTCCTGGACGTTCGGGAAGGTGCCGAGCAGGCGATGGGCACGATCCCGGGAGTTACTTTCGTGCGATTCCCGGACTTCAAGGCCTCCAACCTCGACTTCAAAGGGAAGAAGGCCGTCCTGTTCTGCCACAACGGCAATCGCAGCTCGGAAACTTGCGAGCAGCTGAGGAAGATGGGCATCGATTGTCAGTTCATGGCGGGCGGCCTGGAGAAGTGGGTGGTGGAGGGCCGTGCCATGACCGGGCTGGCCGAACGCTCACTGCGCGAGCTGCGCGCCATCCCGCACTATGCCAACCGGGACACGCTGCTGGACACCGCCGACGTGAAGAAGCTCCTCAAGGAACGCGAGGCCGTGTTCGTCGATATCCGGTATCCGACGGACTTCGCCGAACAGCACTTGCCCGACGCCATCAATCTCAGCCTGCGCCGGATGTCAACGGATCTGCTGCAAGCCAACATCGCGCGGCTTCCGCAAAGGCCGATCATTTTGCCGTGCTACGACCGTCGCGGCTGCTTTTTCGCCGAGGTGTTGGGGTATAAGCTGACACAGGCCGGCAGGGAAGTCCTGGGTCGCTACACGGTGCCGTGGGAGTATTTCGTGGCTCGGCCACGACCACCCCATGTGGTCAAGTGGGTCGAGGAAAACGAGAAGTCCCTGTGGACACGTACCAGCGAAAAGTTGGCTTCGGGACTGGAGGCGACGAGCCAGTGGATCGGTATTCTGGGCGCGATCGTTGCGCTGGCGCTGCTCTCCCGGCTTCTGGTCCTGCCGTTCTCCGTGAAATCCGAGCGCGATCAGCTGGTTCTGCGCCGATTCGCGGCGGATATGCGAGACCTGAAGGCTCGCTTCCATGACGATCCGGTGCGCCGGGGGCGCGCGCTGCAGGCCTTCCACCGCAAGCATCACCTCACGCCGGTACGCAATCTCACCGCGGTCCTGTTCATCCCGATCCTCGCTGTGGCGCTTGGCGCTGTGGAAATGGTCGCAACGCGGGCAGCAACCCCCTTCCTCTGGATACCCAACATCGGCAAACCGGACCCCTGGTTCGCCCTGCCATTGGTATTTGCTGCTCTTCTGAGTTGGTATTTGGACTTGGCATACGGACGCAGCGCACGCCAGCGGGTGGTAATGGCCGTGATGGCCTTGCCCGCAGCAGGCGCTCTTGCGTCGATGTTCAATGCGGGCGCGGCGCTGTACCTGGCTGCGAGTGTGGCGCTGCTGTTGGTACAGCGACTTGTCGTGCAGCACATGGGCCAAGAGGGTGTGGCCGCCAGCAAGGTTGTGATCGGACTGCCGGCAGGTGTCTTGAGCCTTGATCAGGCGGACGCGCTGAAGGCCCATGGAAACAAGGCGCTTCACCTCGCCCGCCTCAGAGCTGGCGGCCTTCCCGTTCCAGAGGGGGTGGTGCTGACGCCCGAATTCCTTGCCCGCTTGCAAATTGCTGGGGCGGCCGAGCAGGACAAGTTGCTGACCCAGCTCTGGGAACAGCTCGGTGGTCAGCCTCTTGCCGTGCGCAGCAGCGCGGCCGGCGAAGACGGTAGCGATCGCAGCTATGCGGGGGTATTTGAATCGGTGCTGGATGTCTCGCGCGCCCAACTGCAGAGCGCCATCAATCATGTGCTCTTGTCCTTCGTTTCGAAGCGAGCAAGCGAGTATGGCTTGTCCGGGTCGGCCGGATCCATTCTGCTGCAGAGAATGGTTGCCGCCGAGTATGCCGGCGTGCTTTTCACGCGTGCGCCTGAAGAAGGTGCGCTGGCGATGGTCGAATTGGTCCGGGGCACTGCCCAGGATATGGTCGCCGGCATCGCGCAGCCCACCACATTCAGGTTCGGCCGCTGCACTGGCCGACTGATTGGCCAAGGCCGGTCGCCGATCGACCTGGAGCCGCTCCTTGCCCTCGGCCAGCGCGCTGAAGCCTTGTTCGGTGCTCCCCAGGACATCGAGTGGACATGGAAAGCCGGGCAGTTCTTCCTGGTGCAAAGCCGCGACGTTACAACCGGCCTCCCGGCGATGCAGCAAAGCATCGCGGATGCTGCTGAAATTGTCGCCGCCGGCCGGCCCAAGCATGACGAAACCGTCTTGGCGCGGAATGAACTGTCGGAGATGCTGCCCAGTCCCACGCCCCTCTCACTGTCGTTGATGGAAGCCTTCTGGGCCAGTGGTGGCAGCGTGGATCTCGCCTGTCGCCGGCTTGGGCTCGCATACGCCGTCGAAGAGGACGCTCCTGCGTACCTCGTGGGCGTCATCGGCCGGCTCTACGTCAACAAGCTCGAAGAGCATCGCCGGGCGCTGTCCATCACTTCTTCTGCCGCATCGCGGCTCGGAAAAAAGGCACGCTGGATCGAGGAGAGCTTCCGCAATGAGTTCCTCCCTCCGTTTCTGCGTGAAATGCGTCTTCAGGAAGTCATGGATTTTTCCAAGCTGCCGGATGCCGAGCTTTTTCGGAGCCTGACGGAACGCGTGCAGCACTACCTGCATGTCACGCACGTCGAGGTGGACGTGGTAAACGTGGCCGCGCACGTCTACGTGTCGCAAGCGACGGCATTGCTGGAGCAACGCGGCATCGACGCCGGCGCCATCCTGGGCAGCATTCCCGAAACCTGCGAGGGGGCGGCCTACCGGGCTGCTGCCGCGGCCAATGGACCGGCTCGAGGTGAAGCCTTGCGGGACGCCATTGGCCACCGCTCGCTCGTCGACTACGAGCTTTCCGAACCTCGCTTCTCGGAGAACCCCGGGCTGTTCGACGCACCGGACGAGTCGTTCGCCGCCCTTGCCTTGGCTGGGGAGAAGGCGCTAACGCGCAACCCGAGCAAGGCATTGCTCGACGCCGACAAGGACGCAAAGCTCGTTCAAGCTGTTGAGCGCGCGCGGCGCTTCCAGGCGCTGAAACAGGACGCTCGACATCATTCCTTGCGCGAGCTTGCCGTGATTCGCCGTCTTGTGCTTGCTACGGATCAGCGCCACGGCTTTGACGGGCTTGCGTTCTACCTGACGCTCGACGAGCTGCTGGAACTGCAGGCCGTCACTGCGCCGGAGTTGCGCCCTGTGGCTTGTCGGCGGCAGGCTGCGCATAACGAACTTCTCTCTTGCGCGCCGCTGCCCACTGCTCTTTCTGCAGCGGATCTGGAATCCGCCTCTGCCGGAACCAGCATGCAGATCGCGGCATCGGGCGAGCTGCGCGGCACCAGGGTCGCTGGAGCCGCCCTGGCAATCACGGGGCGCGCTTGCGTCGTTGGCCGCCGTGACGCCGAGAAAGGGGAGTCAATCCCCGGATTCGCAGACGGAGACATCATCGTGGCCCCAATGGTGTCGCCGCAATGGGTGCAGTACTTCAAACGGGCGGGAGGTTTTGTCTGCGAGACCGGCGGCTGGTTGAGCCATACGGCGATTCTCGCGCGCGAGTACGACGTAACCATGGTCGTGGGTGTGCGCCAGGTCGAGAACATTCCGCATCACGCCAATTTGAAGGTGCAGCCTGACGGTCGCATCGAGCTTCTCTTGCCGGAATCCGCGATAGACGAGATCGCAGTCGGGCAAGCGATTCTTGCCGCTTGAGCCGAGGAATACACCATGGCGCATCCTCTCACCGGGGTTCATCCCCATCCAGCTGCGAGCGGCGCAGTTTCACCGGCATGGCGCTGGGTGCTTGTCGGCTGGATCACGGCGTTTTTTGTCGGGATCGACCTGTTCATCGTGGCCCCGCTCTTGCCTTCTATCGGAGATGACCTGGGCATGGCACCGGCATCGCTGGCCATCCTGGTCAGTGCATTCGGCCTTGCTTATGCGGTGACTTGCCCAGTGCTGGGATACGTCGCGGAACGCATTGGTGCGCGCAAGGTCTTGTGCCTGGGCCTGGCCAGCCTCGGCGCCGCCAATCTGTACACGGCGATGGCACCAGACCTCCACCATCTGCTTGCGAGCCGCTGGCTCGCGGGCATGGCAGCGGCGTCGACCACCCCCATGGTCTATGCGCTTGCGGCGGAGCGCTCGCGCCCGGAACGCCGTGGCTCAAGCCTGGCTCTCGTGAACTCTGGACTTGTGCTCGCCCTGGTGGGCGGCGCACCGCTTGGACTCTTGCTGGGCCAGGTTTCGGGCTGGCGTGATGTGTTTGCCGCATTGGGCGTGCTATTCATCGTGATGCTCCCCGTGCACCTCGCCACTTGGCGGTTTTCCCGCCACGCTGCTGCCCCTGTCGCCCCTTCTGGCGACTGCGCAGGCCAGTTGGGCGTCGGGGTGCGGATTCTGGTGTGCACCGGATTATGGTCGGCCAGCGTCTATGCCGCCTATACCCTTCTGGGCACGGCAATTCGCGAGGAGTTCGGTGCTAGCACCGGCGTGGTCGCTGCCGCTTTGGCCGCTTTCGGCATAGGAGCGACCGCGGGCGGACTGGCCGGGGGCAAGTTGGCCGATCGATGGGGTAGTCGACGCTTCGTGCGTCTTTCGCTGGTTGCGATGTGCGTGTGCCTGACGCTCACCGGGCTGACTTTTCCCGCGGGCGGGCTGCCAACACTCGCGGCCGCGCTTTTCCTGATAGCGCTGGCGAGCTACGGCTTCTTTCCCGCGCTACAGTCCTACGCATCTGCCGCGATGCCCGCGCGCCGCAAGATGATTCTTGGCTTCATGAGCAGTGCGCTGTACCTCGGTATCGCCGCGGGCTCAAGTGCCGGGGCGGCCATCTACTCCGCCTCAGGTTATCGAATGGTCCTGGCCGCATCTACCGCAACGGCGCTGCTTGGCCTGTTGGTGTCCGCCCAACTTCGCCAACGCCTGGACCAATGAGAAATGCGAGAGCGGATCGTTACTCAAAGCGACGCTGTCCGTAATCTCACACACGACAACTGTGATTGCGTCGGATTGACACACCGTCGCGCCGAACACATCGTCCCTGCCACCGGAAGGCGGCGGTTCACAACCTCAACCTAGGAAAATTGCCATGTCCAAATTTCGCCATCTGAGCCGCGCAGTCGCGGTTGCGGGACTCGCCTTCAGCGCCGCCTTGCCCGCGTTGGCCCAGACCGACGATTCGGTCCTGCCTGCACGTGCAGTGACGTTCGTGTGCTCGTACGGCTCGGTAAAGAGCCTCATGGCGGCATCGCGCTTCAACTTCCTCGCCGAGAAGCGCGGAATCCCGGAACGGGCTGTCTCGCGCGCCGCCTCCGATGCCACCGTACACACCAGTGTGCCAGACCCGATCGTGAAGGCGCTGGCCACCGAGGGCTTCAAGGTGGCTGACTACAGGCCGCGCACTTTGACGCAGAGCGAGGCCCGGACGGCGGTGAAGATCGTGTATATCCCGCTGGAAGACCCAACGCAGGAGCCGAAGTTTCAGGCGTCACCCACGCAGGCGGTGGAGCGTTGGGAGGGCATTCCTTCGGCCCTGCGTGACTACGACACCGTCAAGCGGATGCTGTACAGCCGTATCGATACGCTGGTGGACGATCTGGCCAAGGGGCACGGCAAGTGATGACCCGGCCCCTGCCGCGCGGTGCGCGCGGACGTCGGCAATACGTCAAGGCGCTTGCGGCGTTGCCGCTTTTGGGCTTCGGATCGGCGGGGGCGCAGGAGAGGCCGCTGAGATTGCTGACCGGCTTTCCGCCAGGCGCCAGCCTCGATACCGTGGCTCGGGTGTTCGCGGAAGAACTCAAAAACGAGCTCGGCCGACCTGTGATCGTCGAGAGCAAGGCTGGCGCCAGCGGCCGCATTGCCAATGAGACGTTGAAGAGCGCGCAGCCCGACGGGAACATGTTGCTGCTCGCACCCGTGGCCACGCTCTCCATTTTTCCGCACGCCTTCGGCGGCACGCTGCGGTACGACCCATTCCGCGACTTCGCCCCAGTCGCGCATGTGGCGCGTTTCCCGATCGGCTTTGCCGTGGGTAAGAGCGTGCCCGCGGAGACGCTGGCCGAGTATGCGGCACTCGCCAAACGCGACCCGGCCGCGCGCAACTACGGCTCCTCCGCTGCGGGAAGCATTTCCCACTTCCTCGGGCTGATGTTTGCCCGTTCTGCGGGCGTTGACCTGGTGCACGTGCCGTACCGCGGCGCGGCATTTGCCATGAACGCCCTGACGGCCGGTGAAATCGCCGCTGTCGCGGTCTCCGCCTCCGACATTGCGCCTTTGGCGGCGTCGGGAAATGCTCGGCTGCTTGCGACGGCAGGCCGCCAGCGGTCACCGGCGTTTCCGCAGGTGCCGACCTTCCGTGAGGCTGGCTACAACATCGAGGGCGAAGGCGCTTACGCGCTTTTCTTGCCCGCGGGCGCGGCGCCTGAGCTCGTGAGCCGCGTCAGCGCCGCTGCACTTCGGGCGCTTCGGCAGCCGCCTTTGCGTCGAAAGCTGGAAACCTCAGGTCTCGAACCCACAGGTTTTGGCCCGACCCAACTGGCGGCCATCGTGAAGTCGGACTACGACCACTGGGGTCCAACGGTACGCGCGTCGGGCTTCGTGCTCAATGACTGAGCAGGCTCCGGCAATGCGGACAAACCAGGACATAGAAAGTGGACCAAAGCGAGACCGCGATGTTCGACTAGCTTCGAGTCATCCCTTCCACCATCCGAGACCTTCATGACCTACCAACCCTTGCCGCTCGCCTGCGATCCTCAGCGCCTGTCTGGACTCTCTGAAAAGCTGGTTGTCAGCCACTACGAGAATAACTATTGCGGCGCGGTGCGCCGCCTCAACATCGCCTCTGAGCAGATTCAGCAATTGAATTGGTCCGGCGCTCCGGCGTACCTGGTCAACGGATTGAAGCGCGAACAGTTGCTCACCTACAACTCAATGGTGCTGCACGAACTGTACTTCGACGGGCTCGGTGAGAGTGGGCGCCCGCCGGCCCCCCTCTTGTCGGCGCTCGAACGCGACTTCGGCTCATTCGATCGCTGGTCCGCGGAGTTTGCCGCTACCGGCAAATCGATGCCAGGCACGGGCTGGGTCTTGCTTGCCTACTGTCCCCGTGAAAGAAGACTGCTTAACCAGTGGGCATCTGATCACACACAAGCGCTGGCCGGGGCCACACCCATCCTGGCGATGGACGTCTACGAACACTCGTACCACATCGACTACGGCGCCAAAGCTGCGGCGGACGTCGACGCTTACATGCAGAACATCCGGTGGAACCATGTTGCCACGCGACTCGCCTCGTGCGTTACCCCCAGTTAGGAGAATTCCATTGATCCATTCGAACGGTGCTGCTGCGCCGGCTCCAATTCTGATTGCCGGCGGCGGGATTGGAGGCCTCACCCTCGCCTTGTCTCTGCACCAGGTCGGCGTCCCTTGTGTCGTCTACGAAAGCGCTCCCCGTATCGAGGCGCTCGGTGTAGGCATCAATCTGCTGCCCCACGCCATGCGGGAGATGCATGAGCTCGGTTTGCAGGACGCCGTGCTCGGCGCCGGCATGGAAACGCGCGAGCTGTGCTTTTTCAACCGTTTTGGACAACACATTCGCACGGAGCCGCGCGGACGCTTTGCCGGGTACGACTGGCCCCAGGTATCGATCCATCGAGGCGACCTCCAAATGGTTCTTCTGGACGCCGTTCGAGAACGGCTGGGGGAGAACAGCGTGATCACCGGCAAGGAGTGCGAGCGCTTCGAGCAGAACGAAGCCGATGTGTCGCTCTACTTCAATAATGGCACCTCGGCCCAAGGACGAGCGGTTGTGGGGTGCGATGGCATTCATTCCGCAATTCGCCGGCAGCTGCATCCCAACGAAGGGCCACCGGTGTACCGCGGCATCAACATGTGGCGTGGGGTGACGCGTGCGAAACCATTCCTGACCGGAACCAGCATGGCCATCGCCGGATGGCTGGACGTGGGCAAGCTGGTGGTCTACCCGATTCGCAAAAACATCGACAGCGAAGGACGCCAGTTGATTAACTGGATTGCCGAAGTGCAGTCTCCCAAGAAGGTCCAGCAGGACTGGGGCCTTGCAGGGAAGATCGAGGACTTCTATCCGCTTTACGAGTCGCGCCAACACGATTGGCTCGACGTGCCGGGCCTCATTCGCAACGCCGATGTGGTGCTCGAGTACCCGATGGTGGATCGGGAACCGTTGTCGCATTGGACGCAGGGCCGCGTGACCCTGCTCGGCGACGCAGCTCATCCGATGTACCCGCGCGGCTCCAACGGGGCGGGACAGGCGATTCTCGATGCGCGAACGCTGGCGGGATGCCTGCACCGTGTGGACGACATTGCGGCGGCGTTGACTGCCTATGAGGACAAACGCCTGAAAGCAGCCAACGAGATCGTGGTGGCCAACCGCTCGGTCGGACCGGACGCGATCCTGCGGACGGTGCACGAGCGCACACAGGATCGGCCGTTCTCACGCATCGACGACGTCATCAGCACGGACGAAATGACGCAGATGGCCGAGAACTACAAGCGCATCGCCGGCTTTGATCGGGAAGCCTTACGCCAGCGGCCTGCACTCGTTTGAGAGGACCACGACCATGAGCGTCATCGATTTCCAGGATGTGGCCCCGGCCGCCAAGCAATTCTCCCCAAGCGAGGTCAGGCAGCGCCTGTACGAAGATCCCGAACTCGGTGCGGGCAACTTCTTTTTCAAAACCTGGGCTGTGAGCCCGACAAGGACAGCGCCGTTCCTCTTCCTGGAGCGGCCCTTTACCGACGCCACGGGGGAGGTCCACACGGAGTTCAGTTTGGAGTCCCTGTACCGCGCCGTCAAGTCGATCGCCCGCTGGTACACAGCTCACGGTATCCAGAGCGGCATGCACGTGTGCACGTATCTTTCGAACGGCATCGGGCAATTTGCGCACTACCTGGCGCTCAACAGTCTCGGGGCGATTCCCGTCCTGGTTAACTGCCGGATGCCACCCTCGATCGCGAGCCTATATGCGGGCGAGAATGGCTTCGGCGTCTTTGTCGTGGACGACGAAATGCGCGCGACCGGTATCGGCGGATTTTTGCCGACCTCGATCGTCCAGCTGTACACGGGGGAGACTGTCGAAGGCCTCCCGGCTGAGCCGCAGCTTCCGGACAACTGGCCTATTTCGAAGGCAGACCGCGACGTCATCATGGTCAGCCATAGTTCGGGGACGACGGCCATCCCTAAAGCGACGCTGTTCGAGCACAAGCAGTTCTTCATCGGAAAGCGGGAGCGGCTGCTTTGTTTCCAGGAGGAGAACGAAGAGCGCATGGTCACCGGTATGCCGCCGTCGCATTCGGCGGGAATCAGCTACCTGATGACGGCAACGATGCTGCAACTGCACACATTCGTGTTGAGCGAGCTGGTAGGGCCCCGCCTCGCCGAGCACATCACGCGCCTGAAGCCAACCATCATGACTGGATTCCCCCAAACTTGGGTATCCCTGGCCCAGGCTGATCTTCCGGACGGTTGTTTTCCGTCGATCAAGCGCTTCTACAACACTGGCGATTCGGCGCATGAAGCGCACATCGGCAAGCTATTGAGCCTGGCGCCCAACGCACGCTTCATGGATGGCTTTGGCGCGTCCGAGCTCGGCATGGCGCTTTTCCAGAAAACTTCCCTGCCGGGTGCGATCGCGTCTCGGCGCTGTGTGGGCCGGCCGGTTCCGTTCGCGGAAGCGGAGATCGTCGACACGAGCGGAACACCGGTGCCGAACGGTGAAGTAGGGTACTTTGCGTTGAAATCACCGACGATCACGCCCGGCTACTTCAACCAGCCTCAGTTGACTCAACTCTGTCGCTTGGGCACCTACTGGCTTACCGGCGACGTGGGCTATCGCACAAAGGACGGGGAGTACTACCAGGTGGACCGGGGCGTCGACGTGGTTCACACGCCTTTCGGTCCTCTCTACTCGCTTGTGACGGAGGAGCTGCTGCAGGGCCTGCCGGGCGTCCGTGATGCCGTGGTTGTCGGTGCTGACCGGACTCCGATGAAAGTTCACGCGACCATCGCGATCGTCACGCCACGGCCAGGCCAGCCCTTGCAGGCTCGGACTGTGCTGGACCGACTCTGCTCGACCGAAATCTTCAATCAGGACTTGCCACCTTTCTGCGTCTGTGCTGCAGTCTTGGCTGATGAAGATGCTCTTCCCACTGGCGCCACCGGCAAGGTCCTCAAGCGGACCCTGCGCGAGAACTTCTGGTCGCTCCATCGCAAATATGTCGCCGGCGACCGCTCGACATTCACCGACCTGCAATGGAATGCGCCGTGAAGCATTGCGGCCGCCAAGCTTGAAAGGCGGCAAGCCGTGACGACGCCCGTGCTTACGAGGCTGCTCGTCGCCAAGGGGGTGAGAGGCTTTGGCGACGGTTTCGTCAGCTTGCTCTTGCCGATCTACTTGCTGCATCTCGGGCTGCAACCGCTTGAGGTCGGGCTCATCGCCACTGCGACACTTCTCGGCTCCGGCATCCTCACGCTTGGTGTCGGCGTTCATGCTCACCGCGTGGGGCGGCGCACCATCCTCCTGGCGGCATCGGGCCTCATGGTGCTTACCGGCCTGGGTGTTGCCGCGGTGGAGAGCTTCTGGCCACTGATGCTGATCGCCTTCATCGGAACCCTGAATCCATCCGGCGGCGACGTCAGCGTCTTCATGCCCATGGAGCATGCAACGCTGGCGCAGGACACGGACCCTTCCAAGCGTACGGCGGTCTTTGCGCGATACAGCCTCGTCGGGACTCTTTGCGCGGCGCTTGGGTCGTTGGCCGCCGGCGTTCCCACGATGCTCGGGCACGTTTTCGGCCTCGACGCTGGAACTATGCTTCGCTCGGCGTTCGTTCTGTACGCCGTACTGGGTCTGGTTGTGGCCGCGTTGTACCGCGGCCTGCCGCGGGCGGCGGATGCGGCTGCGGCTCGCGGAACGCCATCGGTGCTCGGACCCTCGCGCCGCCGGGTCTACTTGCTTGCCACGCTGTTCAGCCTGGACGCGTTCGGCGGCGGCTTCGTTGTCCAATCACTGGTCGCACTCTGGCTCTACCAGCGCTTCGGCATGTCGGTGGAAGTGGCGGGAACCTTGTTCTTCTGGACGGGCATCCTTACTGCATTTTCGTACCTGGCCGCGGCGAAGCTGGCGCGCCACATCGGCCTTGTGCAGACCATGGTATACACCCATCTGCCGTCGAGCCTTTGCCTGATCGCAATTCCGTTCTGTCAGGATCTATGGGCGGTCATTGTGCTCTTGCTCGTCCGAAGCGCACTTTCGCAGATGGACGTGCCCACGCGAAGCTCCTATGTGATGGCCATCGTGACACCAGAGGAAAGGGCTGCGGCCGCGAGCGTGACGTCTGTGCCACGCAGTTTCGCCGCCGCGCTCAGTCCGGCCTTGGCCGGGTACCTGCTGGGTGCGTCGACTTTTGGCTGGCCCTTGATTGTTGGCGGTGGACTCAAGATCTCTTATGACCTGCTGCTCTTGGGCATGTTCAAGCAAGTCAAACCTCCTGAGGAGCGTTCGACACGCGCCTCTGTAGCGCCCGCAACTGCAACCCTTCCGGCGTCGAGTGGAGACCGCCCCTAGAAATTAGGAGAACTGGCGGACCACGCTTGCAGATGCCTTGCGCAGAGCCGGGTCGATGTGATCACCGACATCAGCGATTGAGGGGCAGCTCGCTGAGGTTGTCGGTGGCAGCAAGGCCCGGCGTATCAACGGCAAGTGAAATCATCATAGTCGACCCCACGGGATCGCCATCCAAGACGTTGCGGCCGCCGTGATGGCGTACCCGCCTCAGCGCAGCAGGGGTAGTGGTTCTGTGGCGAGCTTCAGTGGTCTGCAACAAATACCATCGCCCGGCTCGAGGCAGGGAGGAAGGCGTAAACCTTGCCGTGTTTAGGGTCGTAGCCAATTGTGTGCGCGCCCTTCTCAGTTATTGCCGTGCCAATCAGACGAAACTTGTCGGTGTCGACAATGTCGACAACGCCTGGATCCCCGATCGCGACGTAAAGATGCGACCGCTCTGCGTTGAAGAAGATCGTGTCGGGTGGGCCGGACAGTTGCACCTCCGCAATGAGCGCGCCCGAGAGCGCGTCGAGGCACATCAGCTTGGCGGCGTCGCATGCGCAAAAAATTCTTAGTCTGGCGTCGTCCACGTCCAACCCGTGCGGCCCTGCGGCGGGGACATTGATGACATTCGAGACACGCGTAGGTGCCTCCGCGTCGACGACGGCAATGCACGACGGATCGGCGATGTTGATGAAGAACTTCTGAAGCCGCTCGCTGAACACGGCCCAACGCGTACGCCCCGGCAAATCTATGTTGGCAATGACGCGTGGTTCTCTTACGTCGATCAGGGTTGCAGTCTTCCCGCCAGGTTGTTTATCCTCTCCAACATTGGCAGCAAGTAGGAGGTGCCGAGAGGTGGCGTAGGCCAAACCATTCGGGCAGCGGCCCACTTCGACTTTACGAGATGCCCGTTCGTCCCCGAGAGGCAAAATGGCGACCGAATCTTCGTCGCGGTTCGCCGTGAAAATCAGCTGGGCCTCTGCGCTGGCCAGCACGCCGGCTACACCCTTCAAGCCAGGTACGGAGAACAAGTGCCGATCCAGCGCACAATCAATGACCTCGACCGAGTCGTTCGCAGTATGAGCGACATATAAGCGCTCGCCACAAACGGCAGCATGGTCAAATCCTCCCGAGCTAAGGCTGCGGGGAAGATCAATGGCTCCAACAAGCTTGAGCGGCATCACCAGCTCCTTCCCAATCAATTGGCAGAAAACGTCCCCAAACACGCAGCCAAACCAGGACGCGTCAGAACTACACAGCGACCTTTGATGACGTGAGCGCACACTACATCAGCATGCCGCGGCTAGATTGGTAGGGCGTGTTGGACTTGAACCAACGACCAAAGGATTATGAGTCCTCTGCTCTGACCAACTGAGCTAACGCCCCAACCTGGCCGATTGTAAGAGGCTTACTTGTTGTGGCTCAGCGCGTTGCTGACCAGCTTGGAGGTGATGTCCACGATCTGGATCATCCGGTCGTAGGGCATGCGGGTGGGGCCGATCACGCCCAGGGTGCCCACCACCTGGCCGTCCACCTCGTACGGGGCGCTGACGATGGACAGCTCTTCGAACGGCACCACCGTGCTCTCGCCGCCGATGTAGATGCGCACGCCCGCGGCCTGGCTGGAGACATCCAGCAGGCGCATCAGCTGGGTCTTCTGCTCGAACAGCTCGAAGGCCCGGCGCAGCTGGCTCATGTCGTTGGAGAAATCGCTCACGGCCAGCAGATTGCGCTCGCCCGAAATCACCACCTCGTCCTGTTCGCTCATCGCGTCCGAACTGGCCTGCACCGCGGTCTGCATGAGCGCGCCGATCTCCCCGCGCAGCTTGTCCACCTCGCCCTTGAGCCGTTCGCGCACCTGCTCGATGGCCATGCCGGCGTAGTTGGCGTTGAGAAAATTGGCGGCCTCGATCAGCTGGCTCTGGGTGTAGTCGGCCTCGGTGAAGACCACGCGGTTCTGCACGTCGCCGTCGGGCGAGACGATGATGACCAGGAAGCGCCGTTCCGAAAGCCGCAAAAATTCTATGTGCCGGAAGACCGAGGTGCGGCGCGGCGCCATGACCACCCCGACGAACTGCGACAGGTTCGACAGCAGGTGGGCGGCGTTGGCGATCACCCGCTGCGGCTGCTCGGCGGCCAGGCTGGGGGCCGGCATCTGTTCGCGCTGCGCCGTGAGCATGGTGTCGACAAACAGGCGGTAGCCGCGGGCCGTGGGCACCCGGCCCGCCGACGTGTGGGGACTGGCGATGAGGCCCATTTCTTCCAGGTCCGACATCACGTTGCGGATGGTCGCGGGCGACAGCTCCAGCCCGGAGGCGCGCGACAGGGTGCGCGAGCCCACGGGCTGCCCATCGGCGATATAGCGCTCGACCAGGGCTTTCAGCAACAACTTGGCACGGTCATCGAGCATGTTTGGCGGCTTTTCCGGGATTTTAGCGACGGCGCCACAAGCGCTGGGGGCACCGTTGGACGTCGATGAAAAGCCGGGGCCTTTTAATGATGTAATTTGTCAATGAAATCCCAATTCCGCCAGGTGGCCCTGATCGGCAAGTACCACGCCGCGGCATCG
The DNA here is from genome assembly GCA_013815685.1 of Ramlibacter sp. Classification (GTDB taxonomy): domain Bacteria; phylum Pseudomonadota; class Gammaproteobacteria; order Burkholderiales; family Burkholderiaceae_C; genus Ramlibacter. The sequence goes on from JACDFR010000030.1 coordinate 33,371, forward strand.
GGGTCCGGCCCGGGCTCCACCCGTTCCACGCTGGAGGATATTGCGCAGTTTCTGGGCACGCAGGGCTGCGATGTGGTGGTCGAGGACGAAACGGCCGCTTCGTCCGGCATCACAGGGTACACCACGCTGGACGTTCCGAACATCGGGGCGCAGTGCGACCTGGTGCTGGTGGTTGGCGGCGACGGCACCATGCTGGGCATCGGCCGGCAGCTGGCCCGCTATGGGGTTCCGCTGATCGGCATCAACCAGGGCCGGCTGGGTTTCATCACCGACATCCCGCTCGACCAGTTCCGCGCCACCCTCACCCCGATGCTGCGAGGCGAGTACGAGGAAGACCACCGAAGCCTGATGCACGCGCGGGTGGTGCGGGACGGCGATTGCGTTTTCGACGCGCTCGCCATGAACGATGTGGTGGTCAACCGGGCCGCCACCTCCGGCATGGTCGAGCTTCGGGTCGAGGTCGACGGGCACTTCATTGCCAACCAGCGCGCCGACGGCCTGATCGTCGCCACGCCCACCGGCTCGACGGCCTATGCGCTGTCCGTTGGCGGGCCGCTGCTGCACCCCTCCAATCCCGGCTGGGTGCTGGCGCCGATCGCGCCGCACACCTTGTCCAACCGGCCGATCGTGCTGCCGGACGCGGCCGAGATCGCCATCGAGCTGGTGTCCGGGCGGGATGCCAGCGCCAATTTCGACATGCAATCGCTGGCGTCGCTGTTGCGCGGCGACCGCATCACGGTGCGTCGTTCGCAGCACCGGGTGCGCTTCCTGCATCCGCGCGGCTGGACATACTTCGACATCCTGCGCAAGAAACTGCACTGGAACGAGGGCAGCTGAATGAGCGCAGCGCAGAACTGCTTCAAGCAAGCTCAGGCCCCCTCGGGGGGCAGAGCCGCGCCAGCGGCAAACGTGGGGGCCATTTCATGGCCTTGAAGCGTATCGCCCTGCGCGACTTCGTGATCGTCCGCGAGCTCGAGCTGGACCTGGATGGCGCTTTCAGCGTGCTCACCGGCGAAACCGGCGCGGGCAAATCCATCCTCGTCGATGCGCTGCAGCTGGCGCTGGGTGCGCGGGCCGATGCGGGGGTGGTGCGCGAAGGCGCGGCGCGGGCGGACATCAGCGCCGAATTCGACCTGCCGCCCGCGCTCGCGCCCTGGCTGGATGAAGCCGGCTTCGACGCCGGCGAGAGCCTGCTGCTTCGTCGCAGCATCGACGCCCAGGGCAAGAGCCGGGCCTGGATCAACGGCAGCCCAGCCACCGCCACGCAGCTGCGCGAGCTGGCCGACCAGCTGGTGGATATCCACGGCCAGCACGCCTGGCAGAGCCTGACCCGGCCCGACGCGGTGCGCGGCCTGCTGGACGGTTACGCGGGCGTCAATACCCTGGCGTTGCAGCAGTTGTGGCAGCGCTGGCGACTGGCCCAGAAGACCTTGGCCGACGCCCGCGCCGCGCAGGATTCGCTGCAGCGCGAGCGCGAGCGCCTGGCTTGGCAGGTCGCCGAAGTCGAAAAGCTGGCGCCGGGCGCGCACGAGTGGGAAGAGCTCAACACCCACCACACCCGGCTGGCCAACGCCCAATCGCTGCTCGAAGCCGCGCAGGGTGCGTTGCAGGCGCTGGAGAGCGACGATGGCGGTGCCGCGACCAACCTGTCGCAGGCACAGGCCTTGCTGCAGGGCCAGGAGCACGTCGAGCCCGCATTTCGCGAGCTGGCGCAGGTGCTGGCCTCCAGCCTGGCCCAGGCCGAGGACGCGGCGCATTCGCTGCACACCTACCTGCGCAGGACCGAGCCGGATCCGCAGCGCCTGGCCGAGCTGGACGAGCGCATGGGCTTGTGGGTGTCGCTGTCGCGCCGCTACCGGCGCGCGCCCGCCGAGTTGCCTGCGCTGCTGGCCTCCTGGAAAGCGGAGCTCGCCAAACTCGACGCGGCGGCCGACCTGGCCGCGCTGGAGACCGCGGAAAAGAAGGACGCCAATGCCTACTTGGCGCAAGGGCGGGCCCTGTCCAAGGCGCGCGCCAAGGCCGCCCCCCAGCTGGCCAAAGCCGTGACGCAGGCCATGCAGGGCCTGGGCATGCAGGGCGGGCGATTCGAAGTGGCATTGCAGGCTATGGAGCAGCCATCGCAAGGCGGCCTGGAAGAAATCAGCTTCCTGGTGGCCGGGCATGCCGGCACCACGCCGCGCCCGGTGGGCAAGGTCGCCTCGGGCGGCGAGTTGTCGCGCATCGCGCTCGCCATTGCCGTGACCACCAGTCGCCTGGGGACGGCGCAGACGCTGATCTTCGACGAGGTGGATTCAGGCGTTGGCGGCGCGGTGGCCGAGACCGTCGGCCGGTTGATGAAGCAGCTGGGCCGCGACCGGCAGGTGCTGGCCGTCACGCACCTGCCCCAGGTGGCCGCCTGCGCCGACCATCACCTGGTCGTGGCCAAGCGCACCGGCGCCTCGGGGCCTTCGAGCACCGTGGCGGCCGTGCAGGGCGAGCAGCGCGTGGCCGAGGTCGCCCGCATGCTGGGCGGCGAGCGGCTTTCGGGCACGACGCTGGCGCACGCCAAGGAAATGCTGTCGGGCGCGGCCAGCCCCGCCGGAACGCAATGACGCTCGAAGTCGTCCTCATCACCGGCATGTCCGGCTCGGGCAAGTCGGTGGCGCTGCGCGCGCTGGAAGACGCGGGCCATTACTGCGTCGACAACCTCCCGCCCGAACTCCTGCTGTCGTTCGTTGCGCTGGAGCAGCAGCACGGCGCGGAGTGCGTTGCCATCGCCATGGACGTGCGAAGCGCGACATCGCTGCCGCTTGTGCCCGCGCAGCTCAAGGAGTTGCGCGCCCAGGGCGTCACGGTGCGCCCGCTGTTCCTCGACGCGACGACCGATACCCTGGTACGGCGGTTTTCGGAAACACGGCGCCGCCACCCGCTCTCGGGCCGCAGGACGACGGCGCAGGCCGGCGGACTGGCCCACGACCGGCAGCATGCGCTCGTCGATGCGATCGAACTCGAGCGCGAATTGCTCGCCGACCTGCGCGAACAAGCGCATGTCATCGACACCAGCGTGATCCGGTCCTCGCAGCTTCAGGCGCATGTCAAGTCCCTGCTGTCCGCGCCGATCCGCCAGCTCACGCTGGTGTTCGAATCGTTCGCCTTCAAGCGCGGCGTTCCCGTCGACGCCGACTATGTGTTCGACGTGCGCATGCTGCCGAACCCGCATTACGAGCCCGCCCTTCGCGACCTGACCGGCCGCGACCAGCCGGTCGCCGATTTCCTCACGCGGCATGCCGATGTGGAGCAGATGTACGCCCACATCGAACATTTCCTCAACCACTGGCTCGAGCCGCTGGCGCGCGACCACCGCAGCTATGTGACCGTGGCCATCGGCTGCACCGGGGGCCAGCACCGGTCGGTATTCCTGGTCGAGCGGCTTGCGGCATCGTTCAGCGAGCGCTGGATCACGCTCAGGCGCCACCGCGAGCTCGACGCGATCTAGCGCTCGCCGGCTTCCAGCAGGCGGCGAACGGGAGCCGGCAAACCCAGCCGGGTCCATTCATCGCAGGCGAACCAGGCCCCTCGCGCCGCGCCCACCGGCGGCGCGGCCACTACACCTGTGACCGGATGAAGATGCAGATCCTTGTGCGTCAGCACATGAACGAACGCCGGATCGTCGCGCAGGTCGGCCCGGCTGGCCTGCGCAACCGCCGCTTCCAGCTCGGCGCGGCTGTGAAACGCGGGCAGGCAATACAGCCCCGCCCAGATGCCCGTGGCCGGCCGCTTCTCCAGCCACACCGCGCCATCCGTCGAGCGGGCTTTGAGCAGCCACAAGGACTGGGCGCCGCGCTTTTGCTTGCGCGTGCGCACCGGGTACTTCTCCGGCGCGCCTTCGCGAAGCGCCGTGCAGAGTTCGCGCACCGGGCAGATCATGCAGCTCGGGTTGCGCGTCAGGCAAACGCCGGCGCCCAGGTCCATCAGTCCCTGCGTGTAGCGCGGTATCGCTTCGCGGGCCACATTCTCGCCGGGCAGCAGCGCTTCGGCTTGCGCCCACAGGCTGCGTTCATTGGTGGCGCTGGCCAGGTCCGCCCCAAAGCCGAGGACGCGCGTGAGCACCCGCTTGACGTTGCCATCCAGAATGGCCGCGCGCTCGCCGAAACAGAACGACGCTATTGCCGCCGCCGTCGAGCGCCCGATGCCGGGCAGCGTCTGGAGTACTTGCGCACTGCGCGGAAATTGCCCGCCATGCAAGGCCACCACATCCTGGGCGCACCGGTGCAGGTTGCGGGCCCGGCTGTAGTAGCCCAGGCCGCTCCACGATCCCAGCACGTCGTCCAGCGGCGCGGCCGCGAGCGCTGCCACATCCGGGAAGCACTGGAGGAACCGGGAGTAGTAACCCAGCACCGTGGCCACCTGCGTCTGCTGGAGCATGATCTCCGACAGCCAGACGCGGTAGGGGTCGCGGGTGTTTTGCCAGGGGAGGCTGTTACGCCCATGCGCCTGCTGCCAGTCGACCACGCGGCCGGCGAAGCCCGCCGGCATCTCGCTCATGCCGCGCGCAGCAGGGGTACGGCCGGCGCATTGCCGCCGATGGGGATGTTCATGAGGTGGTTCGTCAACTCGGCGAGCTTGGCGTCCATCTCGTCGATGGCTGTCTCTTGCGACTCGATCTCGGCGATGCGGTCGTCCAGGCCGCTGGCGGCCTGCTGGATGCGCTCTATCGCCTCGAGGCGCCGGCCGAAATTGCGGCGGCGTTCGCGCAGCTGCGCATCGAGCTGCGCCGCTGCGGACTTGTTCCACAGCTCCACTTCGCCCAGCGCCGCCTCGTAGACCAGGCGCAGGCGCGTGCCGAGCGCGCGCACCAGCCGGTCGGCGAACTCGGGCTGCGCCAGGCGGAAGGCGTTGCCCATGCCCAGGTACTGGTTGTGGCTGCGCTGCACCAGGTCGAGGTCGCGCTCGTAGCGGGCCAGGTCGGGTTCGCGCGGGGCTTGCAGCGAGAAGCCGTATTCGGCATTGAGCTGGCGGAACGTGCCGGTGAGCATCGACTGGATGTCGGCGCTGCGGGTCTGTGCATTGCGCAGCCCGGCGCGCAGCCTGTCGAACGTCGAGGCATAGGCCTTGCGCACGCCCAGCTTGATGCCGGGCTGGCGCAGGGCGGCCGTCAGGTCGGCCATCTCTGTCTTGAGCGTGGTGGTGCCCAGGAGGTCGAACACCTCGCGCAGCAGTTTCAGGTGCACCGAGCGCACGGCGTGGATGCGGGCGCCGCTCACGTCGAAGTCGACCTGTTCCTGCTCGATGCGCGCGCGCATGTGCTTGATGACCGAGCTGTTCTTGCCGCGCAGGCCCCTCAGCTCGAGCGTCTGCTCGGCCAGGTCGCGCCGGCGGATGTGGATGGCGCGGCCCGCTTCCATGCGCAGCTCGCCGATGCCCCCGGCGACGGCGGTGCGCAGTATCTTCTGGCGCTGGCCCATCACACCCTGGCTCAGCGCGCGCTCGAGCACCGGCAGCTGGCTGGCCTGCAGGAGCGCGGCGTCGTTATTTACCTTGGCGACCAGGCCTTTCTGCGCCGAAACGGGAATCACCTGTTCCGCGGGAAGGCCAAGGATTTCGGCGGAGGTGGCGCGCTGGCGCTCGATCTGGGCCTGCACCTGCACGGGCGTGCTCAGCGAGTCCCACATCGTGTCGATCTTGTTCAGGACGACCAGGCGTGAATCGATGTCGTCGGCTTCGGTGATCAGGTGTTCGCGCCAGATGGACAGGTCGGACTTGGTCACGCCGGTGTCGGCCGCGAGGATGAAGACGACGGCGTGCGCCTGGGGGATCAGGTTGACCGTCAGCTCGGGTTCGGCGCCGATGGCGTTCAGGCCCGGGGTGTCGAGGATGACCAGGCCCTGCTTGAGCAGCGGATGGGCGATGTTGATCAGGGCATGGCGCCACTTGGGCACTTCCACCTTGCCCTGGGCGTTGACCATCGGGTTTTCTTCCGGCGCGTCGTCGTGCCAGAAACCCAGCGCCTTCGCCTCGGCCTTGCTGACGTGGCGGACTTCGGCGACTTTTTCGAACGCCTTGGCCAGCTGCGCCGGGTCGTTGACGTCGAGATCCACCCGCGTCCATTTTTCGGTGGCCATGCGCCATTCCATCAGCGGCTGCGGCTGCAGGCGCGTCTCGATGGGCAAAAGGCGCAGGCAAGGCGGCACGTCGGCGTCGTAACCCAGCTCGGTCGGGCACATGGTGGTGCGGCCGGCGCTGGCGGGCATGATCCGCCGCTTGTAGCCGGCGAAGAAGATGGCGTTGATCAACTCGGACTTGCCGCGCGAAAACTCGGCGACGAAGGCGACCATGACCTTGTCGGAGCGCATCTGCGTTTCCAGGCGGCGCAGCCGCTCTTCGACGGCCGAATCCAGCAGGTCGTGGTCCTTCAGCCATTCGGACAACAGTTTCAGGCGCAAGGCGAATTCGCGCCGCCAGGAGCCGTGCTGGTCGAATTGTTCGTTGAAGGATGTGCCCACTGTGCCCCCGGAGTGCCGTTTGAATATAGCATTGCGAGGCTTTTTCGCCCTCAGGATTTCTGGCACTTCGGGCAGTAATACGTTGCGCGCTGGCCCTGGCGAATACTTTTTACGGCGCTTGCGCACACCCGGCACGGTTCGCCCGCCCTGTCATAGACCATTGCTTCCAGCTGAAAGTAACCCGCCTGCCCCTGGGCGTTGGAGAAATCGCGCAAGGTGCTCCCGCCCTTGGCCACGGCGCGGGCCAGCACTTCGCGCACCGCTCCCCACAGCTTTTCGGCCCGCGGCCGGCTGATTCGGGACGCGCGCAGAGTCGGGCGGATACCCGCCAGGAACAGCGCCTCGGACGCATAGATGTTGCCGACACCCACGACCAGGTCGCCCGCCAGCAACACCTGCTTGACCGGCGCGTTGCGGCGCTTGAGGCCCAGGTGGAAGGCCTCCAGCTCGAATTCATCGGTCAGCGGCTCCACGCCCAGGCGCCCCAGCAGCTTGAGCGCTTCCGGCGAGGCCTCGCCGGGCACATAGACGACGGCGCCGAATCGCCGGGGGTCGTTCAGTCGCAGGACACCCCTGCTGGTAACCAGGTCGAAGTGGTCATGCGCGCCTGCGGCCGGCGGCGGCGGCCCGAAACTGAGGCTGCCCGACATGCCCAGATGCAGCAAAAGCACGCCTTCATCCAGGTCGACCAGGAGGTACTTGCCGCGGCGGCGCACCGCCCGCACCGTGCGGCCGACCAGCAATTGCGCTTCCAGGCCCAGCGGCCAGCGCAAGGGCTTGCCCAGGCGCACCGACTCGATCCTGGCGCCGGCGATACGGTCGGCAAGACTGAGGCGGGTGACTTCGACTTCGGGAAGTTCGGGCATGGCTGGAGCGGGGGCTTGGATTATTATGGTTCGATGAAGAGATTTCCCCTCGCGGCCAGCGCCGCGCTGCTGGCCCTGGCCCAGGTCGCTTGCGCGCAACCCGTCCAGAATCGGCCGAATCCCCGGATCGAGGAAGGGCCCTCGGCCATCCCTACCCCCCTCGATGCCGGGCTGTTCTACCAGTTGCTTCTGGGCGAGCTCAACGCCCAGGGCGTGGAGCCGGCGACCGGCTATTCGCTGATCCTCGATGCGGCGCGCAAGACCAACGACCCAGCGCTCTACCAGCGCGCGGTCGATCTTGCCTTCCAGGCGCGCTCCGGGGACGCCGCGCTTCAGGCGGCGCGGGCCTGGAAGCAGGCCCATCCCGCCTCGCGCGAGGCCAACCGCTACGTGCTGCAGATCCTGGTGGCGCTCAATCGCGTCGCCGACAGCGCCGAGCCCTTGAAGGCCGATATCGCGTTGGCCGAGCCCAAGGAACGCAATGCCGCCCTTGGGGGCGTTCCCCGCATCTATGCGCGGGTGAGCGACAAGAAACTGGCGGCCAATGTGGTGGAGCAGGCGCTCGCCGACTACCTGGCCAATCCCGCCACCGGCGCCGCGGCGTGGACGTCCGTCGGCCGGCTGCGGTTGGCCGCGGGCGACTCCGCCGGTGCCGTAGAGGCGACGCGGCGCGCCCAGGCCGTCAATCCCCGCGCTGAGGGGCCTGCCCTGCTCGCGCTCGAGCTGATGGACCCGAAGCTGCCCCAGGCCGAGCTCCTCGTGCGGCGCTACATGGAAGGCAAGCCGCTGCCAGAGCTGCGCATGGGTTATGCCCGCGCCCTGCTCGACGCGCAGCGCTACGCCGAAGCCGCGCAGCAATTGCAGGTCGTCACCGCCGAGAAACCCGACTACCCCGAAGCCTGGCTGGTGCAGGGGACGCTCCAGTTGCAGGACAACCAGGACGCCGCGGCCGAGGCCTCGCTCAAGCGCTATATCGAACTCGCGCAGTCCCAGCGCGCAGGCGAGGAACGCGGCCGCGGCCTGGCCCAGGCCTATCTGTCGCTGTCGCGTATCGCCGAAAAACGCAAGGATTTCACCCTGGCGGGCGCCTGGCTGGACAAGATCGAGAACCAGCAGGACCTGGTCGCGGCCCAGCATCGCCGCGCCTCCCTGCTGGCGCGCCAGGGCAAGCTGGACGAAGCGCGCAAGCTGCTGCGCTCCCTGCCCGACCGGGCTCCGGCCGATGCCCGCACCAAGCTGCTGGCGGAAGTGCAGCTGCTGCGCGAGCACAAGCAGTTCAAGTCCGCCTACGACCTGCTGGCCCAGGCCACGGCCAAGCCGCCTTTCGATGCCGACCTGGTCTACGACCAGGCCATGCTTGCCGAGAAACTGAACAACCTGCCCGATATGGAACGCCTGCTGCGGCAGGTCATCGCCAGCAAGCCCGACTACCACCACGCCTACAACGCCCTGGGCTATTCCTTCGCCGAACGCAGCCTGCGCCTGCCGGAAGCCAAGGAGCTGATCAAGAAAGCCCTGACGTTCGCGCCCGAAGACCCCTACATCAGCGACAGCCTGGCCTGGGTCGAGTTCCGCATGGGCAACAAAGCCGAGGCGCTGCGAATCCTTGACACGGCCTACAAGGCCCGGCCCGACGCCGACATCGCGGCCCACCTGGGCGAGGTTCTGTGGAGCCTGGGCCAGCGCGAGCGGGCCCAGGCCATCTGGAAAGAGGGCCTGCTGCTCAACAGCGAAAACGAAACGCTTCAGGAAACGCTCAAGCGGCTGCGCGTCAAGCCATGAGCCGCCGGGACGCTCCAAGGCGAATACCGCAGCGAATGGCGCGCCACATTACCCGATGAATCTTCTCGCCCGCGGCGCCGCCTGGCTGGCGGCCATTGCCCTGGTTGCGCTGGCCGGCTGTGCGAGCCCGCCGCGGACGGCCGAGCTTCACGATCCGGCCGGCAGCCCCTGGAATGGGCGCCTCGCGTTGCAGGTCCAGGACCAGGCCAGCCAGTCGTTTTCGGCATCCTTCGAACTCAAGGGCAGCGCACGCGCGGGCGAACTCACATTGTTCGGCCCGCTCGGCGGCACCTTGGCGGCACTCATCTGGCAACCCGGGGGCGCCAGCCTCAACGCCGACGGCCAGGTTCGGCAGTTCGAGTCGGTCGATGCAATCGTGGCGCATGTCACAGGCGCTGCCATCCCGATCGGCGCCCTGTTCGACTGGCTGCGCGGCATCGACACGCCGGTCGAGGGATGGCGCGCCGACCTGTCTCAGCTGGGACAAGGCCGCCTGGGCGCCAAGCGCCTGGCGCCTGCGCCCGAGGCCGATCTGCGCGTGGTTTTCGAGCGCTGAGGCTCATGAAGGCGCTGTACGACGTCCCGGCCCCGGCCAAACTCAACCTGTTCCTGCATGTGATGGGGCGCAGGGCGGACGGAATGCACCTGTTGCAGTCGGCCTTCATGCTCATCGACTGGTGCGACACCTTGCACTTCGAGTTGCGGGCCGGCGCTGGGCTCAGCCGTGAAGACCTGGGCCTGCCCCTGCCAGCCGATGACCTGGTGCTGCGCGCTGCCCGCGCCTTGCAGGCCGCGTCGGCCACGGGCCACGGGGTTCACATCGCCATCGAAAAACGGCTGCCGGCACAAGCGGGCATGGGGGGCGGCTCTTCCGACGCGGCCGCGTGCCTGCTCGCGCTCAACCGGCTGTGGGGCTTGAACTACCCGTCGTCCCGCCTGGCGCAGATCGGTTTGACCCTGGGCGCTGACGTGCCCTTTTTCCTGGGGGAGGGAAATGCCTGGGTCGAAGGAATCGGCGAACGGCTAATGCCGATCACGCTGCCCGCCGCGCGTTTTGCCGTGGTCAAGCCGGCCGAGGGGTTGGCAACGGCCGGTATCTTCAACGACCCCCTGCTCAAACGCGGCAGTGAGGCTGCTATAATTTCAGGCTTTGCTGCAAACCCGTACTCTTTTGGGGTCAACGACTTGCAGCCGGTCGCCCAAAGGCTTTGCCCCGGGGTGAGCCAAGCCCTCGAATGGCTGGGTTCGCAGGGGTTGCAAGGCAGGATGACAGGCTCGGGCAGCGCTGTGTTCGCGCAGATGCTGCAAGACATGCCCCTGCAGGCCGCTCCGGCGGGCTGGCAGGTGCGGGAATGCAAAAATTTGGAGGCTCATCCTTTGGTGGGATGGGCACCGAGCGACGATTCATCGGTGGGCGGCTGATTGCAGCCGTCAACCCGTGTAGGGGAGTCGCCAAGTTGGTTAAGGCACTGGATTTTGATTCCAGCATGCGAGGGTTCGAGTCCTTCCTCCCCTGCCAAATACGCCAGGCGTAAAGGCAAAACGTGCACGTAGCGCACGGGCAAAACGTGCACGTAGCGCACGGGCAAAACGTGCACGTAGCGCACGGGATAACGTTAAAACTCGCTGGGTCCGTCAATGCAGGTTGTTCCGCATCCCGATTTCATGGTGTTCACTGGCAACGCCAATCCCGACCTCGCGGCCGAGATTGCCGGTCACCTGGGTATTTCGCTGGGCGCTGCCAGCGTGGGGCGTTTTTCCGACGGTGAAGTCACCGTCGAGATCAACACCAACGTGCGGGCGCGCGACGTGTTCGTCGTGCAGTCCACGTGCGCGCCCACCAACGAAAACCTGATGGAACTGCTGATCATGGTCGATGCACTCAAGCGTGCCTCGGCCGAGCGGATCAGCGCCGTGATTCCCTATTTCGGCTACGCCCGCCAGGACCGCCGCCCGCGCTCTTCGCGCGTGCCGATCTCGGCCAAGGTCGTGGCCAACCTGCTGCAGACCGTGGGCGTTTCCCGCGTGCTGACGATGGACCTGCATGCCGACCAGATCCAGGGCTTCTTCGATATCCCGGTCGACAACATCTACGCCTCGCCGGTCCTGCTGTCCGATGTGCGCTCCAAGAAATACGAAGACCTGATCGTGGTCTCGCCCGACGTGGGCGGTGTGGTGCGCGCCCGGGCCCTGGCCAAGCAGCTGGATACCGACCTGGCGATCATCGACAAGCGCCGTCCGCGCGCGAACGTGAGCGAAGTGATGCACGTGATCGGCGAGATCGACGGGCGCAATTGCGTGATCATGGACGACATGATCGATACGGCGGGCACGCTGGTAAAGGCGGCCGAGGTCCTGAAGGAGCGCGGCGCCAAGAAGGTCTATGCCTATTGCACGCACGCCATCTTTTCGGGCCCCGCGATCGATCGCATCGCCAAGGGCGGCGCGCTGGACGAAGTGGTGGTGACAAATACCATTCCGCTGTCCGACAGCGCCCGCACCTGCAGGAAAGTCCGCCAGCTGTCCGTGGCCCCGCTGATCGCCGAGACGATCCAGCGCATCGCCAAGGGCGAGTCGGTGATGAGTTTGTTCTCGGACCAGGAAAACCTGTTTTAACTTTGAAATCGCTGCGCGATTTCAAAGTTGTTTGGTCAGTGCGACCAGGACCGGCAAAGCCGGTTCCTGACGCAAGGAAGACTGCGCTGCACGATGTTGCGCGCAGTCTATGTACAAGGGCGGCGAAGCTGCCCTTGATTTTTGAAACCGGAATCCCACTGGTCGCGGTGGATTCTTTTTGGAGTACGTTATGAAATTCGTCGCTTTTGAGCGCGCAAAGCAGGGTACGGGTGCGAGCCGCCGTCTCCGCAATACCGGCAAGACGCCCGGCATCGTCTACGGTGGCGATGGCCAGCCGCAGCTGATCGAGCTCGATCACAACGCGCTGTGGCACGCGCTGAAGAAGGAAGCCTTCCATTCCTCCATCCTCGAGATGGAACTGGCCGGCAAGACCAACAAGGTGCTGCTGCGCGACGTGCAGATGCACCCGTACAAGCAGCTGGTTCAGCACATCGACTTCCAGCGCGTGGACGCCCGGACCAAGCTGCACATGAAGGTGCCGCTGCACTACGTGAAGGCCGAGGAATCGCACGCGATCAAGTTCGAAAACTGCGTCGCCAACCACGTGATGTCCGAAATCGACATCTCCTGCCTGCCCGCCGATCTGCCCGAGTTCATCGAGGTTGACCTGTCGGGCTTGAAGAAGGGCATGTCGCTGCACCTGAACGACATCCAGCTTCCCAAAGGCGTGACGGCCGTGACGCGCGGCAAGCCGAACCCGGTGCTGGTGTCGGTGGTAACCATCGGCGGCGAAGAAGCCGCCGACCCGAATGCGCCCGTGGCCGCAGCGCCTGCCGCCGAGGCGAAGCCCGCTGCCGGCAAGGATGCCAAGGGCGGCGACGCCAAGGGTGGAGACAAGGCCGCTGACGCCAAGGCCGGCGCCGCCGCCAAGGCTCCCGCTGCCAAGGCACCCGCCGCCAAGAAAAAGTAAGCTCTTCGCAAGCCAGCCGCGAACTGCCCGCTTCGGTGGGTCGTTTGCTTTTGCGCGTCCTGCCTATTCGAGCGAAGCGATAAAGAAGAATGGCGCAGGCGTGGCGCAAAAGTCGCAGAGATATCGGGGCGGAACACGCCGGTTCTGGGACAGTGCTTGATGGAGATCCGATAATTCACGGATGATCAAAATGTTGGTGGGGCTGGGAAACCCCGGCGCCGAGTACGAGGCCACCCGTCACAACGCCGGTTTCTGGTGGGTGGAAGCGCTCGCGCGCGAGCTCAAGGCGACCCTGTTGCACGACAAGGGCTACCACGGGCTGGTTGCCCGCACTACGCTGCATGGGCAGACGATCTGGTTGCTGAAGCCACAGACCTTCATGAACCTGTCGGGCAAATCGGTCGCGGCCTTGGCGCGCTTCTTCAAGATCCAGCCTGAGGAAATCCTGGTCGCCCACGACGAGCTCGACGTCGTTCCGGGCCAGGCCAAGCTGAAGTTTGGCGGCAGCCATGCCGGGCACAACGGTCTGCGCGACATCCACGCGCAGTTGGGAACTGGCGATTACTGGCGGTTGCGGCTGGGCATCGGCCACCCGGGCGTCAAGTCCGAGGTCATCAACTGGGTGCTGAAAAAGCCCGACGCGCAGCAGCGCACCGCCATCGAGGAGTGCGTTGCCCGCACGCTGAAGGCCGTGCCGGCGATGCTGGCGGGCGAGATGGAAAAGGCCACGCTGCTGGTGCACACCGGCAAGCCGCCCCGGCCCAAGCCGCCCCGGCCCGAGGGAGTTTGATACAGCGAAGAGGAGGACAGCATGAGAAGCAATCTGGCAATCTTGCTGGCGCTTGCCGCCGGCACCTGGCTGACGCCGGCTACCGGGCAGAGCATCCACCGTTGCGGTGACGCCTATAGCCAGCAGCCCTGCCCCGGGGGGGTGACCGTCCAGGCCGATGACGCGCGCACGGCAAGCCAGCGGGCGCAATCCAGCTCGGCGGCACAGCGGGACGCGAACGTGGCGGACGCGATGGAAAAGGCCAGGCTCAAGGAAGAAGCCACGCCGGCGCACGCCTATATTCCCAGAACCAGTGAACAGGCGGCCCGGCCTGCGAAGGAAAAACCGGCTGCCGCAACCAGGCCGAAAAAGCCCGCTAATTTCACCGCCGTGATCCCCCAGGCGAAGGAAAAGGCGAAAACCAAGCCGAAAGCGAAGGCCAGGAACGCCTAGCCAGCGCTCCCCTGCTGCGCCTGGGCAGCGAGCCGCTGATACTTCCGCCAAAGGGATTCGTGGTCTTCCACGTGGCCCGGGTGGATGGGAATGCACGCCACCGGGCAGACCTGCACGCATTGCGGTTCGTCGAAGTGGCCCACGCATTCGGTGCACTTGGCCGGGTCGATCTCGTAGATCTCGGGGCCCAGGTAGATCGCCTGGTTGGGGCACTCGGGCTCGCAGACATCGCAGTTGATGCACTCGTCGGTAATCATCAATGCCATGCCGAAGTACTCCAGAGGGACGGTCCGCCTCACTTCTGGCATTATCGGCGGCTTCATGAGTGTTTTCCTGTTCAAGCGCCTGATCACCCTCATTGCGACGCTGGTAGGCGCATCGGTGGTGGTCTTCCTGGTGCTGGAAATATTGCCGGGAAACGCCGCCCAGATCCTGATGGGGCCCGATGCGTCGCCCGAAGCCGTGCAAGCGCTGGCGGTCAAGCTGGGCATCGACCGTCCACCCGCCGAGCGCTACTGGAACTGGATCAGCGGCATGCTGGTGGGCGATCTTGGCCTGTCCTATGCCTACAGCACCCCTGTGTCCGAACTCGTTATCGAGCGCCTGGCCCTGACGGTTCCGCTGGCACTGATCGCCATGGCCATCACCTCGGTGCTGGCGCTCGCGGCCGGCATCTATGCCGCGGCGCGCCACAACAAGCTGGGAGACGTCGGCGTCATGGGCCTGTCGCAGATCGGCATCGCGATCCCGAATTTCTGGTTCGCCATCCTGCTGATCCTGCTGTTCTCGGTTCACCTCAAGTGGTTTTCGGCCGGCGGATTCCCGGGCTGGGACGACGGCATGCTGCAGGGTGTCAAGGCGCTGCTGCTGCCCGCGCTGTCGCTGGCGGTGGTGCAGTCGGCGATCCTCGCGCGCATCACACGCTCCGCGGTGCTGGAGGTGTCGCGCGAAGACTTCGCGCGCACGGCGCGCGCCAAAGGCGTGTCGCAGCGTGCCACGCTGTGGGGACATGTGCTGCGCAACGCCATGATCCCCGTCATCACGGTGATGGGTTTGCAATTCGCCGAGCTGCTGGCCGGCACGATCGTGGTCGAGAGCGTGTTCTACCTGCCGGGCCTGGGGCGGCTGATCTTCCAGTCGATCTCCAACCGGGACCTGATCGTGGTGCGCAACTGCGTCATGCTGCTCGCCGCCATGGTGGTAATCGTCAACTTCGTGGTCGATGTGATGTACGCCGTCATCGACCCGCGTGTCAAGGCGAGCGATATATGAGGCCCCCACGCTTGCGGTCAAGACCGCGGCGCTGCCCCCCGAGGGGGCCCTCGCGCCTTGGGGCGGCCCGGCGCCGCTCGACGCCCCCACGC
>JACDFR010000103.1 GCA_013815685.1 Ramlibacter sp.
GTACACCGTGATGCCGCAGACATACATGCGAACATGCCCCGGCTCCAGTGGGGAGAAATCCTCCGCTGCACGCGTCAACGTGTTGTAGATACGCAGGCTCATGGGTGTTCGTCGGCGTCCGGTCGTGGGGTGGTGGCCGGTCGGCGCAGCATCTGATTGTCTCTTCGTTCTTGCAATGGCCTTGCGCTGCGCGCGCAAGGCCGGCGGCTACAATCCAGCGCAGTATATAGCCCCCCGACCGGGCTTGTCAGACACAAGAACCCCAAGCCTTTTATGACTCACGCCGGCGCCTTCCTGCACACCGCTCTTCGCCTGCTGGCACTCGCCGCGGCGCTGTGGGCATCGCCGATTGCCCGGGCCGATGACTATGCCGACGTGGCGCAGCTGATGCGCACGGGCCAGACGGCCCAGGCCCTGGCCAAGGCCGATCAATACCTGGCCGCAAAACCCAAGGACCCTCAGATGCGCTTCCTCAAGGGGGTGGCGCTGACCGAGGCCGGGCGCGCCGCTGACGCGATCGCCGCCTTCACTGCGCTCAACCAGGACTACCCCGAGCTGCCCGAGCCCTACAACAATCTCGCGGTTCTCTACGCAGGGCAGAGCCGGTTCGACAAGGCGCGCGAGGCGCTCGAATCCGCGGTGCGCGCCAACCCCGGTTATGCGATCGCGCATGAGAATCTGGGTGACGTCTATGCCAAGCTGGCCGGCATCTCCTACAGCAAGGCCCAGCAGCTCGACGCCGCGAACGCCACCGTGCAGCCCAAGCTGGCCCTGATCCGCCAGCTGCTTCCCACGCCCGGCAAGGCCAGGTAACTCTGCTGCCAGCGGGCGCCGCGCCGCGCGGCTACCATCCTACTTTTGCATATTCAAGGAGTGATCCGTTCAATGACCGTCATGACACGCCGCCTCGCGGCCTTCGCGCTCACCCTTGTGCTGGCCACCGGCGCAGCGGCGGATGAGGCGCCCAGGGTCAAATTCTCGACCACCGCGGGCGACTTCGTGGTCGAGGTCTACCCCGACAAGGCGCCCAAGACCGTGGAGAACTTCCTGCAGTATGTCAAGGACAAGCATTACGACGGCACGATCTTCCACCGCGTCATCGAGAATTTCATGGTGCAGGGCGGCGGCTTCGACGCCAAGTACATCCAGAAGCCCACGCGCGCCACCATCGCCCACGAAGGCCGCGAAGCGCTCGCCAAGGGCGGACCTCGAAACGTGGTGGGTACACTGGCGATGGCGCGCACTAACGACCCGAACTCCGGGTCGTCGCAGTTCTTCATCAATGTTCGCGACAACGCCTTTCTCGACCCGGTCGTGATACCGCCGGGCGACCCCGTGCCGCGCTTCGAGTACCAGGGCCGCGTCTACGAGAACGTGGCGCGCGCCCAGCTTGTCAATGCGCCTCAGCTATTCGGCTACACGGTCTTCGGCAAGGTGGTAAGCGGCATGGATGTGATCAACAAGATCAAAGCCGTGCCCACCGGCGCAGCCGGGCCCTTCCCCACCGACGTGCCCAAGACGCCGGTGGTGGTCAATTCCGCAACCCTCGTCAGCAAGTGAGGAAATGAACATGAGCAATCCCAAAGTCGAACTCCACATCGCCGGCCACGGCGTCATCACCCTCGAGCTTGACCAGGAGAAGGCGCCGAAATCGGTGGCCAATTTCCTGAGTTACGTGAACAAGGGCCATTACGACAACACGATCTTTCACCGCGTCATTCCCGGTTTCATGGTGCAAGGCGGCGGCTTCGAGCCCGGTATGACCCAAAAGCCCACCGACGCGCCGGTCGAGAACGAAGCCAACAACGGGCTGAAGAACAAGAACTACACCGTCGCCATGGCGCGCACCCAGGCGCCCCACTCGGCCACCGCGCAGTTTTTCGTCAATATCGCCGACAACGAGTTTCTCAACCACACCGCCCCCAGCGCACAAGGCTGGGGCTACGCGGTGTTCGGCAAGGTCGTTGCGGGCACCGAAGTGGTGGACCGGATCAAGGCGGTGAAGACGGGCCGCAAGGGTGCTCACGACGACGTTCCCGACGACAACGTGGTGATCGAGAAGGCGGTCGCGCTCTAGGAGCCGCTCGTGTGACCGCGCCGGCCTTGCCTCCATTCGAGGAGCTTCAAGCTCCGGCCGGCTGGCGCACCGTCGACTTCATTTCAGACCTTCACCTGCAGGCCGCGGAGCCGGAGACCTTCGGCGCCTGGCGCCGCTACATGAGCCAGACGCCGGCCGATGCGGTCTTCATCCTGGGCGACCTGTTCGAGGTCTGGGTGGGCGATGACCTGGCGCGGGAACCGGGCTTCGCGGCGGATTGCGCCGCGGTCCTGCATGCCGCCGCGGCGCGGTCCACGGTGTTCTTCATGCACGGCAACCGGGACTTTCTGGTGGGCGCGCAATTCCTGCAAGCCTGTCGTGCGACGCTGCTGGCCGACCCGACCGTGTTCACCTTTGCGCATGAACGCTGGCTGCTCACGCACGGCGATGCGCTGTGCCTGGCGGACACGGCCTACATGGCGTTTCGTGAACAGGTGCGCAGCCCTTCGTGGGCCGCCGAGTTCCTGGCGATGCCCCTGGCCCAGCGGCAGGGCATCGCCCGGGAACTGCGCGAGCAGAGCGAGGAGCTTAAGCGCTCGGGCGTCCCCTACCCCGACCTCGACATCGCGGCAACGCAGGCCTGGCTGGAGGCAGCCGATGCGCGGGTGATGATTCACGGCCATACCCACCAGCCCGCCGATCACACGCTCGCCGGTTCGCGCCGGCGTGTCGTGCTGAGCGACTGGGACGCGCGCGCCGAGCCGCCCCGCCAACAGGTGATGCGGCTGAGCGCGGACGGCTTGCAGCGCCTGCCGTTGGCGTGATGTTCGGCTGGCTGCGCAAGCGCCGGGCAGCCCCCGCCATTCCCGGCGAGGCGTGGCAGAAGCTGCTGGCCCGCTACCCCTTCCTGGCGCAACGGCCGGCCATGGAAGTGGAGAAGCTGAAAGAGCTTGCCGCTCGATTCCTCGGCTCAAAAGAATTCCATGGGGCCAACGGCCTGGTGATCACGGACGCGGTGACACTGGCCATCGCGGCACAGGCCGTGCTGCCGGTGCTGCATCTCGGGCTGTCCTGGTACGACGACTTCGTCGGCATCGTCGTTCATCCGGACGAAGTGCTGGCCCGTCGCACGGTGACCGACGAACACGGCGTGGTGCACCACTACGCGGAAGTGCTGGCCGGCGAGGCCATGGAGGGCGGACCCGTCATGCTGAGCTGGTCGGACGTCGATGGCGCGGGCGCCACGGCCGCCCAGGGCTACAACGTGGTGATCCACGAGTTCATCCACAAGATCGACATGCGCGACGGGGCGCCCGATGGCTGCCCGCCCTTGGCCTCCAGAGCGGCCCGCCAAGCCTGGCTGGAGGTGATGCAGGCCCACTACGAAGCGTTTCGCGAGCGGGTCATCATCGCCGAGCGTTTCGGCGGCGAGCCGCCCTGGCTCGACCCCTACGGCGCGCAGGCGATCGACGAATTCTTCGCGGTAGCCTGCGAAGCCTATTTCGTCAACCGCGCGCGATTCGAAGCCGAGTTCCCGGACCTCGTGCCGCTGCTGGACGGCTTCTTCGCAGCGCCCTGACAGCCTGCGCTGCCTGGCGCGAACCTCAGCGGCGCAGCAGGTTTTTCAGGACGGATTGCAAGCGCCGCGCGGTGCCCGCTTCGTAACCGCCCGCCAGAACGCGCGCCGTATCTTCGCCCCACGTCTGCGCGGGCGAAGGATCGTTACGCCGGGTCAGCAACTTCAGCTGAAGGGCGCGCCTCGCGTCGAGGTGCTCGGCCGGCGTCGGCGCCTCGGCCGCGATCTCCAGCCGCAGCAAGGCTTCCGGCACGCCCCCGACGGGAGCGGTTCCCAAGGCCTTGACCCAGGCGCCGCGTACAGCCGGTGACACCGCCTTGCCCAACTCCTGCTGGCTGGGCACCTGGTCCGCAACGCGTTGCTCCCAGGCCGTCATCAGTTGAGTCAGCGCCTCGCCGTGGGCTTGCGCGGCCAGCTTCTTCAGTGCCAGTTGCGCATGTTCGAGTGCCTCGCGCTGCGCGCGGAACGCGACGTCCCCCAGGCGCGGCCCCCGGTCCTCTTCCGAGGGACGATCGCCGTAACGGCCGCCACCGAAGCGGCCGTCGCCGCGGGCATCGCGCGGGCTCCGGTCGTCGCGCCGCTCACCAAACTTGCCGCCGGGGGCGCCCTTGCGGTCGCCGAACTTGCCTCCACGGCCGGGAACCATGGGCTCGGACTTTTTCATGCCGGGCCGGTCGTCGCCACGCATGGCCACCACGGGCTTGGGCGGGGCTTTCGGCGCAGGCGCGGGTTCCCCGGCGGGCGCCGCCGCCTCACCTTCCGCCGAAGCAGAACCCGCTTCGGCGCCGGGCTCGGCCGCGGGCCCTTCAGCTGCGGAC
>JACDFR010000080.1 GCA_013815685.1 Ramlibacter sp.
CTCCCGCCGCACCCGACGCCCGCGCCGACGGCGCCGCCTCCCCGGCGTCGGCCGCGGCGTCCGAGCGGCGCCGCAACCGTGGGCAAGAAGAGCGCAGACCGTAGCCGAGGGACAAAAAAATGGCCTGCGGGTGATCACGAACAACCGTCGCCGACTGACGGAGATATCCCTGAATGACCTACCTTCTCGCCCTCGACCAGGGAACCTCCAGCTCGCGCAGCATCGTCTTCGATCCGCAGGGCCGGGTGGTGGCGATGGCCCAGCAGGAACTGCCGCAGCTCTATCCTCGGCCGGGCTGGGTGGAACACGACCCGATGGAGATCTGGCGCACGCAGCTGGCCACGGTCAGGGAGGTGCTGGCCAAGGCCGGCCTGCAGGCCCGCGACATCCGTGCGCTGGGCATCACCAATCAGCGCGAGACCACTGTGCTCTGGAATCGCAAGACGGGCAGGCCGGTGCACCACGCCATCGTCTGGCAGGACCGGCGCGCCGAGCCGACCTGCGCCCAACTGCGTGAAGAGGGGCATGCGCCGCGGATCCAGTCCAAGACCGGCCTGCTGATCGACGCTTATTTTTCCGGCACCAAGCTGAAATGGCTGCTCGACCACGTTCCTCGCGCGCGCGAACAGGCGCAACGGGGCGAGCTGGCCTTCGGCACCGTCGACAGCTGGCTGATGTGGCAGTTGACCGAAGGCGCCTTGCACGCGACCGACGTGACCAACGCCTCGCGCACCATGCTGTTCAACGTGCACAGCAACGAGTGGGACGCCGATTTGCTCCAGTTGCTGGACATCCCCGCCGCGCTGATGCCCCGCGTGCTGCCGTCCAGCGCGCACTACGGCCAGACGCGGCCGTCGCTGCTGGGCGCATCGATCGAGATCGGCGGGGTGGCGGGCGACCAGCAAAGCGCGCTGTTCGGGCAGGCCTGCTTCAAGGAAGGCATGGCCAAGAACACCTATGGCACCGGCTGCTTCATGCTGATGCACACGGGCGCCAAGTTCCAGACTTCATCGAATGGCCTGCTGACCACCAGTGCGGCGCAGCTTGGCGTGCGGACCGGGCAATCGGGCGCCGGGCCGTCCCAAGCCGGGTTGGACCCCCTCGGGGGGCAGCGACCCGCGCAGCGGCGGAGCGTGGGGGTCCAATACGCCACCGAGGGCAGTGTGTTCGTCGGCGGCGCCGTGGTGCAGTGGCTGCGCGACGGCCTGCATGCGATCAAGGGCAGCGGCGAAGTCCAGTCGCTCGCGCAAAGCGTGCCCGACTCGGGCGGTGTGATGATGGTGCCGGCCTTTACCGGCCTGGGCGCGCCCTACTGGAAGCCTGATGCGCGCGGTGCCATCACCGGCCTGACGCGCGGCACCACGGTGGCGCACATCGCCCGGGCGGCGCTGGAAAGCATCGCCTACCAAAGCAGCGCCTTGCTGCAAGCGATGAGCCGCGATGCGGCGGCCGCGGGTGCCGCTCCCGTGAGCGAGCTGCGCGTGGACGGCGGCGCTTGCGTCAACGACCTGTTGATGCAGTTCCAGGCCGACCTGCTCGGCATCCCGGTCGTGCGGCCCGCCGTGACCGAGACCACTGCCTTGGGGGCCGCCTACCTGGCGGGCCTGGCCTGCGGCGTGTACCGCAGCACCGACGAGCTGTCGGCGCTGTGGAAGGCCGAGCGGCGCTTTCTGCCGACACTCGACGTCGGACGGGCCGCCGAGCTCATGGGCCGCTGGGAACACGCGGTGCGGCAGGCGACGCTGGCTTGATCGTTTGAACCGCCGTTGCTGGGCGCCGGGCGGCAGGGCAGAATGGCGGTTTCTTCAGCCCCTGAAGGCAACTTGCTGATGCAGTTTTAGGCCGACTTGCTGGGCATTCCGGTTCTGCGCCAGCGATCTGAAAACCGCCGCATTAGGTGCTGCTTACTTGGCCTGCGGGGCTTTGAGAGTATTGACGAGCCGTCGGCACTGAGGGCGCAGGGCAGCGTTCTCCTGCACTCGATAGAAGGCCGGACCGAGCCGGCGGGCTCATGTCGTGCTGGGGGCATGCCGTATAGCAGCGACCCAGCACGCTGCCGGTCTAGCAGGCGATGGATCCCTGCGCGATGTGGGCGCTGGTGTAGGGGCTAAAGGGCTTCAACCTCTTGTCGAGTATGCGGGAGTACTGCGCCAACACCTGGTAGCAAGGACCGTCCGGAGCATATCGGATGTCCGCTTTGCGGAACAGAGAGCCGTAGGTGCAGTTGCGGTAAACCCAAAGATCATAGGCTCCGTCAGAGACACGTTGGCCTCCGCAGCTCAAGCCACTGTTGGGATAAAAATCGCCTTGTTCGTAGGCCAGGGCGGACGTTACGGGTCCTGTCAATAGAGCAGCCGTGAGAGAACTCAGAAGAAGCGTGCGCTTGATCATAAATACCTTTGTGAAGTAGTTGAATGCCCTTCAGACGGTTCGAAACTGTAATTCAAAGATCTTCAGGCGCCCCAGTGTCTTATAAACTTTGGTTGACAGATACGAGGGATAACCCACGCGGCATGAAGATGTCGGGCCTGTCGAAACTCAGCAATTAAGCTTGAGAGTGCGAGGCGTCTACGGCTGGCGGATGGAGGCTTAACTCGACTGCAAGGCAGGCACGGGGTCCTGACGCGAGGCCTGGAAGGCCGGATAGACCCCGGCGGCCAACCCAACGATCAGTGAGACCAGCAAGGCTGAGACAATACCGGTCAGAGACAGCACAAACGGCAGCTGAATCAGCCACACCGCCACGGCCGCTGCCGCCAGACCTGCCAACACCCCTCCCACTCCGCCCGCCAGTGCCAACGCGGCGCTTTCGAACAGGAACTGCAGGGCAATATCTACCTCGTCTGCGCCGATGGCCACGCGTATCCCGATCTCGCGTCGCCGTTCCACCACCGCGACCAGCATGATGTTCAAAATGCCCAGGCCCCCAACAAAGAGCGAGACGCCCCCAAGCGCTGCCAGGAAGCGGGTGTAGGTCTGGGTCTGGCGGGTGCGCAGATCTATCACCTTCTGCGAGGTCGTGATGCGAACCTCTCCTGGGACCTGCCGCTTCAACTCCCGTTGGAGATCCAAAGCGAAATCCACCGGCGATACCTCAGGCCTGACGCGCAAGACCAGCGATGAGGGTCGCTGACTGGCTGACAGCCGGGCAGCGGCCGCGACCGAAATGATGGCGCTTTCGTCGATCCTGACCGGGACGGTGTCCGTCGAGGTGCTGGCGGGTGCCAACAAGCCCGCCACATACATGGTCTTGCCGCACAGCAATAGGGCAGCACCCGGATTGACGTCCACCCCGTCGCCCTGCAGTTGCTGGGCAATTTTGTGTCCAAGCACCACCCACATCGCATCTTGGTCAAGCCCATGCAGAAAGCGGCCGCGGGTGACGTTGAGCCCCAGGATCGATTTCATTGCAGGGTGCATCGCGAGCAGATTGTTGTCACCGCCGGCCGAGGTGCTACTCATGCACGGCACCGTTCTCAATTCAGAGGCCAGCTCCACCTGTGGCATGGCCAATACCAGGGGCAGCAATGGAGGGGTGCGCTTGCGCGTGAGTGCCGCGGGCGGCTCGCCGGCAGCCACACGCCCCCTGCGGCCCGTCAGCTCCACCATTGGACTGACCCCGCCTGCTTCTACGTGCATCACCTGGGTGCCCATCGTCTCGAACTCGCCCAGCAGCTGGCGCTCGACGCTCTTGCCGATCGAAATAAGTGCCACCACCGCAGACACGCCCACGACAATGCCGAGCAAGGCCAGCAAGGCGCGCTGGCGAGCGGTGTTGATGCCTTGCAATGCAAAGACCCAGGCGCACCGCAGCCGGGCGTGACTCAGCAGGCCCATCCATAGCGTTCGCATGTGTCGTTGTCTACTCATTGAACAAGTCGGCGAGAATGCGGCCGTCGCGCATATGGATGCAGCGTGGAAATCGGGCGGCAATACCCGCGTCATGGGTGATCATCAGTACCGTGATGCGCTGTACGCGGTTGAGCTCTTCGATCAACTCGAGGATGTGCTGGCCGTTCTCGGAGTCCAGCGAGCCCGTGGGCTCATCGGCGAGCAGCAAGGAGGGCGTGCGGACAATCGCTCGGGCAATGGCAACTCGCTGGCGCTCGCCGCCAGACAGCTGTTCCGGCCGATGCACCTGCCGTGCCGAGAGCCCCACGGCGACCAGGGCCGCTGCAGCACGTTCATCGATTTCCCTGCGCGGCATGCGGGCGTAGTGCAGGGGGAGTGCCACATTGTCGAGCGCCGTCAAGTTGGGCAGAAGATGAAAGTGCTGGAACACGAACCCGATTTTCTCGTTACGAAGGCGTGCGCGAGCCTGGCTGTCCAGCGCTGCGACGTCCTGTCCATCGATTCGGCACCGGCCTTCAGTAGGGCGGTCCAGCAATCCCACCAAATTCAGCAGAGACGACTTGCCTGAACCCGAGGGGCCCAAGATCGCTACGCGCTCGCCACCCATCACCGAGAGCGATACCCCGGCCAGCGCGTGCACTGTCTCATCGCCCATCAGGTGATCTCGGCATGCCGCCTCGAGTTGAACCAGAGGCCTGGCCGACGATTTGACGATCCTGCTATTCATCGGGGAGTCTTCTCCCCCGCAGGCTTGGCCTCGGTCCGGAATCTTCCTTCGTCAAAGCGGTGTTCGGCGGAATCCAAACCTCATCTGCGGCGGTCACACCCGATACGACTTCTACCTGATCGAGCAACGTCTTGCCGAGCTTCACCGGAACTCGGGAGGCCTTGTCGCTTCCACGGGTTCGGCGCATGACCTGCCTGGAGCCGTCAGGAGCAGTTGAAACGGCGTCCAGCGGCACGAGCAAAGATGCCCCGCCCGCCTCCGGGTGGACGTGCATGCGCACACTCATGCCGATGCGCAGGGCATTTCGCGCTTGAGGTTCGACGTCGCGGATCAAGACGTCCATTTCGAATGATGGCGCCCGGGTTGGGCCCTCATGGGGGTTGCTTTGCTTGGCCTGTGAAGAAACCCGTCGCACCTGCGCCTTGAATCTCATGGCTGGGTTTGAATTGAGGATCACCTCTACCGGAGTCCCCGGTTTGACCCGCAGGATGTCGAACTCGTCGAGCGACCCGCCCGCAGCCAGGTTGGTGGTGTCGCCGATCGCGATCAACGTGTCCTTGGACGTGACGAACGAGCCGACCTCCAGTTCCTTCACCGGGTTGGTGCTCGCGCCAGCCGGTACGGCGGGGTACAAGGCCACGCCGGACAGGGGCGATTTGATCACCGCGCGGCTGAGTTTGTCCATGGTGTCCGTTAACTTGGCCCGCCGATTTTCCAGATCAAGTTGTGCCAGCTTGCGTTGCACTGTCCCGCCTTTTTCGCGCATCGCGGCCAAGCCGTCCATCGCCGCGCTGACTTGTGCCTGCGAAGAGGCCACCTCTCGTTCGGACGCTTCGAATTCAATGCGGGGCACGATGCCCTTTTCATACAGCGACTTGATTTCGTCGAAATTGCGCTGGGCGCTGCCCCTTGCAGTCTGGCTGGTACTCAGCTGGCGCTGAGCGGCCAGCATTTCCGGGCTGCTGCCCCAACTCACCAGTTGGTCCAAGGTCTGCTGTGCACGAAGCATTGCCGCTTCGGCATCGCGCAGTTCCGCCAACAGCTCGCTGCTGGCGATTTCCATCAGTGTCGCACCGGCTGCAACCTGATCGCCGGTGCGAACCGGCATCTTGACAATCTTGCCGTCGAACGGCGCGGTGATGTTGATGGAGGTTGCCGGCTCAAGCAGCCCATCCAGAATGATGGGCTGGCTGTTCGAATCGGTTCGTACGCCCACCCACTGGCCACTGGCTGGCCCCGATACCGACGCACGCCATACATGCCATCCGCCCAAGACAGCCAATGCCGCAAGCAGCAACGCCAGTGGCAGCCGCCACTGGCACAGCCGCTGAGCGAGAGAAAGGAACCTGTTGTTCATCGCGACAGCTGTTCCTGATTGTTCGGATTCCATTGCGCGTGGACCTGGGCGGTCACCCTGTGCAACTGCAACTGCGCGCGTGGCACCGCAAGCTGCGCAGCACCCCAGGCCACTTGTGCCTGGCGCAGGCTGTCTTGAGCGGCGGACAGCTGGAAGGTGCTGGTGCGTCCTGCCTTCAATTTTTCCAGTTCGTTGGCCAACCTTTTTTGGCTCAAGTCGAGCGAGCGCGCTGCAAGGAGCAGTTGGCTCTGCGCGAACCTCAAATCGCGCACGCTGCTGGATACCTGGTTTCGAACATCGAGGCGCAGATCCTGAAGGGCCCATTGCGCTTTTTGCACATCTGCCCGGGCCCGGTTGCGCGCCACCTGGGAGGCCGTGTCGGGGATCGGGATGTTGAAGACAAGACCGGCCGAATAATTCGGTTTGGTCCGCGTGGCCACATCGGTGGCCGGGGACGATGTGGTTTTTTCCGACGTGGCCACCAGATCCAGCTGAGGCAGCAGGTCGTTGTCGGCGCGGCGCAGTCCGAAGTTGGCGAGCTTGAGCGCCAGCTCAGATACCTTGATGTCTTCCCGGCTGGCGAAGGCAACAGCCAGCAGCTCGCTTTCATTCAGGGTCGCGGCCGCCGTTGGCGCTGGCACGTCTGCCAAGCGTAGCGACTGCGCCTGAGCCTGCACGCCAACCGGCCCAAGCAGCCGAAGCAGATTGCGCTTGGCTTGCTCGGACGTGTTTTGTTCTTGTGCCAGATTCAGTTCTCCCTGTGCAATATCGACCTCGAACTGGAGAAGATCTTGCTGGGCAAGCCGCCCGGCCCGGTACAAAGCCGTGTTCACTGACTGTATTTCGCGCACCCGCTCCAGCGCCTGTTGCGCCAGCTCAACCTGCCCGCTGGCCTGGCTGGCGTCGAAATAAGCCAGGACGACGTTGACGATGATGTCGCTCAGCAGCCGGTCATACTGCAGTTGCCCGATGGCGGTGGACAGCCGTGCTCCTTCCAGCCCCAGCATTCCTACGCTGGCATTGCCCTTCAGCAACGGCTGCACTAGCCGCAAAGCCGTCACCAATGCGCGAGAACTTCTGGCGCCGGATACCCTATCGGCCGACTGGTTAAGCGAAAGTGACAGCTGCGCGCCGGAGGCCAGTTTGAGGCTGGACACACCGCTTACCGTTGCTGCGTTGGTCCTAACCTCGGCGACGCTGCGATCAGTCTCTCCGGAAATCACAAGCTTGGGCGAAAATTCAGATTCAGCAAGCAGTAAGTCCTGCTGCTGCAAGCCTAGATCAAGCGCGGCTGAGAGCGCCAAGCGACTTTCCGTCAGGGCCAGCGTCACGGCTTGCTGCAGTGTCAAGGGCTGGGGTAGCGCGTCGGGGGCGGCCCGCGCCAGAGCGCCCGCAGTCAGCAGCAAAAGCGAAAGGAGGAGTTGCCTCATTTTTGGTTGAACCGGAATGAGCACGCCCGTTCCAAAACTTAATTATTACCCAGCCCACGGCATTGCAGGAGCCCATCGGCAAACTCGAAGTGGCTGCTCGTCATCTGAGTTTCAGCTGTAGCTATTAAGCATCTGAAAGCTGGCAAAGATATCTGTTCAGGACGTGCCGAGCACTGAGCCTTACACCTGCCTTTTTTTACACCCGAAGCGTCATACCTGTGGTCTAGTCAGATCCCATGACCCAACGTCCTGGCATCTTCCCGACATTTTTTCTCTCCGGTTTCGAATGCTCGACCTTCCTGTGGAAGGACGGCAAGCGCCGCGATCTGGTCGATGAAACCCAGCATCGCGAGCATGCGCTGGAGGACTACCGCATCCTGCAGCAGCTCGGTATCGCCGTCGCTCGCGAAGGCATCCCCTGGCCCATGGTGGACAAGGGCGGCGATTACGACTTCCGCCTCATCGATCCCGTGATCAACGCCATGCGCCAGATGAAGGTGACGCCGATCTGGGACCTGTGCCACTACGGCTATCCGGACGACCTGGACCCGTTCTCGGACGCCTTCACCCAGCGCTTCGCCAACTACTGCCGGGCCGCGGCGAAGTACGTTTCCGAGCGCCTGCCCGGCCCTTACTACTTCACGCCGATCAACGAGATCACATTCTTCTCGTTCTGCGGCGGCGAATGGGGCTGGGTGGCGCCATACAGGAACACGCGGGAAGATCGCGAAGCATTTCGCGTCGCGCTGTGCAAGGCCGCCATCGCGGGCGTCAAGGCCATTCGCGAGGTGCTGCCCGATTCGCGCATGATGCACGTGGACCCGCTGGTCCAGGTCATCGCGCCGAAGGACCGGCCCGACCTGATCGAGGCGGCGAAGCACGAGACCTTCGTCGACACGTTCCTCGCATGGGACATGCTGTGCGGCAAGGAGCATCCCGAACTGGGCGGATCGCCCGAGATACTGGACATCGTCGGGGCCAACAACTATTCGTTCGGGCAGATGGAGTACCGCGAGAACGGGCCGCACCAGGCGCTCGAGCCGGGACACGAGGGGATCGAGCCCCTGTGCACGCTGCTGCAGCGGATATGGGAGCGCTACCAGCGCCCCATGGTCATCGGCGAAACCAGCGGCATGGGACAGGGCCGCCCGGAATGGCTGCGCGACGTGATGCAGGAGTCGATGGCGGCGGTGAACCAGGGCATGGACCTGCACGGCATCTGCCTGTTCCCCGCGGTGGACATGCCGGATTGGCACACCGGCAAATGGTTGAACAACGGCATTTGCGACCTGGTCGAATGCGAAGGCAAGCTGCAGCGTGTTCAGCACCAGCCCTATATCGATGAATTGCGGCGCTGGCAGAAGGAACTCAATCGCGTCACGGCGCTGGACGAAGACCCGTACAGCGACCCCGTGGAATTGCAGGACGTGATCGACGCGGCGAAACGCCTCAAGCCGCAGCCTGACGCGAACTGGAACTAGCCTCTTTTTGCTGTTTGACCTCGCAGCGAAGCCGGTGCGAAGCGCCGACCGCCGCGGTGTGAGCCTGCGCCGGGTACTGCCTGCCGCGACGCGAGGATGACAGATGCAAAACGCTAGCGAGCGAGCCGGTTCCCGAAAATCGCCGTCCCCACGCGCACGATCGTGGCCCCAGCCGAAATCGCGGCCTCCAGGTCGGACGTCATGCCCATGGACAGCGTATCCACCGCCAGTCCTGCCTGGCGAAGCTGATCGAACAACGCCTTGGCCTTCAGGTGGACAGCTTCCTGCGCCTCGAAGTCGGCGGCCGGCTCGGGAATGGTCATGAGCCCGCGCAGGGTGATGCCCGGAAGCTGGACAACCTCCTGTGCCAGATCCAGTGCTTGCGCCGGCGCGACCCCGGCCTTGGTCAGGCCGCCGTCGATATTGACCTGGATGCAGATCTGCAGCGGCGCCATGCCCTGCGGGCGCTGCTGCGACAGCCGCTGCGCGATCTTCAGGCGGTCCACTGTATGGGCCCAGTCGAAATGCGCCGCCACCAGCCGGGTCTTGTTGGTCTGGATCGGGCCGATGCAATGCCACTGCAGGGGCAGGTCCCGCAGCAGGGCGATCTTCTCCACCGCTTCCTGGATGTAGTTCTCGCCGAAGGCGGCCTGCCCCGCGTCATAAGCCTCGCGCACCGCTTCGGGGCCGAAGGTCTTGGAGACGGCCAGCAACGTGACTTCGTTCACTTGGCGTTGCGCACCTGCACACGCATCGGCGATTCGAGCATGAACACTCTGGAGGTTGTTACGAATCGTGGTCATAATAAACCGGCAACTTGCACGCTTACTATAAAGAGGGACTTGTGGATATTACCCAGCTGCTGGCATTCAGCGTCAAGAACAAGGCCTCGGACCTGCACTTGTCGGCCGGCCTGCCTCCGATGATCCGGGTTCATGGCGACGTGCGGCGCATCAACGTCGAGTCCCTGGACCACAAGCAGGTTCATGCCATGGTGTACGACATCATGAACGACACCCAGCGCAAAACCTACGAGGAATTCCTGGAAGTCGACTTTTCCTTCGAGATCGACGGCCTGGCGCGTTTCCGCGTCAATGCATTCAACCAGAACCGGGGCGCCGGCGCCGTATTCCGGACCATCCCTTCCAAGATCCTGACGCTGGAGCAGCTTAACGCCCCGAAAATTTTCGCTGACCTGGCCTTGAAGCCGCGTGGAATGGTGCTGGTCACCGGGCCCACGGGTTCCGGAAAATCCACGACCCTGGCCGCGATGGTGAACTACCTGAACGAAACCGAGTACGGCCACATCCTCACCGTGGAAGACCCGATCGAGTTCGTGCACGAATCCAAGAAATGCCTGATCAACCAGCGCGAAGTCGGGCAGATGACGCTGTCGTTCGCCGCCGCCCTGAAGTCGGCGCTGCGGGAAGACCCGGACGCGATCCTGGTGGGCGAAATGCGCGACCTGGAAACCATCCGGCTGGCGATGACGGCCGCCGAAACCGGCCACCTCGTGTTCGGCACCCTGCACACTTCCAGCGCCGCCAAGACCGTGGACCGGATCATCGACGTCTTCCCCGCCGAGGAGAAGGAAATGGTGCGCGCCATGCTGTCGGAATCGCTGCAGGCGGTGATCTCGCAGACGCTGTGCAAGTCCAAGGACGGAACCGGCCGTGTCGCGGCCCACGAGATCATGATCGGCACGTCGGCCATCCGCAACCTGATCCGCGAAGCAAAGGTCGCACAGATGTATTCCGCCATCCAGACCGGCAACAACTTCGGCATGCAGACGCTGGACCAGAACCTCACCGAGCTGGTCAAGCGAAACCAGATCAGCCCGGCCGAGGCGCGCAGCAAGGCCAAGATCCCCGAGAACTTCCCCGGCTGATCGCAGGCAGGATTTCCGTTTTTAAAAAGCTACGTGAAGGACCGCCATGGAACGCGACCAGGCCAGTAAATTTATCAACGACCTGCTCAAGCTGATGGTCAGCCGCAATGGCAGCGACCTGTTCATCACCGGCGATTTCCCGCCGGCGATCAAGGTCGACGGCAAGGTCACCAAGGTCTCGCCGCAGCCCCTGAACGCCGGCCACACGCTGGCCCTGGCGCGCTCGATCATGAGCGACAAGCAGGCCGCCGAATTCGAGCGCACCAAGGAATGCAATTTCGCGATTTCCCCGCCGGGCATCGGGCGCTTCCGCGTCAATGCGTTCGTGCAGCAAAGCAAGGTGGGCATGGTGTTGCGGGTGATCCCGCAGATCCTGCCGACCATCGACGGCCTGGGCGTGCCGCAGGTGCTCAAGGACGTGGTGATGTCCAAGCGCGGCCTCACCATCCTGGTCGGCTCGACCGGCTCGGGCAAATCCACCACCCTGGCGGCGATGATCGACTGGCGCAACGAGAATTCGCAGGGGCACATCATCACCATCGAGGACCCGGTTGAATTCGTGCACCCCCACAAGAACTGCGTCGTGACCCAGCGCGAAGTAGGCCTCGACACCGACAGCTGGGAGGCCGCCCTGAAGAACACCCTGCGCCAGGCCCCCGACGTCATCCTGATGGGGGAAATCCGCGACCGTGAAACGATGGAACATGCCATCGCTTTCGCCGAAACCGGCCACCTGTGCATGGCCACGCTGCACGCCAACAGCGCCAACCAGGCCCTGGACCGCGTGATCAACTTCTTCCCGGAAGAGCGCCGCGCCCAGCTGCTGATGGACCTCTCGCTCAACCTCAAGGCTTTCATCTCGCAGCGCCTGGTGCCCAAGCAGGACGGCAAGGGCCGCAGCGCCGCGGTGGAAATCATGCTGAACACGCCGCTTGTTTCAGACCTGATCTTCAAGGGAGAGGTGTCGGAGATCAAGGAGATCATGAAGAAGAGCCGTAACCTGGGCATGCAGACGTTCGACCAGGCGCTCTTCGACATGTACGAGAACAACATCATTACCTACGAAGACGCGCTGCGAAACGCCGACTCGGTCAATGACCTGCGGCTGCAGATCAAGCTCAATAGCCAGCGTGCCAAGAGCTCCGACCTGTCGGCCGGAACGGAACACTTCGCGATCGTGTAGCGCGGGAGAAAACCGTAAGATGGCGGGATACTCCCTCGTATCCCCATGCCAAGCACCAATCCCAGAACCTACGAACCCACCCCCGCGTGCAAGGTCGCCTTTCTCGGCCTGGGCGTCATGGGTTTCCCCATGGCCGGGCATCTGTCCCTGGCCGGCCACGACGTTGCGGTATTCAACCGCAGCGCTGCCAAGGCCACGGCCTGGACCAGCGAATTCAAGGGAAATTCGGCCGGAACCCCGCGCGAGGCGGCGGCCGGCCGCGACTTGGTGTTCTGTTGCGTCGGCAACGACGATGACCTGCGATCGGTGGCCCTCGGACCCGATGGCGCGTTTGCCGGCATGAAGCCCGGCGCCATCTTCATCGACCACACTACCGCATCGGCGGATGTGGCGCGCGAGCTGGCCACGAAGGCGGGGGAGAAAGGGCAGCAATTCGTCGACGCACCGGTGTCGGGTGGCCAGGCCGGCGCCCAGAACGGCCTGCTAACTGTGATGTGCGGCGGCGAGCCCTCGGCTTTCGATGCCGCAAGGCCCGCAGCGATGGCTTTTTCCCGCGCCTTCACGCTGCTGGGCCCAAGTGGCGCCGGCCAGCTGGCCAAGATGGTGAACCAGATCGCGATCGCGGGCCTGGTGCAGGGCCTGTCCGAGGCGATCGCCTTCGGCCAGCGGGCGGGCCTGGACATGGCCCAGGTGCTGGAAGTCATCGGCAAGGGAGCGGCGCAGAGCTGGCAGATGGACAACCGCGGCAAGACCATGATCGAAGGAAAATTCGACTTCGGCTTCGCGGTGGACTGGATGCGCAAGGACCTCGGCCTGGTGCTCGACGAGGCCAAGCGCAATGGCGCGCGGCTGCCCGTCACCGCGCTGGTCGACCAGTTCTACGCCGACGTGCAGGCCTTGGGCGGCCGCCGCTGGGACACCTCCAGCCTGATCAGGCGGCTCAAGGACTAGCGTTGCGCCCTCCTGAATTCGACGTCGCCGCTTGTCTTTTTTCCGCTCCGCCTTGGTAGGCGAGGCCGGCGGCCGGGCGGGTCGTTCTCCGATGGGTCACATCACTTTAAGGCCTGGGCCGGGGTGGCCGGGCGCAGGTCCATTCGCGGTTGCCCCAGAGGCTGCCTGCCCACCAAGGTGTTGACGAAGTGATGCCGGCATGTCCGGGCGGTCGCCCGCGAGCGTGACCGGAGACGGCCACCCCGGCCCCAGGCCGTGCCTACACGCAGGCAGGTGCCGGCCGCGAGACCCTGCGAACTTGCAGGGCACGACCCTGGCTAGCGGCGCGCGCTGGCCGGCGCCAGCGGAGGCAGGGCAGTCGGGCTGGCCGAAGGGGCGGTGGTCGGCGACGTGGCCGGCACTGCCGCGGGCTGGGCAGCTGGAGGC
>JACDFR010000031.1 GCA_013815685.1 Ramlibacter sp.
GCGTCGCGCCCGCCGGCGCCGGCGCAGCGGCCTGCCGCATCCAAGCCGTCCACCGGCTTCGAGGATATGGACGACGACATTCCGTTCTGACGGGCGCCGGCCGTGATTCGACTCGCCGTGCGGCGGGCCAGCGAAGAGCGCCTGGCCCAGGTGGCCGGGAGCCTGACGTTCACGACCCTGCTGTCCGTGGTGCCGCTGCTGGCGGTGAGTTTCGCGCTGTTCACCCGGTTTCCGGGCCTGCGGGGCGCTGGCGAGGCGATCCGGGAGCACCTGTTGAGGGGCCTGCTTCCCGCCGACATCGCCAGAACGGTGCTGAAGTACCTTGGCCAGTTCGCGGCGAACACGAGCAGCCTGACCCTGGTGGGCTCGCTCTTCCTCCTGGCTTCGGCCTTGTCGATGCTCTTTTGCGTGGAGACGGTGCTCAACCGGATCTGGCAGGTGAAAAAGGAACGGCCGGTCCTGCCACGCCTGGGCTTGTACCTGTGCATGCTCGCCGTCGCGCCGAGCCTGTTGGGTGCCAGCCTGTGGGCGACTTCGCGCCTGCTTGCGGCATCGGGCGGCCTGCTCGGCGGGCAGCCCGCGTGGGCCGGCCTGGTACTGACCCTCGCGCCGGTGGTCCTCGCAACCGCTGGCTTCGCGAGCCTGTTCTACTTCGTGCCGAATGCCCCGGTGCGGCGGCGCGAGGCGCTCGCGGGCGGCCTGCTCGCCAGCATCGCGTTCGAGCTGGGCAAGCGCGCCTTCGCCGCTTACCTCCTCCAGCTGCCGACGTACAAGACGATCTATGGCGTGTTCGCGCCCTTCCTCGTCTTCCTGCTGTGGGTGTACTTTTCGTGGCTGGTCACGCTGGCCGCGGCGGTGGTCACCGCCAACCTGGCTCCCGCCAGACGGCAGCCACGGGGCCGACTGTCGCGGGCCTAGTTCGGCTCCCTGGCGCAGCTTTCCCTCCCCCAATTGGCGGATGCGTCTGCGCGGAATATGACTTAGCGTATGCGCTTTCAGGAACGCACGATGGCCACAAAGTCGACACCGCAACGCTACATCCTGCTGCCGCCGCGCGGCACGACCACAGCCGTATTGGCAGGCAACGCCCACCTGGGCGACTTCATGCGCAGCCTAAGCTTTCCCCTGTCGGCAGCCACGGCGAGCGGGCTGGGGCTTGCGAGCGCCCGCATGCGCGTCATCGACTCCACGCATGAAAATGGGTTGAAGTTGGTGGAGATGACGCCGCAAGGTGTGGCCGACCTGCGGCAGCAGGCGCCGGGTGTCCGCATCGTCCCCGAGCTGTTTTACGACACGGCTCGGGCGCCAATGCCCCAGCTGCTGGGCAAGGCAAAGACCAGAGCGGGCGCCACGCCTGCCGGTGCTACGCTCAAGTTCCAGATCGGTGGCAGCGGCGCTCCTGTCGCCCAAGCCAAGGTCATCGCGTTCACCGATTTCGCCAACGGCATTGGCGCCGAAGGGACCACGCGCAGCAACGGAACAGTTCAGCTGAAAATCAGCGCCCGCGCGCGCATTGAGCGGCTGTATATCTACCCTCGCGAAAGCTGCTGGCCCACGATCAGGAGAAACGTGCAGCTGCCCCTGTCGATGCCCATCTCGCTGCCGGCGATCGACCTTGCCGTCCCGGATGTATTGCAGTTCTTCCGGGCCAAAGCGCCCGGAGCCAGCGGCGAGGGCGTCACTGTCGGCATCGTCGACACGGGCTGTGGGCCTCATCCTGACTTGGTGATTGCCGGCGGGCAGAACACGGTTGTGGGCGAGAACGCTGCCGACTACGCCGACAGCGGCGACCAGCACGGCACTCACGTTGCCGGCATCGTGGCCGCGCGGGGGACGGCGCCTGCCGGCATGGCCGGGCTGGCGCCGCAGGTGTCGCTGCGCGCCTACCGGGTCTTTCCCAAAGGCGGTTTCGCGTCCAACTATTCGATAGCCAAAGCGATCGACGCCGCCGTTGCCGATGGCTGTGATCTCGTCAACATGAGCCTGGGCGGGCGCGGGCCCGCTGACCCGGCCACCAGTTCGGCGATTGCAGACGCCAGGTCCGCCGGGGTGGTCGTGCTGTGCGCGTCGGGAAACGATGGATTGAACGAAGTCTCCCAGCCCGCGGCAGACCCGCGTGCGGTGGCGGTTGGCTCGTTTGGGCGCATGGGCATGTTCCCCAAGGACTCGGTGTCTGCGTCCAATGTCGGCAAACCGGTGGGCAAGCTGGACAAACTCAACTTCATGGCCAACTTTTCGAACTACGCAACCGAGATCGACATGGTGGGCCCGGGCGTGGGCGTTGTTTCCACGGTGCCTTCCGGTGGCTGGGCTGTGATGGACGGGACGTCGATGGCGTGCCCCGCCGCCACGGCGATGGTGGCGCGGCTGTTGTCCGCCGACGCAGCCGTGCGCGGCATGGCTCGAAATCAGGAGCGCTCGGACGCGATCCTCAAAATGGCTTTTCAGGCCGCACGGTCGCTGGGATTTGGTCCACAATACGAGGGAAATGGCTGGATCAAGTAAGGCGAAAGCACGATTCATCCTGAGGCGCACAGGCGGCGGCGCCGCGTCCTCTTCGGGCTCCAATCTGCCCGAACACCTCAACTCCGTCGTCGGCGTCACGGTGCTGGACGCATCACCGCTCATGGTGCTGGTCGATGCACCGCGCGAAACGCTTGCGCGCGCCATGAAGCAGTATCAGGGCTGGGAGATCATCCCGGAAACCCTGACGCCTCTGCCGGATACTCGCGTGAAGCTGGGCCGGCGCTAGGCGCTGGCACTGGAGCTCGGTAGCGGGAGCGCGAACAGCTTGAATCTTTTGCGCGCAGCCGTTCGCTGCCACCCTCATTGAGGCCTGCGAGCGCGCATGGTGCTTGCGAGTGCATCGGCGATGAAGCGTTGGCGGGGTTGATCAACACGACACTGCACACAAAGCCGTCCGATGGCGCGACGCATTGGAGTGTGCGCAGTGCTGGCGATGCGGTGGGCATCTCCAAAAGGACACTAGTTGGCAGCCGCGATCACCCCGCCGCCCAGGCAGACCTCCCCGTCATAAAGCACCGCCGATTGCCCGGGCGTCACCGCCCACTGCGGCTGCGGAAAGTCGAGTCCGAACTCGTCATTCACGCTCGGCGCCAGGGCGCAGGGCGCATCGGGCTGGCGGTAACGCGTCTTGGCCGCGTAGGCGCCCGGCGCCGGCGGCTCGCCCGCCACCCAGCTCGCATCGTCGGCCTCCAGTGCATGCGTCTGCAGCCATGGGTGCTCGTGCCCCTGCACCACCCACAGCGTGTTGTTCTCCATGTCCTTGCGCGCGACGAACCAGGGTGCGTGCTCGCCGCCGCCGCGCTGCGCACCGCGCTCCCGGACGCCCCCGATGCCCAGGCCCTGGCGCTGGCCCAGCGTGTAGAAGCTCAGGCCCTGGTGCTGCCCGATCACCCGGCCCCGCTCGTCCCTGATGGGGCCGGGCTCCTTGCCGATGTAGCGATTGAGGAAGTCACGGAACGGCCGCTCGCCGATGAAGCAGATGCCGGTCGAATCCTTCTTCTTCGCGTTGGGCAGGCCGATTTCTTGCGCGATGCGCCGCACTTCGCTCTTGCGCAACGCGCCCAGCGGGAACAGCGTCTTCGACAGCTGGGCCTGGTTCAGCCGGTGCAGGAAGTAACTCTGGTCCTTGGTTTCGTCCAGGCCCTTCAGCAGCTCGAACCGGCCGTCGCGCTCGCGCACCCTGACGTAGTGGCCGGTGGCGATCTGCTCGGCGCCCAGGCGCAGCGCGTGGTCGAGAAAGGCCTTGAACTTGATCTCGGCGTTGCACAACACGTCGGGGTTGGGCGTGCGGCCCGCCTGGTACTCGCGCAGGAACTCGGCGAAGACCCGGTCCTTGTATTCGGCCGCAAAGTTGACGTGCTCGATCTCGATGCCCAGCACGTCGGCCGCGCTCGCGGCGTCGACGAAGTCCTCATTGGATGAGCAGTATTCGGAGTCGTCGTCGTCTTCCCAGTTCTTCATGAAGATGCCGACCACCTCGAAGCCCCGGGCCTTGAGCAGGTGCGCGGTCACGGCCGAGTCCACGCCCCCGCTCAGCCCGACAACGACGCGCTTGCGGCTCACGGGCACCCGGCGGTGACGCTGGGGTGGGTGTAGATTGCCGCGAGGGGATGCCGCACCCCGGCCAGGTAGTCTTCGATGCAGCGCAGCACCAGCGGGCTGCGGTGGCGCGCCGCGCTGGCGCGCACTTCCTCGGGCGTGAGCCAGAGGGTGCGGACGATTCCCTTGTCCAGAGGCCGTGCCGGATCGTGCGCTCCCAGCTCGCCGCAAAAGGCGATGCGCAGGTAGGTGGTGTCCTGGCCGGTCGAGGAGCGCCGGGAACGCGCCAGGTAGACGCCCAGCAGCGCCGTCGGCCGGAAGCTGTGCGCCGACTCCTCCAGCGCCTCGCGCGCGCAGCCTTCTGCGGGGGACTCGCCCGGGTCCAGGTGGCCTGCCGGATTGTTGAGCATCAGGCCATCCGCGGTTTCCTCCTCCACCAGCAGGAACCGGCCCTCGTTCTCGATGATGGCGGCGACCGTGACGCTGGGTTTCCAGGGTGTTTGCATGGGCGCAATTATCGGCGGTCGGAAAAATCACGAGCAATTGCGCCGGCCGCGCCGCCCGGGCCGGGGCGATGCCGTAAGCTCTGGCCCATGCAGGAGCCGGCCAGCCTCTTTCTCGTTTACGTCGTATTCCCGTTGTGGGTGGCGGCGGGCTTCGCCGACTGGGTTTGCCATGTGCGCACCGGCATCTCGCTGACCAGCGGGCTGAAGGAGAACCTGCTGCACTGGCTGATGTTCGCCGAAGTCGGCGTGGGCCTGTCCGCTGTGGCCATGCTCGAGATTAACGCCGCCGTGCTGCTGCTGGTGTTTGCCGTTTTCGTCGTGCACGAGCTGACCGTGTACTGGGACCTGAACTACAGCACGCTGGTGCGGGACGTCGGGCCATTCGAGCAGATGGTCCACAGCTTTCTGGAGCTGCTGCCGCTCCTGACCCTCGCGCTGCTGATGGTGATGGCGCCGGCCGAGGGCCCGCCGGACTGGTCGCTGCGCTTGAAGGAGCAGCCGCTGCCGGTCAATTACCTGGCGGCCGCCCTGCTGGTGATCGGGGTCTTCAACGTAGTGCCGCTGTTCCAGGAAACGTACGCCTGCATCCGGGCGCGGACCATAAAGACACGGATCCGGGCCAGACCCAAGGAGCCGGCGAAAGATCAGCCCCCGGGTGCTGCGCCGCTACCGGACGCCGGCATCGAGCCGACGCTCGATGGGGCGAGGCCGCCCGCCGCGGGTGCGGCTAAGGCTCGTACTCCTCCGAGCCCTGCACCCAAATGAACGACTGGACGTCGATCATGTCGCGGGCCTTGAAGCCGGGTTTGCGATCGAGGTCGCGCCGGATGATGGCCGCGAAGGTCAGTAGCGACTGATACACCGCCCACGACGGCTGGGATCGGTACTGGAAGTCGAACCCATAGGCCTGGGCCGCCCGGCGCGTCACCATCGGCTTGAGGAACAGGTGCTTGTCCGGCCGCGCGATGAAGCCGAACACGGTGAC
This sequence comes from Ramlibacter sp., assembly GCA_013815685.1. Lineage (GTDB taxonomy): Bacteria > Pseudomonadota > Gammaproteobacteria > Burkholderiales > Burkholderiaceae_C > Ramlibacter. Next base: position 5,557 of record JACDFR010000031.1, read on the forward strand.
CAGCGGCCAGGTCAGCACGCGCGTCTGCCGGCGGGGCAAGTCCGCGACGGCCTGGATCCAGTCCTCGAACTTTCGCTGCGGCGAGCCCCGTCCCCAAAGAAAGGCGTAGAGCTCGGTGGCGAACAGGCGCGCGCCGGCGGGTGTCTTCACGGCGTCGCGCAAAGCCATCTTCTCGAAGGAGAACAACAGGTTGGTGCGCGACTCGATGCGCACCGCGGCGTCGGCGATCTGCCGGAACTCGCCGCGGGCCAGCAGCTTGCGAAAATCCGCGGCGCCAAGTTCAGCCTGCCATTCCAGGTGAGCCCGCTCCTTGTACGAGCGTTCGGCGACCAGGTAAGTCTCATCCTGGAATCCATCGGGGTAGAACAGTTCGAATTTGCGCCGCGAGCGCGCCGCTCCGAGGTAGTTGACGTTGCCGGCGCGAGCGCCGGTAAGGGGGGTGGAAAGGGAAGCTGGGCGTGCCATACAGCCAGTTTTTGGCCTGCCCCAACCTCAGCCTTGTGGGACAAACACCCGCGTACATGTAGGAATCAGGTCGGGGCGGCGACCAGCCTCAGCCGAGTGATCTCGGATGGGGCGCCGAAGCGCTTGGGCGGGCCCCAGTAGCCGGTTCCACGGCTGACGTAGACCCACATCTTCCCGACCTTGTGCAGCCCGGCGGTAAAAGGCTGCTGGAACTGGACAAAGAACCTCCAGGGCAGGAACTGGCCTCCGTGGGTATGGCCCGACAGCTGCAGGTCGAAGCCGGCCAGCGCTGCGGCCGGCGCGCTGCGCGGCTGGTGCGCCAGCAGCACCTTCATGGCGTCTGGCGGCGCCCCGGCCAGCGCCGCCCGGGCATCGCTGCGATGGGCCGGGTCGAAATGGGCGGCGCTGTAGTCGGGCACGCCGGCCAGGACGAGCCGGGCGCCGTCCCGTTCGATCACCACGTGTTCGTTGAGCAGCACGCGGATTCCCAGCCGGTCCAGCTCAACCAGCCAGGGATGGACGCCGCTGTAGTACTCATGATTACCGGTCACAAAATAACTGCCGTGCCGGGACACCAGACGGCTCATGGGCGCGACCTGGGCGCCCAGTTCGGCCACCGAACCATCGACCAGGTCACCCGTGATGGCGACCAGGTCGGGCTTGAGCCGGTTGACCGTTTCCACGATGGCCTGCACGTGGCGCGCGCGGATGGTGGGCCCGACATGCACGTCGCTGATCTGGACGATGGTGAAGCCCTGCAACGGCGCCGGCAAGCCGGCCAGGACGATTTCGACCGTCTTGACCTGGGCCGTCCTGCGGGCGTTGAGGAAGCCGATGAAGGTCGCCGCGAGGGCCAGAAGGGGCACGGCAGCGGCGGTGGCGGTCCGCACGTCGTCCAGCATGACCGCCGGCGTCAGCAGGCTCAGGATCCACGCCAGCACGAGCAAGGCATCGCGCAGCACGGTAAGTACGAACAACGAGGAGAAAAGGCCCAGGAACGGCAAGCCGGCCCAGGCCAGGGTGTCTGAAACCGGCGGCTTGGCCAGTTGCCGCGAGAACATGCCGACCGGCACGAACAGCGCCGATGCCGCAAGCAGCAGGGCCAACAGCGCGGCCGGCCCGGCGCCGGCCATCGCCGGGATGATGCGGGCACCGATGTAGAGATGCAGTGCGACCGACAGGCCGAGGATGTGGGGCAGGCGCATGCAGGCCAAATGGCGCCGAATTGGCGAATTGAAAGGCGACGCAGTTCCTCCGCATGGAAAAGATCGGCGGGTAATAAGGAAGTCGTAAGGAAGTCCTCCATCTGGCGCGGCGTCGCATGTCGGATGGGTGTAGATGATTGCCCTATACCGTATCGCCGGGCCGCAGGGCCAAATCGGGTTTTGGACCCGGACCAGGACGTCGAGGATGGAGATCAGGCAGATGCGGTATTTCCTGAAGATCGCCGAACTGGGTAGTTTTTCGCGTGCGTCGCAGGCGCTGCACATCGCGCAGCCGGCATTGAGCCACCAGATCGCACAACTCGAAGGGGAGTTGGGCCATGCCTTGCTGCACAGGCGGCATAACGGGGTCCAGGTAACCGAGCAGGGGCAGGCTTTCTACAGCCAGGCGCAACGCATTCTCAAGCAGATAGACGACGTGCCCAACGTGGTCAACAGGTCCGCCGCGCAGCTGCGCGGCACGGTGACCGTGGGCTTGCCGCAAAGCACCGCGTCGCAGTACGCGATGCCGCTGATGGAGGCGCTGCGCGAGCGGCATGCCGGCGTGGGGCTGGAGCTGTTCGACGAAATCAGCGGCAACCTGATGCGCGGCATCCACAGCGGCCGCATGGACATCGCCGTGATCGTGAGCGACGACGATGCGCTGCTCGCCAACGCGACCGCATTGATGGACGAAGAACTCTTCCTCGTCACCTCGGCCGGCAACGACGTCGGCCCGAAGATCCCGGTCGCCAGCCTGGCCACGATGCCGCTCGCGTTGCCCGGAATCGGCCATGGCGTTCGCGCGCTGGTGGAAAGTGCCGTTCGCGTGCACGGTGCGGTCCTGCCGACGCCGGCCATCGTCGCCAACTCGATGAGCATCATGCGCCGGGCCGTCGAATCGGGCGCCGTCTGTAGCGTCATGCCTTGGGCCGCGATCTGCGACGAGATTCGCGCCGGCACGATGCGTGCTGTCCCGCTCGAGCCCAGGCTCAGCCGCCGCGTGCATGTGTGCTGGTCGAAGGACTCGGGGCTTTCACTGGCCGCGCAGGCGGTCCGGGACCTGCTGATCGAGGTCGCTCGCGCGCGCGTCCGGTCCGGCCAGTGGCTGGGAGTCGAGCTGCTCTGACGGTATAGCTCTTGCGCCTACCCCTAGAGCGACACGGTATTTCCCTCGCGCGCGGTGGGTTCATAGACTTCGCGCTATACAGTAGGAGAAAGTGAATCCATGACCGCCATGACGAGCCAGTCCGCCCGCCAGACCCGCTTGCGCATGGGCAAGGGATTGCCCGCCGAGCTGGCCGAGACCCTTGCCGCGACATTCGGCCCGCGCTTCACCACCAACAGCGCCGTGTGCCTGCAGCATGGAACCGATGAGTCGGCCTACGAGCCTGTGCCGCCCGATGCAGTGGTATTTGCCGAGTCCACCGAGGAAGTCGCAAAGGCAGTGGCCGCCTGCCACGCTTGGCGCACGCCGGTGATCGCCTTCGGCGTGGGCTCCTCCATCGAGGGTCACTTGCTGGCCATTCACGGCGGTGTTTGCATCGACCTGTCGCGCATGAACCGGATCCTGGACGTGCGGCAGCAGGACCTGACCGCATGCGTGCAGGCGGGCGTGACGCGCGAAGCCCTCAACGCCGAACTTGCGCACACCGGGTTTTTCTTCTCGGTCGACCCCGGCGCCAACGCCAGCATCGGCGGCATGGTGGCGACGGCGGCGTCCGGGACCACCACCGTGCGCTATGGAACCATGCGCGACAACGTCCTGTCGCTGACCGTGGTGACCGCCGAGGGCCAGGTCATCCGCACAGCGCGGCGCGCCCGCAAGACATCCGCCGGTTACTGCCTGACCCAGCTGTTCATCGGCTCGGAAGGCACGCTCGGGGTCATCACCGAAATCACCGTCAAGCTGCATCCGCAGCCGGAGGCGATCGCTGCCGCGGCGGTGAACTTCCCGGACGTCAAGAGCGCGGTCGAAACGGTCATCCTTGCGATGCAAATGGGCGTTCCGCTGGCGCGCGCGGAAATGCTTGACGCGCTGACCATCAAAGCCATCAACGCCCACAGCCGCACCAGCCTGACGGAAGCGCCGACGCTGTTCCTGGAATTCAGCGGCTCGCCGGCGCAAGTTCAGGAGCAAAGCGTGACGCTGCAGGCCCTTGCCGAAGAGCAGGGCGGCGGCGAGTTCCAGTGGGCCACCCGCCCGGAGGAGCGCAAGAGGCTCTGGACGCCGAGGCACCACGCCTATTTCGCATGCTTGCAGCTACGCCCCGGCTGCCGCTCGTTCACCACGGATGCCTGCGTGCCGATCTCCAACCTCGCCCAATGCGTGGCTGAAACCGCTGCGGACATCCAGGCGGCGGGCATTCTGGCGCCGATCTTCGGCCATGTGGGCGATGGGAATTTCCACTGCCTGTTGCTGGTCGACCCCGGCAACGCAAGCGAAATACGCGCCGCCGAAGAACTGAGCCACAGACTCATGCGGCGCGCCATCCATCTGGACGGTACGTGCACGGGCGAACATGGGGTCGGCCTGCACAAGATGTCCTATCTGGAAGAGGAGCACGGTGCGGCCACCGTCGAGGTCATGCGCCGCATCAAGCGGGCATTGGATCCGCACAACATCCTCAATCCCGGGAAGGTGGTTCACCTCGACGGTGAGGACTTGGTCAGGCCGAAGACGACTTCTGGCGCTGCTGTCGGCGAGCGCACCCGGTAATTCACTCGTCGTCAGGACACCGTGAAGCGACGCATTCCCTGCTATCCACACCGGGCCGCGCATGCTGTTTGACATCCTCGCACCGGTCTTCGGCGCCATTCTGTGCGGCTATGTGCTGGGTCGAAAAAAAATCATCAACCCGGAAGCGTCCGCCGGGATGAACAGCTTCGTCTATTTCGTCTCGTTTCCGGCGCTGCTGTTCGTCGTGGTTGCGAAAACGCCACCCGCCGAAATCTTCTACTGGCCCTTTTTCGGGGCCTGGGTGGGCGGGCTGGTGGTGGTGTACGGCCTCACGGCGGTAATCAGCCTGGTGTTCTTTCGCGACGGACTGGGCAACCTGGGCATGCGCGGGTTGAACACGACCTGTGCCAGCACCGCCTTCATCGGCATCCCCCTGTGCACCGCAGCCTTCGGCAAGGAGGCGGCTTTTCCCGCCGTGCTGGCGACGACGTTGCTGGCCATCGTCGACCTGAGCGCCTCGATCCTGCTGATCGAGATCGGCCGCAACGCCCAAGCCAAGACCCTCGCCACTCTCGCCAACATCGGCAAGGCGCTGGCCAAGAACCCGCTCATGATCGGCAGCGCCCTCGGGGTCGCGGTGGCGCTGTCGGGACTGCAGCTGCCGGTGGCGGTTTCGCGCTTCTGCGACATCGTCGGCGGCGCGGCGATCCCCTGCTCGCTGGTCACGCTCGGCATGTTCTTCGCCAGCAACCCGCTGATCGACAAGATCGCGGAGGTCAACTTGCTGACCGTGCTGAAACTGGTCGCGCATCCGCTGGCGACATGGCTGCTGATCGTGCTTGTCTTCCCGCTGGACGCGCGCTGGACCGCCATCGCCGTCCTGCTGGCGGCACTGCCGCCGGCGACGACGGTGTTCGTCATCGCCCAGCGCTACGGCATTCACATGCATCAAACTGCCTCGACGATGCTGGTGTCCACCATCGGGTCCATCGCCAGCATCGCTGCTGTGCTGCTGTGGCTCAACCCCATCCGTTGAAAGCGCAGGCCATGATCCGCCATGACATCCGGCCGCTCGATGGAATGCCGGTCGTCGCCTGGTCTGCGGCGCAGGGCGCGGACGCCGACCTTGCATCGGTGTGCGCCTGGCTGGGCGAACTCCGCGGCGAACTCGACCGCGCGCTGGCATTGCAGGGCGGCGTGCTGGTACGCGGGTTCTCCACGCTGCGCGACGCGGCTTCGTTCGAACAGGCACTGCGCGCCATCGGCGCGCAGTTGATGGACTATGTGGGCGGAACGTCGCCGCGCAAGCAGGTCGCGGGAAAAATCCTGACCGCCACGGAAATATCGGGCAGCTATTCGATCCCGCTGCACCAGGAGATGTCCTATACCGACGACGCGCCGGCGCGCATCGCGTTCTTCTGCGAAACACCGCCGGCGCAGGGCGGATGTACCACGCTGGGCGACATGCGCGGCATCACGCGCGCGCTCGACGCGGGCGTGGCCGGCAGGTTCGCCGGTCACGGCGGGCTCCAGCTACGCCGCAATCTGCCGCTGCCGGAAGACGTCGTGCGCCGACCGGGTGTGCCCAAGCCGTGGACCGAGGTGTTCGACACCCGCGATCCCGCACAGGCGCAGGCGCAGGCGGCGCAACGCGGCTGGCGCAGCGAATGGCAGGGCGACGGCTCGATGACGTTATGGCAGGAGATCAGGCCCGCGACCCGGCGGCACCCCGCCACCGGCGACGAGGTCTGGTTCAACCAGGTGCACCTCTTTGCCCCTGCCGCCGCGCTGGCATGGGCGCGCAAGGATGGGCGCCTGGACATGGCGCAACGTCTGGAGCAGGCGGCCCGGGACAATCCGCTGCAGCTGGATTGCTTCGTGTTCGCCGACGGCACCGAGATCGCCGGCGAAGACGCGCTGCACCTGTACGACGTGCTCGAGCGGCAGGCCGTGCCCCTGTACTGGCAGCGCGGCGACCTTTTGATCCTGGACAACATCCTTACGGCGCATGGACGGCTCAGCTTCAGCGGCGAGCGCCGCGTGCTCGCCGGCTTGATCGCGGGAGTGCACTGAGATGCGGGCCGAAGACAACCCCTCCACGGACCGGCTGGTCGATGCGTTCCTGGAGGACGATCACGCGGCCATCGATCCCGATCTTCCCGACTTCCTGCGGATGATGGGCCAGCGCCGGGCCGGGCGGTCATGGCACAAGCATGGCTCGTTCAAGGATCACCTCTACGGCACCTACCGCATGCTGACGCTGTGGCGCCAGCCGCGCGAGGTGTGCCTGGCCGGGCTGCTGCACAGCGTCTACTCCAACGAGTACGTCGATCTCGCGCTGTTCGATCCCGCGGACGGCCGCGCCGTCCTGCGCGAGCGCGTGGGCGAAGGGCTCGAGGCCATGGTGCACCTGTTCTGCGCGATGCCGCGCAACGAATTCGTCACCGAACTCGCCGCCGCGGCGCGGCCGCCGCTCGACGGCATGGTGCTGCGCGACGCACAGGGCAAGGTTTTCGAGTTGAGCCCGTCGCAGGTCGCGGCATTTCTTGTCCTCACGGTGGCCGACCTGGTCGAGCAGTGGTACAGCTGGCAGGAAGACACCATGTCCGGCTATCCCGCAACCGGCGACGCACCGGCGGCGGCAAACTGGGCCGCAACGCTGTGGCCTGGGCCATTCCGGCCCGGTTCCAGCGCACTCTCGCTGGCCTCCAGGCTCGCCGGCCACCTTGCCGCGCTCGATCTGCCGGTGCCGCCCATCTTCGACGGCTGCACCAAGACGCTGGCGCAGGCGGACGAAGCGGCGGCCAGCGCACTGTACTGGCAGGTGTCGATGCTGGATGTGCCGCGGGTGTCGTCCCGGGTGCCACGCAGCCTGCTGGCCGAAGCCGTGCGGCTCAATCCCTGGGTCGCCGAGCCGCACCTGCTGCTGGCCCAGTTCGCGCTGCTGGAGGGCGAGTACGACGCCGCGGCCGCGCATGCACATGAAGGCTTGCGGCTGCTGCGTTGCTGGGGCGTGCAGTGGGACAAGCGCGTTTCGTGGCAGGGCTGGGTGATCTGGGCGCGGATGCTCGCGCAGAACGCGCGCGAACGTTCATGGCCGCAGACGCTGCGGCGGCACAACAACCTCGGTCTGATCAAGCCATAGGCATCTGAATTTCGAACGGGAGGCGGTGCTGTCCGGCCACAGTGAGGATTCATCCGGCCGGGCCTGGCTGTCGCTATTCGACTCTCGGATCGCCAGGCGCGCCCGATGTTTCATGTAAGCTCGCGGTCAGCAACTGCTTACAACCTGTCCGACCACTCCGAGGAGCCGCGTCCATGCACATTGGCGTACCTGCCGAAACCACGGCGGGTGAAACCCGTGTTGCCGTCACCCCCGAGACGGCCAAGAAACTGAAGGCGCAAGGCCACACATTACGGGTCCAGTCGGGCGCGGGCCTGGCTGCCAGCATCACCGACGAGGCCTACCAGGCCGCGGGCTGCGAGATCACGGACGCAGCGGGCGCGTTCGGCTGCGAGCTGGTGCTCAAGGTGCGCAATGCATCGGGCAGCGAAGTGGGGATGATGAAGCCGGACACCACACTGGTGGGCATGCTGAACCCGTTCGACGCCGAGGGTCTGCAGCGGCTGGCGGGCGCACGGCTCACCGGTTTCGCACTGGAAGCGGCGCCGCGTACAACCCGTGCCCAGAGCATGGACGTGCTCAGCTCGCAGGCCAACATCGCCGGCTACAAGGCCGTGATGATCGCCGCCAACCTCTACCAGCGCTTTTTCCCGATGCTGATGACGGCGGCGGGAACCGTCAAGGCTGCGCGCGTCGTGATCCTGGGTGTCGGTGTGGCCGGCCTGCAGGCCATCGCCACCGCCAAGCGGCTGGGCGCGGTGATCGAAGCGTCGGATGTGCGGCCCAGCGTCAAGGAGCAGGTGGAGTCGCTGGGCGCCAGGTTCATCGATGTGCCTTACGAGACGCAGGAAGAGAGAGAAGCGGCCGAAGGCGTGGGCGGCTACGCCCGTCCCATGCCGCAAAGCTGGCTGGACCGGCAAAAGGCCGAGGTCGCCAAGCGGGTGGCGCAGGCCGACGTGGTCATCACCACGGCGCTGATCCCTGGCCGCCCGGCGCCGGTGCTGGTGACCGAAGAGATGGTGCGCTCGATGAAGCCGGGTTCCGTGATCGTCGACCTGGCAGCGCCGCAAGGCGGCAACTGCCCGTTCACCGAACCGGGCCGCACCGTGGCCAAGCATGGCGTCACGCTGGTCGGCGAAACCAACCTGCCGGCGCTGGTGGCGGCCGATGCCTCTTCGCTCTATGCGCGCAACGTGCTGGACTTCCTCAAGCTCATCGTCACCAAGGAAGCCACGCTCCACATCGATCCCGGCGACGACATCGTGGCGGCCTGCCTGGTGACGCAAAACGGCGAAGTCAAGAAAACGAAGTAACTTTGCGGGACAGATTCTTTAGCTCTGTCCCCAATTGGAGAAGACATGGAAGTCTCACACACCGTCATCAACCTGATCATCTTCGTGCTGGCCATCTACGTGGGCTACCACGTGGTCTGGACCGTCACGCCGGCGCTGCACACGCCGTTGATGGCCGTCACCAACGCGATATCGGCGATCGTCATCGTGGGAGCGATGCTGGCGGCCGCGCTGACGGAAACGACCTTGGGCAAGACCATGGGCGTGCTGGCGGTGGCGCTGGCCGCCGTCAACATCTTCGGCGGCTTCCTGGTTACCCGGCGGATGCTGGAGATGTTCAGGAAGAAAGAGAAAAAGCAAGGAGGCGCCAAATGAGCGCAGCGCAGCACCGCTTCAAGCAGGCGAAGGCCCGCTCCGGGGGCAGCCCAATACACGCAGTGACAAGCGTGGGGGCGCACGCATCATGAGTTTGAACGTCGTGACGCTGCTGTACCTGGTGGCTTCGGTCTGCTTCATCCAGGCGCTCAAGGGCCTGTCGCACCCGACAACGTCCATTCGCGGCAACCTCTTCGGGATGGCCGGCATGGCCATCGCCGCGCTGACCACGGCGGCGCTCATTGTCGAAATTTCCCGTAGCGGGCGCGGCCTGGGCTGGGCGCTGGCCGGCCTGGTCGTGGGCGGTGGCTATGGGGCCTGGCGCGCCAAGACCGTAGAGATGACCAAGATGCCCGAGCTGGTGGCCTTCTTCCACAGCATGATCGGCCTGGCGGCGGTATTCATCGCGGTGGCCGCCGTGGCCGAGCCGCATGCGTTCGGCATCGCACCCAAGGGCCAGCCCATCCCCGCCGGCAATCGCCTGGAGCTGTTCCTGGGCGCGGCCATCGGCGCCATCACCTTTTCGGGGTCGGTCATCGCTTTCGGCAAGTTGTCGGGCACCTACAAGTTCCGCCTGTTCCAGGGCGCGCCGGTGACCTTTGCCGGCCAGCACAAGCTGAACCTGGTGCTGGGCCTCGTGACCCTGGGCCTGGGGCTGGTCTTCATGTTCACCGGCAGCTGGACGGCGTTCTTCGCCATGCTGGCGTTGTCGTTCGTCATGGGCGTGCTCATCATCATCCCTATTGGCGGGGCCGACATGCCGGTGGTGGTGTCCATGCTCAACAGCTATTCGGGCTGGGCGGCGGCGGGCATCGGCTTCTCGCTGAACAACAGCATGCTCATCATTGCGGGCTCGCTGGTCGGCTCGTCGGGCGCCATCCTTTCCTACATCATGTGCAAGGCGATGAACCGGTCGTTCTTCAACGTGATCCTGGGCGGCTTCGGGGGCGAGGGCGTCACCGCCGCGGCCGGGGCCGCCGCGCCGCGCAGCGTCAAGAGCGGCAGCGCCGACGACGCGGCGTTCGTGCTGTCCAACGCCGAAACCGTGGTGATCGTCCCGGGCTATGGCCTGGCCGTGGCGCGCGCCCAGCACGCCGTCAAGGAGCTGGCCGAGAAGCTCACGCACAAGGGCATCACGGTGAAGTACGCGATTCACCCGGTGGCCGGCCGGATGCCGGGCCACATGAACGTGCTGCTGGCCGAAGCCGAAGTGCCGTACGACCAGGTGTTCGAAATGGAGGACATCAACGGCGAATTCGGCCAAGTCGACGTCGCCATCGTCCTGGGCGCCAACGACGTGGTGAATCCCGCGGCGCTGCAAAAAGGCAGCGCCATCTATGGCATGCCCATCCTGGAGGCCTACAAGGCCAAGACCGTGATCGTCAACAAGCGGTCGATGGCGGCGGGCTATGCCGGCCTGGACAACGAGCTCTTCTACATGGACAAGACCATGATGGTTTTCGGCGACGCCAAGAAGGTGGTCGAAGACATGGGCAAAGCGATAGAGTGAGAAAACCGGAAGGCAACTCTGGCAAACCCTAGGGAAAACACAATGCCGACCCGCTCAGCTGCACGACACAATCCGCGGGCGTGAGCAACGAATGGACATGGAGAAGACAACAATGAGCGACCGTCCCTGGCTGAGTTCTTACCTTCCCGGCGTGCCCGCCGATATCGACCCGGCGCAATACTCCTCGCTGGTCCAGTTGATGGAAGAAAGCTTCCGGAAATTCGGCCCCCGAACCGCTTACAGCTTCATGGGCAAGGAAGTCACTTTCGCGCAGACGGATTCGCTCAGCCGTGCGCTGGCCGCCTACCTCCAGGGCCTGGGCCTGGCCAAGGGCGATCGCGTGGCCATCATGATGCCCAATTGCCCGCAGTACCCGGTGGCGGTCGCCGCCATCCTGCGCGCCGGCTATGTGGTGGTCAACGTCAACCCGCTGTACACGCCGCGCGAGCTGGAACACCAGCTGAAGGACTCCGGCTCCAAGGCGATCGTCATCATCGAGAATTTCGCCCGCACGCTGGAGCAGTGCATTGCGGCCACCCCGGTCAAGCACGTGCTGCTGGCGGCCATGGGCGACATGCTGGGCGCGCTCAAGGGCACGCTGGTCAACTACGTCGTGCGCAGCGTCAAGAAGATGGTGCCGGCCTACAAGCTGCCCGGCGCGGTCCGCTTCAATGACGCGGTTGCGCAGGGTACGCGCGGCACGCTCAAGAAGCCCGAAATCAAGCCCGACGATGTGGCCGTTCTGCAGTACACCGGCGGCACCACGGGCGTTTCAAAGGGCGCGGTGCTGCTGCACAGGAACGTGATCGCCAGCTTGCTGCAGTCCGAGGCCTGGAACGCACCGGCCATGAAGAAGGTTCCGGCGGGCGAGCAGCCCACCGGCGTGGTGGCGCTGCCGCTGTACCACATCTTCGCGTTCACGGTCGGCATGATGCTGTCGATGCGCGAGGGCGGCAAGCTGATCCTGATCCCCAATCCGCGCGATCTGCCGGCAGTGCTCAAGGAATTGTCCAAGCACACCTTCCACAGCTTCCCCGCCGTCAGCACGCTGTTCAACGGCTTGGCGAACCATCCCGACTTCCATACCGTCAACTGGAAGAACCTCATCATCTCCCTGGGCGGGGGCATGGCCGTGCAAAGCTCGGTGGCCAAGCTCTGGCTGGACAAGACCGGCTGCCCGATTTGCGAAGCCTATGGGCTGTCGGAAACCTCGCCCGGCGCCACCTGCAACCCGATCACCAGCACTGCATACAGCGGTACCATCGGGGTACCGCTGCCCTCCACCCATATGAAGCTGCTGGACGACGACGGCAACGAAGTCCCGCTTGGGCAGCCGGGCGAGATCGCCATCAAGGGCCCGCAGGTGATGGCCGGCTACTGGCAGCGCCCGGACGAAACCGCCAAGGTCATGACAGCCGATGGATACTTCAGGTCGGGCGACATCGGCACGATGGACGAGCGCGGCTACTTCACGATCGTCGACCGCAAGAAGGACATGGTGCTGGTCAGCGGCTTCAACGTCTACCCCAACGAAGTCGAGGACGTGGTCGGCCGGCTCGACGGGGTGCTCGAATGCGCCGCCGTCGCCGTGCCGGACGAGAGGACGGGCGAGGCCGTCAAGCTGGTGATCGTGAAGAAGGACCAGTCCCTCACGGAAGAAAAGGTGCGCGAATACTGCCGCGCCAACCTGACGGGCTACAAGCAGCCCCGGGTCGTCGAATTCCGCACCGGCCTGCCCAAGACCCCGGTGGGCAAGATCCTTCGCCGGGAACTTCGCGACAAGAAGTGACGACCGCCATCGTCAGCGCCATGCGCGAGGAACTCTCGGCAGTTCTCGCGCTGATGCCCGACGAGCGCATGCAGGTCGTGGGCGGCCGCGAATTCTGGCTCGGCCACCTGCATGGACAGGAAGTCGTCGCGGTCCTTTCGCGTATCGGCAAGGTCGCGGCGGCCACCACCGCCACGGTGCTTGTCGAGCGGTTCGCGGTTCAGCGCATCGTCTTCACGGGCGTGGCGGGCGGCCTGGCGCCGGGGGTCGAGGTGGGCGATGTGGTCGTTGCCGACAGCTTCCTGCAGCATGACCTGGACGCCTCGCCGATCTTTCCCAGGCACGAGGTGCCGTTCTACGGCTTGAGCCGATTTCCCGCCAACGAGGCTTTGTCCGCCCGGGTGGCGGCCGCCGCCCGCCAGGCGCTGCCGGGAGTCGCAGTGCACCGCGGACTGGTGGTCAGCGGCGACCGCTTCGTCGCCACGACGGCGGAGAGCCGCGCACTGCAATCGGCGCTGCCGGACGCGCTCGCGGTCGAGATGGAAGGCGCGGCCTTCGCCCAGGTCTGCCACGACTGGGGCGTGCCGTTCGCGGCGGTGCGCACCGTCTCGGACCGGGCCGACGATGCGGCGCACGCGGATTTCGCCCGCTTCGTCCAGGAGATCGCCAGCCGCTATTCGGCGGCGATCGTCGCGTCCCTGCTGACGGCTACCTCAGCCAGCCGCGTTTCCTGAAGTACCACATCGGCACCAGGGCGCTGGCCACCATCAGCGTCAGCGCGAACGGGTAGCCCCAGCGCTGGGACAGCTCGGGCATGTACTGGAAGTTCATGCCGTACAGGCTGGCGATCAGCGTCGGCGGCAGCAGCGCCACGCTGGCCACCGAGAAGATCTTGATGATCTTGTTCTGGTTGATGTTGATGAAGCCGACGGTGGCGTCCATCAGGAAGTTGATCTTGTCGAACAGAAAAGCCGTGTGGTTGTCCAGCGACTCGATGTCGCGCAGGATCTGGCGCGCCTCTTCGAACTGCCCGGCGTTGAGCATGCGGCTGCGCATCATAAAGCTCACCGCGCGGCGGGTGTCCATGACGTTGCGCCGGATCCGCCCGTTCAAGTCTTCCTGGTGCGCGATCGCGCCCAGCACTTCGCCGGCCAGGGTGTCGGTCACCTCGCCGGCCAGCACCTGCTTGCTGACCTTTTCCAGCTCGTCGTAGATGCCTTCGAGCGTGTCGGCCGAGTATTCCGCGTCGGCGTCGAAAAGCTTGAGCAGCACCTCTTTGGCGTCCTCGATGAGGCCGGGGGCGCGCCGCGCGCGCAGCCGTAGCAGCCGGAACACCGGCACGTCTTCATCGTGGATGGAAAACAGCACGCCCTTGCTCTTGAGCGAGTCGTTCACCAGGTTGAGGATGAAGGCGACGCGGACCGTGCGCGGCTCCAGGTCGTCGGCGATCAGGAAGTCGCTGCGGATGTGCAGCTCGCCGTTGTCTTCCTCGTAGAAGCGCGCCGATTCCTCGATGTCCTCGTCCATCGCATCCTCGGGGATGGACAGCCCGAAGTACTGCTTGACCCAGCGTTTTTCTTCCAGGGTCGGCGACTCGAGGTCGACCCAGATCGGCTGGAACCTGGAGAGTTCCTCCAGCGATTCGATCTCTTCCTGGAACAGCCGCCCGTTGGCGAGCGTGAAGATATTGAGCATGGCTCACTCCGGTTGTGCATTCGGCGTTGTGGCAGGTGATGCTTTCAACCCCGGCTCCCGGGCGTTGAAAGCTACCGACTGGGGCAGGTTTCCACGGAGCGATCTCCAGCAGTTGCGACCGGGCGATTATGCCGTGGCCGGACGGGCCCGAGCCAGGAAAAGCCGGCCATTCTTCGCTGCCGCGACAGCGGCGTCAGCCGGCGGGCTTGGCCCGCTTTGCGTCGGCCTTGCGTGCCGCCATCGCACGCGCCGGCGGCGCTTGCGAAGGGCGCACACCGCACTTCAGCACATCGGCCATGTAGCGCCAGCAGCAGTTCCAGGAGCGATGCGTGAACGCCGGAATGCCGGGGCTTGAGGACGGTCAGGTCGCGTTGGCCTGCGGATAGAGCAGCCGGGCCATTTCCCCCACTGGGCCTTCCATGCCGAGGCAGGCGGAGACCAGGCTCGAAAAGCCATGCCGCACGCCGGCGACGTCAACTTCGGACAGATGAGGCAGGACCAGTCCTACAAATGTGGGACGACCTGTCCGACATACCCGTTGAGGCGCGGCCCCTAAATTCTCTTGACTTCCCGGCCACACCGCCGGAATCCCCGAAGGAGTACCCATGATCCAGCTGGCGAACGATCCGAACGCAAGCCGAATGAGCTACCGCCCTGGCCAGAATGACGCCAAGGGATCGCACTTTATTGCCCAGCGCGGTCGTAGCGGCCACGCTTGGCCTTTCCTGAGCAGGCATACCGACCGTCCGGCCCAGCAGGACAACCCCGTCGCCGGCGCAGTGAAAACTGATAGCCAGCACCCACATACAGAGTGAGCGTAATGTCTGCAGAGCCCAAGACCCCCGACCGGTTCGCCGACACGCCGCGCGACAAGCCCGTGAGCGAGCGCACCGAACACGCGAACCTCGAGCGGCCTGGCGCGCAGGCGCACCCGCGCGCCCGCGGCTGGACCAGCTACACCGACCCGATCACGGCCTGGCGCACGCGCTAAGCCCTGACGCCACCGAAGGTGGTAAGGCGGCCCTGCAGGGGCCGCTTTTTTTTGGCGCGGCAAAGTGCGGCCGCGCTGGCATGATGGCCGGTTTGCGTTTATGACCCGATCCGAAGCCCTGCCCCCTCGCCGCGAACTCTGGTTGTTGCTCACCCTGGCGGGCATCCAGTTCACCCACATCCTGGACTTCATGATCATGATGCCGCTCGGGCCGCAGTTCACGGCCCTGTTCGGCATCAGCGATGCCCAGTTCGGCCTGCTGGTATCGGCTTACACGCTCGCCGCCGGCGCGTCGGGGTTGGCCGCCTCCACTTACATCGACCGTTTCGGACGCAAGAAACTGCTGCTGGTGCTCTACGGCCTGTTCGCCGTCGCCACACTGGCCTGCGGCCTGGCCCCGGGCTACTACTTCCTGATGGCGGCGCGGATCGCGGCGGGCCTGTTCGGCGGGATCCTCTCGGCCCTGTGCCAGACCATCGTGGCCGACGTGGTGCCCTTCGAGCGGCGCGGCCGGGCGATGGGCATCGTCATGACCTCGTTCTCTGTCTCCACCGTGGCCGGCGTGCCGTTGGGCCTGTTCCTGGCGGCCCACTTCAGCTGGCATGCCCCGTTCCTGGGCATCGCGGCGATCTGCGCCGTGCTGGTGGTGTTCGCCGCCGCGACCATGCCCGTGCTCAAGGGCCATGTCGACGGGCGGCTACCTGCCCTGGGCGGTATCGGCCAGGTGCTGGCGGACCCCAATCACCGCATGGCATTCCTGTTCACGGCGTTGATGATGTTCACGGGGTTCACCGTCATCCCCTACCTCACGATCTATCTGCAGTCGAACGTCGGCCTCTCGGCGGCGCAGATCCCTTATATCTACCTGTGCGGCGGGGTGGCGACGCTGTTCAGCGCGCGCCTGATCGGCCGGCTCACCGACCGGTGGGGCAAGGTCAGGACCTTCCGGTTGATGGCGCTGGCCGTCATCCCGCCGATGACCTTGATGACATTGCTGGGCCGCATGCCGATGTGGCTGCTGCTCGTGATTTCGACCCTGTTTTTCATCTGTATGAGCGGGCGCATGATTCCCGGGATGGCGATCGTCACCTCGACCGCCCGGCCCCAGCTGCGCGGCACTTTCATGACACTCAACAGCTCCGTGCAGTCGGCCGCGATGGGTGTCGCGGCTTACGTGGGCGGTCAGCTGATCAGCAGAGATGCGCAGGGCTTGCTCGCAGGCTACTGGACCGCGGCCGTGGTGGGCGCTGCGGCGAGCCTGGTCACCGTGTGGCTGGCCGGCCGGCTGGCCCTGCATGGGGCGCCCGCCAAAAGCTGAGGCCTTTTCAAGCCCTGGCGCCCAGCCCGACAAAGGGTTTCACTTCGGCCGCCGCGGGCGCGCCCGAAATCCATTGCTTTTCGGGGTCGTCGCGGGCATAGTGATTCGACCTTCAATGCATCAAGTCCGGCCGCCCTGCACCGAGGACGGCCATTTCCCAACCGTGTGAACAGGAGGTCATTCATGAATCTGACGATCAGCGGTCACCATCTCGAAGTCACCCCGGCACTTCGTAACTACGTGACTACCAAGCTTGATCGGATTACCAGGCACTTTGATCAGGTCGTCGACATCAGGGTGCTGCTCACTGTTGAAAAACAAAAGGAAAAGGAACGACGACAGCGCGCCGAATGCAGGATACATGTCAAGGGCAACGACATGTTCGCGCAGAGCTCCCACCAGGACCTCTACGCCGCCCTCGATGAGCTGGTCGACAAGCTCGACCGGCAGGTGGGCCGGCACAAGACCCGGCTGCAGGACCATCACCACGACGCCCCCAAGCGCATCATGTGAAACCGGCCTTCAAGGCGCCCTTTTTCGGGCGCCTTTTGCTGTGATGTAGGCGCAAAGTCGATGCCGGACGTTTTGTTGCGGTGCACCGTCCCGGGTGCATAATCGTAAACCCCTACCATGAACCGCCTCGCGTCCATCCTGCCCGCCGACCAAGTGCTCGTAAGCGTTGATGCCACCAGCAAGAAGCGCGCTTTCGAGGAAGCGGGGCTGCTGTTCGAAAACCTGCACGGCCTGTCGCGCGCGTTGGTCACCGACAGCCTGTTCGCGCGCGAACGGCTCGGCTCCACGGGCCTGGGCCACGGCGTCGCCATTCCCCACGGGCGGATCAAGGGCCTGAAGGCCCCGATGGCCGCGTTGTTCCAGCTGGCCCAGCCCATCGGCTTCGACGCGCCCGACGAACAGGCGGTCGGCTTGCTGATTTTTCTGCTGGTACCCGAGGCGGCGACGCAAAAGCATCTCGAAATCCTGTCGGAAATCGCCGAGCTTCTGAGTGATGCCCCGCTGCGCGAAAAAATCAAGGCCAGCACAGATGCGGCTGAACTGCACCGCCTCATTGCCACCTGGCAGTCGGCGCAGCCGGCCTAGGCATGTCGCCCCCACGCTTGTCACTTCGTGTGCTGCGTTGCCCTCCCGGCGGGCCTTCGCGCCTTGGGGCGGCCTGCGGCGCTCGAGTCTCGCGGCGTCGATGAAGCCCACCGTCGTCAGCGCCGATGTCCTGTTCGAGGACCACCGGGCGCAGCTCAAGTGGGAGTGGGTGGCCGGACTCGGCGCTTCCGAGCGCCGCTTCGACGAAGTCGCGGTGCGCGCGGCCCGCTCCGGCGCCGACCTGGTGGGCTATCTCAACTACATCCATCCGTACCGCGTGCAGATCCTTGGCGCGCGCGAGATTGCATACATCACCAATGCGACTTCGGAGGACTGCGACCGGCGCATCGCCCGCATCGTCACGCTCGAACCGCCAGTGCTTGTGCTCACCGACAACCAGGTAGCGCCGGATGCCCTGCTGTCGATGTGCGAGCGGGCGCAAATCCCCATGTTCGCCACCCACGAGCCATCGGCGTTCGTCATCGACGTGCTGCGCACCTACCTGTCCAAGCATTTCGCCGAGCGCACTTCCATGCACGGCGTCTTCATGGACATCCTGGGCCTGGGCGTGATGATTACCGGCGAATCCGGCCTGGGCAAAAGCGAGCTCGGCCTGGAGCTGATCTCGCGCGGCAACGGCCTGGTCGCCGACGACGCCATCGACCTTTTCCGGATCAACCAGACGACCATCGAGGGCCGCTGCCCCGAACTGCTGCAAAACCTGCTGGAGGTGCGCGGCATCGGCCTGCTGGACATACGCGCCATCTTCGGCGAGACCGCGGTGCGCCGAAAGATGCGGCTCAAGCTCATCGTCCATCTGGTGCGCCGGGAAACGCTCGAGCGCGAGTACGAGCGCCTGCCGTACGAGCCCCTCACTCAGGATGTGCTGGGCGTGCCGGTGCGCAAGGCGGTGATCCAGGTGGTGGCGGGGCGCAACATCGCCGTGCTGGTGGAAGCCGCGGTGCGCAACACCATCCTGCAGCTGCGCGGCGTCGATACCTATCAGGAATTCGTCGAGCGCCACCGGCGTGCGATGGAACAGGACAAGTAAGCGACGCGGCTAACGATCCGCATGGAAGGGCGCCGGCCGGTTCGGGCAGGGGTTCTTGGTGCAGTTGGCGTACAGGCTCAGCGCATGGTCGGCGATGGAAAATCCCTTGGCCTTGGCCACCGCATGCTGGCGCTTTTCGATATCCGGGTCGTAGAACTCCTCGACGCGGCCGCAATCCAGGCAGACGATGTGGTCGTGGTGCTTGCCTTCGTTGAGCTCATAGACAGCCTTGCCGCCCTCGAAATGGCTGCGTGACAGGATGCCGGCCTGCTCGAACTGGGTCAGCACGCGGTACACGGTGGCCAGCCCGATGTCCGAGCGTTCCTCCAGCAGCACCCGGAACACGTCCTCGGCGGTCATGTGCCGCTGCGCGGCTTTCTGGAAGACATCCAGGATCTTCAGGCGCGGCAGCGTGGCTTTGAGGCCCGTGCTCTTGAGTTCGTCGATGTTGGCCATGGTCTTCCCCGGGGAGCCCCGAGGCGAGGCAGCCGCTACAATCGTTCGATCATATCGCTACCCGGCTCGCCAATGTCCGCACCTGTCTCCCGCGCAACCCGCCTGCTCCTGGCGCTCGGCACCTGCGCGGCCGCGGGCGGCTGCGGCACCGTGGACGGTGCCACGCAGCGCCTGGCCGGCGCCATCACGCCCTACAAGGTCGAGATCGTGCAGGGCAATTTCGTTTCCAAGGAACAGGTCGAGGTGCTCAAGCCCGGCATGGGCCGCCAGCAGGTGCGCGACATCCTGGGCACACCGCTGGTGTCCAGCGTGTTCCACGCCGACCGCTGGGACTACGTCTTCACCATCAAGCGCCAGGGCGTGGCGCCGCAGGCGCGCAAGCTCGCCGTGTTTTTCAAGGGCAATGCGCTGGACCGTTTCGAAGGCGACGAGATGCCCAGCGAGGCCGAATTCGTGGCGACGCTGGACAGCAAGCGCAAGAACGCCAGAGTGCCCCTGCTCGAGGCCAGCGAAGAAAGCCTGCAGAAGTTCTCGTCCGGCCGCACGCCCGCCGCGGCGCAGCCCGCGCCGGCGGCCTCTGCGCCCGCCGCCGCCTACCCGCCGCTGGAAGCGCCCGCCCGCTGACGGCGCCTGCGATGGCCAAGACCACCGGTCAATCCATGCACAAGGTCGCCGTGGCGGGAGCCAGCGGCCGCATGGGGCACATGCTGATCGAGGCGATTCGCGGCTCCGGCGATTGCGAGCTGGCGGGCGCCCTCGATGTCGCCTCCAGTCCCGCCATCGGCAACGACGCGGCGGCCTTCCTCGGCCATGCGAGCGGCATCCCCATCTCTGCCGACCTGCGCACGGCCCTGGCCAACGCCCAGGTCCTGATCGATTTCACCCGGCCCGAGGGGACGCTGGCGCACCTGCGGATGTGCCGCGAGCTCGGCCTCAACGCGGTCATCGGCACCACCGGGTTTGGTGAAGGGCAGAAAGAGCAGATCGCCGACGCCGCGCGCGACATCGCCATCGTCATGGCCCCCAACATGAGCGTGGGAGTCAACGTCACGCTCAAGCTGCTGGAAATGGCGGCAAAGTCCCTCGCCACGGGCTACGACATCGAAATCGTCGAAGCGCATCACCGCCACAAGGTTGATGCGCCGTCGGGAACGGCCTTGAAGATGGGCGAGGTGATCGCCCAGGCGCTGGGCCGCGACTTGAAGGACTGCGCCGTCTACGCCCGCGAAGGCGTCACCGGCGAGCGCGACCCCTCGACGATCGGCTTCGCCGCCATTCGCGGCGGGGACATCGTGGGCGACCACACCGTGCTTTTCGCCGGCACCGGCGAGCGCATCGAGATCACCCACAAGTCGGCCAGCCGCGCCACCTACGCCCAGGGCAGCCTGCGCGCGCTGCGCTTCCTGGCGGGCAAGCGCAGCGGCATGTTCGACATGTTCGACGTGCTGGGCCTCAAGTGATGCTCCGCCCGGGATGAGTTTCTACGAACTGTTCAGCCAGGGCGATTCGGTCACCCAGCTGGTGGCCGTCGTGCTGCTTGCCATGTCGGTCGCCAGCTGGGTGGTCATCTTGTGGAAAGCCTGGCTGCTGCGCCGGGCGGCGGGTGATGTAAGCCGCAGCACGGCCGCGTTCTGGCAATCGCCTTCCGTCGATGCAGCCCAGCGGAAGGTCGGCGCTTTCGATCGGGAAGCGCTGGTCCTGCCGTTGATCGCCGCCACGCAGCTGGACGCGCCGGGTTCCCTGGCTGCGGCGGGCGATCGCTCGCAGCAACTCACGCGGGTGCTGCGCGACGCCCTGCACCGGGTGCTGGACAAGCTTCAGTTCGGCCAGGTCCTGCTGGCGAGCGTGGGTTCCACCGCCCCGTTCGTGGGCCTGCTGGGGACCGTCTGGGGCATCTACCACGCCTTGACCGGCATCGCCGCCGCGGGCCAGATCACGATCGACAAGGTGGCGGGGCCGGTCGGCGAGGCCCTGATCATGACGGCTGGCGGGCTGGCGGTCGCTATACCCGCGGTACTTGGCTACAACGTCTTCGGCCGGCTGATCGGGCGCATCGAGGCCGACCTGGAGGGCTTCGCGCGCGACCTGCGAGAGCTGATGGCCTCCACGCAGGCGGCCAAGGCCGCTGCGCCCCCCGTCGAGACCGAGCAGCGATGAGCTTCGGCCGTCTCGAACGCACCCGGGGGCCCGAGCCCATGAGCGAGATCAACATGACGCCGCTGGTCGACGTCATGCTGGTCCTGGTGGTGATTTTCATCATCACCGCGCCGCTGCTGGCAAGCTCGATCCGCCTGGACCTGCCCCGCTCGGAAGCCACCAAACCCAACGACGCGCCCAAGTTCGTCGCGGTGGTCCTGGACAAGGCCGGCGGCGTGTTCCTGGACGACAAGCCCGTCACCCTGGCTCAGCTGGCGGCAAGGCTCGCCCAAGCCGGCCGGGACAGCCCGGAAACCGAGATCCAGCTGCGCGCGGACCAGGCCGTTCCCTATGGGCGCGTGGTGGAAATCATGGGCCTCGCGCAACACGCCGGGCTGAACCGCATCGGCTTCGTCGCCGAGCCGCCCGGCGCGGAACGTTAGCGGCCCGGACCCGAACGCGTCTCGCCCGTAAAATCGCCGCAGGCCGGGGCTACTCCCCGGCACACTTATCTATGCAAGAGAAATACAACCCTTCCGAGGTCGAGCGCTCCGCGCAGGCCCACTGGATTGCGAACGACGCCTACCGCGTGACCGAAGACGCGAGCAAGAAGAAGTTCTACGCCTGTTCCATGCTGCCCTATCCCAGCGGCAAGTTGCACATGGGGCACGTGCGCAACTACACCATCAACGACATGCTCACGCGCCACCTGCGCATGAAGGGCTACAACGTGCTCATGCCGATGGGCTGGGACGCATTCGGCCTGCCCGCGGAGAACGCGGCGATGAAGAACGGCGTGCCGCCCGCCAAGTGGACCTACGACAACATCGCCTACATGAAGGGGCAGTTGCAGGCCATGGGCCTGGCCATCGACTGGTCGCGCGAAATAGCGGCCTGCGATCCCGGGTACTACCGGTGGAACCAGTGGCTGTTCCTGAAGATGCTGGAAAAAGGCATCGCCTACCGCAAGACCCAGGTAGTGAACTGGGACCCGATCGACCAGACCGTGCTGGCCAACGAGCAGGTGGTCGACGGCCGCGGCTGGCGCACCGGCGCACTGGTCGAAAAGCGCGAGATACCCGGCTATTACCTCAAGATCACCGACTACGCCGAAGAATTGCTCGAGCATGTCCAGCACAAGCTGCCGGGATGGCCCGAACGCGTCAGGCTGATGCAGGAACACTGGATCGGCAAGAGCGAGGGCGTGCGCTTCGCCTTCACCCATGCGATCCGCGATCTCAAAGGCGAGCTGATCGGCGGCGGCAGGATGCATGTCTTCACCACGCGGGCCGACACCCTCATGGGCGTCACGTTCTGCGCGGTGGCGCCCGAGCATCCGCTCGCGGCCCACGCGGCGCGCACCAACCCGCGCCTGGCGGCGTTCATCGAGGAATGCAAGAAGGGCGGAACGACCGAGGCCGAACTCGCCTCGCGCGACAAGGAGGGCATGCCCACCGGCCTGGTGGTGTTCCATCCGCTGACCGACGAGCCGATCGACGTGTGGGTGGGCAACTATGTGCTCATGGGCTACGGCGATGGCGCGGTGATGGGCGTGCCGGGGCACGACGAGCGCGACTTCGCTTTCGCGCTCAAGTACAACCTGACGATCATGCAAGTGGTGCATGTCGACGGCGAGCACTACGATTACAAGCACTGGATCGACTGGTATGCCGACAAGGACCGCGGCGTCACCATCAACTCCGGCATCTTCAGCGGCTTTTCCTACAAGGACGCGGTGAAGGCGATCGCGCACGCGCTCGAGCAGCGCGGGCTGGGCGAGATGAAGACCACGTGGCGGCTGCGCGACTGGGGCATCAGCCGCCAGCGCTACTGGGGTACACCCATTCCCATCATCCACTGCGAAGCGCATGGCGCCGTGCCGGTTCCTGAAAAAGAGCTGCCGGTGGTCCTGCCGCAGGACTGCGTGCCCGACGGCTCGGGCAACCCGCTGAACAAGCGGCCGGACTTCCTCCACGTGAAGTGCCCGGTGTGCGGCAAGGATGCGCGGCGCGAGACCGACACGATGGATACCTTCGTGGACAGCGCCTGGTACTTCATGCGCTACTGCGACCCGAAGAACGACAAGGCCATGGTGGCCGGCGGCGCCGCGTACTGGATGCCGATGGACCAGTACATCGGCGGGGTCGAGCACGCGGTGCTGCACCTGCTTTATGCGAGGTTCTGGACCAAGGTCATGCGCGACATGGGCCTGGTGAATTTCGACGAGCCCTTCATCAAGCTGATGACCCAGGGCATGGTGCTCAACCACATCTATTTCCGCCGCGACGAAAAAGGCGGCAAGCACTATTTCCCGCCATCGGAGGTGACGGCCCAGCACGGCGAGCACGGCCACATCATTGGCGGCACGCTGGCGGACGGCACGCGGCTCGAATACGGCGGCATCGGGAAGATGGGCAAGTCCGAGCGCAATGGCGTGGACCCCCAGGAGCTGATCGACAAGTACGGCGCCGACACGGCCCGCCTGTACACGATGTTCACGGCACCGCCCGAGGCGACACTGGAGTGGAACGACGCGGCCGTGGAGGGCTCGTCGAGATTCCTGCGGCGCGTGTGGAATTTCGGGCATCGGCTGGCTGCCACGGCGAGCGCGGACGCGCCGCCCGGCAGCCCGGCGCGCGCCTTCGGCAAGCAGGCCAAGGCGCTGCGGCTGGAAATTCACACCATCTTGCGGCAGGTGGATTACGACTACCAGCGCATGCAATACAACACCGTGGTGTCCGGCGCGATGAAGCTGCTCAACGCGCTGGAAGACTTCAAGGGCGGCGCCGAGCAGGGCGCCGATACGGCGGTGCGCGAATGCTTCGGCATACTGCTGCGGGTTCTGTATCCCGCCACGCCCCACATCACGCAGGCGCTGTGGGATGCGCTGGGCTATGCCAAGGCGAACGGCGAGCTGCTCGGTGCGGCGTGGCCCGTGGTCGACGAGCAGGCGCTGGTGCAGGACGAGATCGAGCTGGTGTTGCAGATTAACGGCAAGCTGCGCGGTTCGGTGACGGTTCCGGCTTCGGCCAGCCCCCAGGAAATCGAGAAGCTGGCCCTCGCCAGCGAAGACTATGCCAGGCACGCCGGCGGCGCCTCGCCCAGAAAAGTGGTGGTGGTGCCGGGGCGCCTGGTCAACGTGGTGATCTGATGAAACGAAGAGCCCTGCTGCCGCTCGGTGGCGCCGCGCTCGTGCTCGCCGGCTGCGGCTTTGCGCTGCGCCAGGCGCCCACGTTCGCGTTCGCCACCATCTACATCGCCACGACTTCGCCCGTGGGCCGGGAGCTCGGCCGCAGCATCGGCAACGGCGACAGCGTCAAGGTCATCCAGTCAGGCGCCGCCGACGCCGCGCAGGTGGTGCTGGATGTACTGGCCGAACAGCGCGAGAAGGTGGTGGTCGGCCTGAACGCCTCCGGGCAGGTTCGCGAGTTTCAGCTGCGCAGCCGCTTCAAGTTCAAGCTGCGCACGCCGCAAGGCAAGGAGCTGATCCCCGAAACCGAACTCCTGCAGCAGCGCGACATCAGCTTCAACGAGTCGGCGGTGCTGGCCAAGGAGGCCGAGGAGAGCCTCCTGTACCGCGACATGCAGACCGACATCGTGCAGCAGCTGATGCGGCGCCTGGCCGCGGTGAAAACGCTTTAGCCGCGCCCGCATGGAACTCGATCGCGCCGACCTGAAGCTGCTGGAGCTTCTACAGCGCGACGGCCGCACGACGGTGCGGGCGCTTTCGGAGGAGATCCATCTCTCGGCGCGCGCCACGCTCAACCGCGTGCGCAAACTCGAATCGAACGGGCTCATCGAAGGCTACCGCGCGCTGATCCACCGGGCGGCGCTGGGCGAGCAGATCTGCGTGTTCGCCGAGGTCGCCCTCAAGGATCAGCGGCAGGCCGCGGTGCAGCGATTCGAAAAACGGATGGCCGCGGCGCCGGAGGTTGTCGCCTGTTATGTGGTCAGCGGGCGCTATGACTACCTGGTGCGCATCGCCTGCCCGCACCTGGACCACTACCACCGGCTGATCAGCGCGTGGCTCGACGATGCCGCGCTGGGTGTCGAGAAGATCGTCACCAACATCGAGCTCCAGACCATCAAGGAGTTCGCCGGCTTTCCCGTTCCCAAGGCGCCCGCCAAACCCTGAGCGGCGCTTCCTTTTCGGAAGTGCCGGTCCTCCGGTTGTGCCATTGCCGCCGCGCGCCGCCGCCCGATTGGCGCTCGCGGCATCCGGCTGTGGCCTAGACTGGTCCTCAGCACAGGGGAGATCGCATGAATGCCAGGATCGCCGGAGCCGCCCATCATTACATCGACAAGGAGTCGCGCTTCGGCGCCCGGAATTACCAGCCGGTGCCGGTCGTCGTGGACCATGCGCTCGACTGCCTGGTCTGGGATGTGGAGGGCCGCGAGTACATCGACATGATGGGCGCGTATTCGGCCGTGAGCCATGGTCACCTGCACCCGCGCATCGTGGCCGCGGCGCACCGCCAGCTTCAGCGGGTGGCGATCACCTCCCGTGCCTATCAAGGCACCACCCTGGGGCCGTTCCTGGAGAAGCTGTGCCGCATTGCCGGCTTCGAACGGGCGCTGCCGATGAACACCGGCGCGGAAGCGGTGGAAACCGCGATCAAGTGCGCGCGCCGCTGGGGCTACCGCGCCAAGGGCATCGCCGAAGGCCAGGCCCGGATCATGGTGGCCTGCGGAAATTTCCACGGGCGCACCACCGCGATCGTCGGGTTTTCCAGCGATGCCGATTATCGCGACGGGTTCGGCCCTTTCGCGCCGGGGTTCATGCATTTCGATTTCGGCGACATGGCCAGCGTTCGCGCGGCGACGAGCGTCAACACCTGCGCCGTGATCGTCGAGCCGATCCAGGGCGAAGCCGGGATCGTCTTGCCGCCCGCGGGTTTTTTCACGCAGCTGCGCGAATGGTGCACCCGCAACGACATCCTCTTGATCATCGACGAGGTGCAGGCGGGACTGGGTCGCACCGGGCGCTGGTTCGCGTTCGAGCACGAAGGCATCCGCCCCGATGCGCTGATCCTGGGCAAGGCGCTGGGTGGCGGCCTCCTGCCGGTGAGTGCTTTCCTGGCCGATGACCGCGTGATGAGCGTCTTCACACCCGGCAGCCACGGCTCGACCTTTGGTGGCAATGCGCTTGCGGCGGCAGTGGCGCTGGAGGCCCTGGTGGTGATGGAGGAAGAGAATCTGGTTGCCCGCAGCGCCGCGATGGGCACCCATCTGCTCGCCCGCCTGCGTGATGTCATGCGCGCGAGCGGCGGGCTCATCCGCGACGTGCGCGGACGCGGCCTGTGGGTCGGCGTCGACGTCGAGCCCGCGCATGCGGCGGCGCGAGAACTGGTGGAACGTATGGCGACGCGGGGCGTTCTGTCCAAGGAAACGCATGAGACGGTGATCCGTTTTGCGCCGCCGCTGACCATTTCAAGGGCGCTGATCGATCGGGCCATCGACATCTTCAGTGCGGTGGTCGTTGAAAAGTCCGCGCAGCTGGGCCTGGCAGCGGGCCCGCCCGATCCGCGGATTAAACTCGCCGCATGCAGCTCGCCGCCGCCCAACTGAGCCAACGCCTGCAAAAGGGCCTCGAGCCGCTCTATACCTTGCACGGCGACGAACCGCTGCTGATCCAGGAGGCGGCTGACGCGATCCGCGCGGCGGCACGCGGCCGGGGCTACACCGAGCGCACCGTGCACACCGTGGCCGGCGCGCACTTCGACTGGAGCGAGGTGCTGGCCGCGGGCGGTTCGCTCAGCCTGTTCGCCGACAGGCAGATCGTCGAAATCCGCATCCCCTCGGGCAAGCCCGGCAAGGAAGGCAGCCCGGCGCTTCAGCAGATCGCCGAAAGCGCTCAGGGCAACGACAGCACGCTCACGCTGGTCATCCTGCCCCGGCTCGACAAGATGACCCGCGGCGGCGCCTGGTTCACGGCGCTCGACAGCCATGGCGTCACTGTCCAGGTCGAGCCGGTGGAGCGGCAGGCGCTGCCGCAATGGATCGCCCAGCGCCTGGCGCAGCAGGGCCAGCGGGTGGCTTCCGGCGACGAAGGGCAGCGCACGCTGCAGTTCTTTGCCGACCGCGTGGAAGGCAACCTGCTGGCGGCGCACCAGGAAATCCAGAAACTCGGCCTGCTCTATCCGGCCGGCGAACTGGGTTTCGGGCAGGTCGAGAGCGCGGTGTTGAATGTGGCGCGCTACGACGTGTTCAAGCTTTCCGAGGCCGTGCTCGCGGGCCAGGCCGGGCGCGTCCAGCGCATGCTCGACGGCCTGAAGGCCGAAGGCGAGGCCGAGGTACTGGTGCACTACACGCTGGCCGAAGATATCCGGGCACTCAAGCGCGTCAAGGACGCGATGGCAGCCGGGCGGCCGCTGCCGATGGCGCTGCGCGAGCAGCGGGTGTGGGGCCTGAAGGAGCGCCTGTTCGAGCGCGTGCTGCCCCGGCTCACGCCCACCACGCTGGACAACCTGCTGCATTCGGCGCACCTGGTGGATGGCATCGTCAAGGGCCTGAAATGCCCGGACTGGCCGGCCGGCGGCTGGCAGGCGCTGCACCGCCTGGCCATGCAGCTGTGCCAGGAGTGCGCGGCGCAGCAGGGTGCCGGCCCCCGTGCGAAAATGCCTGCATGAATGCGCTCAACGTGGCGGAGTACACCCAGACCCTGGGCTTGCAGGCCAAACAGGCGTCGGCCCTGATGGCGCGCGCCGATGCCGCCACCCGCAGCAAGGCCTTGCGCGCCCTGTCCGCACTGTTGCGCGCCAATGTCCAGGCGCTGCAAACCGACAATGCCAAAGACCTCGAACGCGCGACCGCGGCTGGCCTGCCCGCGCCCATGATCGATCGCCTGAAGCTGACGCCGAAAGTCATCGAGACGGTGGCCCAGGGCTGCGAGCAGCTGGCCACGATGCCCGACATCATCGGCGAGCTGACGGCGCTGCGCCAGCAGCCCAGCGGCATCCGCGTCGGCCAGATGCGCGTGCCCATCGGGGTGTTCGGCATGATCTTCGAAAGCCGGCCCAACGTGACCATCGAGGCCGCCAGCCTGTCGATCAAGAGCGGCAACGCCTGCATCCTGCGCGGCGGCTCGGAGGCTATCGATTCGAACAAGGCCCTGGCGCGCCTGGTGCAGCAGGCGCTGGCCGAAGCCGGCTTGCCGGCCGAAGCCGTGCAGCTGGTCCAGACCACCGACCGCGAGGCCGTGGGCCAGCTGATCGCCATGCCGCAGTACGTCGACATGATCATCCCCCGGGGCGGCAAGGGACTGATCGAGCGGATCAGCCGCGACGCGAAAGTCCCGGTGATCAAGCACCTGGACGGCAACTGCCACGTGTACGTCGACGATCCCTGCGACATCGGCATGGCCGTGCAAATCGCCGACAACGCCAAGACCCAGAAATACAGTCCCTGCAATGCCATAGAGGGCTTGCTGGTGGCGCGCAGCGTGGCCGGCGAGTTCCTGCCGAAGATCGGGGCCGTCTACGCGGCCAAGGGCGTGGAGATGCGCTGCGACGGCGAAGCGCGGGCGCTGCTGTCGGCGCTGGCGGGCGCGAACGTCCAGGCCGCGGCCGAGCAGGACTGGTACGAGGAATACCTCGCCCCCATCATCAGCATCAAGGTGGTCGCGGGGCTCGACGAGGCAATCACGCACATCAACCATTACAGCAGCCATCACACAGACGCCATCATCACGCGAGACCACATTCATGCCCAGCGCTTCCTGCGCGAAGTCGATTCGGCCAGCGTGATGGTCAATGCCAGCCCCCGCTTTGCCGACGGCTTCGAGTTCGGCCTGGGCGCCGAGATCGGCATCAGCACCGACAAGTTTCACGCCCGCGGGCCGGTGGGCATCGAAGGCCTGACATCGCTGAAGTGGGTCGTGCTGGGCAACGGCGAAACACGAGCGTGAGGGACTATTGGCGCCGGTGCGGCTACGTCCTGCTGGACAGGACGGACGACGGCCATCTCGTCGTCACCGACGACTTCCTGCGCAGTCTGCTGGAGCGCCCGGAGCTGGCGCCGGTGCCCGAGTCCTGCGGCAACGAGCAGGCCCTGCACCATCGCTTGCTCGAACATCCGCGCAGCGAGGCCCGGGCGGAGGACCTCGCCGCCTTGAAAGACGAGGATGCTCGCGCCAACTACGCGATCTGGCTGCGCTTTCGCCAGCGCCTGCTCGCGCACCCCACGCTGGAAGCGAGCTACATGGCCCTGTTCCGCGGCGAAGGCGTGGACGTGCCGCCGCTCTTCGTGCATCAGCTCACGCAGATCCTGCTGCGGCATATCCTGGGCAGCGGCGCCGACGCGATGCGGGCGCGCGCGGCGGAGATGCTTTTTCGCGTCCAGCGGATTTCGATCCAGGACGACGGCCAGGTGATGGCGGCCGACGATGAGACCGTCGAGCGGCATGCGATCGCCGCCAACTTCGGAACGATCGGCGAGTTGCTGCGGCAGGGCGGGGCCGCATTGCGTACAGCCGAACTTGACGTCCTGCATGCCGAAAGCGCCGACCTGTACTGGGGCCGCGACGAGAGCCACGACCTGGTTATCGGCCTGAACCACGGCCAGCCCGCGCTGGATGCGTTGTGCCGTGTGCTGGAGGCCTGGGTCGGCCATTTCGTCGGTTCGCCCGCGCGCATCCAGGTGGAAAAGACGATCGACAACGACAACTGGGTCTGGCACGCGGGCCTGGACGCGCAGGCCAGTGCGGTCCTCAACGACCTGTATCAAGGCCTGGAGGTGAACGAGCCGAGCATGGCGTCGATGCTGTGCCTGTTCAGCCTGTGGTTCGATGAGCCCGGCGTGCTCCAGCACGAGCTGGCGGGCAAGCCGGTCTACCTGGCGATGGCCATGGACGATCGGAAGCGCCTGAAGCTCAAGCCGCAAAACCTGCTGCTCAATCTTCCCCTGGCGCGCCCGTCATAAGCGGCGGGCTTGCAATCGGCGCTGCCGCCCTCAATTCCCTACAATTCCTGTCAGTTATTAAAAAATCGCAAGGCAAGGGCGCCGCATGGTTCCGCATCTCATTACGGCCCTGAACGGGCCCATCAACGAGCTCGAGCAGCGGGTGCTCGATTCGATGCCTGCGATCGAGCGCTGGTTCCGCCTGGAGTGGATGGAACACACGCCCCCGTTCTATTGCTCGGTGGACATCCGCAATGCGGGCTTCAAGCTGGCACCGGTCGACACCAACCTGTACCCGGGCGGCTGGAACAACCTCACGCCCGAGATGCTGCCGCTGGCCGTGCAGTCGGCCATGGCCGCGATCGAGAAGATCTGCCCGGAAGCCAAGAACCTGCTGGTGATTCCCGAGAACCACACCCGCAACACCTTCTACCTGAGCAACCTGGCCCAGCTCAAGCGAATCTTCCATATGGCCGGGCTGAATGTGCGGATCGGCTCGATCAATCCCGACATCAAGGAGCCGACCAGCATCGACCTGCCGGGCGGCGGCACGGTGCTGCTGGAGCCGGTCGTGCGCAGCAAGCGCCGGCTGGGCCTGAAGGACTTCGATCCCTGCACCATCCTGCTCAACAACGACTTGTCTTCCGGCATCCCCGGCATCCTGGAGGACATCCACGAGCAATACCTGCTGCCGCCGCTGCACGCCGGCTGGTCGGTCAGGCGCAAGAGCAATCACTTCCAGAGCTATGAGGAAGTCTCCAAGCGCTTCGGCAAGCTGCTGGGTATCGACCCCTGGCTGATCAACCCGATGTTCAACAAATGCGGCGAAGTCGATTTCGCCGAGGACACCGGCATGGAGTGCCTCACCACCAATGTCGACGCCCTGCTGACGAAGATCCGCAAGAAGTACAAGGAATACGGCATCAACGAAAAGCCTTTCGTCGTGGTCAAGGCGGACAACGGGACCTACGGCATGGGCATCATGACGGTGCGTGACGTCAAGGACCTGGACCAGCTCAACCGAAAGAGCAGGAACAAGATGTCCGTGATCAAGGGCGGCCAGCAGGTCAGCGACGTCATCATCCAGGAGGGGGTGCTGACCAACGAGCGGATGAACGATGCCGTGGCCGAGCCGGTGGTGTACATGATGGACCGCTACGTCGTCGGCGGCTTCTACCGGGTCCATGCCGAGCGTGGCGTCGACGAAAACCTGAATGCTCCCGGCTCCAGCTTTGCCCCACTGGCCTTTGCGGAGAGTACGCGCTTACCTCAACCCGGTGAGAAGCCCGGCGCCAGCGCGCCCAATCGCTTCTACATGTACGGGGTGATCGGCCGGCTTGCCATGCTGGCTGCGAGTTACGAAATGGAAGCGACAGACCCGGACGCCGAGGTTTACTGAGCCTCAACAGCCGCCAGGGCTCCGCGTTGCTGCGGTGCAACATGCCAGTTTTTTGGGCACCGCTGGCGCACAATAGCGGTCCCAAGCCAACCATCCCCGCCCGGCCAGACCGTCAAGACGGGGGCTTTTCAGTGAAATCGAAATCCTCGCTCGCCGCGCTGACCATTGGCGCGATCGGTGTCGTCTACGGCGACATCGGCACCAGCGTCCTGTACGCGGTGAAAGAAGTCTTCGGTTCGGGCCGTGTCCCGTTCACCACGGACAACGTCTACGGCATCCTGTCGATCTTCTTCTGGACGCTCACCGTGATCGTTTCGATCAAATACGTGGTGCTGGTGCTGCGCGCGGACAATCACGGCGAAGGCGGGCTGATTGCCATGCTGGCCCTGGCGTCGCAGGCCGTGAAAGACAAGCCCAAGCTGCGCCAGGTTCTTCTGGCCGTGGGCATCTTCGGCACCTCGCTCTTTTATGGAGACGGCGTGATCACCCCGGCGATCTCGGTGCTGTCCGCCGTCGAAGGGATGGAGGTGGTGTCGCCGGCGTTCAAGGACTGGGTGATTCCGCTGACCCTGGTGGTGCTGTTCTGCCTCTTCGCCGTGCAAAAGCGCGGCACTGCCGGCATCGGCAAGTTCTTCGGGCCCATCACTCTTGTATGGTTCTTCGTGATTGCGCTGCTGGGCGTCTCGCACATCCTGCGCCACCCCGAAATCCTGTCGGCGATCAGCCCCCACCATGCGCTGCTGTTCATGTTCCGCAACCCCGGCACCACCTTCGTCATCCTGGGCGCCGTGGTGCTCTGCGTGACCGGCGCCGAAGCGCTGTACGCCGACCTGGGCCACTTCGGCAAGCGCCCGATCCGCCTGGCGTGGTTCAGCGTGGCCATGCCGGCCCTGACCCTGAACTATTTCGGCCAGGGCGCCCTGCTGCTGGAGCGGCCCGAGGCGGTGAAGAACCCGTTCTACCTGATGGCGCCGGACTGGGCGCTGGTGCCGCTGGTGGTGCTGGCGACGATGGCCACGGTGATCGCCTCGCAGGCCTTGATCACGGGTGCGTTCAGCGTCACCAAGCAGGTCATCCAGCTGGGCTACCTGCCGCGCCTTCGCATCGAGCACACCAGCGTGCGTGAGGCCGGCCAGATCTACATCCCCTTCGTCAACTGGGGCCTGTTCGTCGCCATCGTTCTGGCCGTCGTGATGTTCCGCTCCTCCAGCAACCTGGCGGCGGCCTACGGCATCGCCGTGACGCTGGACATGCTGATCACGACGATCCTGACCTTTTTCGTCATCCGCTACGGCTGGAAATACCCGCTGTGGCTGTGCGTGGCGGCGACGGGGTGGTTCTTCGTCGTGGACGTGACGTTCTTCGCCTCGAACATGCTCAAACTGTTGCGGGGCGGCTGGTTCCCGCTGATGATCGGCGGCGCCATCTTCGCGCTGATGATGACCTGGAAGCAGGGCCGGGCCATCCTCAACGAAAAGCTCAAGGCCGACGCGATCGACCTGAAGGACTTCCTGGAGGCCGTGTTCGTCAGCCCGCCGATTCGCGTCGAAGGCACGGCGGTCTTCCTGACGGCGGAGCCGGGCACGGTTCCCAACGCGATGCTGCACAACCTCAAGCACAACAAGGTGCTGCACGACCACAACCTGTTCGTGAGCGTGCAAAGCCATGAGGTGCCGTGGATCGGGATCAACAAGCGCGTGCAGATCGAAGCGCTGGGCCACAGCTGCTGGCAGGTGATCCTGCACTACGGCTTCAAGAACGACCCGGACGTGCCGCGCGCGCTCGAGCAGATTCGCGGGCACGGCTGCGAGATCGAACGCATGACGACCAGCTACTTCCTTTCGCGCGACACCGTGATCCCCACCATCGGCGGAGGCATGGCGCCCTGGCGCGAGAAGCTGTTCGCGCAGATGCACCACAACGCCAGCGCGGCAGCCGGTTTCCTGCGGCTGCCGAACAATTCCGTCGTGGAACTCGGCTCGAAAATCGAAATCTAGCAGGGCTCCAGCCTGCAGAATGAAGCGCCGCTCCCTGTTGCACCTTTTGCCCGCGCTGGGCGCAGCCCGCGCGCTGGCCCAGGGCGTGGCCGTGCCCCGGCCCGCGGTGAAGGCCATCCCTTCTTCCGGCGAGCAAGTGCCCGTGGTCGGGCTGGGCACCTGGATCACCTTCAATGTGGGCAACGACACGCAGGCCCGGGCCGGCTGCGCGCAGGTCATGCGCAACTTTTTCGAGATGGGTGGCCGGCTGGTCGATTCGTCGCCCATGTATGGTTCGTCGCAAGCCGTGGTCGGCGAGGGCCTGCAGACACTGGGCAGGCCTTCGCAGCTGTTCGCGGCCGACAAGGTCTGGACTTCCTCGGCCGGCGCGCCCCAGGCCGAGGCATCGCGCCGGCTCTGGGGCGTGCCTCGCTTCGACCTGCTGCAAGTCCACAACCTGCTGGCCTGGCAGGAGCAGCTGCCCCTGCTCCAGGCCATGAAGGCGGCCGGGCGCGTGCGCTATGTCGGTATCACGACTTCGGAGGGCCGCCGCCATCGGGAAATCGAACAGGTGATGGGCAGCCACGCCATTGATTTTGTCCAGCTCACCTACAACCCGCTCGACCGCGAAGCCGAACAGCGGTTGCTTCCGCTCGCGCTGGAGCGGCGCGTCGCCGTGCTGGCGAATCGTCCGTTCCGCGAGGGCGCGTTGCTGCGGCAGCTGCAGCGCCACCCCCTTCCCGATTGGGTCCGCGAGATCGATTGCGCCGGCTGGGCGCAGGTCGTCCTGAAATTCATCGTGTCGCATCCCGCCGTGACCTGCGCGATTCCGGCCACCAGCCGCGTCGCGCACGTGCGCGAGAACATGGCCGCAGCGGCCGGGCCGATGCCCGACGAGGGCCTGCGCAAGCGCATCGCCCAGCACATCGAAAAGCTCTGACCCATGTCCGAGTGGTGGACCTACCGGCTCTCCGATTTCCTGATGTTCTCGCCGCGCACCTACTGGCGCCTGGTCGAGCGCTACAACGAGGAAACCTGGCCCATCCATGTCCTTGCGCTGGGCGTCGGCGCGCTGCTGCTGTGGCTGACGGCGGCCCGCAGCGAAAGGGCGAGCCGGGCCGTCCTTCCCCTGCTTGCCGGAGCCTGGCTCTGGGTTGGTTGGGCGTTTCATCTGCGCACCTACGGCGAGATCAGCCTTGGGGCGCGCTACATGGCTGCCGCGTTTGCGCTGCAGGCCGCGCTGCTGCTCGCACGGGGCCTGCGCCGGAGACGCGCTGACCCCGGGCGGCCGCTCACGCGCCGGCAAGCGGTGGGCTGGGCCGTAGCGGCGGCCGCCGTGTTCCTGTACCCGCTGGGGGCGCTCTTGACGGGCAGGCCCTGGACCCAGGCCGAGGTCTTCGGCGCGATGCCCGAGCCGACGGCGCTTGCCACCCTGGGCCTCCTGCCGGCCACAGGCCGGACGGGCCGCGGCGCGCTGCTCGTCATCCCGGCAGCATCGCTGGCGGCAGGCTGGATCACACTCTGGTTGATGCATGGGCAATAGCCGCTACCGGGCGCACCCGGCTTTTTTGTGCAACAGTACGGGCGCCCAACAAGAACCAGCTCCATGAACATCCTGTTCGTTGCCGACCCCCTCGAAGTCTTCAAGACCTACAAGGACACCACGTTTTCAATGATGCGCGAAGCGCAGCGGCGCGGCCATCGCATCGCCGCCTGCGGCCCGCAGGACATGGGCTGGCAGTCGGGCAACCTCGTCACGGCCAGGGTACGCGAAATCACGCTGACCGGCGATGCGCAGGACTGGTTTCGTGAAACCGCAACGCCGGTCAAGGCCCTGAAGGACTACGGCGCGGTGGTTATGCGCAAGGACCCGCCGTTCGACAGCGAATACTTCTATGCCACCCACCTGCTGGAGCAGGCCGAACGCGAAGGCGCGCGGGTGTTCAACAAGCCGGCGGCCTTGCGCGACCATCCCGAGAAGCTGGCGATCATGGAGTTCGCGCAGTTCACCAGTCCCACGCTGGTCACCCGCGATCCTGCGGCGGTGCGCGCTTTCCATGACCAGCACCGCGACATCATTCTCAAGCCGCTGGACGGCATGGGTGGCATGGGCATTTTCCGCGTGAAGGCGGATGGCCTGAACCTGGGGTCGATCACCGAAACGCTCAACAACGACGGCGCGCAGACCCTGATGGTGCAGCGCTTCGTGCCCGAGATCACGCAGGGCGACAAGCGCATCCTCGTGATCGGCGGCAAGCCCGTTCCTTTCAGCCTGGCGCGCATTCCGCAAGGAACCGAAGTGCGCGGCAACCTCGCGGCCGGCGGCAAGGGCGTTGCCCAGCCGCTCACGGCCCGCGACCTCGAGATCGCGCAGGCCATGGGCCCTGCACTGGCCGCGCGCGGGCTGTTGCTGGTGGGGCTCGACGTCATCGGCGACTGGCTCACCGAAATCAACGTTACCAGCCCGACCTGCTTCCAGGAGATCAAGGAACAGGCCGGCTTCGATGTGCCGGCGATGTTCGTGGATGCGCTGGAGGCGGCAGTCGCGGGCTGAGGGCCTTCGCTCAGCGTCCGGCTTCGCCGTCGACGAACACCCGCAATTCCCCGGGCTGCATCCGGACCCACTCCTCGTTGGTGGTCAGCGGCGCGGTGACGACGACGGCGACGCGGTCCTGCGGCGTCGTGTTGCGCGCGAAATCGACGGCGAGGTCCTCGTCGGCCAGATGCGCGTGGGCGAAGGGGTGCTTGCGTTCCACGAAATAGAGGTTGGTGGAGCAGTGGGCCCACAGGGACTGCCCGTTCGACAGCATGAAGTTGAAGGGGCCGTGGCGGGCGATCCGGGGGGTGAGCTCGCGCAGCGTCAGCGTGAGCTCCTGCACGCTGGGCACGCCCGCGTGTGATTTGGCCATCTCCTGCATCAGCCAGCAGAACGCCCTTTCGCTGTCGGTCGCACCGACCGGCCTGAAGCCAGCATGCAGCCGCGGATGAAAATTCTCCAGGTTGCCGTTGTGCGCGAAAACCCAGTAACGCCCCCACAGCTCCCGCACGAATGGGTGGCAGTTCTCGAGCGCGACGGCGCCCTGGGTGGCCTTACGGATATGCGCGATGACGTTGCGGCTCTTGATCGGGTAGCGGCGGATCAGCTCGGCCACGGGGGAATCGCAAGCCGGAAGGTGGTCCACGAACTGGCGCAGGCCCGCGCCTTCGAAGAAGGCGATTCCCCAGCCGTCGGCATGGTGGTCGGTGCGCCCGCCGCGCTGCGCGAAACCGGTGAAGCTGAACGTCACATCGGTGGGCGTGTTGCAGTTCATCCCGAGAAGCTGGCACATGGCGGCTATTGCGGCTTTTGCGCTGCGGCGGTGGAGGCGGTGGCGCAGGCCCGGCAGATGCAGGCGATGCCACGCGCTTCGGGCGGCAAGCCGCCCAGCAGTTCACGGCTGAAATCGACCTGGGTGCACCAGCAGGGCGGCTGCTTCGCGCCGCTCTCGCGCTCGGCTTCCATGGCGCAGCGATTGGGCTGGCCGCACAGCGGGCAGCGGATGGCATCGATCGTGACCGCGGCAAGGCTCATGTGCGCAGTCTAGGGCAAGCGGATGGCCTGCGCGAAATGCTGGTACACGGCGGCGATCCGCCGCAGGTGGCGCGACTCCGGATGGGCCAGCAGCCAGAGTTCGGATCCGCAGCCCTCGAGCGGATCGGACAGGGCCACCAGCTCTGGTTCGCAGTCGAGCATGAAAAGCGGGACGATGCCCACGCCGAGCCCGGCCTTGATGGCGTCCACCACGGCCACGATCCCGTCCACCAGATGGCGCGGCGCCAGCTTGGGCAGATGCTTTCGGCGCCACCGAACAGACGGATGCTCGGGCATCGCGTCGTCGGGTGCAATCCAGTCGTGCTGGTCCAGCGCCTTGCGCCGCCGGGGCGCCGGCATCGCCCGGCGGGTACCGACCACGAACCGTATACGGCCGAGGTGGCGGCCCACCAGGTGGTCCGGCGCCTTGGGCGTTGCGCGCAGCGCGAGGTCGGCATCGCGCCTGGTGAGGCTCATGAGCTCGTTGGCCGAGCGAAGCTCGAGCTGCAGCAAGGGGTGCTGGGCAGCCAGCGCCGGCAGGCACGGCAAGACCAGGCCGCGCAGCACCGAGTCGGTGGTGGTCAGGCGCACGCGCCCCTTGACCTGGGCGTTCGAAGCCGTTGCCGCCGCGCGCGCGGCCTCCAGCTCGGTTTCGATGCGCTCGGCGTGCGTCGCGATGGCCGCCATGGCCTCCGTGGGCAGATAGCCCTGGCGCGAGCGTTCGAACAGCCGCTGGGCCAGGTTTTTTTCGATACGCTGCACCGAACGGAACACCGTGGACGCATTCGCGCCCAGGCGAGAGGCGGCCTGGGCCAGCGTGCGCCCGCGCACAAGCGCCAGCAGCGTCTCCAGGTCCGACGCCGTCAAAGGCTTTTGCGTCGATGCAATGAGCGATTTCATGGCTGCCTATTTTCAATGCGCGGACGCAATCCTACAGTCCATTCCCTCGCAACTCGAAAGTCACTGGAAAAAGCCCATGAAGCTCTACTACTCGCCCGGCGCCTGTTCGCTCGCGCCCCACATCGCCGCCCGGGAAGCCGGGTTCGACCTCGAATTGATCAAGGTCGACCTGGCCACTCACCAGCTTGAAGACGGGCGCGACTACTTCGCGGTCAACCCGCGCGGCTATGTACCGCTGCTCCAGCTGGAGGACGGCAGCCGCCAAACCGAAGTCGCCGCGCTGCTGCAGTACCTGGGCGAGCGGGCGCCTGGGTCCGGGCTCATGCCCGCCGCAGGGACGGCGCAGCGCCTCGACGTGCTGGAGTGGCTCGCCTTCGTGTCGAGCGAGCTGCACAAGGTCTTCAGTCCCTGGCTGTGGCACAAGGAAACGGCGACTCAACGCGCCGCGATTGCAAGGACAAGCTGGCCCTGCGGTTCGCCGAGCTGGACCGCCTCCTGGCACGGCGGCCATTTCTGGCCGGCGACAGTTTCACCGTGGCCGATGCCTACTGCTTCGCCATCGCAAGCTGGGCGCCGATGCTGGGCATGAGCTTGGCGGCCCATCCGCGGCTCGAGGCCTACCTCGCCCGCGTAGCCGCCCGCCCCGCGGTCCAGGCCGCCCTGCAGGCCGAAGGCCTGGACAAGCCCAGGGCGACATCATGAGACTGACGCTTGTCAGCCATTCGCTGTGCCCCTACGTCCAGCGCGCGGCCATCGTGCTGGCGGAAAAGGATGCCATCTTCGACCGCCGCTACGTCGACCTCGCCGACAAGCCGGCTTGGTTCCTCGACGTTTCACCGCTCGGCAAGACTCCGGTGTTGCTGGTTGGCGAGCAGGCCGTATTCGAGTCGGCAGTGATCTGCGAATACCTCGACGAATCGCTGTTGCCGCGGCTGCATCCGCAGGACGCGCTCGAGCGGGCCCGCCACCGGGCCTGGATGGAATTCGGCTCCTCGGTGCTGCACACGATCGGGGCGTTCTACTCGGCCCCCGATGCGCCGAGCCTGGCGGCGCGCCGCGACGAGCTGCAGGCACGATTCGCTCAACTCGAAAATGTGTTGCCCGCCGCGGGGCCGTGGTTCGCAGCGCAAGGCTTCGGCATGGTCGATGCCGTGTTCGGCCCCGTGTTCCGCTACTTCGACGCCTTCGAGCAGCTGGGCGAACCGGGCTTCTTCGAGGCGACGCCCAGGGTGCGCGTCTGGCGGGCATCGCTGGCCGGGCGGGCGTCGGTGGTGCAGGCGGTTTCGCCCGAATTCCCCGAGCTGCTGCGGCGCTTCCTGCTGGAGCGCGGCAGCGAGCTGTCGCGCCGCGCAGGGGCGCGGCGGCGTCAGGCGGGCGGGACGCTGGAAAGCGTGAAATAGAAAGTGGCCCCGTCTCCGGGCCTTGCATCGGCCCAGATACGGCCGGCATGACGGGAAATGATCTTTTGCACCAGCGCCAGGCCGATGCCGGTGCCTTCGAATTCGGCGGGGCCGTGCACGCGATGGAACGCGCCGAAGAGCCGCGATGCATGGGCCATGTCGAACCCCGCCCCCTGGTCGGCGACGAAATACACCGGCTCGCCGGTCTCGCCGGGCGCGCTGCCGATGCGGATGAATGTCTGCGGCTTGCCCGCCGAGAACTTCCACGCGTTGCCCAGCAGGTTGGCCAGAACTTGTGTCAGCAGGCGGGGGTCGCCGTGGGCGTCGAGGCGATCCGGAATCTCGACCGTGGCGACGCGCTGCGGCTCGTTCTCGCGCAGGTTGGCCTCGATGTCCCGCGCGATGGCGGCCAGGTCTACCGGCTCCCACCGGAGCTTGACGCGAGACAGCCGCGCCAGCGAAAGCATGGCATCGGTCAGGTCGCTCATCTGCCGGACGCCGGCCCGGATGCGGCGCAGGTAGTGGCGGCCCTGGTCGCCCACCGCCTGCACCGCGAGCTGCTCCAGGACATGGCTGAACCCGTCGATGGAAGTGAGCGGCGAACGCAGGTCATGGGCGATGGAATACGAGAACGCTTCCAGTTCGGCGTTGGCAGCTTCCAGCTGCGCCGTGCGCTGGCGCACGCGCTCCTCGAGCCCGCTATTCAGGCGTGCGACCTCTTCCTGGGCCTGCCTGCGCTCCGTGATGTCGCTCACGAAGCCCTCGACCGCCACGACTTCGCCGGCCCGCCCGCGAACGGCCGAGCCGCGCTCCCATACCCATTTCTGCGAGCCCTCGGCGGTGCTGATGCGATAGGTCAACTCGAAGGGCCAGTCTCGCGCGATGGCCTGCTGTACCTCGTCCCACACGCGGTCGCGATCGTCGGGATGTATCAGCCCGGCGTAAGCCACGTTGCCGGCCATCAGGGCTTCGGGGCGGTGGCCGGTCAGCAGGTAGGCCCCCTGGCTGACAAACACGATCGACCAACCGGGGTCGTTGCGGCAGCGATAGGCCATGCCCGGCAGGTTGCTCATCAGCGCGGCCAGCGCCCGCTGGCTTTCTCCCAGCGCCTGTACCGAGCGGCGCTGTTCGGTGATGTCCAGTGCGAGCACGACCCGCGCGGTGCGGCCTTCGAACACGATGTCGTTGGATACCGAGTCCACATAGACGGTTTCGCCTTCCTTGCGGCTGTGGCGCACAGAGTAGCGCTGTGGCCCGTGCAGCGGGCGGGACAGGAGCGCCTGCCTCCAGGCCTGGCGTTCGTCCGCCGGCCGCAGGGCGTCCACGGTCATTGCCATGAACTCGGCCTGCGAATAACCATACTGCGCCATGGCCGCCTCGTTCGCCGCGAGAAAGTGCAGCGTCTGCGGGTCATACACCCACATGGGCTGCGGATTGTGGACGAACAGCGAGCGGTACTGGAGTTCCGACGCCTTCAGCTGTTCGGCCAGCGAGCGCGCCTCGATTTCGGCGCGCACGCGTTCGGTGAGGTCGCGGATGATGGCGGTGAAATTCGGCGGGGCGCTGCCGGCCACCCGGCTGACGGTCAGCTCGACGGGAAGCTCGCTGCCGTCCGCGCGCAGGGCGGGCAATTCCAGCCGCACGCCGGGCTGGGGAACGCCCTCGAAGTCACTCTGGCGCTCGAGCCTGCGCCGGTACCCTGGGCGGATGCGGGCGGGAATGAGGGTGTCGACCAGGTCGCGGCCGATCACCTCGTTCCTCTTCCAGCCGAAGATGGCCTCGGCTGCCGGGTTGAATTCGGTGATGAGGCTTCGATGGTCGATGGTGATGATGGCGTCGAAGGCCGACTCCACGATCGAGCGGTAGCGCGCTTCGCTTTCGCGCAGCTGCTGCTGCGCCTGGCGCAGCTCGGCGAGCTCGAGCCGGCTGCGAGGCGTTGGCGCGTCGGACGACACGGACGACACGGCGGACCCCGCGGGCTCAGGCTCGAAGTGCCGGCCGCGCAACCGGCAGCGGCATTTCAGGAAACAACAGGCTCTCGCCCAGCGGCCGCCCGGCCCGGGTGGGATCGCTCAGGTTGGCATACAGGGCCGAGCCGTCGAGACCGGGGTACTGTTCCTGCGCATAGCTCAGGATTTGCAGCGCCAGCTCGTCCAGCAGGTCAAGCCCTTGCTGGATGCGTGCGTCGAAGCCCGCGGCGTCCAGGGTATCGGTAAGGCCGCGGTTGAGTTCGGCGAACCAGGGCAGCGACGACTGGTCGAGCATCCTGGGGCGGTCCGGCCGGCGGCCGGCGGCATCCCATCGGCGCAGGAACAGCTGCATCGCGACGTTCTGCTTCTGCATGGCCGCCACCCGCGGCTGCAAACGGCCCATCACGGCCAGGTCGGTGAGCTTGCCCTGGAAGAACAGCGGGCACATCACGCCCCAGTAGTACGTGTAGTCCCACAGCACCTTCAACGGCATGACCTCGGCGTTCCCGAAGATGGCGTACTGCCCGGCATACATCGGCAGCATGTTGCGGTAGAGGACGAAATAGATGGACTGGTAGATGTCGGCATACATGCCCACCGGCTTGTCCGCCAGGTCCTGAGCCACCATGTCGGTGATGAGCGTGTTGGCGATGGCGATGAAATCGCTGCCGGGCGAGTAGAAGGGGTCCAGGAACAGGCCGGCCTCGCCGGTGAGCGCCCAGCGCCCATGTCCATCGAACACGCGCTTGCAGCCGTACGAGAAATTCCTGAAGAAAGCGAAGTCCTGCAGCTTGCCGGCGCGCGGCTGCAGCTGGCCGTGCAACTGCGGCTGGTGGATCGCCAGCCATGCCATGGCCTTGTCGAAGCTGTTCATCCCTTCGA
>JACDFR010000004.1 GCA_013815685.1 Ramlibacter sp.
GCGCTGAGCGTTGCCGGGACCGCGGGCGACGACGGCGCCTTCGTGTTCGCCGGGTTCCTGCCTGCCAAGGCGCTGGAGCGGGAGGCGGCCGTCGGCGCGCTGGCGCAGGAGCCGCGCGCGGTGGTGCTGCTGGAAGCGCCGCACCGCATCGAGGCGCTCGCCCGCGCGCTCGCGGTGCTCGGCCGGCGTGGCATCACGGTGGGGCGCGAGCTGACCAAGCAGTTCGAGGAAGTGGCTTCCTTGCCCTGCTTGGAGTTGCCGGCGTGGCTGGCAGCGGATTCCCAGCGCACACGAGGTGAGTTCGCGCTGGTGCTGCATGCCCAGCCCGCAGCACGGCAGGGAGACGAGGGGCTGCGCGTGCTCGGGCTGCTGCTCAAGGAGCTGCCGGTCAAGAGCGCGGTGAAACTGTCGGCGGAGATAACCGGGGCATCGCGCAATGAGCTGTATGAAGCAGCTTTACGGATGAAATCCGGGTCTTCGTCATAGGCTCTTGCGGCCTGCTTCCTCGCGTCGCTCAAAGGGACCGGAACGTCTCAAATCGCCAGTGGATCCACGTCGACAGCCCAACGGATCAGGCCTTTTTCGCGCGTGGCGTGCAGCACCGGCTGCCACCCCGCCAGGAACCGTTGCAAGGCCGCGCGCGACGGACTTTCGACCAGCATCTGCGCCCGTTCGACATTGGCGATGCGCTGGATGCTCATGGGCACCGCCGAATACAGCGCGACGCGGTCCGCGCCTTCGATGCCTTGCCCGGCGGAGCTGGCGGCGTTGAGGAAGGCCTGCGCCGCTTCCTGCGTTCGCGCCTCGGCCCGCACCAGCGCCTGGGAACCGAAGGGCGGCATCCCGGCCTGCCCGCGCTCCTTGAGCTGCTGCGCGGCGAATGCCGGGTAATCGTGGCGCCGCAGCGCGGCGAACAGCGGATGCTGGGGATGCCAGGTCTGCACCCACATCTCGCTGGCATCGGCCTGGGCGGCGTCACGGCCGGCGCGGCCCGCCGCCTGCATCAGCAGGCCGAACAGCCGCTCGGGGGCGCGAAAGTCGCTGGAAAAGAGTGCCGCGTCGGCGTTGATCGCGGCGACCAGCGTGATGCGCCGGAAGTCATGGCCCTTGGTCACCATCTGCGTGCCGACCAGCACGTCGACATCGCCGGCGTGCATGCGAGCGAGCTGCTGCTCCAGCGCCCCTTTGAAACGCGTGCTGTCC
Source organism: Ramlibacter sp. (assembly GCA_013815685.1). Taxonomy (GTDB): domain Bacteria; phylum Pseudomonadota; class Gammaproteobacteria; order Burkholderiales; family Burkholderiaceae_C; genus Ramlibacter. The sequence continues at coordinate 1,204 of JACDFR010000004.1, forward strand.
GCATCCATCCGCGCGATGCGCACAGGCCGGCCGTCGGCCTGCGTGGCATCTGCCAGCAGTTCGCCCAGATGTTCCTCCAGCCGCTCGGTCCCACGGCCCAACGGGGCGATGTCCACGTTGCCGCAGCTGGGGCAAGCGCGCGGCACGCGCTCGGTGTAGCCGCAGTGATGGCATCGCAGCGTGCGATCGGCCTTGTGGAAAACGCGGAAGGCGCTGCAGTTCGGACACTCGCTTTTCCAGTCGCAGGCCGTGCAGGACAGCACCGGCGCATAGCCGCGCCGGTTCAGGAAGACGAGGGACTGTTCGCCGCGAGCGACGCGCTGCCGGATCGCTTCCAGCAGCGGGGCGGCGAAGACGGCCTGCTTCGGCTGGTGGTTCATATCCACCAGCCGCACCGCGGGCAACCTTCCCTGTCCGACGCGCGATGCCATCACCAGGCGCCGGTAGCGCCCCTTGTTGCCGGCCTGCCAGCTCTCCAGCGACGGCGTGGCAGACCCCAGCAGTACCCGGGCGCCTTCGAGCTTGCCGCGATAGACCGCGAGGTCGCGCGCCGAATACCGCGCGCCTTCCTGCTGCTTGTAGCTCGGGTCGTGCTCTTCGTCCACCACGATGAGTTTCAGCCGCGGCAAGGAAGCGAAGACGGCCATGCGCGTTCCGAGCACGATGCGCGCGGCCCCCGTGTGTGCGGCCAGCCAGCTTTTCAGGCGCTGTGGATGCGTCATGCCGCTGTTCATCGCCGTGACATGGGCGGCGCCGAAGCGCTCCACGAAGCGTTCCTGCAACTGCGGCGTGAGGTTGATCTCGGGCACCATCACCAGTGCCTGGGCCTCGGGATCGCGCGCCAGCAACGCCTGGACGGCGCGCAGATAAACCTCGGTCTTGCCGCTGCCGGTCGCACCGAACAGCAGGAAGGGCCCCTCGCCGGATTCGAAGGCAGCAAGCGCTGCCTGCTGTTCGGGCGTCAGCTCCCGGTCGGTTGCGCACGGGGGCACCTGCGGCGGGCTCGCCGGCCGCTTAAGCCTGCGCGCCAGCTGAGCCGTGTTCAGGTCGCGCAGCTGAGGCGGCAGTGCGGCCACCGCGATCTCGCCCAAGCCGCGCTGGTAATACTGCGCAGAAAACGCAACGAGCTGTCGCCAGCCCTGGCTCAAGGGCGCCACGCCCTCCAACGCCCCGGCAATGAGCCGGGTATCCATCGGGCCGTCAAAGTCCGGTCCCGACCCCTCGTCCCACACCACGCCAAGCACTTCGCGCCTGCCCAGCGGTACGCGTACCAGCTTCCCCGGCGCAAGTGGAAGCTCACTTAGGTAGCTCAAGGGGCCGCGGATCGTGCTGTGCGCGGGAGTGGGGACGACCACGGCAAGCCGATGAGTCATGAGAAACGTGGGTTAGCGGGAGAAGTTGAACCGAGTTTCGCAAATACCGCTTAAGTCTTTGATTTCAAAGAAGTTTGGTCCGGATTCGACATTTGTGTGGATAACTTTGTTGATAGGTGTCCGCCTGGAGCCTTCCAGGCCTGAAAAATCAAGGGCTTGGCTGGAATGCCCGGAAAAAGTGCAGTCGAGGATTTCGTTATGAATCAAGCACTTAGCAGCGCTATGGGTTTTATAGCAGTCAGAGGACGCCGCGGGACTCGGACAGCCAGGATTTGTGCATAAGTCAAGCCTCTGGCAAAGAATTTGCAAGGCGGGCAGGCTAGGGATCGTCCTGATGACGAACTTTGGGTTAATCGTTTAGTTGCGCACGCAGGCGCTTCGAATGGGCGTGCACGGCGTCGACCAGGACAGCGACATGTTCCGGCGGCGTGTGCTGGCTGATGCCGTGCCCCAGGTTGAATATGTGCGTCGGTCCGGTCCCGGGGCCGGTATGGGGAAGCCCGAAACTATCGAGCAGCCTGACCGCTTCGAGTTCGATCTGCGCGGGCGGCGCGAACAGGATGTTGGGATCGAGGTTCCCCTGCAGCGCCTTTCGCTCGCCCACCAGTGCCCGGGCACGGCCCAGGTTCGCGGTCCAGTCCACCCCGAGAACGTCGCAGTCCAGGCTGTCCATTTCAGCCAGCCAGGGGCTTGCGCCCTTGGTGAAAACGATGCGCGGGATCTGCGCACCGTCATGTTCGCGCTTGAGCTGCGCGAGCACCCTTGCGGTGTAGGCCAGGCTGAACTGCTGGAAGGCGCCGTCGGCCAGCACGCCGCCCCAGCTGTCGAAGATCATCACGGCCTGCGCCCCCGCGTCGATCTGGGCGTTGAGGTAGGCGGCCACCGCGTCGGCGTTGACCTGGAGCATGCGGTGCATCAGGTCGGGGCGGCTGTAGAGCATCGTCTTGACCAGCCGGTAATCGTCCGAGCCGGCACCCTCCACCATGTAGCACGCCAACGTCCAGGGGCTGCCTGAAAAACCGATCAGCGGCACCCGGCCGTTCAATGCCCGGCGGATCGATGTGACGGCATCGAACACATAGCGCAGCTTCTCCAGTTCGGGCACCCGCAGCGCATCGACGGCGGCCTCGTCGCGCACCGGGGTGCGAAAGCGCGGCCCTTCTCCCGGGGCGAAGCTCAGGCCCAGCCCCATCGCGTCCGGCACCGTGAGGATGTCGGAAAACAGGATGGCGGCATCCAGCGGATAGCGCGCGAGGGGCTGCAGGGTCACCTCGGTGGCGTAATCGACGTTCGTGGCCAGCCCCATGAAGCTGCCCGCGCGGGCGCGCGTTTCGCGGTACTCGGGCAAGTAGCGGCCGGCCTGGCGCATCAGCCAGACCGGCGTGTGCGGCGTGGCCAGGCGCCGGCAGGCGCGCAGGAATGTGTCGTTTTGCAGGAGTGCGAATCTCATCTCGCGATTGTCGCAGGGCCGGACTTCGTCGCAGCCTCCCTCGCGCTCTATGATCTGCGCAACATGGATGCCACCTTCGAGCAAGCCAGGCAATTCTTCCTGCAGGGCCTGGGCCATTACCAGGCCGGGCGGTTCGAGGCAGCGGAGCGCGACTTTGCGGCTTCGCTCGCCCTGGTTCCCGGGCGCGCATCCATCCTGGTCAACCTGGGAGCCACCTGGCTGAAGCTGGGCAAATTCCAGCGTGCCGCTGACCTGCTGCAGGAGGCCCTGGCGCAGCAGCCCGACGATGCACAAGCGCTGGGCCACCGGGCCGCTGCGCTTGCAGAGCTGGGCCGGCCCGGCGCCGCCCTGGACTGCGCCGAGCGTGCGCTCGTTCTGGACCCGGCTGCGGCACCCGTCTGGACCTTGCGCGGCGCACTGCTGCGGGACCTGGGCCGCACGGACGAGGCGGCAGCCGCGTTCGAGCAGGCCATTGCCCGCGGCGCCGATGTGGAACTCAATCGTTACTACCTCGCGGGGCTCAAAGGTGGCGAGGCGCCGGTGTCCGCGCCTCGCCAGTATGTGCAGTCGCTGTTCGACGGCTATGCGGATGATTTCGAAGAGCATCTGGTCGACAGGTTGAATTACCGCGCGCCGCGGGTGCTGGTCGCCGAGCTGGAACGCAGGCAACGCCGGTTCGCCTGCGCGCTCGACATGGGCTGCGGCACCGGGCTGTGCGGTTCTCTGCTTCGGCCACTCGCCGAGGAGCTTCATGGCGTGGATTTGTCCGGCAACATGGTGGAGCGGGCCCAGGCGCGCGGTGCGTACGATTCCGTGACGCAAGCCGATCTCGTGCAGTACCTGGCCGGCGCGGCCCGCCGCTTCGACCTGGTCGTGGCCGCGGACGTGTTCATTTATGTCGGCACCCTGCAGGCCGTGTTCGCCGGCGTCGCGCAAGTCATGCCGGCGGCGGGCGTTTTCTGCTTTTCCCTGGAAGCTTGCGACGAGGGGGTGGAGTTCACGTTGCGGCCCAGCCTGCGGTATGCGCACTCGTTCGGTTACATCCAAAAGCTTGCCGAACAATACGGTTTCGAAATCGGCGCCACAGCCGGGGGCTCCATCCGCGACGATCAAGGAAAACCCATTCCCGGACTTTTCGCGTGGCTCGTCAAGTGCTAGTGCCGGCCTGGCGCAAGCACAGACATACGGTTTGCCCATCGCTGATCGGGGTGGTTTGTCGCGGCCTCGCACAACAATAAGGAGAGTTGTTTGGATTTTGCCTACCCACGCCCCCAGCTTCAGCGGTCCCAATGGACTTCGTTGAACGGCACTTGGCGCTTTCGCTACGACGATGACCGCAAGCTGTCGACGCCGGAAGAGATCGACCAGTGGCCACTGGAGATCACGGTCCCCTTTCCGCCCGAGTCCAAGGCCAGCGGCATCGAAGACCGGGGCTTTCACAACGCCTGCTGGTACCAGCGCGATTTCGAGATCAAGCCCGGCCAGGACCGCGTCATCCTGCGCTTTGGCGCCGTGGACTATTCGGCGCGCGTCTGGGTCAACGGCTGGCTCGCCGCCACGCACGAAGGCGGGCACACGCCGTTCGCGGCCGACATCACGAACCTGCTCGACCCATCGGGCCGCCAGGTCGTGACGCTGCGGGCGGAAGACGATCCGTTCGACCTGACCAAGCCCCGCGGCAAGCAGGACTGGCAGCTAGAGCCCCACTCGATCTGGTATCCGCGCACTTCCGGCATCTGGCAGACCGTGTGGCTGGAGCGTGTGCCCCGCACCTACGTCGACAAGATCCGCTGGACGCCGCAGGTCGAGGGCTATGCGATCGGGTTCGAGGCGCGGATCGCCGGCGACCTCTGCGACGACCTGTCGATGGAAGTGACGCTGCGCCACGGCGAGCGCCTGCTGGCGCGCGACCGCTACCAGGTGATCGACCGCGAAGTGGACCGCGCCATCGTGCTGTCGGACCCGGGCATCGATGACTTTCGCAACGAGCTGCTGTGGAGCCCCGAGCGGCCGACGTTGCTGGATGCGACGATCCGCCTGTTCAAGGGCGATGAGCCGATCGACGAATTCACTTCGTATACGGCGTTGCGCTCCGTGCACATCCTGCGCGACCGCTTCATGCTCAATGGCCGGCCCTACTTGCTGCGCATGGTGCTCGACCAGGGCTACTGGCCCGATACGCTGCTGGCCGCGCCCAGCGACGCCGCGTTGCGCAAGGATGTCGAGCTGGCCAAAGCCATGGGCTTCAACGGAGTGCGCAAGCACCAGAAAATCGAGGATCCGCGCTACCTGTACTGGGCCGACAAGCTGGGCCTCCTGGTCTGGGAAGAGATGCCGTCGGCGTACCGCTTCACCCGCACCGCGATCAAGCGCACCGTGCGCGAATGGTCGGAGGCGATCGACCGCGACTACAGCCATCCCTGCATCATCACCTGGGTGCCGTTCAACGAATCGTGGGGCGTGCCCGAGCTCACCGCGATCCGCGTGCAGCGGCACGCCGTGGAAGCGCTTTATCACCTGACCAAGACACTGGATGCCACGCGCCCGGTGATCGGCAACGACGGCTGGGAATCGAGCGCCACCGACATCATCGGCATCCATGATTACGATGCCAATACCGAGCACATACGCCAGCGCTACGGCGCCGAGATCCAGCCCGAGCAGCTGTTCGACCGCAGGCGCCCGGGCGGGCGCATCCTCACGCTGGACGGTTATCCGCACCGCGGCCAGCCGATCATGCTGACCGAGTTCGGCGGCATCGCTTTCTTCCAGAAGCACCCCGGGCCGGGCACGGTCAAGGAAAAAATCTGGGGCTACACCGAAGCCAAGAGCGTGGAGGAGTTCGCGCGCCTGTACGAAAACCTGCTGACCACCGTCATCCACACGGCGCTTTTCAGCGGCTTTTGCTACACCCAGTTCGCCGACACCTTCCAGGAAGCCAACGGTCTGCTCAACGCCGACCGCACGCCCAAGATTCCGCTGGAGCGCATCGCCGCCGTGACCAAGGTTTCGCGAACCTACATCCCCGGAGGCGTTTGATGCACAGGCTGCTGCTGACCAAGCCCGACGGCCGGCACCTCACGCTGTACGGGCGCGAGCCGATCGACGCGACCCTGCAGGCACCCAGTCCATTCGCCGAGCCGCTCAACGCGAGCGCGCACCTGCGCTGGCACCCCTTGCGGGGCGAGTGGGTCACGTATGCGGCCTATCGGCAGGGCCGCACCTTCCTGCCGCCGCCGGAGTACAACCCGCTGGCCGTCACCCGCGACCCGTCCAATCCGACCGAAGTGCCGGCGGGCCGGTGGGACGTGGCCGTGTTCGACAACCGTTTTCCATCGCTGGGCCAGGCCGAGGGCGCCGCGCCGCCGCCCGAGCTGATCGTGCCCACGGCGCCGGCCGCCGGGCATTGCGAAGTGGTGGTGTTCACCCAGGATCCGCAGTCGTCGCTGGGCGCCCTGCCGCTGGACCACATCGACCTGCTGCTGCAGGTCTGGGGCGAGCGGACCCAGAAGCTGGGCGAGCGCGAAGAGATCAAGTACGTGCTGCCGTTCGAGAACCGCGGCGCCGAAGTGGGCGTGACGCTGCATCATCCGCACGGGCAGATCTATGCCTATCCCGTCGTGCCGCCGGTGCCCGGGCGCATGCAGCAGACGGCGGCCGGGCACTACCGCTCGCGCGGCAAGGGGCCGCTGGAGGAGATGATCGCAGGCGAACGCCGAAGCGGCGAGCGCGTCCTCTACGAGGGGCCGCACGCCATCGCGTTCGTGCCGGCCTGCGCGCGCTATCCGTACGAGGTGTGGGTCGCTCCGATCGAGCCGGTCGAAGGTTTCGCGCAGCTGCAGCCGGCGCAGCGGGCCGATCTCGCCCGCGCCTTGAAGACGGCGCTGCTCAAGTACGACGGCCTGTGGCAGCGGCCGCTGCCTTACCTGATGGCCTGGTACCAGGCGCCGACGGATGGCCAGCCGCACCCGGAATCGCACCTGCATGCCGAGCTCTACCCGCCGTACCGCACGCGCGACCGGCTGAAGTATCTGGCAGGCACCGAGATCGCGGCTGGTTTCTTCGCGATGGATGCGCTGCCCGAGGAAAAGGCGCGCGAGTTGCAAGCGGTGGAGGTCAATCTCACATGAAGAGTTTCGAGAAGGTTTTCGGCGCGGCGCCCCAGGCTGTCGGCGAGGCGCCCGGCCGGGTGAATCTGTTGGGAGAGCACACGGACTACAACGACGGCTTCGTGCTTCCGATCGCGATCGCGCAGCGCACGCGGGTCGCCATGCGGCGCAGCAAGGGGCCGCACTTCGCCCTGCACGCCCAGGGCCAGGGCGCCACCGTGCGCTTCACGCTGGATGCGCCCCCGGTGGAGCACTTCGCCACCTACGTCTTCGGCTGCCTGAGGCTGGCCAGGGACCGCGGGGCCAGGATCCCGGCACTGGAAATCCACGTCGAGTCCGACGTGCCGATGGGCGTCGGGCTGTCTTCCAGCGCGGCGCTGGAAGTGGCGACGCTGCGGTGCCTGCGCCAGTTGCTGGCATTGCCGTTCGACGATGTGCTCATCGCCCAGCTGGCGCAACGCGCCGAGATCGATTACGCGGGCGTGAACTGCGGGATCATGGACCAGATGGCGTCCAGCCTGGCCGACACCACCCGTGCCCTGCTGCTGGACACGCGCAGCCTCGAGCGGCGGGTGGTCGAACTGCCGCCGGGCAGCGCCGTGCTGGTGATCGACTCGGGCATCGCCCGCTCGCTCGCGGCCAGCGGCTACAACCAGCGCCGCGCCGAGTGCGAGGAGGCGGCCCGGTTGCTGGGCGTGGCGTCGCTGCGCGACGTGGACGGCGTGGAGCGTTTGAGCGGCCTGCCCGATCTCCTCAAGCGGCGGGCGCGGCATGTGGTGACCGAAAACGCCCGCGTGACTCTGGCTGTGGCGTGCGCGACGGCCGAGGCGTTCGGCGTATTGATGAACGATTCGCATGCCAGCTTGCGCGACGACTACGAAGTCTCCACGCCCGAGCTCGACAAGCTGGTCACATTGCTGCAGGCCCAGGCCGGCGTCTACGGCGCGCGGCTCACGGGCGCGGGCTTCGGCGGTGCGTGCGTGGCCCTGTGCCGTGACCAAGCCCTGGAGCAGGTCGCCGCCACGGTGCTGGAGCATTACCGTGCCGCCGGGCAGATCGGCACCGTGCTGGTGCCCCCGCGCGGGGCGCATTCGTGATTCGAATTCAGGCGGCGGCGCGCTGACGGGCTTCCCGGTTGCGCAGCGGCCAGTCGCCGGCCATGCCCTGGCAATCATTCAGGTAGCGGCACAGCGCGTCCTCGAGCTTGGGCATCAGCAGATGCCTCTCGCTGGTCAAGGCGGAATAGCGGGGGCGTGCGGCCATATGGCCCAGGTCCGAACTCGCGACACCTTCGACCCGGCGCATGTCGAGCGATGCCGCCTCCGCCGCCATCTGCGCGAAACGTGCCCAGCTGACTTCCCCGCGGTTGGTCAGGTGCCACAGGCCCTGCTCGCCGTCGACCAGCAAGTCCAGCGAGGCCTGGGCCAGGTCGGGCACGTAGGTCGGCGATACGCATTGGTCCTCGGCGGCACGCCAGCGCTCGCCGCGGCGCAGCAGCTCCAGGCCCTGGGCCACGAAATTGTGCCGGTCCCAGGGCCCGAAGAACGCCGCCGTGCGGATCAGCAGCGCATCGGGCGTGTGTTGCAGGATGCCGCGCTCGGCCTCGTGCTTGGCCCGGCCATAGGCATTGAGCGGCGCCGGGGTGTCGGTCTCGACATACGGCGAGGTCTTGGCGCCATCGAACACCAGATCGCTGGAAAAGCTCATGAGGCGAACGCCGCGGCGCCCGCACTCCTGCGCCAGCTGCACCGGGCCCAGCACATTTTCGCGCCACTGCCGCGGCTCGTGTTCCGCGTCGTCCACCCGCACATAGCCGGCGGTGTTGATGACGGCCCAGGGCTGCCAGCGCTCCAGCGCGGCGGCCACCGAGTTCGGATCCGCGATGTCCATGTCGGCCCGCGAGAGCAGCCGGTAAGGCAGCCCGCGCAGTTCGCAAAACCGCGCGAAGGCTTGCCCCAGCGTCCCCGTGGCCCCGGTGATCAGCAAAGGCCGCCCGGTGACGGGAAGCGCTTCCACGACGCCGTGCGGAGGGTATTCCAGGCGCAGCTCGCGCTGCCACCAGCCGGGCGATTCGAGTACCGGGCTTTGCGGCGCCTCGCCGTGCGCCAGTTCGCGCGCGAGTTTGGCCAGTGCGGTGGGCCGCGGCGCGCCGGCGCTCACGTCCCACAGCCCCGGCTCGTAGTTGCCGATGCGGCGTGTGAGCAGGCTGTCCCAGTCGTAGGTGCCGAAAGCGGCCCATACGGTCACGGCACGCACGTCGCGGCCTTCGGCGCGGACGGCTTGCGCGGCCTCCCAGGCCTGGTGCAGCCAGCGCAGCTGTTCGTCGCGGGTGCAGCCCAGGTGGGCTTCGGTGATGGCGACCGGGCACCCGTAGCGCTCGCTGGCCTCGCGCAGGCGGGCGGCAAAGCCACCATTGATACGGCCGTGCACCCGCGCCGATTCCACGTCGACGTACTTGTCGCGCCCGTTGCCCCCGTGCAGGTGCGCGGGGTAGAGCCAGGTCCTCTCGTCCAGGAAGCGCTCGCTGGTGACGTAGCAGTTGATCCCCACGACATCGGGCGGGCAAGGCTCGTGCACCAGGTCCTGCAATTCCTGCTCGCTGGCGCCGTGGTTGCGAAGGTACGCCCGCAGCGGATGCTGGGCGTCGATGCGGCCGGCCAGCAGGTCGAAGCCCAGCCAGCGGCGATGGTTCTCGAACTCCGCCTGATAGCGCAGCCGGGGCGAGCTGTCGATATGGCCCAGGTCATCGGTCTGGATCAACTGTGCCTGCGGATTGATTTCGCGAATGGCGCGCATCGCCAGCATCGTCGCCCGCACCTGGTTGAGCAGGGCGCGCACGAAGCTGCGGTCGTCGTGGCGGTGCGGGTACCAGAGCCCGTAGAGCGCGCTGAAACGCGCCGTGGTCAGCGGCTCATTCACGGGCGTATACGCGTCGATGTCCGGGTAGCGTTCGGCCACTGCGCGCGCGTAGGCGGCCAGCTTTTCGGGGAATTGCGGGTCGAGCAGGCCGGTATGGCGCGGGCCGCTGCCGTGGTGCAGCAACCCCGCGATGACACCCAGCCCGAGCTCGCGCATGCGGGCGATCCGCTGGTCGCTCCAGCGCCAGTCGAACGCGCCCTCCTCGGGTGACGTGCGCTCCCACAGCAGCGGGAAACGCAGGCGCTTGGCGCCAATGCCGGCCAGCCGGTCGAGGTCGTCCAGGCGCTGGTGGAAGCCGTTGGAAATCGACTGGTCCTGGAACACATCGCCCACCCGGTTGACGGTGCACTCGGGACCCGCCCACAACTCGAGCGGCCTCATTGGATATCCTGCGCCTTGCAGGCTGCGGGATTGGACTTCGGGACGGCCGTGCGCCTCATCTGTTAGGCCTGCGCGGGGGTGCGCCCCGCGGCCGCCAGGGGCGAGGCGTCGCGGCCCGCCTGCGCGGCGTCGGCGTGACGTTGCATGAGCCGCTTGAAGGCCGCGAGGGCCTGGCCCACCACCTGGTCCATGTTGTAGTACTTGTATGTCGCCAGGCGCCCCACGAAGGTCACGTTTTCGGTCGCGTCGGCCAGCGCCTCGTACTTGCGGTAGAGCTCGGCGTTCTCGGGGCGGGGCACCGGGTAGTAGGGATCGCCTTCGGCGCGGGGGTACTCGTACACCACCGAGGTCTTGGGATGCACCTGCCCAGTGATGTGCTTGAATTCGCTGATGCGCGTGTAGCCGTAATCGTTGGGATAGTTCACCGTCCCCACCGGCTGGAACTGTTCCTGGGGCACCGTCTCGTGGCGGAATTCCAGGCTGCGGTAGGGCAGCTTGCCGTACTGGAAGTTGAAGAACGCGTCCACCGGCCCGGAGTAGATCATGTGCTTCCACGGCAGCACGTCAACGATGTCGCGGTAGTCGGTGTTGAGCATCACCTTGATGTTGGGATGGTCCAGCATGGCCTCGAACATGCGTGTGTAGCCATGCAGGGGCATGGCCTGGAAAGTGTCGGTGAAATAGCGGTCGTCGCGATTGGTCCGGGTGGGCACGCGGGCGGTGACGCTGGCGTCGAGCTCGGACGGGTCCAGTCCCCACTGCTTGCGGGTGTAGCCCCGGAAGAACTTGTTATAGAGCTCGCGGCCGACCTTGCTCACGACCACGTCTTCGGACGTCGTCACCGACTCGACTTTCTCGGCGACGGACTCGAAGAATTTCTCCATCTCGAACGAGGTGAGGTTCAGCCCGTAGAGCCTGTTCACCGTGTCCAGGTTGATCGGGATGGGCACCTCCTGGCCGTCGACGCTGGCGAGCACGCGGTGCTGGTAAGGACGCCACTGCGTAAAGCGCGAGAGGTAGTCGAAGATGTCGGCCGAGTTCGTATGGAAGATGTGGGGCCCATACGGATGGATCAGGATGCCGTCGTCGTTATAGCGGTCGTAGGCATTGCCGCCGATGTGCCTGCGCTTTTCCACCACCAGCACCCGTTGGCCCAGCTCGCGGGCGAGCCGCTCTGCCAGCACGCTTCCGGCGAAACCGGCGCCGACGATCAGGTAATCGAAACCCCGCTGGCCGGGAACGGTGGCCGACACGGCCGATTTGAAACTCTCGCTACCTTTGTCCATTCATTCTCCTGATGCTCGGCAGGGCATGAAACCGCTCCTGTACCGCTGGGGCGAGCGTAGCAAAGGAGGGCCCGGCGCGGGCAGCGCGTCTCCTCATCGGTGCAAGCCTTTGCACCATGTTGCAAGAGTGACGGATTTACCGCCCGGCGGGTAATTTTTCCTGCAGAGCGATGGATGCGCTTCAGCGCACGGCCTGACGCAGCGCCTGGTCGATGTCCCAGAGAATGTCGTCCGCGTCCTCGATCCCCACCGACAGGCGGATCATGTCGGGCCGCACGCCCGCGCGCGCCAGCTCATCCTCGTTCAACTGGCGGTGCGTCGTGGAAGCCGGGTGGATCACCAGGGTCTTGGCATCGCCGATGTTGGCCAGGTGGCTCAGGAATTCGCAGGCATCGATGAAGCGCTCGCCGGCCCGGGCCGCGTCATCGGTCCGGATGCCGAAGGTGAGGATGCCCGAAGCGCCGGGCCCGCCATCGATGCTGCGGAACTGCTTTCTCGCCAGCGCGTGATGCGCTGAATCTTCCAGGCCGGGGTAGTTGACCCAGCTCACCAGCGCGTGATCGCGCAGGAACCGCGCCACCCGCAGCGCGTTGCGGCAATGCGCCTGCATACGCAGGTGCAAGGTCTCGATGCCCTGCAGGATCAGCCAGGCGTTGAGCGGGGACAGCGAACCGCCAAAGGTGCGGTTCACCTCCATGCGCGCCTTCATGGTGTAGCCGAAGTCGCCGAACGTCTCGTAGAACTTGATGCCGTGGTAGGCGCGGCTGGGCTCCAGCATCTCCGGAAACTTGGGCGCCGACAGGGGCGAGCCCCAGTCGAACTTGCCCGATTCGACGACCACGCCCGCCATCGTCGTGCCGTGGCCGCCCAGGTACTTGGTGGCGCTGTGCACCACGATGTCGGCGCCGAAGGCGAACGGGTTGCACAGGTAGGGGCTGGCCACCGTGTTGTCGATGATGAGGGGCAGGCCTTGCTCGTGGGCGACCTGGGCCACGGCCTCGATATCCAGCACGTTGACCAGCGGATTGCCCAGCGTCTCGCCATACACGGCCCGGGTGTTGGGCCGGATCGCGCGGCGGAAGTTGTCCGGGTCTTCCGGGTCGACGAAAGTCGTCTCTATGCCCAGGCGCGAGAAGCCCACGCCCAGCTGGCCGACGCTGCCGCCGTACAAGGTGGAGGCCGCGACGATGTGGTCGCCGGCCTTGAGGATCGCCAGCAGCGCCGTCATCTGCGCCGCCATGCCGGTGGCGCAGGCCAGCGCGGCCCGGCCGCCCTCCAGCGAGGCGACGCGCTCTTCCAGCACCGCCACCGTCGGGTTGCTGATGCGGCTGTAGACGTTGCCGAAGGTCTGCAGGTTGAACAGGCTGGCCGCGTGTTCGGCCGAATCAAAGACGAAACTGGTGGTCTGGTGGATCGGCGTGGCGCGCGCGCCCGTCACAGGATCGGGCGCGGCGCCGGCGTGGATCGCACGTGTTCCGAAGCCGTAGTTGCGGTCTTTGGCGGACATATCAATAGGGTAGCTGTTGGGCGCGGCGCGACGAGATCACCTTGGTGTTGACGCCGGCCCAGCCGAGGCCGCCGAACAGGCGCGCGTGCTCGATCTTTACGCAGCGGTCCATCACCACGTCCAGTCCCGCGGTCCTGGCCTTGGCCGCCGATGCTTCATGGATCACGCCGATCTGCATCCAGAGGCAGCGCGCGCCGACGGCGATGGCTTCATGGGCGACGGGCGGGATCTCCTCGCTCTTGCGAAAGCAGTCCACCATGTCGATGCGATGGTCGGCCGCTGCGGCCGTCACGCTGGGATAGCAACGCTCGCCCAGGATGCCCGCGGCCGTGGGGTTGACCGGGATGATCTTGTAGCCATGCCCCTGCATGTACTTGGCCGCGAAGAAACTGGGACGGTGCCATTGCGGCGACAGGCCCACCACGGCGACCGTCTTGCAGCTGCCGAGAATGCGCCGCAGTTCGCTGATCGTGTTCATCGGTCCAGTTTACTGGAGACCGGCGCGCTCAGCTCTTATACTTGATCGAGCAGCCATACGGGCGCGTCGCGGCCGCGGAAACCGGCTTGCCCGCCAGCGCTTCGCCCAGGCCCTGGCGCACGTAGTTGACGGCCTTCTTGATGTCGTCCGGGTCGCTGGAGGCGATGCTGTCGATGCCGCCCGCGTAGATCAGCTGGCCTTTCGGATCGACGATGTACATGTGCGGCGTGGTGCGCGCGCCGTAGGTCTTGCCGGCCGTTCCCTCTTCATCCATCAGCACCGCGCTGGGCTGGGCCTTGCGCTCGTTCTGCCAGGCCACCAGTTTGGCGGGCTCCAGGTAATCGGAAGCGGACTTTTCGGTGGAATTGATCGACAGCCAGACCACGCCCTTGCCCGTGGCCTCTTTCTGCGTGGCGGGCATGTTGCCGCTGTCGTAGTGCTTGCGCACGTAGGGGCAGCCGGGATTGGTCCACTCCAGCACCACATGCTTGCCGCGGTAATCGCTGAGCTTCACGGTTTTGCCGCTGGCGTCCTTGAGGGTGAATTCCGGCGCGGCTTGGCCCACGGCCGGCGCGGCATGGGCCGACACGGCAAACAGGGCGGCAAAAGCGAGAATGGTCCGGCGCAACAATTTCATGATCGGCTCCTAGAGTTTGGCAATGGCTGAACGCATTTCCTCCACCCCCAGCACTTCGGACAGCACCACCGGCGCGCTGCCTTTCTTGTAGAACACGTAGACCGGCACGCCGTTGCGGCCGAGCTCGGCCAGCGCGGCCGTGATCGCCGGATCGCGCCGGGTCCAGTCGGCGCGCAGCAAGGCGACCTTTTTGGCGGCGAGGTCGGCAAGCACATCCTGGTGCGCCAGCGTGGTCTTCTTGTTGTACTGGCAAGTCACGCACCAGGCCGCGGTGAAATCCACGAACACCGGTTGGCCGGAAGCGAGCAGCTGGTCGACACGGCCGGGCTCCCAGGCAGCCCATGGCCCGAGCTCATGGCCTGCGATCTGCTGCGCCGGTGTTTTCGTGATGTTGGGACCCGCGGCCCAACCCAGCAGCGCGAGCGAGGCCAGCGAGATCGAGGCCAACACCGTCCGTGCCCGGCCGCGCAGGGTCAGTGCCCACACCAGCATGCTCAGGGCCACCAGCAACACCAGCAACGCGCCGGCGCCGTCGATGCCGCTTTGCTGGCCCAGCACCCACACCAGCCAGGCCACGGTGGCGAACATCGGAAAGGCCATGAGCTTGCGGAAGGTGTCCATCCACGGCCCCGGCCGCGGCAGCAGCCGCGCGACGGCGGGCACCCAGCTGGCCGCCAGGTACGGCAGCGCCATTCCGATGCCGATGGCGGCGAAGACCAGCAGCGCCTGCACGGCGGGCAGGCCGATCGCCAGGCCGAGCGAGGCCCCCATGAAGGGGGCCGTGCAGGGAGAGGCGATCGCCACGGCCAGCACGCCGGAGACGAAGGAGTTGGCCACGGGGTGGCGCGCTTCCATCGAGGCGACGCCCGAGGGCAGGAAGGCGCCGAACTCGAACAGGCCGGCCAGGTTGAGGCCGATCAGGGTGAACAGCGCCGCCAGCGCCGCGACCACCGCCGGGGATTGGAGCTGGAAGCCCCAGCCGAGCTGCTCGCCCGTGGCGCGCAAGGCCAGCATCAAGGCGCCCAGCGCCGCGAAAGAAACCACCACACCGGCGGTGTAAGCCAGGCCGCCCAGGCGGTGGCCGCGCCGGTCATCGGCGTGGCGGGTGAAGCCCGCCACCTTGATCGCCAGAATCGGGAACACGCAGGGCATGAGGTTGAGAAGCAGGCCGCCCAGCAGGGCGCCGAGCAAGGCGGCGGTGAAGGTCAGCGAGGAGGACGGCGGCGTCCCTGCCGCGGCATTGCGGCGCAGCGCCGATTCCAATGCCGGGGATACGCCTGTGGAAGCGGCCACTGCCGGCCATGTGCCCAGCACCCGCGCCTCGGCGCGCCAGCCCTGCCCGCCCGCGGCCAGCACGATGGGCATGACCGCCGGGCTCTGGCTGCGCTGTGCCGACACGGGCACCCGCGCGGTCCAGGTATCGCCTTGCCAGGCCTGCGTCCAGGGCGCCGCAGTTTCGATCACCTCGCCGGTTTCAGGGAAAAATTCCAGCGTCTCGCCGCGCAGGGCGGCGGGTAGGCCGGCAACGCTCAGCTGCAGGGCATTGCCGTCGATCTCTACCCGGCTTTCGCCGGTGACGGGCCGGGGTTGGCTGTCGAAGCTGGCCTGGAAGGCCGCGGCGTGCAGCGCCGTGGTGCTGCGGACCGGGATCCTGAGCGCGAATTCGCCTTCCTCCGGGATGCACTCCTTGCGGCAGATCAGCCACTGGGCCTTGAGCTTGACCTCCAGTTCGCTGGACAGGAGCGAAGGCTTGAAGTCCGGCGTGATGGTCAACGGCACCGGCAACAGCACGGTGCCTTCGTAGCCGTAATTGGCCAGCGTGCCGATGGGGATTTTCTTGGGCACCGGCCAGGCGATGTCGCCGGCCACGACGCCCGGCGGCAAGGTCCATTGCAGCTGCGTGGGCAGACCCGAGTCGCCCGAGTTTTTCCAGTAGGTGTGCCACTCGGGCTGGTGCGCCAGCTGCAGGCCGACCCACACCTGGCTGCCCGCAGCCAGGCCCTGCGGGGCATGCGCCAGCAGTTCGGCGCGTGCCCGCTCGGTGGTGACGACGCTCCTGGCCGGTTGCGCTGCGGCCGCGCCGGACAGCACAAGAGCAGCCGCCAAGGCGACGGCGGGCAGGAAGCGGGAGAGGAGCATCACGATCTGTGAGCTCGGCCACGGAGGCGAAGTTCCTTCATGCGAAGCCCAGCACGACGCGGCGGGTGGACGCGCTCTTCTTTTCGATCCTGGTCACCACCACCGCGCCGATCTCGGCCGTGTTGGCGACATGGGTGCCGCCGCAGGGCTGCAAGTCGACGTGTTCATCGCTGCCGATGCGGATCGTGCGGATCCGGCCGCTCCCGCGCGGCGGCTGCACCGACATGCTCTTGACCAGGGCGGGGTTGGCGTCCAGCTCCTCGTCCGTGATCGAGCTCACGGCCACCGGAAGGCCGGCCGCGACCAGGCGCGCGATGCCCTGGGTCAGCGCTTCCTTGTCCAGGGGATCGGTCATGTTGAAGTCCAGCCGCGCATAGTCGGTCGTGATCGAGCAGCCGTTCACCAGCTGCGGCACCAGGTTGCACAAGAGGTGCGTGGCGGTGTGAAAGCGCATCAGCCGGTGGCGGCGCTGCCAGTCGACGCGCGCCGTCACGCTGTCGCCGGGCTGCAGGCTCGAAAGCAGCGCCTCCTGGCTGGGGGCGGGCAGGTGGCAGATACCGGAAGTGACCCTGCCGTCGGCGTCCTTGGCCTTGCGGGTATCGCAGATCGCCAGCTCCTCCCCCGAGGGCAACACCAGCACACCGCTGTCTCCGGCCTGGCCACCCCCCAGGGGGTAGAAGACCGTGCGGTTCAGCACGATGCCCTGGTCGCCCATGGCGGCGACGGTGGCGGTGCAGTCCTTCAGGTAGGCGTTTTCGCGGAAAAGCTCTTGAGTCATCCACGCATTTTGGCGGTTTCCGCCTACAGACGCGCAAATGAGCCAATTCCAGACTTCCAGGTCCATGCTTTTGCGACTCCCGAGTATCCTGGCTTGCACGTTTCTGGCGGCGTCCTGCGGCGACACGGCGAGGCTGCCGCCCGGGGCGGGCGAAGGCTCCCATCCCACGCTGCCGCCGCCCGTCAAGCGCCTGATTCCGACGGTGAACATCGCACCCGCCCAGGGCTGGCCCGAGGGGGTGACGCCCGCCGCCCCGGCCGGCTTCAGGCTCACGGCGCTGGCGCGCGAGCTGGACCATCCGCGCTGGCTCTACGTTCTTCCCAACGGCGATGTGCTGGTGGCCGAGAGCAACAAACCCGCGCCGCCACTCGAGCAGCAACCCAAGGGGATCAAGGCCTGGGTGATGAAGATGGTGATGAATCGCGCAGGCGCGGGCACGCCCAGCGCCGACCGCGTGACGCTGCTGCGGGATGCCGACGGCGATGGCGTCGCGGAGCTCAGGAGCGTCTTCATCGACAAGCTGCATTCGCCGTTCGGCATGGCACTGGTGGGCGACAGCCTGTACGTGGCCAACGCCGACGCCGTGGTTCGCTTTCCCTACCTGCCGGGGCAGACCCGGATCACCGCGGCCGGCGTCAAGCTCGCCGACTTGCCCGCGGGGATCAACCACCACTGGACCAAGAACATCATCGCCAGCCGCGACGGCAACAAGCTCTATGCCACCGTGGGCTCCAACAGCAACGTGGCCGAGCGCGGCCTGGCCGCCGAAGAGGGGCGCGCCGCCATCTGGGAGATCGACCGCGCCAGCGGCGACAAACGCCTGTTCGCCAGCGGCCTGCGCAACCCCAACGGCCTGGGCTGGGAGGCGAAAACCGGTGCGTTGTGGACCGTCGTGAATGAGCGCGACGAGCTGGGCAGCGACCTGGTGCCCGACTACCTGACGTCGGTGAAGGACGGCGGCTTCTATGGCTGGCCATGGAGTTATTGGGGCGGGCATGTGGACGAGCGCGTGCAGCCCGCGCAACCCGACAAGGTGGCGAAGTCGCTGGTGCCGGACTATGCGCTGGGAAACCACGTGGCGCCGCTGGGCATGGCCTTTTCCGACGGGCGCATGCCGGCGCCCTTTGCGAACGGCGCCTTCGTCGGCGAGCACGGGTCCTGGAACCGGCAGCCGCACAGCGGCTACAAGGTCACTTTCGTGCCCTTCGCGGACGGCAAGCCGGCCGGCGGCAAGATCGATTTCCTCGGCGGCTTCCTCAGTGCGCAGGGAAAGGCCTATGGGCGGCCCGTCGGTGTCGCGCTGGACTCGCGCGGAGCGCTGCTGGTCGCCGACGACGTGGGCAACGTGGTCTGGCGCGTGCTGCCCGTGGGCCGCTGAGGCCCAAGGCCAGGATTCTTACCGGGCAAGCTGGGCCTTGTCCGACACGGCGGTACAGCCGTTCGACTCACCATCCGGGTTTTACAGGGCGCGGCAACGCACTCGAAACCGCAGGAGGTCCTACGTGCCGAATCCCTATCTGGCGTCTTCATTGCCCGATCATCAGGTGGCCGAACTTCACCGGCTGATGACCGAAGAGATCAAGGAAATCGCCGTCTTCTTCATGAACCCGCAAGGCGTCATCACGGGAGGAAACTGGCGCAGGCGCAAGGATGGAAGCGTTTTCTGGGGGCGCATCGCGCTGACGGCCCTGCGCGATCAGGCGGGCGAGCTGGTCGGCTTCTCCAAGATCACCGTGGACCTGACCGACCACAAGATGCTGGAGCGCTGCGAGAACGAAAAGGAAGAGACACGCCGCGCCAGCAGGAACTGGGGCATGCCGTTGACCGGCTGAAAGAGGCCGACACACGCAAGGACGGTTCCTCGCGATGCTGGCGCACGAACTGCGCAACCCGCTGGCGCCGATTCGCGCGGCCGCCGAGCTTCTGCGCATCGCGAAGCTGGATGAAGCCCGCGTGCAAAAGACCAGCGAGATCATCGCCAGGCAGGGCGGCCACATGACCAGCCTGATCGACGACCTGCTGGACGTTTCACGTGTCACCCGCGGCCTGGTTGTGATGTTTCAATAGGTTGTTCACCCGGAAGAGTCTGGGAGACTGGAGTTACCACGCTTCAGAACTCTCAGAGGAAATCAACCAGGTGAACAGCCATAAGAATGCCAGATTGACCTTCGAAGGACGCAAGTTGCTTATCGATCGCATAGCTGTGATGGGGCTGATTCCGGCGGCCGAGGCCGCCGGAATCAGCCGCCAGACGGCGCGCAAGTGGCTGCGGCGTTTCGAAGAAGGCGGCCAGGAGGCTCTGCGAGATCGCAGTCCCGCCCGCACCGCACGCGCACCACTGTCGATCTCGAACTGGCCGAGCGCATTGAGCAACTGCGCCGCAGCCGCATGCCGATGCGTCGCGTGCCACTGTAGTGGGCCGTAGCGTAGCCACTGTCAGCCGCTTGCTAGCCAGCTTGGGGCTGTCGAGCCTGAAGGCGCTCGACCCCGTGCAACCCGTCGTCTGCTACGAGCGGGAGGCTCCTGGCGAATTGCTGCACATGGACACCAAGAAGCTCGGGCGCATCGTGCGTCCCAGCCATCGCCTGACAGGTGATCGACGCGACTCCGTCGACGGCGCCGGCTGGGAGTTTGCACACGTGGCGATCGATGACCACTCGCGAGCCAGCTTCGTGCAAATCCTGCGGGACGAACGCAAGGAATCGGTGGTCGAATTCTTGAAGGCCACGGTCATGCACTACAAGTCGCTGGGCGTGACGATCAAGCGTCTGCTGACCGACAACGGCAGTGCCTACCGCTCCAAGCTGTTTGCCAGGACCTGCCAGGCCCTGGGCATCAAGCACACGTTCACCAAACCGTATCGGCTGCAAACAAACGGTAAGGCCGAACGATTCATTCAGACGTGTCTGCGTGAATGGGCCTATGGCCGCGTGTGGAGCAGAAGCCCCGAGCGCACCGCTTGGCTGCCCGCATTCCTGGCCTACTACAACGCCCCAGGCCCCATTCGGCCCTCGGCTACAAGCCTCCAGCTTCCCGACTCGGTAGGAAGAACCTATTGCAACTCAACAGGAGCTTTTCCTGGGAAGGTTCGACAGCAGCACGCTCAGGCAGCGGCGCCGACTACTATAAAGACGACCCTGGCACTCGCGATCGGGGCGTCATTCGACGTGATCATGGTATTGGCGAAGGCTAGGCGGCTGCCGACCTTCACGATGCTGACATGCGATTCGACCCAGTCGCCGATCTTGGCCGTGCCAACGAAGTCGATGCCGAGGCTCGTCGTCAACATCCGCAGCGCGGGCGTCTGGGAGGTAGCGGTCACATAGCCGAGCGACACGTCGGCCAGCGTGGCGACTAGGCCGCCATGAAGGGATCCTGACGCGTTGGTGTGTCTCTCGAGCACCCTTAGCCCGACCGTGAATCCCTGCTCGAGCGGCTTGTAGAAAAAAGGCCCGGTCGCATCGAGGAAGGGGCTGGTCCGGAAGAGCGGCTCGAATCCCGGCGGAGGGGCGCCTGCGTCAGTGTCGAGCGGGCAGCTCATTTGGCGTCGGTCTTGGCGACGGTAGCGACGGCGAAGGCTACAAGCCTGCGCTCGCCGGCCCGCTCGGAATAAATTTCTGCCTTCGTGACGACAGTTCGCGACGACGCCTTGATGACGCTGCCGATGCCGATAATCCGGTCGCCTATAGCAGGCGCGAGCAGGTTGAGCTTGTATTCCGCAGTCACCACGTCGCCGGCTACCGACCCCGCGGCCCAGGCGCAAGCGCTGTCGGCGACAAAACCAATCACTGCGCCGTGAACGAAGCCGTGGTGTTGGTTCATCTTCTCCGGAATAACCGGAATCGCCAGCTCTACGTGGCCTGGCGATATCGAGATGACCTCGGCACCCAGGAAAGCCGCAAACGGCGTCTTGGCCACAATTGATTGTAGATACGCCTTCATCTCGTCGTTAGTCATTTCCTGCCTCGTCATGCGGCTGCAATGATCCCCGAGTGCGCGAGATCGGAGTGTTGAAGGTGTTGCGCCAGCAAGGTGCGTTTGATCTTGCCACTCGAAGTTTTCGGAATGAAACCCGGCGCTGCAAAGAGCACGCGCTTAAGCTGGACATCATGCTTCCGGACTACGCTCTTCCTGACTTCGCCAGCTATAGCATTGTAGTCAAGCGCGTGTCGCGCAGTGCGTTCGATCTCTTGGACAGCGATCACGTATTGCGAATCAGGGGGACCGACGGCAATAACGGCACATGCGCTTGGCAGGAAAGCCTCATGGGTCTCGACAATGGTTCGCTCGATATCGTAGGGATGGATGTTGCGCCCCCGGACAATGATGACCTCCTTGGCCCGTCCTGTCACGACCAGACGCCCATCGTCGAGGCAACCGAGGTCACCGGTACGGAAATAGCGCCTGCCGTCTTGCTCGAAGAACGAGTCGGCAGCTTGGCCGCCCCAGTAGCCCGACGTGACGTTCGGCCCCGCAATACAGATTTCTTCGGCATCGTCAACACTCGGCGCTTCATCCATCCGGCGCAAGACGATCGACGTGTCGGGGTGGGGGCGGCCGGAATGAATGGGGGGCAGCTCATGTACCTCTCGAGCCTCCTCAAACCATAACGTTTCCGCGTACCCTCCCGACACATACAGCGAGGCCTCGGCCATTCCGTAGCAGAGGAAGAAGGCATCGGCTCGAAAGCCGTATGGCGAGAACCGAGTTGCGAATCGTCGCAAGGTGGCCGCGCTGATAGGCTCGGCGCCGTTGAATGCCACTTGCCAACACGACAGGTCTAGGCCTTGGCAGTCGGCGTCGGAGATTCGCGCGATGCAGAGGTCATAGCAAAAATTGGGTCCACCACTGGTGTGAGCTGAGTAGGTTGAGATAGCTTGCAACCAAAGTCGGGGCTTTCTCAGGAACGTAGTCGGCGCCATCAACACGCAAGAGGCGCCGACGTATAGAGGCTGGATGAGGTTGCCGATCAAACCCTGGTCGTGATTTAAGGGCGTCCACCCTACCACGGTACTTGATTCCGTGTGTCGGAATGACTCGCAAATCATGCGTTCGTTAGCAATGATGTTGGCATGGGTTATCTTTACGCCCTTCGGCGATGTGGTCGAGCCGGAGGTGAACTGAAGCAGGGCGATGTCCGTCGGCGCCGGCAGCACCAGACGGGCTGGCGCGCTGCCGCGCAGGTCGTCGTGGCACAGGACGTCGACGCTGCGAATGCCGGCGCTGTCCAGGGCTGCCCGGAGGCCGCGCCGCAGCGAGGGCACGACGACGATGCACGATGTCTGGCACTCGACGACGATCTTAAGCACCGCTTCGAGCCTATGGGCGTTCGGGATCGGAATCGGCACCGCGACCTTGTTGGCCAGCATGCAGCCGTAGAAGACGTGGCAGAACTCAGGCGAGGTCGGCAGGGCAATGAGTATTCGGGCCTGCTTCGGATAGCGCGCCAGCGCCCCGGCCACACTTCCAGCGCCCTCCAGTAGCTGCCGGCAAGACAGCTCGTGCTCTTCTCCTGCGTTGTCGTCGAGGAAGAGGTAGGCCCGGCGATCTGGACTAGCCTCGGCTCTCAAGACGATGATCTCAGCAATGCTATGCAACGGTTTCGCCTTGCGTCTGCAGGTCCAGCGGTAGTTCGTCGAGGCCCCTCATAATCTGCGAGTGACGCTGCCAGCGCGGCGCTTCGTGTACTACCGGCTGCCAGCGGTGGCGGATGATCTCTTCGAGCAGCGACTCCAGCTGGATCTGCGCCAGACGCGCTCCAAGGCACGCATGCGCGCCGTACCCGAAGCCGAGGTGCAACTCACTGTTCGAACGGCCGATGTCAAAGCTGTCTGCGTCGGCGAAGACATCGTTGTCGTGGTTGGCGGCAGCCAAGCACAGCAGGATCTGATCGTTGGCCTTGATGTTGACGCCGGCCACCGCAACATCTTCCATCGCAACACGCTTGGTCATCTGCAGCGGCGCCTCGAAGCGGAGGATCTCGTTTGCGGCCCGGGAGACCGCTACTTCACCGCTTAGCAGCTTGTTTAGCTGCGCGGGATGAGAGGCCAGCAAGAGCATGGCATTACCGAGCAGCGCCTGCGTCGTCTCTGCGCCAGCGACGAACGCCATGACGCACATGTAGGCCGCTTCTTCAACGGTGAAGCCGTCGTTCTTTGAGGTGCGTACGAGCATCTGGCTGATGAGGTCGGCCCCGGCACGGCCCTGCCGGTCTGCGATGTACGACGCAAAGAACGCGAGGAACTCCGTCAGCGACTGGTAGATATGGGCGAACTGGCTGCGGTTGACGGCGCCGGGCTCGAGGAAGTAGCGGATGGCATGGTTCCAGGTCGCCACGGCTTCCATGTGCTCGTGGTCGATCGCGAGCCACGACAGCAGCAGCTTCAACGGAATCGGCCGGGCCACCTGCCCGACGAAGTCACCCCGTGCCTGGGTAGCGAAGCTTTTCAGGTGCTGCTGCACCAGCGTTGCCGCGAGCGGCCGCAGCGACTCGAGCTGACTAGGATGGAAGACCACGTTAGCCAGACGCCTCAGGCGCGCATGGTCTGGGTTGTCGGTGAACACGATCGCCTTCTGGCCTAGCTTGGTGACCTCAGGGCAGCTCATGCCGAATTCGTCAAGGCGCCGGTGCACGAGGCTTGGAATTAGTGCAGAGCTGAAACGGCGGTCACGCAGGACATCCTTAACATCAGCGTGCCGCGTGAAGATCCACATGCCGAGCGATCGGAACGGACCGGTGGTGCGCAGCGCGCTATAGGTTTCGTAGGGGTTCCTGCGAAAACTTTCTGAAAACGGGTTGAAGACAACACGTGTCATGTTCTGCAAGCGGTGAGGCGCAGCAGGCAGATCTTTCCCTGGTAGAAGCCGACCGAGCTGAGCGCGAGGTACTTCTCGAACTTGCGGACCACATCCTCGCTGGCCAAGCGGATGGCTTCAGTGCGGCGTTCCTTGAGGCGCTGCAGCCACAGACCGCAGGTGCGCGCGTAGTCGAAACGGTCGTTGCGCACTGCAGTGATCTCGAGGACGCCCTCGCAGGCCTTCACGACCTCGGCCAAATAGGGCAAGTCGGAGTTGGGGAATATCTCGGCTTCCATGAAATTGCTTGCATCCTTACGATCCATGTCGAGGTACGCAATGGTCTGCAGCGACAGCCGCCCGCGTGGAACCAGGTTCTGCTTGCAGAAGCGGAAGAAAGCGCGGTACTTCTCCAGCCGCTGACAGTCGTCGTCTTCGGGCGTAGCGAAGTGCTCAAATGCACCAACGGAGACGATTCCGTCATAGGGCGAAGCGGCCCGGTGATCGAGCCAGTTCTCCAGCCGGCAGGCGATCTGCGGCTTGCCGGCGGCCACGCGATTGACGTGGTCGCACTGCTCTTTGCTCAAGGTCAGGCCCACTAAGCTCGCGAGCCGCTCGTTGCGCTCCAGAGCGCGTATTAGCAGGGCGCCCCAGCCGCATCCCACGTCCAAAATAGAACTGGCGGTGCTGATATCCACTTGGTCCAGATGATGGTCCAGCTTGGCTACCTGAGCCGCTTCCAAGTCATTAGCAAGCATACCTGGCGGCCACATCGCGCATGAGTACACCATCCGGCGATCGAGCCATAATGCGTAGAACTCATTGCCCACGTCGTAGTGGAATTGGATCGCCTCCAGCGAGCGCTGCCTGTCGCTCAAGCCGTTTCTCCGGCAAGGTAGCCGGCAAGCGCACCAATCGTCGGATGCTCGAACACGACAGTGGGGTCAATCGTCCGGCCCAGCCACTCCTCTAGCTCAACCACCAGACCGACCGTCGCCGCGGAATCCAGGCCGAATGATTCAAATTCACTCGATAAGTCGATCTTCGACGCGGGAATGTCAAGATTCTTGGTGACAAACTCAATGCACCAGTGTGCAATCTCGTCCTTAGTTCGGCTAACAGTCCTCACTGACATGAATGGGCTTTCCTATGAGAGTTGAATAACGGGGCGATCGCGGCGGCACAGTGGTCACAGGTGCGCACTGGTTGACGGCAAGGCTCGTCGCGCCTCGACTTGTGCGGGATCAGGCATGCGCAGGTCGGTGGCCAACCCGAGCGCTTCAAGGCCCTTAATGAGCCAGTAGCCAGGATCGAGGTTGTGCCACTTCAAACCGAAGCTAGGCGAATTGGCGAACCGGTGATGATTGTTATGCCAGGACTCACCCAGGGTGATGAGCCCAAGTACGCCGACGTTACGACTGGAATCGCGCGTTTCATATGTGCGGTTGCCAAACACATGAAGGAACGAGTTGATCGACCAGATGATGTGCTCTAGCACGAATAGCCGCAGCACGCCGCCCCAAAACAGACCCGAGAGGGCGCCGGAGAGGTCACCGTGGTAGGCAAAGCCGGCGGCGGTTGGCAGCAGCAGCCCGATCCACACGATGTTCAAGTAGTTGCGGTTGATGCTTCGAAGATGCCGGCTGCGTAGCAGATCTGGCGCGAAGCGGACCACGTTAGGGTACGGATGCCTACGCATCCACAAGACATGCGAATGCAGCAGGCCGCGGAGCCGATTGGCAAAGCCTTCCCCGTGGAGATTGGGCGAGTGCAGGTCGGATTCGGTATCGCTCTTCTCGTGATGTAGGCGGTGGATCGCGACCCAGGAAGTAATGCCGCCCTGTGCTGCCATTGAGCCCAGCACAGCCAGCGCGATCTGAACCGATGGTGCAACTTGGAACGAGCGGTGCGTGAACAAGCGATGGAATCCGACCGTAATGCCCAGGCTGGTCAGCAACCACATCGTCGCGAAGAGAGCGATTTCGAAGCCCCCGTGGTACAGCCAGTCCCAATACAGCGGTGTTGCTATGATGAGAAGCAGCGGGAGGACATTGAACAGGATGAAATGGCGCCGTTGCAAGCGCTGTATCTGAGGTGTCTCGACTACAAATCGACCGGCTTCCACCTGCGCCTCCAATTACAAAAGCTGATCCAGCCAACCAAAGCATGGCAGCTGGATAATTACTACTTTACAGGTAAAGCTAGATCACCACAAGAGAACAAGAGTCAAGGATGGTCTGAACAAGCCGATTTCGACCATGTGCCAGGTTCAGCTTACGACGAAGATCATCAGGGCTAGCCAGGGCGACCAAATCCAGAGCGCGGGCAACCGCAGCTCCTGCATTCGCTCAGATCAGGATCCGCTCTACCTCATCGAGCGACACGGTCCTGTCGCCTGTCGTTCAGCCCCCTCGCGCTCTCGTGGTTGGCCATCTGCTGCGCGACTTCCAACTTGCCGCCATCCTCCAGATCTACGTGATGAGGTTTCGCCCCACCTGCTCAAGCTCTAACAGGCCGGGAGCACTTACATCGATTGGAGCGAGCGCCAGCAACTGGGGAATGCGAATCTTGCCAAGTCGATTCGGGCTGCCGCCATTCGTCGTTTGCCTGAGAACCCGTCAATAACCAGCTATCCAAGGAGCCCCAATGCCGATGTTGAAACCTGCCGCCGAGCTGGCGGCTGCCGCCAGCAAGCCCTATCCCAACGACAGCGCCGAATACCGCGAGGCGCGCCCGCTTGCTGGCCGAAGAGATCGAGCTGCGCCGCCACATCGAGCGTGTGGCGGCAATGCGCCGGGCGTTGCCGCTGGGCGGCCAGCCGAGAGACTGTCGTTTCAAGGACGAGAACGGCAAGAACCGAGCGCCAGCTCGCCTTCGCCCGCGAGCGCGGGTGGCGCAACCTGAAGTTCTTCCAGGCCGTGGGCGACGACTTCGCCCGCGATTACCGCAGCCTCGCAACTGACGGCAGCGAATGGCCCGCGCTGGAAGTGTGGGTCAGGCGCGACGGCGCGGTTCGCCATTTCTGGGGCGGCGAGTTGGGCGGCGAAACCGCCGACCCCGGCCAGGACCCGCGCGGCGCACCGGACATCGCGCCGCTGTGGAACATACTGGATATCACGCCCGCCGGGCGGGGGGCGGACTGGTATCCGAAGCTGGCGTACTGACAGCGCCGGGTTCGGCCGGCGGGGACGCGATCGCCTCGGTCCAGACGGCCACGTCCTGCGGCGTCATCGTGCTGGCGGTCGTCAGGCGGCCGTCGATATAGCCCAGCCTCTCCACATCGTGCAGGTACTGCGCGCGCGAAAGGAGGGTGCCGGCGCAGACGTGCTGGTCTTCAGCCGGCGGCTGCTGCGTTTCCGCGGACAGTCGCGTGACGAGCTTGTCCATGACCCAGCGGGGCACGCGGTGCCGCTCGCCGGGATAGATGAAGCCGAACAGCGTGAGGTGGGCCAGCAGCACGCGCCAGTGCGCTCCGAAGCGTTGCAACAGTCCCGCCCAATCGACCTGCTCGGCGTTGGCCTGCAGCAAGTGGGCAATGTCGGCGCCATCGTAGCGTTCGCGCTCCATGATGAAGGCCTTGGACACGAGCCCGTCTTCGAGGTTGGCGATGCGCACCGGCACGCCCAGCACCTCGGCCTGCGCGTTGTTGCGAAACCAGTGCTCGTTCACCGGCCCGACCCCGTTGCCGGAATTGAAGATGAGGTCGATGAAGTCGTCGCCCGCGAAGACCTTGGCGAGCCAGTGCGGGTACGTCATTTCGGCGCGCCATCCCTCTGCCTGGGCCAGCGCGGCGACGCGGTCGTAATCTTCCCGGCGGATGAAAAGATCCAGGTCCTTGGTCGAGCGGCGGATGCCCGTGAAGCACGCGTGCGCGAACGCACCGCCGACCAGGAAGGGCACTTGGGCATCGACCAGCACGCGAAGCGCCCGCCGGAAAAAAGCCGCAGTGACAGGCGCAACCTCGTTCTCCAGGGACGGTGCAAGTGCAGCGGAGGGCATAGAGCCAAGGAATTTTGTTGACCCAGCCTAACCCGGCTGAGCACCCTGTCCCAGGGGGCGGGGGACCTCATGCAGTGTCAGCGTCTGCCTACAGTCATCCGCTGCGGCACCAGCCAGCATGGGATGTACCAACGAAAATCCGCCATGCCCAAGTCCCCCACCCACGTGCGCTTCGCCATCGTCGGCGACATCCACGCCACCAAGGATTCCGCCGGAACCCTGCGCGCCTTCTTCGCCCAGGCCTCGGAAGCCGCGGACGCGTTGTTGCTGTGCGGCGACCTTACCGACTACGGCACCGCCGAGGAGGCCAAAGTGCTCGCGGACGAGCTGGCGGCCGTCAAGGTCCCCATCGTCGCCATCCTGGGCAATCATGACTACGAGTCGGGCACGCCCGGGATCGTGACCGAAACCTTGACCCGAGCCGGCGTGCGGGTGCTCGACGGTGAGGCCTGCGAGATCGAAGGGGTGGGCATCGCCGGCGCCAAGGGTTTCGCCGGCGGCTTCGGCCGCGCCTCGCTGGGTGCATGGGGCGAACCCGCCATCAAGCTGTTCGTGCAGGAGACGCTGAACGAGGCGATGAAGCTGGAATCGGCGCTGGCCAAGTTGCGCACCCCTCGTCGCATCGCACTGCTGCATTACTCGCCGATTGCCGGCACGTTGCAGGGCGAGCCGCTGGAGATCTTTGCCTTCCTGGGCAGCAGCCGGCTGGAGGAGCCGCTGCTGCGCTATCCGGTCGATGCCGTGTTCCACGGCCACGCGCACCGCGGCGCGCTGGAAGGCAAGACCATCAACGGCATTCCCGTCTACAACGTGGCCAAGCCGCTGCTGCAGCGCAGCCGGCCGGACCAGCCTGCGTTCAGGCTCTTCGAGTTGCCGCGCGAGGCAGCGCAGGCCCGGGAAGAGGCACAAGCGGCTCAGTAACTCGGCGACAAGTGGCAAAACGCTCAAAAACGAAGGATAATAGGTTTCGTAATTGTCACTGGACGCTCGGTTCAACTGAAGTGCTTCGACAGAGCTTTCTGGCGAAAGCCGAATTGGAGGGAACTTGAATCCGATTGCCGATATCGGCGCCGGCGATGCGGCCGCCATCCACACGCTCATCACGGACGTGGACGACACACTCACGACCGACGGCGCGCTGACCGCGGCCGCCTATGCATCGCTGGAGCAGCTCAAGCATGCCGGCCTGCGCGTGATCGTGACCACCGGCCGGCCCGCGGGCTGGTGCGACCACATCGCGCGCATGTGGCCCGTGGACGCCGTGGTGGGCGAGAATGGCGCGCTCTGCTTCTGGTATGACCGCGAAAAACGCCGACTGGCTTGCCGGCATTCGCTTTGCGGCGGCGGGCTGAAGGCCAACCGCGAGCGCCTGGACGCCGTGGCGCAAAAGGTGCTGCGGGAAGTGCCGGGAACGGCGCTCGCCTCCGACCAGTTCTGCCGCATCTACGACCTGGCGATCGACTATTGCGAGGATGTGCCCCGGCTCGGCGATGAAAGCGTGGACGCCGTTGTGCGCATCATGCAGGAGGCCGGCATGACCGCCAAGGTCAGCTCCATCCACGTGAACGGGTGGTTCGGAACGCACGACAAGCTTTCGATGAGCAGGTGGCTGATCCAGGAGCTCTATGGGGTGGACCTGGACAGCGAACGGGCGCGCTTTGTCTATGCAGGGGACTCGCCCAACGACTCGCCGATGTTCAGCCATTTCCCGTTTTCCGTCGGTGTGGCCAATGTCCGCGACTTCGTGGGCAAGATGGATGCCCTGCCACGGTACGTCACGGCCGGGCGAAGCGGGCGGGGCTTTTCCGAACTCGTGTCGCTGCTCGTCGCGAGGCGGGCTCGGACGCCGGCAGCGTAGGAAGAAAAATCAAGGAAGATGCAATTACATACTGCTGACGACCATCGGCTGGCGACGCTTCGTGCGCTGCAGGCGCAGCACGACTTCGACGTGGTGATCATCGGAGGCGGCGCCACCGGGCTCGGGATCGCGCTCGATGCGGCCCTGCGGGGGCACAAGGTTGCGTTGATCGAGCGCGGCGATTTCGGGCAAGGCACTTCTTCGCGCTCGACCAAACTGGTGCACGGGGGCGTCAGGTACCTGGCGCAGGGCGACTTCAAGCTGGTCTATGAGGCCTTGCGCGAACGCGCCAACCTGTTGGCGAACGCACCCCACATCGCGCAGCCGCTGTCGTTCGTCATGCCGGCCTACAAGCTCTGGCACCTGCCTTTCTACGGGGCGGGGCTGAAGGCCTACGACGCGCTCGCGGGAACCGCGGGACTGGGCGCGACACGCTGGATGGGGCCCGCGCGGGTGCGCGAAATGCTGCCGACCGTGAAGGCGGACGGGCTGCTGGGAGGCATCTCCTACTGGGACGGCCAGTTCGATGACGCGCGGCTGGCCCTGGCCATCGCCCGCACGGCAGTGGCCCACGGCGCCACGCTTGCCAATTACTGTCTCGCCACGGCTCTGCTGGAGGAGGGCGGCAAGATCGCGGGCGTCAAAGCGGTCGATCGCGAGACCGGCACGGAGTTCGTTATCCGCTCGCGTTGCGTCATCAACGCGACGGGCGTGTTTGTGGACCGGCTGCTGCAGAACGCGGCACCGGGCACGCGTCGGCCGCTGGTCGCGCCCAGCCAGGGTGTCCATCTCAGCTTCGACCGCTCGCTCCTGCCCACGACCTCGGCGGTTTTCTGGCCCAAAACGAGCGACGGGCGGGTGCTCTTTGCCATCCCATGGCTCGGTAAAAGCATCGTCGGCACGACGGATTCAAAGCGCGGCGACGTGGCGGACGAGCCCGAGCCGCTGCCGGGCGAGATCGACTATCTCCTGAAGGAGTGCGCCGATTTCTTTGCCGTGCCTCCGAAGCGGTCGGACATCCTGAGCGCCTGGGTCGGGTTGCGCCCGCTGGTGAATCCCGACGCCGAGGCGGCGGCGCGGGACACCAAGTCGATCAGCCGCGAGCACACGGTCCTCGTGCGCCCCGACGGCTTGGTCACGGTGACCGGTGGCAAATGGACGACCTACCGATCGATGGCCGAGGACGCGCTGGACCGGTGCTGCGAAGCCGGATTGATCGCCAGGCGCGGCCCCTGCCTGACCGCCGCGACGCGGCTGGTCGGCGCGCAGGGGACCCGGGCCCCCGGGCAGCTCACCGGCGCGGCCGGGTTGCACAGCTATGGCAACGAGAGCGAGCGCGTGCAGGGCCTTCCGGGCGCGCAGCGGCAAGTCGCCCCCGGCCTGACCGAGGCGATGGTCCGCTTTGCAGTGAGGCACGAATTCGCCCGCACGGTGGAGGATGTCCTGGCCCGCCGCTGCCGGTTACTGTTCCTCGATGCCAGGGCTGCGCTGGAGAGCACCGATGCGGTCGCGCGGATCGTGGAATCCGAAACCACCGCCCCGAGCGGCAAAGGCGCCTTCCAGGCGCTGGCGGCAAGGTATCTCAACCCCAGCCACTGAGGCGAAGACACCGGCGCATACAATCCCGCCCACATGAATCCCAGACAGGAACAGTTGATCCATCTTGCGCGATCGCAAGGGCCCGTCTCGCTGGATGAATTGGCCGAGAAGCTGAAGGTGTCGGTGCAGACAGTGCGCAGGGATGTTCAGCAGCTGGCCCAGACCGGCCAGCTGGTGCGGTTTCACGGCGGGGTGCGCGCCGGCGCCACGGCCGAGAACATCACCTACCAGCAGCGCGAGACGCTCAATGCCGACGCCAAGGTACGGATTGCCCGCGCCGTGGCTGCGCGCATTCCCAACGACTGCTGCCTGATGCTCACGGTGGGCACCACGACCTGCGCGGTGGCCCGCGAGCTGCGCAACCACCGGGGCCTGCGCATCGTCACCAACGACATGGCCATCGCCCAGCTTCTCAGCGTGAACCGCGACACGGAAGTGCACATTTGCGGCGGTTTCGTTCGCGCCCGCGACCACGCCGTGGTCGGAGAGGCGGCGGTGGATTTCGTCAAGCAGTTCCGCTTCGATACCGTGATCCTGGGCGTGGCCGGCATCGAGCCGGATGGCTCCATGCGCGACTACGACTACCGCGAAGTGAAGGTGACCGAGGCGGCCATCGCCCATTCGCGCCAGGTCTGGGTGGTGGCCGACGCCAGCAAGTTCGGGCGCGGCGCCATGGTGGAAGTCACCCGAGTCTCGGATATCGACGCCCTCTTCACCGATGCCGCCCCTCCCGCCGGGTTCGACAAGCTGTTCGCCGCGACCGCGGTGACGGTCGAGGTCGCCGGAACCCATTGAACACAAGTTCGGGCGCTTTTCCGTACAGTGGGGCCATTGGAGTGCCGAAATGACCGATCACAGCCTCACCCGTTTTCTCCGCACCGACAGCGGCGACATCGACCCCGCGGAAACCGCGGAATGGCGCGAAGCCTTGCTGGCGCTGGTCGCAGCCCATGGCCCCGCGCGGGCGCGCTTCATCCTGGATGAGATCGCGGCATTGGCGCGCAGTCCCCACATCGCCTGGTCGCCCGAGCTGGTCACTCCCTATGTCAACTCCATTGCGGTGGACCAGCAGCCGGCGTTCCCCGGCGATCTCGCGATCGAGGAGCGCCTGGGCTCGCTGATGCGCTGGAATGCGCTGGCGATGGTGGCGCGCGCCAACGCCGCCTATGGGGAACTGGGCGGCCACATCGCCAGCTATGCCAGCGCCGCCGACCTGTTCGAGGTGGGCTTCAACCACTTCTTCCATGCCCGCAACGACAGCCATGGCGGCGACCTCGTGTTCTTCCAGCCGCACAGCGCGCCCGGGGTTTACGCGCGGGCATTTCTGGAAGGCTGCTTCGTTGAGGCCGATCTGGCCCACTATCGCCAGGAACTCACGGCGCCGGGCAAGGGCGCGCGCGGGCTTTCCAGCTATCCCCACCCCTGGCTGATGCCCGACTTCTGGCAGCTTCCCACCGGGTCGATGGGAATCGGTCCCATCAGCTCGATCTACCACGCGCGCTTCATGCGCTACCTCACGCACCGCAACCTGCTGGACTGCGAAGGTCGCAAGGTGTGGGGCGTGTTCGGCGACGGCGAGATGGACGAGCCCGAGAGCATGAGCGCGCTGACGCTGGCGGCGCGCGAGAAGCTGGATAACCTGGTTTGGGTGGTCAATTGCAACCTGCAGCGCCTGGACGGCCCGGTGCGCGGCAACGGCCGCATCATCGACGAGCTGGAAAAACTGTTTCGCGGCGCGGGATGGAACGTGATCAAGCTGGTCTGGGGCAGCGACTGGGATGGGCTGTTCGCCCGCGATACCACGGGTGCGCTGGCAAGGGCCTTCGCCAATACCGTGGACGGGCAGATGCAGACCTTCGCCGCCAAGGATGGCCGCTTCAACCGCGACACCTTCTTCGGCCAGAACGAGGAGCTCAAGCGGCTGGCCCAGGGCATGACCGACGAGCAGATCGACCGCCTGAAGCGCGGCGGCCACGACCTGGTGAAGATCCATGCCGCCTACACAGCCGCCGCCAGGTACGCCGATGGTCCCACGGTCATCCTGGCACACACCAAGAAAGGCTATGGCATGGGCACCGCCAGCCAGGGCAAGATGACCACCCACAGCCAGAAGAAGTTCGACGACACGGCGCTGATCGAATACCGGAATCGCTTCAACCTGCCGCTGTCGGACGAGCAGGCCCGCAATCTCGAATTCTTCAAACCGGCGGACGACAGCGCCGAGATGCGCTACCTGCATCAGCAGCGCGCGAAGCTCGGAGGCTACTTGCCCAGGCGGCTGGCGACTTCACAGCCGGTGCCTGTGCCCGCGCTTGCCTCCTATGGCGCCTTTGCCACGGCCGCGGCCGGCAAGGAGATGTCGACCACGATGGCCTTCGTGCGGCTGCTGGGCAACCTGTTGAAGGACAAGACCCCGGGCCCGCAGAACGTCGAGTTCCGGCAACGGTTGGTTCCCATCGTCGCGGATGAGGCGCGCACCTTCGGCATGGCCAACCTGTTCAAGCAGGTGGGCATCTATTCCAGCGTGGGCCAGCATTACGAGCCGGAGGACATCGGTTCGGTGCTGTCCTATCGCGAGGCACTGGACGGCCAGATCCTGGAAGAGGGCATCAGCGAGGCCGGTGCCCTCGCCAGCTGGACGGCAGCGGCCACGAGCTACAGCGTGCACGGCTTCCCGATGCTGCCGTTCTATATCTATTACTCGATGTTCGGCTTCCAGCGCGTGGGCGATGCTATCTGGGCCGCCGCCGACCAGCGGGCGCGCGGCTTCCTGCTCGGGGCCACCTCGGGACGCACGACCCTGGGCGGCGAAGGATTGCAGCACCAGGACGGCTCGAGCCACCTGGTCGCGGCGACGATCCCCAATTGCAAGGCCTACGACCCGGCGTTCGCCGGCGAGATGGCCGCCATCATCGACCAGGGCATGCGCGAGATGCTGGTGGAACAGCAGGACGTCTTCTATTACGTGACGCTGATGAACGAGAACTATGCCCAGCCCGATCTGCCGGCGCAAGCCCGGGAAGGCGTGATCCGCGGGGCCTACCGCTTCGGCACCTTCGGCGAAGGCACGCCGCAGGCCACGCTCATGGGATCAGGCGCCATCCTCACGGAGGTCATCAAGGCGGCGCAGGCGCTGGCGGCGCAAGGCGTGCCGTGCGAAGTGCTCAGCGTCACCAGCTGGAGCGAACTGGCGCGCGACGGCCTGGGCTGCGAGCAGCGCGCCATGCGCGGCGAGGCGCACACCCTGCCTTACGTGCGCGGGCTGCTGGCCGCGGGCGCGGGGCCGGTCGTCGCGGCGACCGACTACGTGCGCGCGGTGCCGGAATCGGTGCGTGCTTTCCTGCCTGAAGGCCGTCGATACATCACGCTGGGCACCGACGGTTTCGGGCGCAGCGACACCCGGGCCGCACTGCGTGACTTCTTCGGCGTCGACGCGGCCCATATCGTGCGGGCGGCGAAATACGGGTTGCAAGCCGCTTCCCCTAGGAGCTCTGGATGACCACAAAATCCCGGTTTTGGGCCGACCTGACGACGCGCGACTTCGCGGAAATCGACCCCGCCGCCGCCGTGGCGGTGCTGCCCGTCGCGGCCACCGAGCAGCACGGCCCGCACCTGCCGCTGTCGGTTGACCAGGCGCTGCTGGACGGCGTGATCGCCGCGGCGCTGCCCCGGTTGCCGGCCACCGCGCAGGTGCTTTTCCTGCCGACGCAGCAGGTGGGATACAGCCCGGAGCATTCGCGATTCGCGGGCACGCTCACCCTGTCCTCGGCGACCGTCACCGCGATCTGGACCGAGATCGGCGAATGCGTGGCGCGCGCCGGGTTCAGGAAGCTGCTGCTGCTCAATTCGCACGGCGGCCAGGTCAGCTTGGTGGACATCGTGGCGCGCGAACTGCGCACGCGTTGCAAACTCATCGTCTACAGCTGCAGCTGGTGGAACCTGCCGCTGGGCGAGGAAATCTCCGGCTTGTTCAGCGCCCAGGAACACCGGTTCGGCGTCCATGCCGGCGACATCGAAACCTCGATGATGCTCGCGCTGCGGCCACAGCATGTCGACATGGCCCAGGCACGTGATTTCAAGTCGTCCTCGCAGGACCGGGCGGCCCGTTATCCGATCCTGGGCAATGGCGGCAGCGCCAAGCTGGGCTGGCAGATGCAGGACTACAACGCCCAGGGGGCCGCGGGCAACGCGGCATCGGCGACTGCCGCAAAGGGCCGGGCGATGGTCGATGCGGCGGGCCGGCAGCTGGCCTTGCTGCTGCAGGAATTGGGTCGGCTGCCCCTCTCGACACTGGTGGACGACATCGCCTGAACGGAAGACAACCGACATGTCCCGCTACAACCCCGAGCGCAGCACCGCCTTCTTCAATCATCTGGGGGCCGGTCACCTGCCCGCATTGATGGGCATCAATGTGCTGGAGGCCGGGCAAGGGTTTCTGCGCGCCGAACTGGAGGTCCGCAAGGACCTGTTCGCGCCCAACGGCTTCCTGCACGCCGGCACTGTGGTGACGCTGGCGGACACCGCCTGCGGCTACGGCTGTTCGGCGCACCTGCCGCCGGGCGCCAAGGGTTTCACCACCATAGAGCTCAAGAGCAACCATCTGGGGACCGCACGCGACGGCGTGATCGAGGTTCACGCCAAGGCGGTTCACATGGGCCGTACGACGCATTGCTGGGACGCTGAAGTCCGCCATCGCGACACCGGCAAGGTCATCGCGCTGTTCCGGTGCACGCAGATGATCCTGTAGCGCGGCATCGGGGCCGCGGCGGCCATCGGCCACGTCCTACGCCAGCTTGCGAGGGCACCGACAGCGTCGAGGCTGCCACTGGGTAGATTCACTGGAATGTCGGCGACTCGCCGGCGACTTTCCAAGGAGCCCGAAATGACAACAGTTGCTGACGTGATGACCCGTGGCGTGCGGAGCATGTCGCCACAGGATACGGTGGTTCTGGCCGCTCAGGCCATGGATGAGCTCAATGTCGGCGTGATTCCCGTGTGCGAGGGCGACAAGCTGGTCGGCATGGTGACGGACCGCGACATCGTGGTGCGCGGCGTGGCCCAAGCGGCCGATACCAAGAACATGAGGCTGGCCGACGTGATGAGCACCAATGTGCGTTGTGCCAAGGAACACGAAGACCTGGATAAGGTGCTTAACGAAATGTCGAGCAGCCAGATCCGCCGTATGCCGGTGGTGGATGACGAGAACCATCTGGTGGGCATCATCACGCTGGGAGACATCGCCGCCAAGAGCGACGATGAGGAAATGGATGTGGCGCAGTCGCTGGGCGAGATCTCCGAGCCGGCGACTCCGGACCGCTCCAGCCAGTCCAAGGCCACGGCGAGGCCGGCGGCGGCAGCGCCTCGGGCAGGTCCCGCAAGCGGTCAAATTGAAGGAAAGGATCACGCGACCCATCTGTTGTCCGCTGTCCACTTCGAGCAGCTTTAGCCGGCCGGCGTGTGTATTTCACAGCGCAAAAGCTCGGCAGTTACTAAACTTGGAAACAACAAGGGGTTGCCATGCGATTTGCCGCTGTTGTTCGAACCCATGCGTCCAAGCCCGCGCCGGCGCCGCTGTCTCAACGGCCACCTGTGCCTTTTGCTGAGCGGGTCCAGCCCGCGCCCTTGCCGCAGGAACCGGCCACCGATCTCGATCGGCGTGTTCGGCTGGCCGGCGAATGGTAGAGAGACGAGCTACTGAACCTTTGTCTCGGTCTGGCGAATTACGCCGCCACCTTTGACGCTGCCCTGCGCCGATCCGGCGCCCGTGATGCGCTGGACGCAAGCGTCGCGGTCTGCTGTCGGCTGAGCTTCGCAACGTGCCATGGCGTTCTTCGAAAAATCAGACGATGCGCTGCGGTTGACCAGCGCGCCGCGGCGGCCTTCCTGGTATGCGGCCTGCGCCTCTTTCAAGCACGTGGCCCGGTCCTGGTGCGACTGCCCGCTCAGGCAGTGGGCGCGCTCCTGCTTGTACTGCTGCTGGACCTGGGACAGCGCTTCGTTGCCCGCCGACCAAGCGGCAGGCGCAAAGGCCAGGATGATGGCGCAAGCGCCGGTGCGTTGGAAGCAGTTCATGAAGACTCCGTTCGATGAGCTGCAGAGCTTGAAGGCCCGCCACCTCGCCCGGGGTGCGTCGCCACGCCGGTCGACTGTAGGACGGGGGCGGGCAAAACGCGAAAAGGGCGCCCACGGCGCCCTTTGACGGCTGCCACGCGCTTCAGCGGTCGCTGTTCGTGCTGGTGGTGCGATTGGAGCGGTTGCTCTGGCTGCGCGCCTGGCCGCCTTTGCGGCCGGCTTCGCGGGCTTCTTCGGAAGTGAATTCGTGGGCAGTGCCCTTTTCGTGCGCGGCACGACCGCCTTCACTTGCGATCTCGCGCTGGCGTTGCGGATCCATCGAGGCGAAGCCGCGGTTGGAACTGCCTTTTTTCTTGACTTCGCTGCCTTGTTCGTTAGATGCCATGATCGGTTCTCCTGGAAATACGGGGTGGGAAAATCATGACCGGCAACGCGCCAGCCATCCCTCCATTCAGCGTTCATAACGCGATTGCGCTCGTCAGCAAGACATGCAGCGCACTGTAGGACGTCGCCTTGCTCAGTTACGATTGGTTGCTATGATTTCCGTAGCACGGTCGAAGCGAGGCGTCGAAAGAGCGGCCCGGCTTCATCCGGCTTCGCCAGCGCGGGGCTGGATTCCTGCAGACTGGCGATCAGGCGGGTGAATTGCGCACCCGAGGGCTGTAGCGGCCCAAAGAACAAGGGCCGATCCTGGTGGGCGATCAGCAGGGTTGGAAAGGTCTCGATGTCCACGTCGCCCATGGCCTCGGCCTCGTCTTCCACGTCGACCCAGGCAAACCGGAGCTCGGGATGCGCGGCCGCCGTCAGGGTGAACGCTTCACGCCACTCGCGGCAGACGCCGCACCACTCGGCGCACAAACAGATCACCCACCAGGCGGACGCAGGATCGGCAGTCGGAAGCATCCCGTCAGTTTAGCTTCAGGAGTAGCTGACCCACTCGGCGAAGCCGGGCTCCTCCAGGTGCGGAATCGCGTTATACGAGACAAGCATGTGGCGCTTGGGTGAGAACGCAAATTCCGTGACCGAGCTGTTGCGGATGCGCAAGTTCAGCTCGATCGTCGCTTCGGCCCCGGTGCCCAGCACACAGCCGACCGCAGTGGATATCGGCCCGCCGCTGGTGACGACCAGCACGTTCTGGCCGTAGTGGTTGGCGCGGACATGGTCAAGCGCGCCGGATACGCCGGCCACGAAGTCGCCGTAGCTGGGCATGCCCTTTGGGCTGACGGTACCGGCCATCCACTGCGCGAGGCCGTCACGCAATAGCCGGAAATGATGCCGGTACATTTCGGGCGAGGTGGGCTCTGCCAGCTTGTGGGGATGACTGGCGGCGATCACCGCTTCACTGTCGTATTCGTTCAATCCTGCCCAGGACAGGTGTTCGCCCTCGCGCTTCATGCCCCGCAGGATGCCCGCCAAAGTCTGCTTGTGCCGACGCAGCGTGCCGGCGATCAGGCCGTCGAAGTGGATGCCCTTCTGCGCGAAGTATTCGCCCAGCCGGACACTTTGCTTGTGGCCGAGGTCGCTCAGATGGTCGTAGTCGTCGGCGCCAAACGACGCCTGGCCGTGCCGGACCAGATAAAGGGTTCCCATGCAGGCATTCTGAACTGCGCCGGGCCCCCAAGTCGCCCGGTTGACATCAGGAGCCTCTGGATTCCAGCACCACCACCCCTTTGGGTGTTGCCAGCGTCGCCACGAGGTTGGGCGGCCCCTGCCCGGCGCTGACCTCTTGCAGGGCGATCGCGCCGAGGGCTGCCTGCACATCCGCCGGCCGCGGGTGGCTGATGCGCAAGGCCTGCAGCGCCAGACCGGAATCGGGCATCGCGTCCGCCGGATGGGTGTCGCCCCACTGGATCAGTGTGGGCAGTGCGCCGTAGAACAGCCGCTGGCCGTCGCGCCGCACGGTTATCTGCCAGCGCAGCAGCCCTTCGGGCGTGGGGCGCTCGGCATGTAGCAGAGGGCCGCGGTCGATCCCCAGACCGCTCAAGGCCTTCAGCGCGCTTGCGGCGTCGAGGGTACTGGCGACGAAATGAATGAGCCTCGGCTGCTGTTGCACGGCATGCTGCAGCGCCGGGTCGTCCAGGTCGAACCAGCGGCGGCGGCCCGGGGGCGGCGCAGCCGGGTCGACGGCGATGATCTCGAGGTAGGCCCGCGGGTACGAGCCGGACGAGATGCGCAGCAGGCGGTTGTGCGTTCCCATGAATGCGTGCCGCCCGCCGGCTCGCGGCGTCACACCCAAGGTCGCCTCGCACCACTGCACACCCTCGTCCAGGGTGCGCGCGGCCACCACCAGATGATCGACGTGCGATTCGCCCATCAAAGCAAAACAGTTCCCGAAATGCAGGTGACCGAGGCGCCACCCACCCATACCTGCCCGCTCTCGTCGCGCTCGACGCGGACACGGCCCGCCCGCCCGAGGCATGTGCCCTGGGCGGCGAGATAGCGCGCGGGCATGTAGCCATCGGCCATCAGCCACTGCGCCAGGCTGGCGTTCAGGCTGCCCGTGACGGGGTCTTCGGTGACGCCGATCGGCGGGGCAAACGCCCGGACCTCCAGGTCAGGCGTGCCGCGGGCCTGGCCTGCGTACGCGGCAGCCACGCCCACCTTGTGCCCGAGATTCTTGAGCTGCAGATGATCGGGTGAAAGCTTCAGGACGGTTTCGGGACGATCCACCAGCAGGCCCAGCCACGCGGTGCCGTTGTCCAGTGCCTGGGCCGCGATCACCTGCCCGGCCTTCAGGCCGAGGGCGCCGGCCACCCGGGCCAATTCGGCCGGGCTCGGCGCGCTGCGTTGGAGTGGCGGCGATGCGAAGGCCAGCTGCGCGCCGTCCCTGCGAATCCTGACCGGCCCGACAGCACCTTCCTGCAGGATGAAATCGTCACGGCGCGGCTTGCCGCCCGCTTCCAGCCATGCGTGGCAGCTGCCCAGCGTCGGATGGCCCGCAAACGGCAACTCGCCGCCGGGCGTGAAAATGCGCAGGCGGTAGTCGGCCGCGTCGCTGGACGGTGGCAGCAGGAAAGTCGTTTCCGACAGGTTGGTCCAGCGGGCGAACTGCTGCATTTGTGCCTCGGACAGACCGGATCCGTCCAGTACGATGGCGAGCGGGTTGCCGAGATAGGCTGTCGCAGTGAAGACGTCGACCTGCTTGAAGTTGCGTGGCTGCATGGCGTGCCTTCAGGAAAGCGGAATATCGAGCGCCCCGCGCGACGCGGGATGAGACTGAATGCCCTGGTACCAGCGGTCCAGGCTGGGGCGGGCCGGCCGCGGCAACGGCAGCGCGCGCCAGCGATGGACCTCGCAGGCAATGGGAAGGTCTGCCATGGTCAGGCCATCACCCGCCATGAAAGCCTGCCGGGACAGATGCGCATCGAGCAGCGCCATCAGCGGCTCGGCGGCAGCCTGCGACTGAGCCACGAGCTCTGCGTGGCGCCGGTCGGGCGCGGTGCGGATCAGCTGAATGAAAGCCTGCCTGCCCGCCGGATTGAGCGTCGTCTGCTGCCAATCCATCCAGCGCTCGGCGTCGAAGCGAGTGGCAAGGTCCTGCGGATAGAGCCGGCCCAGTGAATGTCTGGCGGCGAGATAGCGAACGATGACATTCGACTCCCACAGCTGGAATCCGCCGTCCTCGATCAGGGGAACGAGAGCATTCGGGTTCTTCGCGCGGTATTCGGATGTCTGGACCACGCCGAACTCATGACCGGCATCGACGCGCTGGAATGGAATTTCAAGCCACTGCGCGGCCAGGACGACCTTGCGAACGTTGATGGAGGAGATTCGGCCCCACAGCTTGAGCATCGCCTTCATCCCTTGCCGAGTTGGTCGCGGATGGCCGCGGCGAGCGCCGCGATACCGGCCTTGATCTGCTCGGCGCCGGCAGTGACGAAAGACAACCGCAGGGTGCGCGTGTCCGGCTGGCCGGCGTAGAAGGCGGCCCCCGGCACGTAGGCAACCCCCTTGTCGACGGCCTTGGGCAGCAGGTCGATCGCGTTCATGCCCTGCGGCAGCCGCACCCACAGGAACATGCCGCCGTCCGGCGTATTCCATTGCACGTCGAGGTCTTGCATCTCGCGCTCGAGCGCCTGCAGCATTGCATCGCGCTGGGACTTGTAGAGCGCGCGAATGGTGGGCACGTGCCGATCCAGGAACCCATCCTTCATCACTTCGGCCACGATGCGCTGATTGAAGATGGGGGTGTGAAGGTCCGCCGCCTGCTTGGCCTGCAGCAGCTTCGGAAACAGCGACCGGGGGGCCACGGTGTACCCCAGCCGCAGCCCAGGCGCCAGCACCTTCGAAAACGAGCCCAGGTAGATGCAGCCCTCGGGATTGCGGGCGCTCAAGGGCAGCGGCGGCGGCGCGTCGAACCAAAGGTCGCCGTAGGGGTTGTCCTCGACGATGGGCAAGCCCGTTTCCGCCGTGCGTCCCGAAAGCGCCGCGCGCCGCTGCTCGGTCATCGTGCGGCCGGTGGGATTCTGGAAGTTGGGCAGAAGGTAGAGAAAGCGCCCACCCGGAGCCTTGAGCGCGAGGTCGGCCAGGACCACGCCCTCGTCGTCGCTCGCCACACTGATCACTTCGGGTTCCATGGGGGCGAAAGCCTGCAGCGCCCCGAGGTAGGTCGGTGTCTCGACCAGGACCCGCGAGCCGCCATCGATCAGGATCTTGGCGACCAGGTCCAGGCCTTGCTGCGAGCCCGTGGTGATCAGTACCTGCGCCGGGTCGACTTTCCACGGCAGCATGGCGCAGACCATCTCGCGCAGCGGCGCATAGCCTTCGCTCGCTGCATACTGCAGGGCTCCCGGGCCATCGTCGCGCAGCACCTTCTCGCAGGCTTGCGAAAACTCGCCGACGGGGAAGGTCTTCGGCGACGGCAAACCGCCGGCGAAGCTGATGATCCCCGGCCGCTCGCTGACCTTGAGGATTTCGCGGATTACCGAGGGATTCATTTTCTCGGCCCGGCGCGCCATCACCCATGGGGTGGGGTGCGGATTGTTCAATGTCATGGTTGCGCTCCTTGCGTCGATTTTCGTGGATATCTTTTCAGACCGCTGCCCGCACGGGCATCCGCTTGCCGGCGAACACCGTGAGAATGACGGCGACAGCGAAGCCCAGCGTGACGGCGTCGAGCGATTCGCCCAGCAGCGGCACGGCGAACAGCATCCCGAGAAATGGCTGTACCAGTTGCACCTGGCTCACCCGCACCGTGCCGCCCAGGGCCAGGCCGCGATACCAAGCGAAGAACCCGAGCCACATCGAAAATACCGCCACATAGGCGAAGCCCCACCATGCCGCGGGAAGCACCGCTTGCTGCGGACGTGTCAGCAGCGCGGCCGGCAAAGTCAAAGGCAGCGCGAACACGAG
The DNA here is from genome assembly GCA_013815685.1 of Ramlibacter sp. Classification (GTDB taxonomy): domain Bacteria; phylum Pseudomonadota; class Gammaproteobacteria; order Burkholderiales; family Burkholderiaceae_C; genus Ramlibacter. Next base: position 43,936 of record JACDFR010000004.1, read on the forward strand.
GGCCCAGCAAATGACGTGTTCGGCCCGCATGCGCTGCGACAGCCGTGCGCCCCAGCCGTAACCTACAGCAGCGCAGCCCATGGCCGCAAGCAGCAGAACATCGGCAGGCTGTATGGACAGGCCACTCTGGCCGGAGCGCAGCATCGCGAATGCCACAACCAACGCACTGCCAAGCGCTGCACACGCCCAGAAACCTGCGCTGGGGCGCTGGCGGTGCAGCCAGGCGCCCACGGCCGCGGTGGCCAGCGGCAGTACCCCGACGATCACGCTGGCATGCACAGCCTCGACATGGCGCATGGCGATCGACGTCAGCAAGGGAAAGCCGAACACGACGCCGCCCGAGGTGACGGCCAGCGGCCACCAGTCGTCGCGCCGGGGCAGGGGCGCACGGGTCGCGAGCAGGAAGATAGTGGAGAGCAGGGCCGCAACAACGGCCCGGCCCACCGCAATGAAGACCCCCGACATTTGCGGCTCCTCCGGCGTGCCGACGGCCAGCCGGGTCATGGGCAAGGTCAACGCGAAAATGGTGACACCCGCCAGACCCAGCCAAAGGCCCTTGGTTTCCTGCTGCTTCATGTGATTCAAAGGTCCTCTTGCCTGTTCATGAGGATCACTGTAGTCTTTGCCAGCAATACACGAGCAGTACAGTTCGCCAGATCAGTTGGACATCTGTACCGCCGCACCCGGCAATACACAAGGATGCAACATGCTGATGAAGGCTTCTTCGCAATCGCTGACCGAGCAGCTGTCGGCGCGTTTTGCCCAGCGCATCCGTGACCGGCTGCTGGCTCCCGGCGCGCGCTTGCCATCGGTGCGGCAATGCGCGCAGCAACAAGGGGTAAGTCCTTCGACGGTGGTCGCGGCGTACGACCAGCTCCTGGCGCTGGGCATGGTCGAAGCCCGCAAGAACCGGGGCTTTTTTGTACGTGAGAGCCGCGGCGAAACCGCGCAGGCGCTGCCGGAGACGGCCACCGGCCAGACCGCGATGCGCAGCTACACGCCGATCGATGCCACGGCCTTGATCCGGGGTATGTTCCACAAGGTCGGCAACAAGCCCCAGCCGGGGATGGGCGTCTTTCCCCCCGAATGGATGGATTCGACATTCATGCCCGCTGCCGTCCGCAAGGTGACCAGCACGCAATCGCTGCGGCAGTTTTCGCTTGGATATGGCGAACCCCTGGGCGACAGTGGTCTGCGCCGCATGCTTTCCAACAGGCTTGCCACGCTGAACGTTCACGCTGCGCCTGAGAACATCATCACGACCGTCGGCGCCACGCACGCGCTGGACATCGTCAGCCGCACCCTGCTGCGCGCCGGGGACCATGTGATGGTGGAAGAGCCTGGCTGGGCGGTGGAGTTCGCGCGCCTGACGGCGATGGGGATGCGCCTCTTGCCCGTCCCGCGCCGCGCCGAAGGGCCCGACCTGGAAGTGATGGCCCGTTATTGCGAAGCCCACCAGCCCAAGCTCTACGTCAGCGTGAGCGTGTTCCACAACCCCACCGGTTACTGCCTCACGCCGGGCAGCGCCCACCGTGTGCTGCAGTTGGCCAACCTCCACAACTTCCACATTGTCGAGGACGACACCTACAGCCACATCGCCCCCGAGCACGCCAGCCGCTTGTGCGCGCTCGACGGTTTGCACAGGACCATCCACGTCAGTGGCTTCTCCAAGATACTTGCGCCGAACTGGCGCATCGGTTTCCTGGCCGCGCACCCGTCGCTGATCGAGCGCCTGCTCGATACGAAGCTGCTGGCAACGCTCACGACGCCGGCCCTGCTGGAAAAAGCGCTTGCGCTTTGCATGGAACAAGGCCAGTTGCACCGGCATGCCGAGCGCATCAAGACCCGCCTGGGGGCGGCCCGCAGCCGCAGCGTCAAACTCGCGCTGAACGCCGGCTGCGCATTCGCGGCCGAGCCCGCGGGCCTGTTCGGCTGGGTCGATACCGGCGTGGACACCGACGATCTGGCGCAACGCATGCTGGACCAGGGGTATCTGTTGGCGCCGGGCGCCCTGTTCCATGCGCAGCGCAAGCCCAGCACGCTGATGCGCTTCAACTTCGCCACCACCCAGGACGCGGCGTTCTGGAAAAAGTACTCGGAACTGGTGCGGCGGATGTGAGCCGCGGCTACAGCATCTCGTCGGGAGCAAAGGGCCCAATCAGCCTGACCAGAAGCCGCAGCTTGGCGCTGGCCTCCGGCTCGCTGCGCGCCTCCTTGAAAGCGGCGCCCGGCGGCGCGCGCCAGACGAGGCCACCTTGGTCCAGATCGAGTCGGTAAGCGCCTTGCGCCAGGGTCGACTCCACTTGGCGGCCCACTTCCTGGGCCACTGCCCCACTGCGGATGAGAAGTGCAACTTCGCTGTTCTTGAGTTGTGAGCGCAGGTCAAGATTCATCGAGCCGATGACTGCGAGGCGTTTGTCGATGATCACCGCCTTGGAATGCAGGCTAGCGCGCGACCCATTGCCGATCTTGGAGCCGCCGGCACGGCCCGACCCGAATCCGGAAGTGGAGCCCATGCCCCCGACCGTACCTTCCTGATCGGCGCGCATCTCGTGGAGCTCGACGCCCATCGCAACAAGATCCTTTCGGTAGCGGGCGTATCCGGCGTGCGCCGCCGGAGCATCGGTGGAGGCAAGCGAATTGGTCAGGACGCGGATGCGGACGCCTTTGGCGCGCATGCGCGCGAACGTCTGCATCATCGGCGCGCCGGGCACGAAGTAGGGCGAAATGATCAGCACCTCTTGCCGGGCCTGATCCATCAAGTGCAGCAGGCCGTCGATCACCGTATCGCCGGCATCCACCTCGTCATCACCCGGGCCGATCTTGCCAGGCTTGTCCGCCATCAGCAGCGCCGGCGCCCAGGACAGCGGAACCTTGCGCAAGTCCATGGGTGTCGGCCCGGGCTTGACCACGGCCGTGAACGTGACGTCGGGGAGGACCGAGGACGGCGAAACTGCGGCGGGCGCGGCGGGTGCATTGACGAGCCTGCGCGACGGGTCGGCGTCCGCAGGTGTCGATGGCGCTTGGCGCAGCGCATCAAGATCCTGCTGGGAAACCAGTGACTGCACGGGGTAGGCCAGCTCATCGTTCCAATAGCGGTCGAAGCTGGCGGACATGTCACGCGCGATAGGGCCGACCGCCAGGACGTCGAGGTCGACGAAGTTGCTGGTGTCGTCGGATCCGAAGTATTCGTCACCGAGGTTCCGCCCACCCGTGATGCCCATCGCGTTGTCGGCGATGAATAGCTTGTTGTGCATGCGCTTTTGCAGGCGCGGCAAATCTTTCAGCGAGGTGACAATCCGCGCCAGGATGGACCTGCGCGAGCCCGGCAGCGGATTGAACAGGCGAATCTCGACATTCGGCTCGAACGCCAGGCGCAGCACCTGAGCATCCTTGCCCGCCATATTGAAGTCATCCAGCAAAAGCCGGACCCGCACCCCGCGCCTGGCCGCATCGCGCAGCCCCTGCAACAGGATTTCGGTGCTCGCGTCGGCGTGGATGGCGTAGTACTGCAGATCCAGGCTGCGCTGCGCTGCCTGGATCAGTGCCAGCCGGCTGGAAAACGCGGCGCCGACGCTGTCGAGCAGCCTGAAGGCAGAGCCGGCGCGGGGATTTTCCTGGCTTCGGCGCTGCTGCACCAACTGGCCGAGCGGCGTCTCATCCGGTGCGCCGAGTGCGCTCGAAACGGGCCGCGCGACATTGGCGGGGAGACTGGCGCAGCCGGAAGCAAGAAAGCCGGATGCCGACAGCCACAGGGCGATGAAGACCCAGCGCAAAGGAGCGGCTGCGGGGGCACAGGCGGCGGAGAGTGGGCGGTTCATGGTGTCCGGCCACTTTAACCGCTCAGCTGCCTTGGCGGTATTCGGCAAGGTCAGCCGTTTCCCCCATGGCTGCCGGAAAAATCCTTACAGGCTCTTGCCCAGCGTTTCCCAGCGCTCGAGGGCGGCCGTCAGCTCGTTGTCGATCTGCGTGCTTCGCTCGGTCAACAGCGCCGGCATGGCGGGATCGTGTCGGTAAAGCCCGCCATCGCCCAACTTGTCGTGTATCAGCTTCTGCTCTCGTTCCAGCGTTTCGATGAGGCTTGGCAAGGCGTCCAGCTCGCGTTGCTCCTTGTAGCTCAGTTTCCGTTTTGCCGATGCTGGCGCCGCAGGTGCGGCTGATCTGGTTGAAGACTGTGCAGACAGCGATGCCCGAAGGTCGGCAGACCCCGCCTGGGCGAGAGCCTGCGACCGCCGCGACTGGGTGAGCCAGTCCTGCACGCCTCCTTCATATTCACGCCAGAGGCCCGCGCCTTCGAACACGATGGTGCTTGTGACCACGTTGTCGAGGAAAGCCCGGTCGTGACTGACCAGGAACACGGTCCCGTCATAGTTCTGCAGGAGGTCCTCCAGCAGCTCCAGGGTATCGATGTCCAAGTCGTTGGTCGGCTCGTCCAGCACCAGCACGTTGGCAGGACGCGCGAAGAGCCGGGCCAGCAGCAGCCGGTTGCGTTCTCCCCCCGATAGGGAACGTACCGGCGATCCTGAGCGGGCGGGCGAGAAAAGGAAATCCCCCAGATAGCTCTTGACGTGCTTGCGCTGGTTGCCGATCTCGATCCATTCGCTGCCGGGACTGATGAAATCCTCGAGCGTTGCATCGAGGTCCAGTGCCTCGCGCATCTGGTCAAAGTACGCCACCTGGAGGTTGGCCCCTTGGCGCACGTCGCCGGTGTCGGGGGAGAGCTCGCCCAGTATGAGCTTGAGAAGCGTTGTCTTGCCGGCGCCGTTGGGCCCGATAAGCCCGACTTTGTCACCCCGCAAAATGGTGGCCGTGAAATCGCGCACGATGACTTTGTGCCCGAAGGACTTGGCGACATCGCTCAGCTCGGCGACGATCTTGCCGCTCGGCAGGCCTGACGCAACATCGAGCCGCACGCTACCCAGCGCCTCGCGCCGGGCCGCGCGGCGCGCCCGCAGCCGCTCCAGGCGGGTGATCCGGCCTTGTGCCCGGGTGCGCCGGGCCTCCACGCCTTTTCGAATCCACACTTCTTCCTGGGCAAGCAGCTTGTCGGCTTTTGCCGTGATGATGGCTTCCTGGACCAGCTGTTCCTCTTTTTGCACTTGGTACTGGGTGAAATTGCCGGGGTAAGAGCGAAACCGGCCGCGGTCCAGTTCGACGATCCGTGTGACCACCCTGTCGAGAAAGATCCGGTCGTGGGTGATGGTGACGATGCTGCCCTTGAAATCGATGAGCAGGTTTTCCAGCCATTCGATCGAATCCAGGTCCAGGTGGTTGGTGGGCTCGTCCAGCAGCAAGACGTCGGGCCTGCGCACCAGCGCCTGGCCCAGCGCCACCCGTTTTTTCGTTCCGCCCGAAAGCGTGCCGACGACCGCAGCCTTGTCCAGATGCAGGCGTTGCAAAGTCTCCTCGACGCGCTGCTCCCAATTCCAGCCATCCTGGGCCTCGATTGCTCCTTGCAGCCGATCGAGATCGCCCTGGCCGTGGCTGTACTGGTCGATCAGCGCAACAACATCGGCGACACCGGTCATCGTGGCATCGAAAACCGTCGCCTCCGCATCCAGCACTGGCTCTTGCGATACATAGGCGATCCGCAAGCCCTGCTGCAGCTGGAGGGTTCCGTCGTCGGCCTTGTCGATCCCGGCCAGGATTTTGAGAAAGGAAGACTTGCCAGCGCCATTGCGTCCGACCAGGCCCACGCGTTCGCCGGCCTCCAGCGCGAAATCCGTGTGGTCAAGCAAGGCGACGTGGCCGAACGCCAGTTGGGCGTTGAGAAGTGTGATCAATGCCATAAGAGCCCACGATTATCCGGCCTCGCGCCGCGGCGCATTGCTATCGCCGCCTTTGCGGCTCTATATAGTGGCCGGGCGTTTGACGACATGCCAAGGAGCGAAGTTGGAACTGCAGATTAACGGCAAGGCCGTCACGGTCGACGCCGAACCCGCCATGCCCCTGTTGTGGGTGCTGCGCGATGTGTTGAATATGACCGGCACCAAGTTCGGCTGCGGTGTGGCTGCATGCGGCGCCTGCACGGTTCGAGTCGACGGGCAGGCCGTGCGCTCGTGCGTGACGCCGGCCTCGGCGGTCGTGGGCAAACGAATCCAGACCATCGAGGCCCTCGGATCCGAGGGCAAGCCGCATCCTTTGCAAGCCGCGTGGATTGCCGAGCAGGTGCCTCAGTGCGGCTATTGCCAGAGCGGCATGCTCATGGCGGCGGCGGCTTGCTGGAGAGAAAGCCGCGGCCCACGGACGCAGATATCGACGAGGCCATGACCAATATCTGCCGTTGCGGGACCTATCAGCGGGTGAGGCTGGCCATCAAGAGGGCGGCGGGAGCGGTGCCGTCATGAGGCGGCGCGCCTGGCTGTTCAGCGCGGCTGGCGCCGCCGGCGCGCTCGTCGTCGGATGGGGCGTCATGCCCCAGCGGTCACGGCTCGGCGCCGGCGCACTGATGTTGCCGGAAGAGGGCGCCGTCGCACTCAATGGCTGGATCAAGATTGCCTCGGACGGCTCGGTGGTCCTGGCAATGCCGCGCAGCGAGATGGGGCAGGGCGTACACACGGCCTTGCCCATGCTGGCGGCGGAGGAACTGGACGTGCCGCTCGCGTCCGTGCGCATCCAGCAAGCAGGCGCCGACACTATTTATGGCAATGTCGCCATCTGGTGGCGAATCTGCCGTTTCACCCGCTGGCGGACGAAACGGAGGATGGCTTCGGGCGGGTCAAAGCCAGCCGATGGGTCGTCGGCAAAGTCGCCCGCGAGCTTGGTATCAATGCCACCGGTGGATCGTCCAGCGTGGCCGACGCCTGGGACGTGGTCCGGACTGCCGCCGCGACGGCCCGCGCGTCGTTGCTGGGAGCGGCATCCCTGCGATGGAGATTTCCTGTCGACGAGCTTTCCGTCAGGGACGGCGTCATCGTGCACGCTTCCGGAAAGTCTGCGGGCTATGGGGAAATGGCGAGGTTCGCCGCGGCTGCACCGCCCGGAGACGTTCGGCTGAAAGATCGAAAGGACTGGAAACTCATTGGCCAGCCGGCGCCGCGACTCGATGTGGCCTCCAAAGTGGATGGAAGCGCGCGTTTTGGCATGGATGTGCGTCTGCCCGGCATGAAATACGCAGCAATCCGGCTTTGCCCGATGCTGGGTGGCGCGCCAGGCAGCGTGCGGGCCGACAAGGCGTTGACGCTGGCTGGGGTCGAGCGAGTCGTGCTCCTGCCGGCGTATGCCGGTTCCACGGCGGGGTTCGCGGTCGTGGGCAAAAGTTTCTGGCAAGCGCAACGCGCCGCTCAGGCGATCGAGGTTGATTGGCGGCAGCGCCTGCGCGGCGGGCTTGACTCCCAGCGGATCGATGCCGAGCTCGAGGCGGCGGTCAGGGGGCGGGACGGCTATGTCTTTCACGAATCCGGAAGTGCAGCCTCGGCTGAAAAGCAGGGCAGCAGAACCGTTGAGGCATGGTACCGAGCGCCGTATCTGGCGCACGCCACCATGGAGCCGATGAATTGCACTGCACAGGTGAGGGGCGGCAGAGTCGAGGTCTGGGCTCCGACGCAAGTCCCGGAAATGGCGCGCGACACGGCGGCGCGCGTGGCCGGCGTCCCGGCCAAGGCCGTGACTCTGCATGTGACGCTGCTGGGCGGTGGCTTCGGCCGCCGGCTTGACATCGACTACGTTGCCCAGGCTGTTCGGGTGGCAATGGATTGTGGCGGCGCGCCGGTTCAGCTGATTTGGTCGCGGGAAGAGGACACCCGGCACGATTTCTACCGTCCCATGCATGTGGCAATGCTGCGCGCAGCTTTCGACGCAAAGGGGAAGGTCAGCAGCCTGAGGATCAAATCAGCCGGAGATGCCATTGCTCCTCGATGGATGGAGCGAGGTCTTCCTGGACTTGCAGGCCCGGTCGACGCGCCTGACAAGACAACGGCCGAGGGGCTGTTCGATCTGCCTTATGAGTTTGCAAACCAGCACATGGAGCACGTGGCGACCCGCATGGGCGTGCCGGTCGGCTTCTGGCGCTCGGTGGGCCACTCCCACAATGCCTTCTTCTCCGAGTGTTTCATGGATGAACTCGCGGCAGAAAGCAGTTCCGACCCCGTCGAATTTCGGCGCGGGCTGCTGACAAGAGCGCCGCGCTACCTGCTGTGCTTGACCTGGCTGCACAGAAGTCCGGCTGGAGCACGGCCGCACCAGCAGGCCACGCGAGGGGGCGTCGCTTTGCACGAATCGTTCGGCTCGATCGTTGCTCAAATAGCCGAGGTCTCGCTGGAGGCCGGCAAGCCGCGAGTTCATCGCGTGATTTGCGCGGTGGATTGCGGAACCGTGGTCAATCCCAACATCGTCGCGCAGCAGATGGAGAGCTCGGTCATCTTCGGGCTGACTGCTGCCTTGCACGGCAAGATCGACATTCACGATGGCGTGGTGCAACAGGGGAACTTTACGAGCTACCCGATGGTCGTAATGGCCCAAGCGCCGCGAGTGGAAACCTGGCTTGTCGCCAGCGAACGGTCACCGGGCGGGGTCGGCGAGCCTGGTGTTCCTCCAATTGCTCCGGCTGTGGCAAATGCTTGTTTGTATTGACGGGCTCACGTCACAGGACGCTGCCTCTCGTGGCTTGAAGTGAATTGCAAAAGAGGCGCCGAGACTTGCGGACGCAAAACAAGCAGTGCTATAGTCAATGGCTCTGCTGAATGCAGCGGCCAACGGATGCAAACGACGGCAGAGACTAGAAGGTAAAAAGAGCGGCTGAGTTGACCGGGGACCAATAATTGTTATAGAATTCAGGGCTCTGCTGAAATCGGTAAGCAACCAGATCAATAAACGGTGCGGATGCAATAACGGCAAGGCAAGAAACCCTAGAAGTTGACAGGACTTCAAAAAACCTGCGATAATTCGAGGCTCTGCTGATCACAGCAGGCAGGCAAAGCAAGATAAAGAGTCAAGCGATTGCCGTTGAAGGTTCCTTAAAAATATACAGCCGATAAGCGTGGGCGTTTGAAGGCGATTGCCAAGTTCTTCGGAACTAAGTCGCAAGACTTTAAACGCTCATGAAGTAAAACGATATTGAAATTCAGAAATGAAGTTCAAGTCGATTCCAATTTATGAGTTGCTCGAAAGAGCGAAAAAATCAAGATCGAACTGTAGAGTTTGATCCTGGCTCAGATTGAACGCTGGCGGAATGCTTTACACATGCAAGTCGAACGGCAGCACGGGGGCAACCCTGGTGGCGAGTGGCGAACGGGTGAGTAATACATCGGAACGTGCCCAGTCGTGGGGGATAACTACGCGAAAGCGTAGCTAATACCGCATACGATCTACGGATGAAAGCGGGGGATCGCAAGACCTCGCGCGATTGGAGCGGCCGATGGCAGATTAGGTAGTTGGTGGGGTAAAGGCTCACCAAGCCGACGATCTGTAGCTGGTCTGAGAGGACGACCAGCCACACTGGGACTGAGACACGGCCCAGACTCCTACGGGAGGCAGCAGTGGGGAATTTTGGACAATGGGCGCAAGCCTGATCCAGCCATTCCGCGTGCAGGATGAAGGCCCTCGGGTTGTAAACTGCTTTTGTACGGAACGAAAAAGCTCTTTCTAATACAGAGAGTCCATGACGGTACTGTAAGAATAAGCACCGGCTAACTACGTGCCAGCAGCCGCGGTAATACGTAGGGTGCAAGCGTTAATCGGAATTACTGGGCGTAAAGCGTGCGCAGGCGGTGATGTAAGACAGATGTGAAATCCCCGGGCTCAACCTGGGAACTGCATTTGTGACTGCATCGCTAGAGTGCGGCAGAGGGGGATGGAATTCCGCGTGTAGCAGTGAAATGCGTAGATATGCGGAGGAACACCGATGGCGAAGGCAATCCCCTGGGCCTGCACTGACGCTCATGCACGAAAGCGTGGGGAGCAAACAGGATTAGATACCCTGGTAGTCCACGCCCTAAACGATGTCAACTGGTTGTTGGGTCTTCACTGACTCAGTAACGAAGCTAACGCGTGAAGTTGACCGCCTGGGGAGTACGGCCGCAAGGTTGAAACTCAAAGGAATTGACGGGGACCCGCACAAGCGGTGGATGATGTGGTTTAATTCGATGCAACGCGAAAAACCTTACCCACCTTTGACATGTACGGAATTTGCCAGAGATGGCTTAGTGCTCGAAAGAGAACCGTAACACAGGTGCTGCATGGCTGTCGTCAGCTCGTGTCGTGAGATGTTGGGTTAAGTCCCGCAACGAGCGCAACCCTTGTCATTAGTTGCTACATTTAGTTGGGCACTCTAATGAGACTGCCGGTGACAAACCGGAGGAAGGTGGGGATGACGTCAAGTCCTCATGGCCCTTATAGGTGGGGCTACACACGTCATACAATGGCCGGTACAAAGGGCTGCCAACCCGCGAGGGGGAGCTAATCCCATAAAACCGGTCGTAGTCCGGATCGCAGTCTGCAACTCGACTGCGTGAAGTCGGAATCGCTAGTAATCGTGGATCAGAATGTCACGGTGAATACGTTCCCGGGTCTTGTACACACCGCCCGTCACACCATGGGAGCGGGTTCTGCCAGAAGTAGTTAGCCTAACCGCAAGGAGGGCGATTACCACGGCAGGGTTCGTGACTGGGGTGAAGTCGTAACAAGGTAGCCGTATCGGAAGGTGCGGCTGGATCACCTCCTTTCTGGAAACTGCAATCTAATTTAAACGCCCACACTTATCGGTTGTTGGAAGGATGTCGCCAACGACTCTGGTTTCGCGCTTGGGTCTAAGCGACCGGCTCGGGTCTGTAGCTCAGTTGGTTAGAGCACCGTCTTGATAAGGCGGGGGTCGTTGGTTCGAGACCAACCAGACCCACCATTCCTCCATTCCAATCCTGGGGGATTAGCTCAGCTGGGAGAGCACCTGCTTTGCAAGCAGGGGGTCGTCGGTTCGATCCCGTCATCCTCCACCAACCTTTTCTGGCATCAAGTAGTTCAACACCAAAGCGGCTTTAAGTATCGAAAGATCTTGAGGCTTCTTTGTTGTTGATCGATATCTATCGATCAACCGGCTGTTCTTTAACAATTCATAGAGTCGAATCAGCGTCGCTAGCGGAAACTGCACATTCGTAAAGGTTTGGTGCAGACCGTGCCGCTAGCGACATGTAAATTTTTGATTGCGTCAAAAGAAACTTCAATTTCGAGTCAAATCGATTTTTTGAAGTACGGCATAACGCGCCAGGTGAGAGACCTGGCCATTCCTTGATTGACTTCTGATTCTCGTGGCTGGCTGTGAAGCTCGTCCCGAGAGGTCAAAGTTATAGGGTCAAGTGAATAAGAGCATATGGTGGATGCCTTGGCGATTACAGGCGACGAAGGACGTGATAGCCTGCGATAAGCTTCGGGGAGCTGGCAAATAAGCTTTGATCCGGAGATTTCCGAATGGGGAAACCCACCCTTAGGGGTATCGCATGATGAATACATAGTCATGCGAGGCGAACCGGGTGAACTGAAACATCTCAGTAGCTCGAGGAATAGACATCAACCGAGATTCCGAAAGTAGTGGCGAGCGAAATCGGAACAGCCTGTTAGTGATAGCACAAGACTTAACGGAACAGCTTGGAAAAGCTGGCCATAGCGGGTGATAGCCCCGTACGTGAAAAGACCTGTGTGGTACTGAGCTAACGACAAGTAGGGCGGGACACGTGTAATCCTGTCTGAATATGGGGGGACCATCCTCCAAGGCTAAATACTCGTAATCGACCGATAGTGAACTAGTACCGTGAGGGAAAGGCGAAAAGAACCCCGGGAGGGGAGTGAAATAGATCCTGAAACCGTATGCTTACAAAAAGTAGGAGCCCCGCAAGGGGTGACTGCGTACCTTTTGTATAATGGGTCAGCGACTTACATTCAGTGGCAAGGTTAACCGAATAGGGTAGCCGCAGGGAAACCGAGTCCGAATAGGGCGTCCAGTCGCTGGGTGTAGACCCGAAACCAAGTGATCTATCCATGGCCAGGATGAAGGTGCCGTAACAGGTACTGGAGGTCCGAACCGACTAGTGTTGCAAAACTAGCGGATGAGCTGTGGATAGGGGTGAAAGGCTAAACAAACTTGGAAATAGCTGGTTCTCTCCGAAAACTATTTAGGTAGTGCCTCAAGTATTACCATCGGGGGTAGAGCACTGTTTAGGCTAGGGGGTCATGGCGACTTACCAAACCTATGCAAACTCCGAATACCGATGAGTACAGCTTGGGAGACAGAGCACCGGGTGCTAACGTCCGGACTCAAGAGGGAAACAACCCAGACCGCCAGCTAAGGTCCCTAAAATTGGCTAAGTGGGAAACGAAGTGGGAAGGCTAAAACAGTCAGGATGTTGGCTTAGAAGCAGCCATCATTTAAAGAAAGCGTAATAGCTCACTGATCGAGTCGTCCTGCGCGGAAGATGTAACGGGGCTAAGCCAGTTACCGAAGCTGCGGATTTGCACGCAAGTGCAAGTGGTAGGAGAGCGTTCTGTAAGCCTGCGAAGGTGTGTTGTAAAGCGCGCTGGAGGTACCAGAAGTGCGAATGCTGACATGAGTAGCGTTAAAGGGGGTGAAAAGCCCCCTCGCCGTAAGCGCAAGGTTTTCTACGCAACGTTCATCGGCGTAGAGTGAGTCGGCCCCTAAGGCGAGGCAGAGATGCGTAGCTGATGGGAAACAGGTCAATATTCCTGTACCGATGTGTAGTGCGATGTGGGGACGGAGAAGGTTAACTCAGCCAACTGTTGGATATGTTGGTTCAAGCCTGTAGTCGTGCCTGGTAGGTAAATCCGCCGGGCTTAGATGAGGGGTGATAACGAGGCTGCTTGCAGCCGAAGTGAGTGATACCCTGCTTCCAGGAAAAGCCACTAAGCTTCAGCTACACACGACCGTACCGCAAACCGACACTGGTGCGCGAGATGAGTATTCTAAGGCGCTTGAGAGAACTCAGGAGAAGGAACTCGGCAAATTGACACCGTAACTTCGGAAGAAGGTGTGCCTCTAGTAGGTGAAGGGATTTACTCCTGGAGCCCAATGAGGTTGCAAAAAATCGGTGGCTGCGACTGTTTAATAAAAACACAGCACTCTGCAAACACGAAAGTGGACGTATAGGGTGTGACGCCTGCCCGGTGCTGGAAGATTAAATGATGGGGTGCAAGCTCTTGATTGAAGTCCCAGTAAACGGCGGCCGTAACTATAACGGTCCTAAGGTAGCGAAATTCCTTGTCGGGTAAGTTCCGACCTGCACGAATGGCGTAACGATGGCCACACTGTCTCCTCCTGAGACTCAGCGAAGTTGAAATGTTTGTGATGATGCAATCTCCCCGCGGAAAGACGGAAAGACCCCATGAACCTTTACTGTAGCTTTGTATTGGACTTTGAACGGATCTGTGTAGGATAGGTGGGAGGCTTTGAAACCGGGTCGCTAGATCTGGTGGAGCCAACGTTGAAATACCACCCTGGTGCGTTTGAGGTTCTAACCTAGGCCCGTTATCCGGGTCGGGGACAGTGCATGGTAGGCAGTTTGACTGGGGCGGTCTCCTCCCAAAGCGTAACGGAGGAGTTCGAAGGTACGCTAGGTACGGTCGGACATCGTGCTAATAGTGCAATGGCATAAGCGTGCTTAACTGCGAGACTGACAAGTCGAGCAGATGCGAAAGCAGGACATAGTGATCCGGTGGTTCTGTATGGAAGGGCCATCGCTCAACGGATAAAAGGTACTCTGGGGATAACAGGCTGATACCGCCCAAGAGTTCATATCGACGGCGGTGTTTGGCACCTCGATGTCGGCTCATCTCATCCTGGGGCTGTAGCCGGTCCCAAGGGTATGGCTGTTCGCCATTTAAAGAGGTACGTGAGCTGGGTTTAAAACGTCGTGAGACAGTTTGGTCCCTATCTTCCGTGGGCGCTGCAGATTTGAAGAAGCCTGCTCCTAGTACGAGAGGACCGGAGTGGACGCACCTCTGGTGTATCGGTTGTCACGCCAGTGGCATTGCCGAGTAGCTAAGTGCGGAAGAGATAACCGCTGAAAGCATCTAAGCGGGAAACTCGTTCTAAGATGAGATCTGCCGGGGCCTTGAGCCCCCTAAAGAGTCGTTCAAGACCAGGACGTTGATAGGTCAGGTGTGGAAGCGCAGTAATGCGTTAAGCTAACTGATACTAATTGCTCGTGCGGCTTGACCCTATAACTTTGATCATGTATTCGGAGGCTTCCTCCGGAAGCGATCAAGGTGTTATGCCAAGTTGACGCATTCAAAATACAAGCTGATTCCAAACTCTATGAATTCGTTGTGTTGACCTTTAGTCAGCGCGACAAAAAGTTATGCCTGATGACCATAGCGAGGTGGTACCACTCCTTCCCATCCCGAACAGGACAGTGAAACGCCTCTGCGCCGATGATAGTGCGGGTTCCCGTGTGAAAGTAGGACATCGTCAGGCTCTTACAGCCCAAAAGGCCCAGCAGAAATGCTGGGCCTTTTGTTTTTGCGACGGCGTTAACGATTCTGTAGGTAAGCACCCTCCCGCCGGGCAGCGCCCGAACGAACCAAGTCGGCCGCCAGTTGTGTGATCCACGTTGACTTTTCCACGTCGCAGAAGAAACGCGCGTGCACAAGGTTGAAGTAAGGCGTTGCCTCCGCCCAGTGCGTCAACGCCGTCAGATGTGAGCGCTGTAATTCAAGCAATTTAAACTTCAACAGGACCTTGGCTGCGTGAGAGGCATGCTTCAACGGATCATGCCTAAAAATCTCCAGTCGCCGGCGCGCTGCTGCCAGCGATTGCGAGACGTGAGTAAAGACCTTGCCGTGACCCGGAATCACGACAGCGGGATCAAGCGATTCAATCAGGTCCAGGGTGCCCGCAACCTCATAGAACGCCCGCTCGCCTTCCAGTTCCTGGAAAATGACCCCAAAACCGTTTTCCCAGAGTGAATCTCCGGAGATGAGCGCACGGGATCGCGGCTCGAACAGGATGACAGAGTGAGGGTCGTGCCCCGGTGAGCCATGGATTTGCCAGGAGCTGTTGCCGAGCGCTATTTCTTTGCCCGGTTCGATCACGCTGGAGATGTTGAAGCGTGGGCATTGCTGGCCTGTCGGCGCGTAGGTAAGTGCGACCGGATCCCAGTTGCGCACCTGCTGCTCCAGCCCTGGCGGGATCCGTGTCTCCATCAGGGGATAGTACAACTGCAGCTCGGCATTGCCGCCGCAATGGTCGCTGTGCAGGTGTGTGTTGATCAACTGATCGAGTGGGCGCCCTTTGAGCGCTCGACTCACCAACTCAAGGCTCTGCTCGGCATGTGTGCAGTAGCCGCTGTCGATCAGGGTGGTTTCGCCATCCCCATGAAATAAGACGTTGTTGGCTGACAGCCAGCCTCGTTCGAATACCGTGATGCCTTCTGGAAGCGCTGCAGTCATGACCATG
The DNA here is from genome assembly GCA_013815685.1 of Ramlibacter sp. Lineage (GTDB taxonomy): Bacteria > Pseudomonadota > Gammaproteobacteria > Burkholderiales > Burkholderiaceae_C > Ramlibacter. The sequence continues at coordinate 59,333 of JACDFR010000004.1, forward strand.
GGCAAACGATAACCTTTTCTTGCGCATTCCTTCAAATCCTGTGTCTATCCAGGCGAGCGGCTCTACAGCTTGCACATAGTGACGTTTCGACAGTCCTTCCATGGAAGAAGAGGCTTACTGTCGCTGGCGCGATGTCGGCGGCTGCCGGCGCTGCGAGGGGCACGCTGGCAATGCCGAAGCCTCGCCCAGTCCTTGGCAAAACGGTTGAGCGGACGGGATGTGATACTCACCTTATGCCAACGTATTCCGTCCTGGCTCGCCTGCAGCAGGCCATCACTCTGGGCGTATTGAGCGGGGGCATAGTCTGGCTGCTATGGCGCTGGCCCGACGGTCCGCTGGTGGCAATCGCGGGTTTCCTGGCGATCGTTTTGGGCTACTCCTTCTTCCTCGCAGCGGAGTTCGTGGCGCTGCGCTTTGTCAGCCGTGGTGATCCAGCACCACGCGCGACTTGGCGGGAACTTGCAAGGGCATGGATCGGCGAGACCATGGCAGCGCCTGTCGTTTTTTGCTGGCGCCAGCCTTTTCGGTGGAGCGCCGTGCCGGATCAACTGCCTATGGCCTCCGCACCTGACGCACGGCGCGGGGCCGTCTTCATCCATGGTTTCATGTGCAACCGGGGCTTCTGGAATCCATGGCTCGAACGTCTGAACGCGTCGGGACATCCGTTCGCCGCGGTCAATCTCGAACCCCTATTCGGCTCGATCGACAACTATGTGACGACCATTGAGGACGCCGTCCAGCGGTTGACGCAGGCCACCGGCCTGCCGCCGGTGCTGATCTGCCACAGCATGGGCGGTGTGGCGGCCCGCGCTTGGCTGCGTTCGAGATCAGCCGATGACCGTGTTCATCATGTCGTCACCATCGGCTCTCCGCACAACGGTACCTGGTTGGGATGCTTCAGTCATCTTGAGAATGGCCGCCAGATGCGCCTGCACAGCCAGTGGCTGCAACAGCTGGATCGGCCCAGCGACGTGTTTCTGCACACCAAATTCACGTGCTGGTATTCCAATTGCGACAACGTCGTGTTTCCTGCGTCCACGGCGACCTTGCCCGGCGCGCGCAATCGGCTGATCCGCGGCGCTGCGCATGTTGAACTTGGGTTCCACCCCCTGGTGATGGACGAGACCCTCCAGCTGGTAACGGAGGCCGGGTAATTTCACACAGCGGACGGGGCGATATTTCGCAAGTCGCCGGCGGTCAGTGTTCATATGCTCTTCAGCATACAAGTTGGACCGAAAATGAATGTGCTTGCGGACGGGAGGGCTGCCGGTGGCAGCGTACTGAGAGATGGAGGCGGCGACGTCGGTCTGACATCGCTGCTCGACGAGCTCGCTCAAGGCATCGTCGTTTCCACCGTCGAGGGGCGTATCCTGCATGCAAACCAGTCGGCGCGGCACGAGCTGGCGCGCGGCCGCGTGCTGGCGGCGCATCGCGGGACGCTGCAGGGCTGCACCCCTGAAATCTGCAAGGCATTGCATGACGCACTCGCCAAGGCCTGCGGCGGCAAGCGAAGCCTCATCGAGTTGACTGCCGTGCAAGGTCCCGGCTTCTCCCTCGCTGCCCTGCCGTTGAAAGCGCACAGCCCCGATAGCGCGCCGACGGCGGCGCTGCTGTTCGCCAGAGCATGCGTGTGCGATCCGCTGATGCTGTGTTTGTTCTCCCGCAACTATGGGCTGACTACCACGGAAGAGCACGTCCTGGGCATTTTGTGCGAAGGGTTCTCGGCCCCCCAGATCGCGACACAGATGAAAGTGGCCGTCTCGACCGTACGCAGTCACGTGCGCAGCCTTTGCGCCAAGACAAATTCCAGCGGTGTGCGCGAACTGGTCAGCCGCCTGGCGGTTCTGCCTCCGCTCGCATCGCCGCTTTGGAGTGAGCCGCTGCACTGAGTCGTGCTGCCAGGAGGTAGGCAGCGCCGTGCTAGAGTGCATCCCGTTGGGGAGCCGCTATGCCTGTGTCGAATGTGTCTGCAGCCCACGAGAGGCTGATCACCGCGCTGAATCCGTCGCTGCGGGCGCTTGCGCTGCGCGGCAATGTGCGCAGCTACAAAAAAAGCAGTGTTGTCATCAACGAGGGCGACGCAGGCGAGACTGTATTCGTCCTCCTGCAAGGCAGCGTCAAGGTGTTTTCCACCGACCAGAGCGGTCGCGAGATCACCTATGGGACCATCACCGCCGGGGACTACTTCGGTGAAATGTCCCTTGACGGTGGCCCTCGCTCGGCGTCCGTCATGACCATGGAGCCTTGTGTCTGCGCGGTCGTGAGCCGAAGTGCGGTGCGCGATCACCTGGCCGAGGAGCCGGAGTTTGCCCTTGACCTGGTCGCGCAAGTGATACGCCGGGCGCGGTCGGCCACGGAAGCCGCCCGCAGCATGGCCTTGCTCGATGTCTATGGCCGGGTCATCGCGACACTGGAGAGCGAAGCGGGGCCGGCACGGCCGGAGGCCCCGGTGCTGTTGACGCAGATCACTCACCAGAGTATTGCCAGCCGCGTTGGCGCTTCGCGCGAGATGGTCAGCCGCCTGCTCAAGGATCTCGAAAAAGGCGGCTACATCGAGCTAGGCGTGAAGCGGATCACGCTCAAGAAGAAACTTCCGGCCCGATGGTAGTGGATTTGAGTGAGGAGTCCAGCTGATTGAAAAGCGATCGCGCGACTTGCGGAGCGCAGCCGCTTGTGCCGACCAGGCGCACCACGCTTGCGCTCAACGTGCCCGCGGCGCGCAGTCCCAGCAACACGGGATTTTCATCGCCCCACGCAGATCGCGATGGAACCCGGACGACCCCATCGCGCTGGGGGCGGGACGCGTCGGGGTCCGGCTGTCTGGGGGAATACAGTGACCAGTGAGACCAAGCCTCGCCTACGATGCGCTCGCCGCCCACCGAGACCGCCCGCTTGCCCGTCCCGATGCTGTTGAAAGTTCCGCTACGGCGGATGAGTGTGGACTCCAGCTGACGGTGGAGCGGCACGGGCGTGTCGACGAACGTGGATGGATTGCCGCTCGTATCGTAGAGGCCGTCCTGAAAATAGCTTTGGCGTGCGCCCGTGCGCTGACCCAGTGCGACGTCGTCCCGCTCCACATACGCATCCACTGGAACAGCGGCATCGCCGCAGTTGGTGATCTCGACGTGCCAGACTCCGCAAGGGCTGGTGACCGCGAGCGGGTGAAGGCTGAACGTCGGCGCCAGCGCCAGCAGTGCGCAGGTGGCGCCGGTACCGGTAGCGACGGTGGTCGGAAAAATCATCGCGGCGATGGCGTTGCCCCTTTCATCGGTCAACATGCGAGATTCCCCCACGCGTAGACAGGAGAGCACCGCATGACCTCCGGGCGGCCGAACCGAGACGGTGATTCCTTTCGCATCATCGGGCAACCAGAGCTCCAGAAAACTCTGAGTGGAATCGTCGGGCAACACCTTCCAGTCCAGGTGCATGGTTTGGCCTTTGCACAGGGTGGCATTCGCGTGCAGCCGGCCCTGGTACCCGTTGCCGGCGGGCAGCACGATTTGCAGTTGCCCGGGCTTGAGGCGTATCAGCTCGTCCATTCCCCGCTCCAGCAAGGAGGTACCGTTGTGCGGTCCGGCGAGAGTGCCCCAGCTGATGTTGACCACAAGCCGTGCCGTGGGGGCGCACCGCGAAAGGATGTACATCAGCGCGTCCATGATGCTGACGTTCATCGACCCGCCGGAAGTGTCGGCGACATTGGACCAGTCCAGTTGGACCGCCACCAGGTCGCAGCGGCTCGCGGCGTCGTCGGCGGGTACCCAACTCGGGGGATTATCGAAGTGCGGCGGGAGGTTGCCGATTTGCGATAGCAATGTCCGTGGGCCGCAGGCCAGGTCCATCACGTGCGTGCCATGGTTGATGCGCCGGCGCAGGTCGGTCAGTTTGAAATGTTCATACACGGCCTGCTCGTCGAGCAGGCCGCCGAACATCTTGCATTCGAGCTGGGCCTCTATTTCCCAGGCGCAAAGTTCATGGCCATAGCCCAAGGCAGACGGTGGCTCACCGACTCCCTCGGTATCCTGGCGCCAGAAAAAGCGCGTTCGCGCCCGTTGCTGGCGCACGGGCCGACCTTGTACTTCGCCAACCCGCTCCTGCAGAAAGGCCTGGTTGGCGAACGCAAGGCCGCCATCGATCAATCCGAACACGTCGCCTTCCAGTTGGTCCCCGTGGCCAGTGTCTTGTGCTTGGGACTCGGGAGGGACTTGCACGTTGTGGGCGATGGGCAATCCCAACTCGAACCGCTCGACGAGGCCGTGCAATACTCCGCCGGGTCGCATTGCCGCGAAAAAAGGGCGGCCTATCCATGCGGTGCAGATTCGAAGTCTCGCGAGTTCCGCCTGCGAGGTGTAGACCTTCGCCACACGCAACCACTCGTGCGATCCAGCCCGTTGGAAATCTGCAATCGAACAATTCAGCGACAGCTCGACCAGCACGGGCAACCACGCTGGCACGGTCTTGAGGTGATACCCGGCGAAGCGGCTGGCCTCCGCCCAGACAAGGTAAGGGTCATAGCCGTCGCAAGCGCCAAGGGGCCCCCAGTCGCGTCCCGAGAATTCGCCGGTAGGCAGCGGACGCCACGCCATCGCCGGGCTCACGTTGAGAGCTTCCACTCCGCCGCCGCTTTCTCCCACATATAGCTCAGGATCGACGAGGCGGCGATAGGGATGGTCCGGCCGATCTGGTAGTACCCGCTGCTGCCGTCCGATATCGACACGCGCGGGTCGAAATCTATTGCGGCACCGTCCTTGCGGAACTTGCTGCCATCGAAGCCGCGCTCGTGCACGTCGATGCCCTTGCATCGGGCGACAAAAAAGTGGCCGAGAGCCGTGCCCAAAAGCCGGCCGGCAGCACTGTCAACCGGAAAGTGAAGACCGGCCACCGTGCGGTTGACGGCGATGCGCGCGGCCAGCCGCTCCAGCTGTTCCATGTAGACGTGGCCGTCGGGCAGGAGCGCCTGCAGGATCGTGATCAGCAGATAGGCTTCCGAGGCATGGCCGCTCGGCCAGGAGCCATGGCCCGGCGTCGGGATCATGGGTTGTATCTGGGGCGACAGATCGATAGGCCGCTGGCAGGCAAACGCGTGCTTGAACCGCATTTTGACGTGCAGTCCCAACGCGATCGCCATGTCGATCAGCTCGAGGGTGTACTTGTGACGGTGACTCGTCAGCGCGACGACGCTGGCCAAGAAATCGAGTCCGCCACCGATCTGGGCCAGGATTTCGCCCCCGCGGTCGTCGCGCAGGTCGGCATACAGCGATACGAATTCGAGCTGTTCCTTGAATATCGCTTCGGTAGGGCGGCGAAGAGCGACCAAGGGCTGGCGCACAGGCTGGTCGGCAGACAAATCGGCGAAGGCCAGGGCGAGCTCGTCATGGGCGGGGTCGTCGACGAACGCAAGCCCGCTGAGCGCCTCCAGATTGCAGACCAGCAGGCGCGGAGCGGGCGCCCACCGCGAGAGCCTGCTGGCCTTGTCTATCGGCGCCGGCAGATCAATGGGAAGAGTGTCGCCTTTAAACGGGCCCGCCAGGGCGGCCCTGCTGAGGATCAGAGCAGCTGGATTGAACCAGGGGGTCGTCATCCCCGCAAGCGCACTGCTCATGCCCCCGCTCATGCCACCACTCATGCCACCACTCATTCCTCCGCTCATTCCTCCGCTCATTCCTCCGCTCATTCCTCCGCTCATTCCTCCGCTCATTCCTCCGCTCATTCCTCCGCTCATTGCAATCTCCTGGTTGATCAGTTCTCGGGTACGCCCAGCCGGCGCAATGCGCCCGCTACCTTGGGCCGGGTTCGACTTTGGGCGCCACCGAGGCCCAAATAGCCTGCAATAGTGAAATTCGGACTTTGCTCCAGAAGATCCTTCAGCACAGCTCGAGCCTCATCCAGGTGGCCGTTCTCCACGAGGGAATAAATCAGGGGGCGCATCGTCGGCTGGTGGTACCTGTTCGCCTTGAGTGACCTGCGGGCTACCTCAATCGCGCGCTCATGCTGTCCGTGGGTCGAAAGGGCCGTGGCCAGAATCGTGTCGTAGTAATACTTCATCGGGTCGATCGGCGACAGCCGAGCCGCTGTCTCGGCCTCTTCAACAGAAGTCTCGGTCGAGCCCCACATCGAGGACCACACGCTCTTATAGAGCCAGCCCAAGGGGTCGTTCGGGCTCAGCGCAATAGCTCGGTCGATCCGCTGCGCTGCGCCATCTGTGTCCCCCGAAAGCTGGCACAGGGCGTGTCCCTGGACTGCCAAGGCCAAGGCACTCTCCGGCTCGGAATCGAGCGCCCTTTGCGTCTCCTCGATCGCGCGCCGCGCGTCCTTATCCGGGACGTCGCTCATGCCTCGTACGGCTCGCAGGATGTACCACTTGGCCAGCCAGGCGCGAGCCTGCGCCGAACGCGGGTGCCGTTCAACCAGCGCATTGAGCACCTCATGCGCGCGCCCGAAATCCCGGCTGCCGGCCCGATGCGTCAATGCGATTCCTCCCAGCAGCAACGAGCAACTCTGGAGGGTGGGCAACGGCCGGACCAGCGCGCGTTGCACTTCTGTCTGCATGATGGCCGTATGGACCGCCGAGGCTATGCGATGACACAGTTCGCTATCCGTTTGCAGCAGATCTCCTTCTTCGCTGTGAATGCGCTCACACCACTTGACTTCGCTGTTGGTGGAGTCCGCCAGCTCCGCGGTGACGAGCAACTTGCTGCCGCTGGCAACGTAACTTCCGCTGAGCACGTAGTTGGCCCCCAGAACCTGCGAAATTTCGGCTACCCCGGTCGGCCGACCCCGGAACGCTGAGCTGGATAAGCGGGAAATGACCCGCAACTGAGGCGTGCGCCCCAACTGGGCGATGAGTCCTTCGGCGATCAGCTCGCCGATGGCAAATTGCTCGACCTGATTGCTGCGGGCGACAAACGGAATGACCGCGATCGTGGGCTGCAGCTCGACATACTGGCTCGCCGGCGCCACCACCGCGGCGGTACCGGGCTCGCCGACGCGGTAAGCCCTGACCGGCTCCGCAACGTGCTTGAGATGGCAATCGCCCAGGTCCTGGATTTCGGCGTCCAGCGCGTCTGTCAGCGCGTCGCGCAGGGCGGCGGACACCACCACCTCCCCCGGGCCGGCCAGCGTCCCGATACGCGCAGCAAGGTTGACGTCGATCCCGTATATATCGTGTTCGTCAGCTACGAACTCGGCGACATGCGCTCCGATCCGTAAATGCATGTGCCGCTCGGGTGGCATACCTATATTCCGCTGCCGACTCAGCTGCTGCAGCGCAAAAGCGGTACGTATGGCTGCTTGCGCGTCGGCAAATTCGAGCATTAGGCCGTCACCGAGACTTTTATGCGTCCTCCCCCCGTGCTGGGCAATACGTTGACGTGCTGCTTCGCCGAATCGATGCCACCTTTGAATGAAGTCGCTCGCGTTTTGCTCCATGAGCCGCACCGACTCCACAACGTCCAACACCACGATCACTTTGGTGAAGCGCGGGAAATAGTACGTCGATGGGGGCAAGCTCTGAATCATGCGAAGGTTGTAACTTTATGAAAATTACAACAATAATTTGTAGCACGAAATGCCGGTCTTCGCTACAAATCGAGGAACGGAACTGTTGTTTAGTTGCGAAGCAGCGGCTTGCTAGAGTGATGTAAGGATATTTTCTTCCGCGCCATTCGACGAGGAAAACCCCGCAACACTTGTTGCCGAAAGTTAGGCTCAAAGGGGTGTTGCTGGCAAATTGGCTTGCCCGTCCGCCGGGATCTCGGGCAACTGCGTGACGCGGGTATAGATCGCTGAAAAGTCAGGTGCCGTCTTGTCGAAAAGCTCCTGAAAGCTCTGGATGACGAAGTAGGTTTGCTGATAGCTGTCGATCTTGTAGCGCGTGCGCATGACGCGCTCGATGTCCAGCGCCAGCCGCTGCGGCTGGTGGCTTTCGATGGCATGTTGCAGTTCTCCGGGTGAGCTGAGGATGCCCGCGCCGTACGCCCTCAGGCTGTCGTTCTGACGGATCAAGCCGAATTCGATCGTGTACCAATAAAGCCGGCTGAGAAGCTCGCACGCGCCGAGCCGATGGGCTTTGAGGCCGCCCTTGCCATATTCCTGCATATGAGCGGCGAAGACCGGGTCGAACAGCAGCGGCACATGGCCGAACAGGTCATGAAAGACATCTGGCTCGACGATGTAGTCGAACTCTTCAGGCGTGCGGATCCAGTCGGTGACTGGGAATTTCCGGTTAGCCAGCAGCGTGAAGAAGGGCACTTCCGGTATCAAACCGGGCACGGCCACGATTTCCCACTGCGTCGCTTTGACCAGCCGCTGATTGATTTCGTCGAAGTGCGGAATCCGGTCTTTCACGCCCAGCAACGGAAGCGCAGCCAGGAATTCGTCGCAGGCCCGCCCTTTCACCAATGCGGCCTGCCGCTCGTACAGCCGGCGGTAAGTGTCGTGATCGGCCTGGGTGTAGCCTTCGTAGTTCTGCGGGCAGGTGTAGTCGGTGCCCGCGCGCGCATAGTCGCCGCGCGGCGACCGTTCGCTGACGCCATACACAACCGGTTCAATCGCCATTGTTCTCGTTCCTTCAGGCTGTCTTCGTTTGGAGCACCCCACGGCGCATCTGGTCGAGCTCCATGGTCTCGAACAGTGCCTTGAAGTTGCCCTCCCCAAACCCGCTGTTGCCCTTGCGCTGGATGAACTCGAAGAAGATGGGCCCCAGCTGGTTTTCACTGAAGATCTGCAGGAGCAATTCGCCTGACTTCCCGTCGACCAAAATGTTTCTCTGCTGCAGCCCCGCCAGATTCTCGCCGTGGCCCGGTATGCGCTTTTCCAGCAGTTCGTAATAAATTTCGCTGGTGGATAGTAGCTTGACGCCACTCATCTGGAGCGCGTCCACGGTCGCATACAGGTTGCCGGAGCCCATGGCGATGTGCTGGATTCCCTCGCCATGGTAGCGGTCGAGGTATTCCTGTATCTGCCCCGGCTTTTCGTTGCCCTCTTCGTTGATGGGGATGCGGATCTTGCCGCAAGGGCTGGTCATCGCCTTGCTCTTGACCCCGGTCGCCTGGCCTTCGATATCGAAATAGCGGACCTCGCGGAAATTGAACAGCCGCTCGTAGAAATCCGCCCACTCGCTCATCCGTCCACGGTGCACGTTGTGGGTCAGGTGGTCGATGTAGACGAGGCCGTGGCCCGCAGGCTGCAGCTGCGCGCCCGGCAGCGGCTCGAAATCGACATCGTAGAAGCCGATGTTTCCGATCTCGCCTTCCCGGGCCCCGTTCTTGCCACGCCAGCGGTCGATGAAGTAAATGATGGAATCGCCGATCCCCTTGATGGCCGGGATGTTCAATTCGCCCGGCCCCGCCACCCCCGCATATCCCCAGGCGCCCAGCGAGATGGCCCGCTCATAAGCGGCCTTGGCATCGCGCACCCGGAACGCAATGGCGCACACGCTCGGGCCATGCAGTCGCGCGAACCGTTGCGCGAATGAATCGGGTTCGGCGTTGACGATGAAGTTGATTTCACCCTGCCGGTAGAGCAGCACATTCTTGTGCCGGTGCCGGGCAATGGCCTTGAAGCCCATGCGCTCGAAGAGCTCCCCCATGGCCTTGGGATCGGGCGCGGCATATTCGATGAATTCGAAACCGTCGGTACCCATCGGGTTTTCCCAATCGGCTTGTTGCGTGAGGGATTGGGGCAGAGCCTGGTTCATGGTGTTCCTTGGAATCTGCCAGACTGTAGCGGCGGTAGCACTCATTTTTATGGCGTAATGGCGCGACAGATCATCATACCGCGCAATAATCATGCATGATCAGTGAAATTCAGGCATTCGACAAGCTCGACAAAGAGATCCTGCGCTGTCTGCAGAAGAACGGGCGCGAGACTTATGACGTGATTGGCACCCGAGTGGGGCTCTCCTCGAGCGCCGTGCTGCGCCGGGTCAAGCGGTTGGAGGATACAGGCGTGATCGACCGCTATGTCGCCTTGGTCAACCCGGAGGCAGTCGGACTGGGCCTGACGGCGTACTTGAACGTTCGCCTTGAAAAGCATACGGAGAGCCACAAGCGCAACCCGATGGACCTGTTTCGCGCCAGCGTCCAGGCCTGGCCAGAAGTGGTGGAGTGCGCCGCCCTGACCGGCGAAATGGATTACCTGCTGCGGGTGGTCGTGCAAGACATGGCGCATTACAGCCGCTTCATCATGGACACCTTGCTCAAGCATCCTTCGGTGCAAGATTGCAAAACCAGTTTTGTGCTCGACCGCGTCAAAGCCACTACAGCCATCCCGGTGTAATCAGAACGACCTGCTTTTCGGCATCTGCGTCTAGGTAGAACTACCTGAACGCGGCTATTCCGGATCGTTTGCCTTGCGCTCTCGGTAAAAACCCTTAGATTGAAGGCATGACACAAGCCCCCGCAGTCAGCCAGCCGACCAGGGTCGTGGTTCCGATTCGCTCGCTAGGCCCCAGCCATCGCGACCGCATCGCGACCCACCTGTGCTCTCTTGACGGGGAAGACCGGTATCTGCGCTTCGGCTACGCGGCCAATGACGAGCAGATCCGGCGCTAGTGCAGGGGCTGGACTTCGACCGTGACGACATCTTCGGCATTTTCAACCGCAAGCTGGAACTCATCGCCGTGGCGCATCTGGCGGTCCCACCGAAGCCGGAGGCCTGGTCATGCGCCGAGTTCGGCGTTTCGGTGCGCAAAAAGGCGCGCGGCCGTGGCTATGGCGCCCGCATGTTCGAGCGTGCCGTCATGCACGCTCGCAACGAAGGCGTGGACATGCTGTTCATCCACGCGCTGAGCGAGAACACCGCCATGCTCAAGATTGCCACCAATGCCGGCGCCACCCTGGAGCGCGCCGGCCCGGAAACGGATGCATTCCTGCGCCTGCCGCCCGCGAACTTCGACAGCCGGATGAGTGAACTCGTGGAAGAGCAGGTGGCCCTCACCGACTATGGCTTGAAAGTGCAAGCCAAGAATTTATGGGATTTTCTTGCCGGCGTGCAGGAAGTGCGCCAGGGCGTGCGGGACGCGCGCCACAAGGCCGGCCGGCTGAGCTGAAGCGCCGCGCGCGGCCCGGCGACGACGAACATTTCCGCTATCCTATTGATCCCTCCACTACCGCACGTCCTGCAACCCAAGGCTGTGTCCGACCCGCACCCAGCGCGCGCTTCCCATGAGAAGGAAGACAGGCGCACTTTCCTGCAGAAGATCGCCGAGTTCATCCATCCGGGGCCGGACTCCAAGGCAGAACTGATCGAGACACTGGCCGATGCCGAGGACAACGACATCATCGGCCCCGAATCGCGGGTGATGCTCGAAGGGGTGATCCGCATGGCCGAATTGACGGCCGGCGATGTGATGGTGGCGGCGCCGCGGATGGACCTGCTCAACATCGACTCCCCGCACGATGACATCCTGGGCATCGTGATCGACACCGCGCACTCGCGCTTTCCGGTCTACGAGGGCGACCGTGAGAACATCATCGGCATCCTGATGGCCAAGGACCTGCTCAAGCTCCAGCGCGCGCCTGAGCTGAACATTCGCGCGCTGCTTCGGTCGGCCGTGTTCGTGCCGGAAACCAAAGGCCTGAACGACCTGCTGCGCGAGTTCAGGGGCAATCGCAACCATCTGGCCATCGTGGTCGACGAATTCGGCCGTATCGCCGGCCTCATCACCATCGAGGACGTGCTGGAACAGATCGTCGGCGAGATCGAGGACGAATTCGACATCGCCGAGGATGAGGGCGATATCTTCGGGCTGGCCGACCGCACCTACCGCGTCAGCGGCGACACCGCCATCGAGCGCGTCGGCGAAGCCTTCGGCGTCGCGCTGGTGCCCACGGACGCCCAGCAGGAGTTCGACACCATCGGCGGCCTGATCGCCCATGAGATGGGGCACGTGCCCAAGCGCGGCGAGCATCATGCGCTGTCAGGGTTGAATTTCGTCGTGCTTCACACCAAGGGCGGTGCGGTGCGGTGGTTCAAGGTCTCTCCCGTCGCCGACGACGACCCCACCGGGTGAGGCCATTGGCCGCGAGTCTGGCGCCGTTCGCTCTTGCACTGCTGGCGGGCCTGGCGCAGGCGGTGTCCATGGCATCGCCCTGGGATGGCCGGCCGCAGTGGTGGCTCCAGCTGCTGTCGCTGGCCGTGCTGGCTGCGCTGGTGCAGCGCGCCGGCACGATCGGGCGCGCCGCCATGCTGGGATGGGTGTTCGCGACCGCCTGGCTCACCGGGACGTTCTGGTGGCTGTTCATTTCGATGCACGTCTACGGAGGCCTGCCGGCGCCGCTGGCCGCCCTGGCGGTGCTGGCCCTGGCCCTGTTCCTGAGCACCTACTATGCCGCGGCCTGCGGGGCCACGGCCGCCCTGCGGGCCGGGCCGGCGCTGCGCACCGTGATCTTCGCGTCGTTCTGGCTGCTGGCCGAGCTGGCGCGAACCACGTGGTTTACCGGCTTCCCCTGGGGGGCCGGCGGCTACGCGCATGTGGACGGGCCGCTGTCGGCATTTGCAGCCCAGGTCGGCGTTCATGGCATCGGCTTTTCGGCGGCGCTGCTCGCCTTCGCGCTGTCCTTGCTCGCCCACACGCAAACGTTCCGGTCGTGGCGCTACTGGGCGGTGCTGGCCGGGGCTGCATCGCTGCTGGCTGCTTGCAACATCGCCGGGGACGCTCAAGCGCCGGCGGCCCGTCCCGGCCTGTCGGTGGCGCTGCTGCAGGGAAATATCGCGCAGGACCAGAAATTCGAGGGCCGCACCGGCGTGCCGGTGGCATTGGACTGGTACGGCCGGCAGCTGGAGGCCAGCACGGCCAGCCTGGTGGTCGCGCCGGAGACGGCGATACCGATGTTGCCCCAGCAGTTGCCCGACGGCTACTTCGACGCGCTGCGCGCGCGTTTCGGGCAGGGGCGACAGGCGGCGCTGATCGGCATCCCGCTCGGCAGTTACCACGAGGGGTACACCAATTCGGTGATCGGCCTGAAGCCCGGCGCCGAGGTCTACCGATTCGACAAGCACCATCTCGTGCCCTTTGGGGAATTCATTCCGCCCCTGTTCAAGTGGTTCACCACGATGATGAGCATTCCCTTGGGCGACTTCAACCGCGGCCCCATCGGCCAACCCACCTTCGAATGGCAGGGACACCGCCTGGCGCCCAACATCTGCTATGAAGACCTGTTCGGCGAAGAGCTCGGCGCGCAGTTCGCCAACCCGGCGACGGCGCCCACAATTCTGGTCAACGTCAGCAACATCGGATGGTTCGGCGACACGGTCGCGATCGACCAGCACCTGCAGATCAGCCGCATGCGGGCGTTGGAGTTCCAGCGCCCGGTGATTCGCGCCACCAACACCGGGGCCACCGTCATCATCGACCATCGCGGCCAGGTGACCCACTCGCTTGCCCGCCACACGCGCGGCGTTCTCACGGGGGAAGTGCACGGGCGCGATGCCATCACGCCGTATGCCTGGTGGGTGTCGCGATTCGGCTTGTGGCCGCTCTGGCTGCTGCCTCTTGCCGTGGCGGGTCTGGCGATGTGGCGCGGCAAGCCGAGGCCTGCACCGTAAAATCGGCGGTTTGCTCCGCCGCCCTTTCATGTTGACCTTCCAGCAAATCATTCTGACATTGCAGTCCTATTGGGACGCACAGGGCTGCGCACTCTTGCAGCCTTACGACATGGAAGTGGGCGCGGGAACTTCGCACACCGCGACATTCCTGCGTTCGCTGGGCCCCGAGCCCTGGAAGGCGGCCTACGTGCAGCCCAGCCGCCGGCCCAAGGACGGCCGCTATGGCGAGAATCCCAACCGCCTGCAGCACTACTACCAGTACCAGGTGGTTCTCAAGCCGGCGCCGGCCGAAATCCTGGAGCTTTACCTGGGCTCGCTGCAAGCGCTGGGTTTCGATCTCAAGAAGAACGACATCCGTTTCGTCGAGGACGATTGGGAAAATCCCACGCTGGGGGCCTGGGGCTTGGGCTGGGAAGTCTGGCTCAACGGAATGGAAGTCACGCAGTTCACCTACTTCCAGCAGGTCGGCGGCATCGACTGCAAGCCGATCACGGGCGAGATCACCTACGGCCTGGAGCGGTTGGCGATGTACCTGCAGAACGTGGACAACGTCTACCACCTGAAGTGGACGGAAAGCCTGAGCTACGGCGACGTGTACCTGCAAAACGAGAAGGAACAGTCGGCCTACAACTTCGAGCACAGCGACGCGCAATTCCTGTTCACCGCATTCGGCGCGCATGAGAAGCAGGCCAAGTACCTGATGGAGCAGAAGCTGGCGCTTCCAGCTTACGAGCAGGTGCTCAAGGCCGCGCACAGCTTCAACCTGCTGGACGCGCGCGGCGCGATCAGCGTGACCGAACGTGCCGCCTATATCGGCCGCATCCGCAACCTGGCGCGCAGCGTGGCGCAGAGTTACTATGACAGCCGCGAGCGCCTGGGTTTCCCGATGGCGCCGCGCGAATGGGTCGCCGACCTGCAGAAAAAGGCGGCCTGACGCATGGCACACCAGAACCTTCTTGTCGAGCTGTTCGTCGAAGAGTTGCCTCCCAAGGCGCTCAGGAAACTGGGCCAGGCATTCGCCGGCGTGCTGTTCGAGCAGCTCAAGGCGCAGGGCCTGGCTTCGGGCGAGTCGAAGCTCACCTCGTTCGCGTCCCCGCGCCGTCTCGGTGCGCACATCACGGTGGTGGCTACGCATGGCGCCGACCAGGCCGTCTCGCAAAAGCTGATGCCAGTGAGCGTGGGGCTGGATGCATCGGGCAATGCCACGCCGGCGTTGCTGAAGAAGCTCCAGTCCCTGGGGGCTGACGCCTCGGCGGTGGCCGGCCTCAAACGCGCGATGGACGGCAAGGCCGAGGCCCTGTTCTACGACAGCACCGTGAAGGGCGCGACGCTGGCGGAGGGCCTGCAGAAAGCGCTGAACGAAAGCCTGGCGAAGCTGCCCATCCCCAAGGTGATGACCTATCAGCTGGCCGATGGCTGGAGCGATGTGAAATTCGTTCGGCCCGCCCATTCGCTTGTCGCCATGCACGGCAGCGGTGTGATCCCCGTCGAAGTGCTGGGCCTCAAGGCCGGCAACACCACCCGCGGCCACCGGTTCGAGGCGCCTGCCGACCCGGTGCGGCTGAAGGACGCCGACAGCTATGAGAGCGCGCTGGAACAAGACGGCGCCGTCATTGCCAGCTTCGAGGCCCGCCGCGCCGAGATCGTGCGCCAGCTGACCGACGCGGCGGCCAGGGTGGGCAGCGCCCGGGTGATCGAAGACGAGGCCCTGCTCGATGAAGTCACGGCGCTGGTCGAACGGCCGAACGTACTGGTCTGCGAGTTCGAGAAGGAGTTCCTCGAAGTACCGCAGGAGTGCCTGATCCTCACGATGAAGGCCAATCAGAAGTATTTCCCGTTGCTCGACGCGGCAGGCAAGCTCACCAACAAGTTCCTGGTGGTGAGCAATATCCGGCCCGCGGACCCCAGTGCCGTGATCGGGGGCAATGAGCGGGTTGTCCGCCCGCGCCTGGCCGACGCCAAGTTCTTCTTCGATCAGGACCGCAGGACGACGCTGGCCTCGCGCGTGCCCGGGCTGACCAAGGTGGTTTATCACAACAAGCTGGGCACCCAGTTTGATCGCATGCAGCGAGTGAGATGGATTGGCGAAGCGATTGCAAATCGACTCAACGCTGGACTCGTCGCAAATGTGCAGTTCGCTGCTGAATTCGCGAAAACCGACCTTCTGACCGGCATGGTGGGCGAGTTCCCAGAATTGCAAGGCATTATGGGCCGCTACTACGCCCTGAATGACAAGCTTCCGACCGAGGTTGCGGACGCCATTGAGGACCATTACAAACCTCGATTTGCTGGTGACGAACTGCCTCGCGCCGATGTCGGTCTGATAGTCGCGCTCGCTGACAAGCTTGAGACACTGGCGGGCCTGTTCAGCATCGGTCAGAAGCCTACGGGCGATAAGGATCCGTTTGCTTTGCGGCGGCACGCGTTGGGAGTTGTTCGCATTCTCATGGAACGAGACCTGCCACTTGACTTGGGCGTTTTGGTAGACGCGGCGGTCCGAGAGGTCAAAGGCCTCCGTGCGGCCGACGCTCCGTGGCCTTTGGCAAATGACGCGAGCGAGGTGCGTCAACTTGAAGACTTCATCTACGAGCGGCTCGCCGGCTCGCTGCGCGAGCAGGGCTACAGCGCGCAGGAAGTCGACGCCGTGCTGGCATTGCGTCCGCAACGCCTGGGCGATGTCGCCAAACGCCTCGCGGCAGTGCGCGCTTTCGCGGCCCTGCCCGAGGCCCCGGCACTGGCGGCAGCCAACAAGCGAATCGGCAACATCCTCAAGAAGGCCGAGAAGGCCGATGCCCATGTGAGCGAAGGCCTGCTCAAGGAGGAGGCCGAGAAGGCCCTTTACGCGATGACCCGCAAGATCGCCCCGCAGGCAGGCGCTCAATTCGAGGCCGGCGATTTCACCGGCTCCCTGCAGACGCTGGCGGCGCTGCGGGCCACCGTGGACGCGTTCTTCGATGGCGTAATGGTCAATGCCGAGGAGGCCGACCTGCGCCTGAACCGCCTGGGACTGCTCGCGACGCTGCACCAGGCCATGAATCGCATTGCCGACCTGTCCCGATTGGCCCAGTGAATCTCCACACCCCATGAAACTCGTCATCCTCGACCGCGACGGGACCATCAACGCCGACAGCGATGAGTTCATCAAATCGCCCGAGGAATGGACACCGCTGCCCGGAGCGCTGGAAGCCATCGCCCGCCTCAATCACGCCGGCTGGCATACGGTGATCGCATCAAACCAGTCGGGCCTGGGACGGGGCCTCTTCGACGTCGCCTCGCTCAACGCCATGCACGCCAAGATGCACAAGATGCTCGCGGCGCAAGGTGGCCGCATCGACGCCGTGTTCTATTGTCCGCACAGTCCGGACGAGGGGTGCCTGTGCCGCAAGCCGCTTCCCGGCCTGTTCGAGCAGATCGGGGAGCGCTTCGGCGTCGATCTCAAGGGCACGCCCGTGGTGGGCGACGGGCTGCGCGACTTGCAGGCCGGCGCGGCCGTGGGCTGCGACCCGCACCTGGTGCTGACCGGCAAGGGCGCGGAGTTCCGCGGCCGACCGCTGCCGCCGGCCTATCCCGCGGGCACCCAGGTCCACGAAGACCTGGCCGGGTTCGCCGACTGGCTGATCGCGCGTCTGGCGCCCCCCAAGTCCCTGCCCTAGCCGGTTCTCAATGCGGCATAACGCGGCTATCCGTGCTTTCGACGAGGACTCGGGCTTGTAAATAACAAGCTCGACAAAGTATAGATCGGGAGTTGCACGTTATGGCAATCCTCATTGCAGGATATGCCGCAAACGATCTAAGCAATTACGCGCGCTTTCTCCATTAGTCTTGCGTCACTGAAGCAAAGACAATGGCGCAAGAACATTTCCTTCCGTCCTGTGTTGTCTCGCAAGGCGTTCTTCCTCCTGCCCCGGTCCGGCTTGCGTCCGCAGGTCAGGAGAATTGAAGCGATGTCGACCAGCGGGCAACAGTTCATGCTGAAACGGATTGTCGCAAGCTTCGATGGCCGGCCGCTGAACGTGTTCTACACGGCGCCCCGGCCGCAGCTCGCGGACCTGATGCTGGTGCTGCCGTTCGGTGTGCGGCACCAGATCGCCAGCCGCCTTTATCCGGTGCTGGCGGCGAAGTTCAACGTTGTCACCTGGGAGTCGCGCTTCGTGCTGGATCTGAACGCGGACGCCGGTGATGCAGGAATCGAGGCAGAAACACACGCGCGCGATATGGTGCACGTCATCGAACAGTCGCGAGGGTGGTGGCCGGGGGGGAGCCCGCAGGTCGATGTCGTGGGCTATTGCTCCGGTGCCGGCGTGGCGATGCTCGCAGCGTCGCGATACGGACGGTGGGTTCGCCGCCTGGCCTTGATCAGCGGCGAGTATGTGTTGCCGGGAACGCTGTGCCGGCAAAGCAGCTTCCAGCGCGAGGTGGACCTGCTCCTGCCGGCGGCTGCCACCAGCATGGCGCGCGCGCGCCTGCTCGCCGAGAAGATCGCCATCGGCCGCAAGGCGCCAAGCTCGGAATTCGACGAGTTCGTCTCGTTGCCGTTCTCCAGCGCCGAGCATCTGCACCGATATGGCATGAACTATCTGGCTTACCGCAGTGTGGACTTCATGAAGGTGGCCGGCAGCGTGTATCAGCCCACGGTGGTAGTCGCGGCGCTGGGCGACCGGCAAGTCGGCGTTGAAAGCTCCAGCATCATTTCGTCCCGGCTCCCTGGCTCATCCGGCCTGAGGACGGTGGACGGCGATCACTATGAACTGTGCCGGGGAAATGAATCCATGACCCGGCTTCTCTCGGAATTCCTGCTCCATTGACGCCATGCATACATCGACATCAGCCATGAATACAGGAATGACCGTCCACCGCAAGTTCAGTGAGCAGGCGCGTCGCACGCCTGGCGCCATTGCCCTGACGGGAACGCAGGCGCAACTGACCTACCGCGAACTGGACAACTGCGCCGGGCACCTGGCCCGGCGCCTGGTCGAAGCAGGCGTCCGGCCGGGCGACAGCGTTCCAATGTCCCTGCCTCGCTCGGTCGAAGCAGTCGTGGCGATGCTGGCCATCTTGAAGGCGGGGGCGGCGTTTGTTCCCGTCGATCCGTCCAATCCCGGGGCGATGAAGCGTGACTGCCTGGTGCAGTGCGAGGCCCGCCACGTCATCGTGGCGCCCGGCGACGACGGAGCTTGGGTAGGCGACCCGAGTGTCGAGCGCATCGTCGCGGCCGATGTCCTGGCTGCATGCGCGATCGGCGCCGACGACGTCGAATACGGCGGCAGCGATGAGTTGCCGGTCTACATCATGTTCACGTCTGGCAGTACGGGACGCCCCAAGGGCGTCGTGGTGCCGCATCGGGCGGTCATTCGGCTGGTCTGCGAACCCGACTGGGTCCGCATCGACTCCAGCGATACCTTGCTGTTGCTGTCGCCTATCAGCTTCGATGCGTCAACGTTCGAGATCTGGGGGGCTCTGCTCAACGGTGCGAGGCTGGCCGTCTGGGACGAGGTCGCCTTCGACCCCAACCGGCTGGTGCAGCGGGTGCAGTCCGAGCGCGTCAGCGTGTTGTGGCTCACCGCAGCACTGTTTCACATGATGGTTCGGCGCTGCATCGGCATGTTCTCGGGCCTGCGGGTGCTGGTGGCAGGCGGCGACGTGCTGCGGGCTGCCGCCATCAATGCGGTTCTGGATGCGTTTGCCGGCATCACCGTGATCAACGGTTACGGGCCGACCGAGAACACCACGTTTACGTGCTGCTACCCGATGACGCGCGCCAACCGGCCGGTCGAGCCGGTACCCATTGGCCGCGCCATCCGGGGCACGCGGGTCTGCATCCTGGATGAACAAGCGCGGCCGGTGCCCGACGGCGAAGTGGGTGAGCTGTGCGCCGGCGGCCTGGGCGTCGCCCTGGGCTACCTCAATTCGCCCGAAGCGACGCGTGCCGCCTTCGTCGAGCAGGCCGATGGCAGCTTGTTGTACCGCACCGGTGACCTGGTACGGCGAGACGGCAACGGGCTGATCGAGTTCATCGGCCGGCGCGACCGGTTGACCAAGATCCGCGGTTTTCGCGTTTCGGTTGACGAGGTGCAAGCCCTGATCGGTCGTATCCCGGGTGCCGAAGAAAGCGTTGTCGAGGTCCGCACGGACGCGAACGGCGACTCGTGCCTCGAAGCCTTCATCCAGACCGCAGAACGGCGCGACGACATGGCCTTGTTCATTCGCAACGAGCTGCGCAAGGCCGCACCTGCTTTCATGATTCCTGACCGGATCACGATCTGTTCCGAGCTGCCGCTGAACGCCAACGGAAAAGTCGATAGACGTCGAACCTCTTCCATCACCCGCCTAACAGGAGAAAACCATGGCTGACCCCAAAGATGCGGCGAAGGTCGTCAAGCGCATCTGCATCGAAACCCTTGACTACGAGAACTTCCGCGACGACGAGGACTTCTTCAGCCGTGGCGCCAGTTCGCTGACGATCGTCGACCTGCAGCTGAAGATCGAGGAATCCCTGGGCTGCAAGGTTGCGACCAGCGAGTTGATGCTCGATCCATCCATAGCGGGTTGGTCGCGTATCTACCGTGCTGCGGCCGGGGCGCCGAGTGCCCCCCAGCCCCGGGCCCACGCGCACGAAGTCCTTCAATACTCCATGGAGCCAAAGCTATGAACGATTTCAAACTCAGCCAGGACGAGATCACGCGGTTTCGCGAGCAAGGCTATTTTGGCCCCTTCACCCTTTATTCGCCGGACGAGGCCCGCCAGCGCTACAAGGTCATACGCGCCCAGCTGTTCGACCGCCAGTACGCCGTGTACGACCTGCCGGCGCAGAGCCCGATCGCCAATTACGACCGGCATCTGGACGTCAATCTGCTGACCGAGCACGTCTGCCATCCCGGCATCGTGCAGCGCCTGGTTTCCGTTCTCGGCCCGGATGTGGTCTGCTGGCGTTCGGAAATGTTTCCGAAATATCCGGGCGATGAAGGAACCGACTGGCACCAGGCCGATACCTTCGCCCATGCCTCGGGCCAGCCGCAAATCGTCTGGCCTGGCGACACGCGATTCGGCGGCGCCGTCACGGCCTGGACCGCCTTGACCGAGGCCAACGAAGAGAATGGCTGTCTTCGCTTCATGCCGGGAACCCACGAGGAAATGTTCTACGACGAGTCGAAGAAGATGGCATTCGACCCCAGCAAGGTGAACGTGCTGGAAAAAGACGGAATCAAGCGCGGCTTCTTCGGCTATGACTACCGCAGCTTGCAGAAGGATCCGGACTGGAAGCCCGATGAGAGCAAGGCCGTTTCCATGGTGATGGAGCCCGGCCAGTGCGTGCTGTTCTGGTCAACGCTGATGCATTCGTCGTTCCCGAACTCGACCAAGGACAGGACGCGCCTGGGCTATACCAGCCGCTACGTCCCGGCGTCGGTGCGTGTGTACCCGGACACCGACACCGTGGACGAATATGGAAGCAAGATCAGCCTGGACAAGTTCGGCGTGGTCCTCGTGGCCGGTGATGACCATTTTGGCCACAACCGCCGCGTCGATCGCAACATGAGGGGAAAGCGGTTTGCCGCGCCCCAGGCGGTGTGAGCGCAGGTATGCCCGCCGGCGCGAACATGAAGTCATCGGTGCGCGATGCCGTATTCCTGGCAGCAGCGCAGGTGCTGGGCGTCGGCCACGTCGATCCGAGCCGCAACTTCTTCGACCTGGGCGGGTCCTCGTTGTCGGTGGCGCTGATGACCGAGCAACTGGAGAGCATTCTGGGGGTGCAGTGTCCGATGCAGTTGCTCTACGAAAACCCCGTGCTGGCCGATTTCGCGGATGCCGTTCAAGCCCTGGAGAATGACGCGAACAGCTCAAGGCGCGTTTCATGACCGCCGTGTACCAAGCCGAGGTTCATGCTTTCGACCGGCCGTCGCGGCACGCCCGGCTGTCCCTTGCCGAAGCAGCCTTGTTGATCCGTGACAGGCACGCGGCCGCGGTACTGCTGGACCTCGTCGATCCGGCCGAACTCGAAGGCTGGTGGAACGACAAGGCCTTTCCCGAAGTCACGCAGCACCAGAGCTTTCCGGGTGCGGGGAAGTCCGGGCTTGCCATCGGGCCGACCCAGCGGCTGGTCAACGAGCAGCTGGTGCCGGGGCTGATCGACTACTTCTCTTACGGCGCCAGCTGCAATGCGGCGCTGCGGCAAACGAATTTCGTGAAGCTTTGCGAGCGCGAGTTGAATGCCCGGTCCGTGCGGGTGGGTGAATGGGGCGAATTTCCATTGGTGTCCAAGCGCGAGTACCAGCCTATCGAGGGCGGCGTCTACAGCGTCCCGCCGCATTGCGATGCCATTCACTTCGGGCGCGAGCCCGAACGCTGGCCCATCGCAGAGGGTTACGAGGAGGGCTTCGACCAGATATCCATCTTCTTGTCGGTCAGGGACTCAGAGAACGGTGCGAGGCTGGTGATGTGGGAATACCGCGCGGGCTCCCGGCCCGAGCTCGATGAATTGATGAGCGAGTACGCGCGCAGCGGGCGCATTGAACGGCTGGAGGGCGTACCCAAGCTCGTTATCAAGGGCCACCCCGGGCAGCTGAACGTCCTGAATACGCGAGCTATGCACGCGGTGGAGCAGTGCAAGACTGTGCGGCAGACGCTGGGCTCCTTCGCTGTATGGCATGACGGCCAATGGGGGATGTTTCACTGATGGACGCCACCGCGCAAGCCGCGCCCACGCGGTCCGGTATCCCGACCGCGCGAGTGGAGCATGAGCCGGCGCTTTTCGAGCGCCGTGTGGACCCATCGCGAACTGGACAGTAGGACCGCAAGCTTCCCCATCGAACCGAATCACCCAAGGAGAAATCGTGGAACAGCAATACCCAACGCAACTCATCCGATTCGACGCGGACGTGCGCCGCGAGACGATGTCGCTCAAGGCGGTCATCGATGCCATCAAGGCCGATGAGGCCGAGGCGGCTGTTCTGGACATCACGTCCGCCCAAGAATCGCATGCCTGGTATGACGACGAAGGATTCACCAGTTCGCCGTTCACCAGGAACGCGCACCACTCGGGCACGGTGGCCACCGCCGTCACCATGGGACAGCTGCAACGCGAACAGAAGGAGCGCCTGGTGGCCAAGGCGGGCGAGTATTTCTCGATCGCAGCCAGGATCAATGACGATCTGCGCCGCACGAAATACGTCAGGTTGTTCGCCCAGGCCCTGGATGCCCGTCCGCTGACGATGGACGGGCTCTATCCGTATGAGTTCCTGATTGCCACGCGGCGCATCTACGATCCTCACGACGAACCCTTCAATTTCGCGCCGCATTGCGACGACATCACCTATGCGCGTGACTTGGACAACTGGCCGATGCGCCAGCAATACCCTAAACAGATGGGCACGTTCCTGACCACCCAATCCGCCGAAAACGACGCCGGCTTTGTGATGTGGGACTGCAGGCCCGCTTCGCGCGCCGTGCTGGACAGGATGCACGCCGAGTACAGGGAAGCCGGATCGATCGCGGAACTGGAGCGTTCGGCACGTTTTGTCATCCGGCCCAAGCAGGGGCAGTTGACGGTCTTCAAGAGCAAGAACATACATGCGATCGAGCGCTGCAGCTCGCGGCGCCTGACCGTGGGCATGTTCCTCGTGGAGCACAAGGACGGCTGGCGCTTTTTCGACTAGGGCCCTGGGCGGGCGCCGACATGCACATCAACGATATTCAAGTGCGGGGCTTTTCCAGTAGCGACATCGCTGGATTCCTTGAATACTGGTACGACAGCGATCCCGCGTTCCTGAGGTCCCTGGGTGTCAATCCGGCGAAGCTGCCGCAACGAAAGAAGATGCGCGAGATGCTGGAACTGGATATGGAACGGCAGGGCCGGGATGGCAACAGGAACAGTGCCTTGCTGGCGATCGCCCTGCAGGGGACGACGGTTGGCGTTCACGAATTGACGCACCTGGCCCCGAGAACGGGTGGCAACGGCCTCAGCTTCGAGAGCGGCATCATGCACGCACACATCTGGCGGCCCGAAAATCGCGGACAGGGCATTGCCCTGGTTTCCTATGTGCGGGCAATGCAGGAATACTTCAGGCGCTTCGGGTTGGATGCCGTGCTGTTCGAATCTCCCATCCACAACCCGGCTGCCAACGGGGTCAAGTCGAAGCTGGGCATTGGCGCAAGTGGCGAAGGCCGCATGCATTGGCCGCTGCTGGACGGACCGGTGCGAACTCTTCGGTATCGCGTGACACCCGGCGAGTTGCCGGCGATCGAGCAGCGAATGCGGCGTGCCTGGACCGAACTCAGGCATCGCGTGGAGGAATGCTGAATGAGCCTTCACGCCATCCGGCGGGCCCGCCCGTGAGCAGCGCCGGCGTCGCCATACTCGGCCCGGTGGAGCAGCCCGCGGCGCGGATCCTGTGTTTGCCACATGCCGGCGGCAGCGCCTCTGCATACAATCACTGGCACCGGCTGTTACCGCCCGATGTGGAGGCCTGCGCGATCGAGTTGCCTGGCCGAGGGTCGCGTTTCAAGGAGGTTGCGTTGCCCACGATGGCCGCGGTGGTCGAGCATGTGATGACTCTCATCGAACCGCTTGTCGGTGTGCGCTACGTGCTCTGGGGGCACAGCATGGGTGCTGTGATCGCCCTGGAACTGGCGCGTCGCTGGTGTGACAGGGGCCGGCCACCCCACGCGCTGGTGGTGGCCGGCTGCCGTGCTCCCTACCTGCCCGGGCGGCATGACAGGGCGTTGTCCGGCCTGCCGGATCAGGAACTGGTGCGCGAGTTGTCCTTGCTGGAAGGCGTGCCGCTCAAGATGCAGCAGGCGCCCGGTTTCATTGAAACCTTTCTGCCCATCATTCGCCGTGACTTGCGATGCCGCGAGCAATGGCGCGACGATATGCGGCAGGTGGATGTGCCCATTCATGTGCTCGGCGGTCGTGACGACAAGGCTGTCTCACGCGCCGACATGGAGGCATGGAAGGCCTACACCGGCCGGCCGGTACAGGTTCATATGTTCGACGGCGGGCATTTTTTCGTCCGCGAAAGCCAGGAGCAGGTCATCCACTACCTGACGCAGGTACTGCGCCCGTAAATGAAGCGGCGGTCTTCACTTCAGTAACCAATTGGGCGCCATGAGCACGATGTTGCCGCTTCTTCTCTTCGTGACCATCACCACGCTCTCGCCAGGGGGGGCCACGGCGCTGGCCACGGCGTCGGGCGCGCAGTTCGGGTTTCGCCGCAGCATACCGTTGATCGTCGGCATTGCGCTCGGGCTGGCATCGCTGGCGGCGGCCGCCGCCGCCGGCCTGGCGGGCCTGTTTCTGGCGCTGCCTTCTTTTCAGATTATCTTGAAGGGCGTGGGCTCTGCCTACCTTTTATGGCTGGCGTGGAAAATTGCTCGCAGCGGGCGGCCGGACCTCGAGTCCAGGAAAGAGAAACCCATCACCTTCATGTCCGGCGTGATGTTGCTCTGGCTCAACCCAAAGGGGTGGACCATGACGCTGGGCGCCGCCGCATCGTTTGCGGCGCTTGCCGCCAATCCGGCGGAGCTGGCGGCCCTGCTCGGCGCCTCCTTTGGCATTTCCGCAGTGCTGTCGCTGTCGCTGTGGTGTGCCGCAGGGCTCATGCTGGCACGGATGCTGCGCACCGATTTGCACTGGCGGGTGACAAATGCGGTCCTCGGGCTGTTGCTGGTCGCCTCCATCATTCCCATCTGGCTGGAGTGAGGGGCGCTGCCTGCCGCCGCAGGCGCTGTCCGGCGTTGCCCTAGAATTCCGCCGGATGCCTTTTCTCCGATCGGTGGTTCATGCGCTCTGGATGCTGGTGACCGTGGTGCCCTGGGGCATCTACATGGTCACGGCTTCGCTTTGGTCCAATGGCACCCAGATGTGGTGGATGGCGAAACGCTGGCTGAGCTGGGCCATGGGCGATATCGGACGTGCGATCCTGGGGATCGAGGTGCGTGTCACGGGCTACGATCACCTGCCGACCGGGGAGACGAGCCCGGCGATCCTCCTGGTCAAACACCAGTCCACTCTGGAGACGTTCCTGATCCCCACGCTCATGCCCCATCCCCTGGCGTTCGTTTTCAAGCGGGAGCTGATATTCGTGCCATTTTTCGGATGGGCCATGGGACGCATGGACATGATCCACATCGACCGGCGGCTGCGCGCGAAAGCCTTCAACAAGGTCGTGGCACAAGGCAAGCGATTGCTGGCCAAGGGTATCTGGGTGATCATGTTCCCCGAGGGCACGCGCATTCCGCGGGGGCAGAAGGGCACCTACAAGAATGGCGGCACGCGGCTGGCCATCGAAACCGGCGCACCGGTCATACCGATCGCCGTCACGTCCGGGAAGGTCTGGCCCCGCAAATCCTTCATAAAGCGGCCGGGGATCGTCGACGTGTCCATCGGCAAACCGATCCCGAGCCATGGCCGCGAGCCCGACGAATTGATGCGTGAAGTCGAGGCCTGGATCGAAGCCGAGATGCGCCGGCTGGACCCCGACGCTTACAAATAAGCGCCGCGACGCCCCGATTGCGCCACTGCGCGGCGTGGCGCAGCCGCTAAACTCACGCCCCATGCATCGGCTGCTGCAGCTCACTCTCGATTTCTTCGATTCCACGCCCGCCGCTTCCGGCACGCCCGAGGAGCCCCGGGGACCCGCCGTCCGCAAGCCCAGGGTGACGGGCGCGGCCCGGCCGCCCGCCATTTCGCAGCGCACCGAGCTGCTCGATCAGGTACTGATCCCCGCCGCCTTCCGCCACCCCCGCGCCAATCGGGAAGCGGTCCTGGGCGATTCGGTCGTCGCGTTCGAATTCCGGCGGGCCAAGCGCCGCAACATCGGCTTCATGGTCGGCCCCGAGGGACTGACGGTGAGTGCGCCCAAATGGGTGCCGTTCTACGAAGTCGACGCCGCCGTCAGGATCAAATCGCCATGGATCCTCAAGAAGCTTGGTGACGCGCATGAGCGCCAGCGCCGCATCGAGTCGGCACGCATCGAGTGGCGGGACGGCGCCACCTTTCCCTTTCTCGGCGAGCAGGTGATCGTGGTGCTGGACCCGCGCCACGCCTTCGAGGCGGTGGGCGCGGTGCTGAACACCGCCGGCGAAGCCCTGCCCGGCATGCCGCGCCACACCTTGCACGTGGGGCTGCCGAACAAGGCCGATTCGTCGCAGATCCGCGACAGCGTGCAGGCCTGGCTGATGCGGCAGGCCAAGCGGTTGTTCGCCGAGCGGCTCGATCACTACGCGCCGCAGCTTGGCGTGCAATGGCGCAAGCTCGTCCTCAGCAATGCCGGCACCCGCTGGGGTACCGCCCATTCGGACGGCCTGATCCGCCTGAACTGGCGCTTGATCCACTTCGGCCTGCCCGTCATCGACTATGTCGTGGCTCACGAACTGAGCCATCTGCGGGTGATGGACCACAGCCCGCGCTTCTGGGATACCGTGCGCACCGTGGTTCCGGATTACGCGCAGCTGCGCGGGCAGCTCAAGGAGCAGGCACTGCCGCCCTGGTAGGCACATCCGCGGTCGCACCGTACGCGTACACTGACTCATTGCCACAGCGACAAGGGGGTTGAGGCCTATGCAGCGCAGCTTGAGTCTGCAGGGGCGCCTCGGCTTGCTGGTTGTGGCGGCAATCCTTCCCCTGGCCGCCGTTTCGGTGTGGTTCGCCATCGGCACCACGGAGGATGCAACCGGCGATGCCCATTCGCAGCTGAAGTTCTCGGCGTCGCTGGTGGCCGCCCACCAGGATCGCACGGTGGAAGCGGTCCAGCAGCTCCTGGCCGCGATTGCGACGATGCCGGGTTTGCGCGGCACCGACGTGCCGCGCTGCGCCGCCTATTTCGAAGGCCTGCGCGCGCTTTATCCGGTGTATTCGAACATCGGCATCCTGGACCTGGAAGGCCGTTCCGTATGCCATGCCAACCATCGCAGCGGCAGCTTTGCCGCGGGCGATCGCGCCTACGTTCAGCGCGCGCTGTCCGAGCGGCGGCTGGTGATGGGCGAGGCTCTGACGGGGCGCTCGTCGGGCCGGTGGGCCATCCCTTTCGCCCAGCCCATTGTCGAAGGTGATGCTGTGGTGGCCGTGGCTTTCGCGTCACTGGACCTCGGGCGCGCAGCCGAGGCCCTGGCCGGGATCGATCTGCCGCAGGGCGCCAGCGTCCTGGTGACGGACCGGCGCGGCCGGGTGCTGATGGAGCATCCGCGCAGCGCTGCACAGCCCCTCCAGTCGGCGGCACCGGCGCCGGCGTTGAGCGGCGTGGGCGAGTTTCGCGATGGCGCCGGGGTCCTGCGGATTTTCGGTTCGGCCGCCAGCCGCCAGGTTGGGGGCGAGGGGTTCGTCGCCGTCGTGGCGATGGACCGGGCCCATATCACCCGGCTGTCCTCGGCCAAGCTACGCAATGAATTGCTGATGCTCGCCATCACGCTGCTGTCCGGCGTCGCGGCGGCCTGGTGGATCGGCGGGCGCGCGATCGTCAAACCGGCCAGGAATGTCCTGGGCGCCGTACGGCGCCTGGAGCAGGGCCGCCTGGATGCGCGCGTGCCGCTGCAGGCCGGAGCGGACCGCGGTGAATTTTCGCGAATCGGCGCGGCCTTCAATCTGATGGCCGAGTCCCTGCAGTTGCGCCGGATCGACCTGGAGGCGGAATTGGGCCGCAGCCGCGCCGCCTACGCCGCGCTCGACCTCGTGCTCAACAGCATGCAGGAGGCCCTGGTCGCCGTCACGGCCGGCGGCCAGTTCCTGATGTTCAACGATGCGGCCGCGCGCCTGCTTCCGTTGAACGATCCGACACTCATGCCGCAGCAGTGGGCGAGGCATTTCGGCTTCTTCGAGGCGGACGGCATCACGCCGTGCCGCAGCGAGGACCTGCCGCTGGTGCGTTCCGCCTTTGGCGAAAGCGGGCGCGGGCAATTGGTCGTGCGCAACGCGCTCGTGCCGCAGGGCCGCCTGTTGCAATGCAGCTGGCAGCCGATCCGCGGCGAAGATGGCCTGAGCGGCGGACTGATCGTATTCACCGACGTGACCGAACTTCAGCGCTTGCAGGCCGAGCAATCCGCTCAATTCGAACAATTGCGGGAGACGCAGCGCAAGCTGGTCGAAGCCCAGCGTATCGGGCGCGTGGGCAATTGGGAGCTTGACTTGCGCAGCGGCCGGCTGTGGTGGTCGGACCAGGTGTATGAGCTGTTCGGCGTCACCCGCGAGCAATTCGTGCCCACCGTCAATGGCTTCGAACAATGGGTGCATGCGCAGGACCGGCCCCTGCTCAAGCCGGCGCGCGACTCCGCCCTTCGCGACGGCAAGGTCACTCACCTGGAGTATCGGGTGGTGAAACCGGACGGCGACACGGCCTGGATGCAGGAAATCGCGGAAGCGCGCCGCAACGACCAGGGGGAGCCGGTCTGGTTCGGCGGCGTGGTGCAGGACATCACCAGCCGCAAGAAAGATGAACGAGCCCTCCTGGAAAGCGAGCGTGAGCTGCACGACTACACCTTGATGCTGCAGCGCGCGGCGGAGGCTGCACAGGCGATCACCTCGCATCCGGCTCTCGAAGAAACCCTGCAAGAGGTCGCGGATCAGGCGCGCAAGGTGATGGGCACGCGCCTTGCGGCCGTCAGCCTGCGAGATCAAAGGGGAGCAGGTGCGACCATGCACCGCTTCAGCGGCGAGCAGGACGTCGCAGCGCGCGGGAGGGAGTTGGCGGTGGGGCTGCTGAACCGGGGCGGGCAGGAAATCGGCCTGCTCACGTTGACGGGCAAGCTGGCGGGCGAATTCACCCAGCGCGACGAGTACGTGGTGCTGGAATTGGCCCAGCTGGCTTCCATCGCCATCGACAACGCCGGGCTGTTCACCGAGATCCGCGAGCTCAACGCCGGCCTGGAGGCGCGCATCGCCGAGCGAACCGCCGAGCTCACCCGCCAGGAACTGCTGTACCGTACCTTGGCGGAGCAGGCGCCCGAGGTGGTGTGGAACACCGATGCCGATGGCCGGGCCACCTTTCTCAATCGCGCCTGGTATGAGCTCGTGGGCGGGGAACCTGGGGAATGGCTCGGCGAAGGCTGGATTGCGCGGGTGCATCCGGACGACCTGGCCGAGGTGCGGCGAAACTGGTCGAATTCGCGCTACAGCCTGGCCGACTACAGCGGCACCCGCCGCATCCAGGCCAAGGACGGCCGTTATCACACGATGTCCTACAAGGGGTCGCCGGTGCTGGACAGCGAAGGAAAGGTGGCGTTCTGGGTCGGTATCGATGCCGACATCACGGAGTTCAAGGCCATCGAGCAGGCACTGCGCAGTTCGAATCAGGAACTCGAGGCGTTCTCGTACTCCGTCTCGCACGACCTGCGCGCCCCGTTGGGGGCGATCGGCGGCTTCAGCCGCGCCCTCGAACTCAAGCTCGAGGGCCACACCGATGAGCGGGCACGCCATTACGTGGCGCGCATCCAGGCCGGTGTCGAGAAGATGGAGCAGCTGATCGAATCGCTGTTGGCCCTGGCGAAGGTGGTGCGCGCGCCGCTGAGTTACGGGCCCGTCGACCTGGGCGCCATGGCGCGCGAAACCCTCGAGGGCTTGCAGATCCAGGACTCCGGGCGAAAGGTCCTCGTCCGGATCGCGGATTCCCTGGTCGCCCTGGGCGATGCCCGCCTGTTGCGCATCGTGCTGGAGAACCTCCTGGGCAATGCCTGGAAGTTCACATCCAAAACCGATGCAGCCGTGATCGAGGTGGGCAAGCTGGCCGACAGCCAGGTCTTCTTCATCCGCGACAACGGCGTGGGCTTCGATATGGCCTATGCGACCAAGTTGTTCGGCGCCTTTCAGCGCCTGCACACGGAAGCCGAATTCCCGGGCACGGGCATCGGCCTAGCCACCGTGCGGCGCATCGTGGCGCGCCACCAGGGCCGGGTCTGGGCGCAGTCGCAGCCCGGCCAGGGCACCACATTCTTCTTTGTGCTGTCCGAATCCGCGCCGCCCGCCTGGCTGGCGGGCGACAACGCGGGGTAGTCACGTAGAGTGCGCCTAAGCGGGCGCGAACCGGTAGATCCCGTCGTCGCCCAGGCGCCGCCGCAGCCGGCCGCCAAACCACAAGGCATGCAGGTGCGCAATCGATTCGCCCATGGCGAAAGTTGTCTGGTGCAGGTCGAGCTTGCGCTTGAACATCACCGGCAGGATGTCTGCCGCCGACTGCGGCGATTGGGCGCACGCCCGCACCACTTCGGCCAGGCGGTCGCGGTGATGCTCGTGCAGCTGGCGGATGCGTTCGTGCAGGCCCCGGAACGGCTTGCCGTGAGAGGGCAGGGTGAGGGTGTCCTGCGCCAGCGGTGCGAACTTGTCGATCGAGTCGAGGAAGGCCTTGAGCGGATTGGATTCCGGTTCGACGTCGTAGACACTCACGTTGGTGGAAATCCGCGGCAGCATCATGTCGCCGCTGATCAGCACCTTCAGCGCCTCGCAATGGAGGGAGATGTGCTCGGGCGCATGGCCGTAGCCGCTGATGCAGCGCCAGCCCTGCCCGCCGATGCGGATGATGTCGCCGTCCTGCATGCGCCGGAAGGTTCGAGGCACATCCGGGACCATGCCGGGGTAGTAGTTGGTGCGGGCGCGAATCTTCTCGACAGAATCGGGGTCCGTGAGCCCGTGCGACGCAAAGAAGTCCGCTGCGTGTTCCCCGCCGAAGCCGGTCGTGCTTTGCGATGCCAGGCGCGAGGCATTGAAATCCGTCGCGCTGATCCACAGCGGGGCGTTCCAGCGTTCGCAGAGCCAGTAGGCCAGCCCGATGTGGTCGGGGTGCATGTGGGTCACGATCACGCGCAGAATGGGCAGATCCTCCAGCTGGGTTTCGAACACCTGCTGCCATTGCGCCTTGGCTTCGTCGCGGCTGATGCAGCAGTCGACCACGGTCCATCCGGGCCGCCCGTCGATCTCGTCGCGCAGCAGCCACAGGTTGATGTGGTCCAGGGCGAACGGCAGCGCCATGCGGATCCACCTCACACCCGGCGCGACCTCCAGCGTTTGCCCCTGCCCGGGCATCGTGTCACCAAGGGGATAGTCCAGCAGCTGTTCGAGAGCGTTCATCGGGGTCCAGTGGGATTTAACGAATTGACGTTGACGTAAACGTCATATGTAATCCCCATTGTAGGGAGGGGGCACCGAACCCGGTGTCGCGCTCCGTACATGCGAACTTACCTGTTATGTCCACCACGACCTACACCATCAGCGACCTGGCGAAAGAGTTCGACCTCACCACCCGGGCCATGCGTTTTTACGAGGACATGGGCCTGCTTCAGCCGGAGCGCTCCGGGCCCGGCGGGCGCAACCGCGTGTATACCGCCCGCGACCGCACGCGCCTGAAGCTCACGCTGCGCGCCAAACGCCTCGGGCTGTCTCTGACGGAGGCGCGGGAAATCATCGACATGTACGACAGCCCACGCGACACCGGGCCGCAGCTCAGGAAATTTCTGGCGGTGCTGGCGCAGCACCGCCGGCAACTGGAGGAGCAAATGGCCGACCTGCAGGCCAACCTGGACGAAGTCAAGGTCCACGAACGCGAGGCCCGCGCCCTGCTCGCCAAGTCCGAGAAACCCCGGCAGGCGGCCTGACGCGGCATAATTTACGTTTACGTAAACGTCAATTTAGCGCACCGGCTGGCGATGTCCGGCCGAGGCTGCCCGCAGCATTGATTCGAAGCAAAAGGAGATCACGATGAGCCTTCCGGGCCTGAACTTTCAACTGGGCGAAGACATCGATGCGTTGCGCGATGCGGTGCGCGACTTCGCGCAGGCCGAGATCGCGCCGCGCGCCGCGGCGATCGATCGCAGCGACCAGTTCCCGATGGACCTCTGGCGCAAGATGGGCGAGCTCGGCGTGCTGGGCATCACGGTGCCCGAGGAATACGGCGGTGCCGGCATGGGCTACCTGGCGCACATGATCGCGATGGAGGAAATCTCGCGCGCTTCGGCCTCGGTCGGCCTTTCGTATGGCGCTCACAGCAATCTGTGCGTGAACCAGATCAAGCGCAACGGCAGCGAGGAACAGCGTCACAAGTACCTGCCCAAGCTGATTTCCGGCGAGCACGTGGGCGCGCTGGCCATGAGCGAGCCGGGCGCGGGCAGCGACGTGATCAGCATGAAGCTCAAGGCGCAGGACAAAGGCGGCTACTACCTGCTCAACGGCAGCAAGTTCTGGATCACCAATGGCCCCGACGCCGACACGCTGGTGGTCTACGGCAAGACCGAGCCGGAGCTCGGCGCGCGCGGCGTCACGGCGTTCCTGATCGAAAAAGGGATGAAGGGCTTCTCTATCGCCCAGAAACTCGACAAGCTGGGCATGCGCGGCTCCCACACCGGTGAGCTGGTGTTCCAGGACGTCGAGGTCCCGGCGGCCAATGTCCTGGGCAACCTCAACGGCGGCGCCAAGGTGCTGATGTCGGGGCTCGACTACGAGCGCGCCGTGTTGACCGGAGGGCCGCTGGGCATCATGCAGTCGGTGATGGACAACGTCGTTCCTTATATTCACGACCGCAAGCAGTTCGGCCAGAGCATCGGAGAATTCCAGCTGATCCAGGGCAAGGTGGCCGACATGTACACGGTGCTGCAGGCCGGGCGGTCCTTCGCCTATACCGTGGCCAAGAACCTCGACCTGCTGGGCAGCGAACACGTGCGCCAGGTCCGCAAGGACTGCGCGTCGGTGATCCTGTGGTGCGCCGAAAAAGCCACCTGGATGGCGGGCGAGGGGGTCCAGATCTATGGCGGCAACGGTTACATCAACGAATACCCCCTGGGGCGGCTCTGGCGCGATGCAAAGCTCTATGAGATCGGGGCGGGCACCAGCGAAATCCGCCGCATGCTCATCGG
The DNA here is from genome assembly GCA_013815685.1 of Ramlibacter sp. GTDB lineage: Bacteria > Pseudomonadota > Gammaproteobacteria > Burkholderiales > Burkholderiaceae_C > Ramlibacter. Next base: position 92,702 of record JACDFR010000004.1, read on the forward strand.
CAGGGAACTGTTCGCCGAAACCATGTAGGTAATAGCACGTGCCGGGAATCGACCCCCGGCACGGCCAAAATAGCGCTTATGACCTCATCCATCCAGGACCTCTTTACGCACAACCGGGCGTGGGCCGCCCAGATGGAGCGCGAGCGCCCGGGCTTCTTCACGGGCCTGACCAGGCAGCAGTCGCCCAAGTACATGTGGATCGGCTGCTCGGACAGCCGCGTCCCGGCCAATCAGATCACGGGCCTGGAGCCGGGCGAGGTGTTCGTCCACCGCAACGTCGCCAACATCGTCGTGCACTCCGACCTCAATGCGCTGTCGGCGATCCAGTTCGCGGTGGAAATGCTCAAGGTCGAACACGTCATGGTGGTGGGCCACTACGGCTGCAGCGGAGTGCAGGCTGCGCTCGATGGGGCGCGCATCGGGCTGGCCGACAACTGGATCCGCCACATCCAGGACGTGCGCGACCGTCACCGCAGCCTGCTCGAGCAGCTGCCCGCTGCGGAGCGCGCGAACGCGTTGTGCGAGCTCAACGTGGTCGAGCAGGTGGTCAACGTCTGCGTCAGCACGGTGATGTGCGACGCCTGGGCGAAAGGGCAGAACATCAAGGTCCATGGTTGGGCCTTCGGGGTGCACGACGGCCTGCTCGGGGACCTGGGCATGACGGTGGACAGCGCCGGCGCGATCGAGCCGCTCTATCGCGCCGCGGTGGAGCGCGTGCTGGCGGCGCGAAAGTGAATAGCCCCCACGCTCTCTGCGTTCGCTGCCCCCCGAGTGGGACCTCGGCACCCTACGGGCGGCCGGGCGGGCGCTAAACGTGTTCCCGCAACGCCTGGATTCGCCGCTGGCCTATGACATCGCCAAGGCGATGATGGATGGCTTCAATCGCCACTACCGGCTGTTTCGCACCGAGTCCGCGCGCGCCAAGCATCGCTTCGAGACCGCCGACTGGCACGGCCAGCAGCGGGCGCAGCGCGAACGAATCGAGTTCTATGACCTGCGGGTCAAGGAGGCGACGGCGCGGCTGGAAAAGGAGTTCAAGGCGGGCGACCAGCCCATGGACGTGTGGCAACAGGTCAAGCTGCACTACATCGGCCTGCTGGTGGACCATCACCAGCCCGAGCTGGCCGAGACCTTCTTCAACTCGGTCACCACCAAGATCCTGCACCGCACCCACTTCAACAACGACTTCATCTTCGTGCGCCCGGCCGTAAGCACCGAATACATCGAGAACGACGAGCCGGCGGCGATGCCGACCTACCGCGCCTACTACCCCACGCGTGAGACCATGGGCGAGACGATCGTTCGCATCGTCGACAACTTCCAGCTCCAGCGGCCCTTCGAGAACCTGCAGCGCGACGCCGGCTACGTGTTAGAGGCCATGAGCGGGCGGCTCAACCAGGTGAAACTGCGCGCCAATTTCCAGATCCAGGTCCTGTCGTCCCTCTTCTACCGCAACAAGGGAGCCTACGTCGTCGGCAAGATCATCAACGGTTTCAACGAGGTGCCGTTCGCCCTGCCCATCCTGCATAACAAACCGCCGCCGCCGGGCCGCCCCAAGGCGACAGGCACCCCCTCGGAGGGCGGCGCCGAAGGCGTCCGGGGGCCCAATGACTCCAAGCTGATGATCGACACCTGCCTGTTCGGCGAGGACGACCTGCAGATGCTGTTCTCGTTCGCCCGCGCCTACTTCATGGTCGACATGGAAGTGCCCTCGGCCTACGTGCAGTTCCTGCGCTCGCTGATGCCGCGCAAGCCGCGCGCCGAAATCTACAACGCGCTGGGCCTGGCCAAGCAGGGCAAGACGCTTTTTTACCGCGACTTCCTCTATCACCTGCGCCACTCCAGCGACAGGTTCCGCATCGCGCCCGGCATCAAGGGAATGGTGATGCTGGTGTTCGACCTGCCGTCGTTTCCCTATGTATTCAAGCTGATCAGGGACTATTACCCGCCGCCCAAGGACACCACGCGCGAACAGGTCAAGGGCAAATACCTCCTGGTCAAGCAGCATGACCGCGTCGGCCGCATGGCCGATACGCTCGAGTACAGCGAAGTGGCGTTCGCGCGGCAGCGGTTCGAGGACGAACTGATCGACGAGATCCGCAAGTTCGCGCCCAGCCAGCTGGAGATCGGCGACCGCGACGGCGACGGCCGCGAGGAAGTGGTCATCAAGCACCTGTACATCGAGCGGCGGATGATCCCGCTCAACATCTACCTGCAGGAGGCATTCGATGCCGGCCTCGCCGCGGGGAGCAACAGCGTCGGCGCCCAGCATGCGCGCGACCAGATCGAGCGCGCCGTCCTCGAATACGGCAACGCGATCAAGGACCTGGTGGCGGCCAACATCTTCCCCGGCGACATGCTGTGGAAAAACTTCGGCGTCACGCGCAACGGCAAGGTCGTTTTCTACGACTACGACGAGATCGAATACATCACCGACTGCACCTTCCGCCAGGTGCCGCAGGCGCGCAACGAGGAAGAAGAGCTCTCGGGCGAAGTCTGGTACCGCGTGGGGCCGAAGGATGTTTTCCCCGAAACGTTCGGCCCGTTCCTGCTGGGCAACCCGGCCGTGCGAGAGGTGTTCATGAAGCACCATGCCGACTTGCTGGACGCGGCGTTCTGGCAGAGCCACAAGGAGCGCATCCAGGCCGGCCATGTGCATGATGTGTTTCCTTACGAGCCCGAGAAGCGCTTTGCCCGGCGCCACAGGCCCAAGGCCGGGGTCAAGGCCGAATGAACGCCCGGGACGCCTGGGAACTGGCCAGCTTCGTCGTGACGGTGGTGGCCTTGCCTTTCGCCATTGCTTTCTTCGCCTGGGAGCAGCGCAAGGAGCGCGACAACGAAGACGAGGACGCCTACCAGCTGCTCTCGGATGCCTACAACGACTTCCTCAAGGTCGTGCTGGCCAACCCGGACCTGCACCTGCGAACCAATGAGCCGCTGCTCAATCCCACGTCGGAACAAAACGAGCGTATGCTGGTTATTTTCGACATGCTGATGTCGTTGTTCGAGCGCGCCTACTTGGTTGCCTACAAGCCCAACATGAGCGAAACCGAAGCCCGGCGCTGGAACAGCTGGGATGACTACATGCGCGAATGGTGCCGACGTGAAGATTTCCACAATACCCTTCCGCTGCTGCTGCGCGGCGAGGACCCCGAGTTCCAGAGCTACCTGCGGCGCATTGCGCATGAGGAGCGTGGCGCTTTCATTCAACTTTCGTAAAGGAGCAAATGATGTCCGAATCCATTGTTATCGTCAGCGCCGCCCGCACGCCCATGGGCGCTTTCCAGGGTGATTTTTCTTCTGCCGCCGCCCATGACCTGGGCGCGGCGGCGATCAGGGCCGCGATCGAGCGAGCCGGCGTCCCGGGCGACGCCGTGGGGCAGGTGTTGATGGGCAACGTGCTGATGGCCGGCCAGGGCCAGGCGCCGGCGCGCCAGGCCGCGATGAAGGCGGGCCTGCCCAAGAGCACCGGCGCCATCACCGTGTCCAAGATCTGCGGCTCCGGCATGCAGACCGCCATGTTCGCGCACGACATGCTGCTGGCCGGCACGCACGACGTGATCGTGGCCGGCGGCATGGAAAGCATGACCAACGCGCCGTACCTCATGCTCAAGGGCCGCGGCGGCTACCGCATGGGCCACGAGCGCATCTTCGACCACATGACGCTGGACGGCCTGGAGGACGCCTACGAACCGGGCCGCGCCATGGGCACCTTCGGCGAGGACTGCGCGGCCAAGTACAAGTTCACGCGCGAGGCGCAGGATGCTTTCGCCACGGCCAGCGTGATGCGCGCCAAGGCCGCGACCGAGTCGGGCGCCTTCGCCGCCGAGATCACCCCGGTCACCGTCAAAAACCGCACGGGTGAAGCCGTGATCTCCATCGACGAAGGCCCGGGCAAGGCCAAGGTCGAGAAGATCCCGCTGCTCAAGCCGGCCTTCAAGAAGGACGGCACCGTGACGGCCGCGTCCAGCTCCAGCATCAACGACGGCGCGGCGGCGATGGTGCTCATGCGCGAGTCCACGGCCACCCAATTCGGCGGCCGGCCCATCGCCCGCCTGGTGGGCCACGCCGTGCACTCGCATGAGCCGGCCTGGTTCACCACCGCGCCCATCGGCGCCGCGCAGAAACTGCTCGCCAAGATGGGCTGGAAGGTCAGCGATGTCGACCTGTGGGAAGTGAACGAGGCATTTTCGGTCGTGCCCATGGCACTGATGGAAGACCTGAAGGTTCCGCACGACATCGTCAACGTGAACGGCGGCGGGCTGGTCCTGGGCCACCCCATCGGCGCTTCGGGCGCCCGCATCATGGTCACGCTGATCCACGCGCTGAAGGCTCGCGGCGGCAAACGCGGCGTTGCCACGCTGTGCATCGGCGGCGGCGAAGCCACTGCCGTGGCCATCGAGCTGCTGTAAGGGCGGCGCCGATGCTGCTGAGCCAGGAGCAGGAGATGGTCCGCGATGCGGTCCGCGCATTCGCGAAGGAAGAACTCTGGCCCCATGCGCCGCGCTGGGACAAGGAGCACTATTTCCCGCGCGAAGCGCACAAGGGCCTGGCGGCGCTCGGCGCCTACGGGATCTGCGTCCCCGAGGAATTCGGCGGCGCCAACCTCGACTATGTGACGCTGGCGCTGGTACTGGAGGAAATCGCCGCCGGCGACGGCGGTACCAGCACCGCGATCAGCGTCACCAACTGTCCGGTCAATGCGATCCTGATGCGCTACGGCAACGCAGCGCAAAAGGACAAATGGCTGACGCGGCTGGCGCAAGGCGAGCTGCTGGGCGTCTTTTGCCTGACCGAGCCCCATGTGGGCAGCGACGCATCTGCGCTGCGCACGACGGCCGCGCGCGATGGCGACGGCTACGTCATCAATGGCGTGAAGCAGTTCATCACCAGCGGCAAGAACGGCCACCTGGCCGTGGTGATCGCCGTGACCGACAAGGGCGCCGGCAAGAAGGGCATGAGCGCCTTCCTGGTTCCCACCGACACACCCGGCTATGTGGTGGCGCGTCTGGAGGACAAGCTCGGCCAGAACTCCAGCGACACCGCGCAGATCAATTTCGATCACTGCCGCGTACCCGCCGACCACCTGATCGGCACCGAAGGCGAGGGCTACCGCATCGCCCTGTCGGCGCTGGAAGGCGGGCGCATCGGCATTGCGGCGCAGAGCGTGGGCATGGCCCGCAGCGCCTTCGAGGTGGCGGTCGAGTACGCCAAGGAGCGCCAGAGCTTCGGCACGGCCATCATCAATCACCAGGCCGTCGGTTTCCGGCTGGCCGACTGCGCCACCCAGCTCGAAGCCGCGCGCCAGCTGATCTGGCACGCGGCCTGTTTGCGCGATGCCGGGCTGCCATGCCTGAAGGAAGCGGCCATGGCCAAGCTGTTCGCCAGCGAAATGGCCGAGCGCGTCTGCAGCGCCGCCATCCAGACCCTGGGCGGCTACGGCTATGTGAGTGACTTCCCGGTGGAGCGCATCTGGCGCGATGTGCGTGTCTGCCAGATCTACGAAGGCACCTCGGACGTGCAGAAAATCATCATCCAGCGGGCGCTGTGATCGGGCGCCGACCGCGATCACCACAAACTTGTCAGTTGCCAGGCCAGCGCGCCGGGTCGCGACGGTGATGAAGGCAGGCCAGGACGGAAACCCACTGACCGCTCAGCAGTTCGAAATGCAGTGCATAGGAAACCGACGCAACAGAACTCAGCGGAAGCGGTCTCGCGTGGGCGGGTAAGCTTCCGGATTGCGGGTCAGGTGTTCGGCGGCAGCGACGACGCGAAGGAAGTCACCGCCCAAGCCATAGGAACGTTCTTCATACCACGCGAAGGCCTCGGCAATCTCGGTCTGCGCCGGGCCTCGAATTCAACCTCCAGCTCACAAATGCACGCCAAGAGCGCGCGCGATTTGCGCCAGAGTCTTGGCCTCGCCGAGATGTGCATCGCGCGAAGCGGCGCGGCGTTCCAGTTCGTCCAGAACTTCCGGCCTGGTTTTCGTGTCTACCTCGGCGGCAAAATCGTCCCAGAGGTCCTCAACGAGCAGCAGGCGCTCGAATTTGCCGAGATGTTCGACCGGCTGAAGTGTGGCTTTCATCTGGGAAAGTCTATCAGTCCAGTTATCTCAGGACAATGTGCTCAAGAGCATTTGTCGGGGGCCAAAAAAGGGTTGTCCGGTTCTATGATGACCAACGCAAAACTTGGTTGGTCAGAAATCGTCAGCTGGCACTTGCTTATTCTCAACTTCCCCGACAAGTGCCCAAAGGATTCATTCATGTCCATCGCGACCCCGCAGCCCTGCCCCTGCGGCCGCGTCGGCTCCGGCAAGAAGCCTTTGACGCTGGCCCAATGTTGCGGCCGATACGTCAGCCACTTCGACGACACGCCGGCACCGGACGCGGAATCGCTGATGCGGTCGCGCTACACCGCCCACGTGTTGTGCGATGCGCGCTATATCGTGGCCACTTGGTACATCGCCACCCGGCCTTCCGCCGGCCTGGAACTCGAGCTCGAACCCGGTACGAAATGGCTGGCCCTGGAGATGCGCGATCATCGGGTCATTGATGCCGATCACGCCGAAGTCGAATTCGTCGCCCGCTACCGCATCGCCGGCCGCGGCGTGCGGCTGCACGAGCGAAGCCGCTTCCTGCGCGACGAAGGGCGTTGGTACTATGTGGATGGAGACACGCGTTAAGAGAGCAGCATTGCCAGACACCCATTGAGCACTCGCATGCGCTGGCGGCTGGCCGTGCTCGCGGCGCTGCTCCTGGGCCTCATCTGGTCCGTCGGCATCGAGCCGGGCTGGGTTGCGCAGCGCACCCTGCAGCCCAACGTTGCTTCCTGGCAAGGGCCCGAAGGTCTCAAGGTGGCCGTCGCCTCCGACTGGCACTTCACCCGGCGCGCCTTCTGGCGCGGGATGACCGCCGAGCGCGCCCGCCGCATCGTCGCCGAGATCAACGCCGCGCAGCCCGACATGGTGCTGCTGCCCGGCGACTTCATCGCCAGCCAGAATGACAACCCCGACACGGCAAAGCCCGAAGACGAGATCGCCGCGGTGCTGGGCGAGCTGCGCGCGCCCCTGGGCGCCTACGCGGTGATGGGCAACCACGACTGGTGGCACGATGGCCCGGCCATTGCCGCGGCCTTACGCAAGAAGGGCATCACGGTGTTGGAGAATGACGCCGTGCCGCTCAAGGGAACGCCGCTGTGGGTGGTGGGCGTGGGCGACGACTACACCGGGCATTCGCAGCCGAAGAAGGCCGTGGCCAGGCTGCCCGCCGGCACACAGGCGCTGGTACTGATGCACGACCCGGCCAGCCTGCTGGAGATGCCCGCGATCGCCGGTCTGGTCGTCGCCGGCCACACCCACGGCGGCCACGCCCGAATGGGCCTTGTTCACAGTCAATGAAGGAACGAAGTAAGTGGCGAAATTCGAAGCGGTATTGTTTGACTGCGACGGCGTGCTGGTCGACAGCGAGGCCATCACCAACGGCGTCCTGCGCGACATGCTGCAAGACCTGGGCTGGAAGCTGAGCGCCGAGGAATGCATGCGCATCTTCATCGGCAAGACCATCAGGGACGAGCGTGTGCGGCTCGAGGCGAACACCGGGCGGCCGCTGACCGAGGAATGGCTCGCGAGCTTTCGCGCGCGCCGCAACGAACAGTTGATCCTGCGAGTGCAGGCGATCCGCGGCGCCGTACAGGCTGTCGGGATGATCCATGAACGTTTCGAGGGCCGCATCGCTTGCGCGTCCGGCGCTGACCGCGCCAAGGTCGAACTGCAACTGGAAAAGTGCGGCCTGATGCCGTTCTTCCGGGGCTGCGTCTTCAGCGGTCACGAACTGCCGCGGTCCAAACCCGCGCCGGATGTGTATCTGGCCGCGGCGGCGGCGCTTGGCATCGATCCGAAGCGTTGCGCGGTCATCGAGGACACGGTGACGGGCGTCACGGCCGGCGTGGCGGCCGGTGCCACGGTGTTCGGCTACAGCCCGCCTGAAGCGGGGCACGACGCGCCGGCGGCGCTGCGCGCGGTGGGTGCCGCGGCCGTGTTCATCGACATGGCCGACCTGCCGGGCCTGCTGGGATAGGGATCTGGGCTCCTGGCCGTCTCCTCCGATTGGGGGTTGTGGGCGGGGCCGCGCAATTGCTAGATTCGCGCGAACCTCAGGGAGACACCATGCTGACCGTCGCGCACCTCACCCAGATCATGCGGCATGCCTCGCATGCCAGGCTTGAAAAACAATTTCTGCCGCCGCTCAGCGAGGCGATGAACGCTTTCGACATCACCGGCCGCCTGCGCGTGGCCGCGTTCATCGCCCAGCTTGCGCACGAGTCTGGCGAGTTCAATTTCATGGAGGAGCTCTGGGGCCCGACCGAGGCCCAGAACCGCTACGAGCCGGTAACGCCGTTGTCCAAGCGGCTGGGCAACACCCAGCCGGGAGACGGCAAGCGGTTCAAGGGCCGGGGGCCGATCCAGATCACGGGCCGCGACAACTACCAGCGCTATGGCGCGCTGATGGGGCTGGACCTTGTCGGCAAACCCGAGTTGGCCGCGACACCCGAAGTGGGCTTCACCACGGCGGCCCTGTTCTGGCAGAAGAATGGCCTGAACGCGTTGGCCGATGCCGGCGATTTCCGCGGCATCACCCAGCGCATCAACGGTGGCCAGAACGGCGCGGCCGACCGGGAAGCGTTCTACGCCCGCGCGCTGGAAGTGCTCAAGGACGCGTTCCCGTCGGGCGCATCGGCTGCGGCCGCCCGGCGCAAGGCGGCGCCTGCGGAAGACTTCACCCGGGGCGCCGAAGCCGTGCGCACCGACACCCCACAGCCCGCCAAGCCGGTGCCGGCAGCCAAGGGCAAAAAAGGCGCCGCCAAGGACAAGGCCGGCGGCCGCATTCTCGACGCCCGGCCCGATACCCTGGATTTCCGCGACACGATGTACGTGCCGACGCTGATCGAGGTGCCCACGCACATCCCCTTGGGCAATTACCTCGACCACGATGTACCCATCCTCGACCAGGGCACCGAGGGCGCGTGCACCGGCTTCGGGCTGGCGACGGTGGCCAACTACCTGCTGCGCCGCCGGCGCGTCGTGCCCGACGCGGTGCCCGTCAGCCCGCGCATGCTGTACGACCTGGCGCGGCGCTATGACGAGTGGCCCGGCGAAGATTATTCGGGCTCCAGCGCCCGGGGCGCGATGAAGGGCTGGCACAAGCACGGGGTCTGCGCCGAGGCGCTCTATCCGGCGCTGCCGCGCCGCAAGGTTGCGCGCGGCCTGACCGATGCGCGAACGTCCGAAGCGCGGCGGCGCCCCCTGGGCGCCTACTTCCGCGTGAACCACCGGGATATCGTCGCGATGCATTCAGCCCTGGCCGAAGTGGGCATCCTCTACGCGACCTGCGTGGTGCATGAGGGCTGGCAGAACGTGGGCGCCGGCGGCGTCATCGCGTTCCCGGGCAAGGACCTGGGAGGTCACGCTTTCGCCATCGTCGCCTACGACGACGAGGGCTTCTGGATCCAGAACTCCTGGGGCCCGGGCTGGGGTCACCGCGGCTTCGCGCGCGTCTGCTACGACGACTGGCTCAAGAACGGCACCGACGTGTGGGTCGCGCGGCTCGGTGCGCCGGTGACCTTGCGCACGCTCGAGTCCACCGCCACGGCCCACGCGACCACCTCCGGCCAGACGGCGGCGTATTCGTTCGCAGACCTGCGCCCGCACGTGGTCAGCGTCGGCAACAATGGCGTGCTCCAGCCTGGCGGCGACTACGGGGTCACGCCCGAGAGCCTGCGCCACATCTTCGAAGAGGACATTCCCCGCGTCACGCAGGGCTGGAAGAAACTGCGCATCCTGCTCTACGCGCATGGCGGCCTGGTCGGCCAGCAGGCGGCTGTGCAGCGGCTGGCCGAATACCGGCCGGCGCTGCTGGAGGCGCAGATCTACCCGCTCGCTTTCATCTGGCACAGCGACTACTGGACGACGATCACCAACATCCTGCAGGACGCCGTGCGCCGCCGCAGGCCCGAGGGCATCCTGGACAAAGCCAAGGACTTCATGCTCGACCGGCTGGACGACGCGCTGGAGCCGGTTGCCCGCGGCCTCACGGGCAAGTCGGCCTGGAGCGAGATGAAGGAGAACGCGCTGGCGGCCAGCGACAAGGGCGGCGCCGCGCAGTTGGTGGCGGACCTGCTGGCCGGGCTGCAGCACCCGAACGTGGAGATCCACCTGGTGGGCCACAGCGCCGGGTCCATCCTGCACGCGCCGCTGGTCGAGCTGCTGACCGCCGGCAAGCGAAAGATCGAGAGCTGCACGCTCTGGGCCCCGGCGTGCACGGTCGACCTGTTCAAGCAGAACTACCTGCCCGCCATCCAGTCAGGAAAAATCGGCCGCTTTGCGCTGTTCATGCTGAACGATGAAGCCGAGCAGGCCGACAACTGCGCGAAGATCTACAACAAGTCCTTGCTGTACCTGGTGTCGAACGCCTTTGAGGGCAAGGCCCGCATCCCGGGCTTCCGGGACGGCGTGCCGATCCTGGGCATGCAGAAGTTCCTCGACCCCGATGTGCAGGCACTGTTCAAGACGGCGCGCCACCGGCTGGTGCTCACGCCCAACCAGCAGCCGGTGGAATCAGGCATCGCCTCGGAGGCTCGCCACCACGGCGACTTCGACGACGACCCGCACACCGTGGCCTCGACGTTCGCATACATCCTGGGGTCGGCGGCAAAGGGCGCTCCCGAACCTTCACCGATCCAGTTTCGCAGCAGCGGCAGCTCATTGCGCGAGAAGCGCATGGGCATGGACGCCAGGACTTCGCTGGACGGCGCCCGCTAAAGAAAGGTCACTGCTCCGCGAACGCCCGCTCGATCACGAAATCTCCCGGCCTGGAGGTATTGCCTTCGGTGAAACCCTGTCCTTCGAGCATCTGCCTGAGATCGCGCAGCATGCCCGGGCTGCCGCAGATCATCACCCGGTCCTCGGACGCGCTGAGCGCGGGGATGCCCAGGTCTTCGAACATCTTGCCGGTCTGCATGAGATCGGTGACGCGGCCCATGTTGCGGTAGGCCTCGCGCGTGACGGTCGGGTAGTAGCGCAGCTGGCTGCTCACCATGTCGCCCAGGAGCTCGTGCGCGGGCAGGTGTTCCACCAGCAGGTCGTGGTAGGCGAGTTCGTCCTTCTGGCGCACGCCGTGCACCAGGATGATCTGCTCGAACTTCTCGTAGGTCGCCGGGTCGTGGACGATGCTCACGAACGGCGCCAGGCCGGTGCCGGTGGACAGCAGGAAAAGCCGCTTGCCGGGTAGCAGGTAGTCGATGAGCAGCGTTCCCGTGGGCTTGCGCCCGACGATGATCGTGTCGCCGACCCGGATGTGCTGCAGGCGCGAGGTCAGGGGGCCGTCCGGCACCTTGATGCTGAGGAATTCGAGGTGGTCTTCGTAGTTCGCGCTGACGATGCTGTAGGCGCGCAGCAGCGGCTTGTCGTTCACCCGCAGGCCGATCATGGTGAAGTGGCCGTTGGAAAAGCGCAGCGAAGGATCGCGCGTGGTCTTGAAGGTGAACAGGCGGTCGGTCCAATGATGGATGGAAAGGACACGTTCCTCGTTAAATGCGCTCATGCTCGTTTTCAGGGTTCTGGGGAAAGACAAATCGGGGGGCCGGCCCGTATCTTATTCAGCCCCGGCCGGGGCCATCTGCTTGCGCCGGTATTCCCCTTGCCGCTCGAGCATCCACCCCGGGTATTCCGCGGGCAAGCTGCTCGCATCGCCGATCCGCGCCAGCTCTTCGGCGCCCAGCATAACGCGTGTCGCCCCGATATTGTCCGCAAGCTGCTCGGGCCGCTTGGCGCCGATGATGACACTGGTGACCTGTGGCTGGTGCAGCAGCCATGCCAGCGCCACCTGCGCCACCGACACGCCGTGCGCCTGGGCGATCGGGCGCATGACGTCGATGCAAGTCCAGGCCCGCTCCTTGTCGACCGGTGGAAAGTCGAAGGCATTGCGCCTGCTGCCGGCCTCGCCCTGCCGGTCGCGGCCGTACTTGCCGCTCAGCAAGCCGCCGGCCAGCGGGCTCCACACCATCAGGCCGACCCCTTCGCTGCGCATCATCGGGATCAGCTCACGTTCCAGATCGCGCCCGGCGACGGTGTAATAGGCCTGCAGCGACTCGAAGCGCGCCAAGCCCAGCCTCTCTGCGATTCCCAGCGCCTTGACGATCTGCCAGGCCGCCCAGTTGGAGACGCCGACATAGCGTACATGGCCATGCCGCACCAGCTGGTCGAGCGCGCGCACGGTTTCCTCGATGGGGGTCGCCGGGTCGAACCCGTGGATCTGGTACAGGTCGATGTGATCGAGCTGCAGCCGCTTCAGGCTGGCCTTCACGCCGTCCAGGATGTGGCTGCGCGTGGCGCCGCGGGCATTGGAACCTTTGCCGGTTTCGCCGAAGACCTTGGTGGCGACGACCACCTCCTCACGGGCGATCTTCAGGTTCTTCAACGCCTGGCCGGTGATCTGCTCCGAAGCGCCGCCCGCGTACACGTCGGCGGTGTCGATGAAATTGATGCCGGCCTCCAGCGATTGCCCGATGAGCCGCTCCGCATCGGATTGCTGCAATTTTCCGATGGTGCCCCACATCCCCTCGGCCCCGCCGAAAGTCATGGTCCCCAGGCACAGTTCCGATACGAAAAGGCCGGTACGGCCGAGTGGACGATGGCGCATGTTGAGCTCCCGCGAAAGGTGAAAGGGGCCGGCGGCCCCTTCGAAGTGCGTGAGCATACGCGGTGCGGGCGTCTCGCGCCGCGCCGCGCGCCAAGACCTCGCTAGCTGCGGCCTGGCGCGGATCCCTCGCCCGACTCGCGCGTGTTGCCGTTGCTATCGCTGGCCGGTGCCTCCTTGTCCTTGAGCTCGCCGGCCTGGCCGCGATCGCGCGGCGTGCCGTCCTGCCCCGCAACGTCGGTGGGTTCGTCCCGCAAGGAAAAATCGGATTCGACGTCGGGCAGGTGGGTATCGCCGGTCATCTTGGCACTGTTCTTGGCATTGGGCATATAGGCTCCTGTTGAATATCGGTTGTCGATTTTGGCCAGGGTCGTTCGTCATAGTGGTATCAATCCTCGAAACCAGAAAGAAAACCGCCTTGAGTCGCGGGTGTCGTCGCCTTGATTGCCGCTGGGCCTGTTTCGCCTCCTTGGGCTGGCGCCTGACTGATGCACGACGCGCCTGCGCCGGCCCAAGCGCACGCCTGAGTTGCGCTGCGCCGGATTGCTCCTACAAGCCGGTCGGACCGCGCGTCGGCGCATCAGCACCTGCGCCGACATCATCTTTTCGCGGTAAGACTAGCTTGAGTGGTATCCAACCAGGAGAACCCATGGATACAAACCTCATTCTGATCGCTGTGGTGGTCTTAGCCTTGCTTGCGGTGGCCGGATGGCTGCTGATGCGCAAGAAGGAATCGCAAACGCTTGAAAAACAGTTCGGGCCCGAGTACGGCCGCGCCGTCGACGAGCTCGGTAGCCGTCCCAAGGCCGAAGCCGAACTAAAGGCCAGGCAAAAGCGGGTGGAGCAACTCCATATCGTTGCCTTGTCCCCTGCCGATGCGAATCGGTTCAGCGACTCGTGGCGCGCGCTGCAGGGCCGCTTCGTCGACGACCCCAAGGGCGTGCTCACAGAAGCCGACCAGCTCGTGCGCGACCTGATGCAAAAACGCGGCTACCCGATGGGAGACTTCGATCGCCGGGCCGCCGATATCTCCGTGGACCACCCGGCCGTGGTGGACCATTACCGCGCGGCGCACGACATCGCGGTCAAAAACCGCGAAGGACAGGCCGACACCGAGGTCATGCGCCAGGCCATCATCCACTATCGCGCCTTGTTCGCCGAACTGCTGGAGGTCGAAGGCGCCGCGCCCGCGCGCGCGGATCAACAGCAGGAGCAAGATCGCAAGCAGCAACACATGGAGGCGCACTCATGAGCCGCGAACAGGAACAACCCAGCTTCGGCACCGCCGATCTCGTCGCCGGCACGCAGCCATCCCGGACCGACGAGGCACGGCAACCCGAACGTGATCAGCAGCCGGCCGCGCTGTTTCCCTCCGACACCGCGGAAAGCTTTCGCTCCCGTTGGGACACCATCCAGATCGGCTTCGTCGACGACCCGCGCAAAGCGGTGCAGCAGGCGGACGAACTGGTCGCCACAGTGATGAAGAGCCTGGCGGAAAGTTTCGCCGGGCAACGCGCCAGCATCGAGGGCGACCTCGGGCAAAACGAGCAGGCCTCCACCGAAAACCTGCGCGTGGCGCTACGCAGCTACCGGTCGTTCTTCGATCGCCTGCTGTCGCTTTAGCGTGGGGCAACGGGACTGATTGCCGCGAGCTCGGATGTCACGGCCCTGGCGCCGGCAGCCGGACCTTGAATTCGGACCCCTCGAGGTCGGTCTTTTTCAAGTCCAGCTTGCCTACCCCAGCGCGCGTGATGTCCCGGCTGTCAGCGCTCTACCAGCTGGCCGCCATGGAATCGCGCGAGAAGCGCGGGTCGCGCGTGATGGACCCGAGGTCGACGAACTCCATGTCCGACATCCTGATGGCGCGCATCTGGGCATTGGTGCGCAGGTCCCATGCGGCGTTGGGTTCGCCCTGCACGTGGAAGTCGGCGCCGTTGTCCGAAACGTACAAGCCGTAGCGCTTGGCCGCGGTTGCCAGCGCCTTGGCCTGCGTGGTCCAGTCATCGGGGATGACGAAATCCGCCCTCAGGCGAAGCAGCGCTCCGAAGGGGATAGCGCCCGGGTTGTCGCCGCCGGCGGCGAAACGCCCGGGCCAGAGCGTCTCGATGGCCAGAGCGGCATCACGGAAGTTGACGCGCAGGGCGTGCTTGATCTCGCCGGACGAAGCCTCGGCCGCCTTGGCCAGCAGCGGCGTGATCGGCAGGCCGGCGGCGTCGGCCGAAGCCCAGTCGTTCGGACGCAGCGACAGCGACTTCAGGTCCCAGGCCGCGGTGACACTGGTGTACCACTGGCCCGACAGGTTGTAGGAAAAGAAGCTTTCCCACAGGCGGCAGGCGCCCTTTTCCACCACCAGAACGTGCTTATCGCCGCAGGTGTTCGGGTCATTGCACAGCCCGTCCTCGCTCAGCAGCCTCGAGGCCACCGGGAAGGGGAAACGCCGCTGGTTGGTGGGCACGGCACCGCAGTTGCGGGCGATGCTGAAACCGCCGTTGCCGTCGGACACCGCACAGTCGCTCTTGTCGGGATAGCCCCGATCCATACTCTGGCCGGAGGTGGAAAAGTCGAACGAGACAACCGGCCAGTCAGTGGTGGCGGATGTGCCGTCGACCACGTTGATCGGCATGCCCCAATAGGAGCCGTAGTCGGCCTGGTTTTCGTTGACGCCCCAGTCGGTCTGGAACGACAGGTCGCGGCCCGCCACGTTGACCCACTGGTCGCTCCGGGCATGCTTCGGAAAGCGCGCAACATCGTCGATGCGGGTGTTGAATATCGCTGAGGCCGGGAACATCTCGCAGTCCGCGAGAACGGGGGCCGATGTGGAAGCCGAGGGGGTGGAGCTGGGGGCGGCTGTTGAGCCAGATCCGGAACCTGCACCCGAACCTGCACCTGCACCTGCACCTGAACCTGCGCCTGAATCGAAACCCGAGCCTGAACCTGAACCTGCACCTGAACCTGAACCTGAACCTGAACCTGAACCTGAACCTGAACCTGAACCTGAACCTGAACCTGAACCTGAATCGAAACCTGAATCGAAACCCGAGCCTGAACTGGAGCCCGGCAGTTTGGCCGCCGGCGTGGGCGTGGGCGTGGACGCGGAAGAGCCGCTGGCTTCACCACTTTCGGCGGTGGTGCCTGCCAAGGATGTCGCTTCGAGACCCGCGCTGCCGCCACCGCCGCCGCCACATCCGGCCACGCTCACGAGCGCTGCGCTACATAGAAACCCTGTCAGACCACGCCATGTGTTGTTGTCAGTCAATTCGCACCTCTAGTTCAAAGAGGGGTGCATTGTGAGCATAGGGACGCGCTTTACAAGCGTCACCGTCTGAAAGGCTATGGTGCGTTACGTTACGTACCAAGACTTTATCTGTGGAATTGTTGGCAAATACGATCCTGCTGACCTAACATTTCCTACACGATTGGTCTTTACAGATGTTGGCTGTCGAGCCGTTCACGCGATGCCGTGGCATTTCTTGTACTTCCTGCCGCTGCCGCACGGGCAAGGATCGTTGCGCCCGGGGACCGGCGCTTTGCGGGTCGATTCGGTGCGCGGCCCCAGGCTTTTCCATAGCTGGCGCAGGTCGTAGCTGGCCCAGATGGCGGCCCCCAATTCGTCCAGCCGCTGCTCGCTCACGCTGGGCGGCCCGTCCTCGGAGAACATCGAAACCGACGGTGCGCCGCGTTCGTCCTCGGTGAGCGCCACGATGTCGGCCAGTGCGTGGTCAAGCATTTGCGCCGCGTCGGCGTCACGCGGCGGCGCCCAGTCGTCAGGCCAGGTTTCGACCGCATACATGAAGCCCAGCGCCCACACCTGGGCATAAGCGGGCAGGGCAGCCGGGTCGGTGTCGCCGCGCTCGGCCTCAGGCAGTGCCAGCACGGCGCCCCGCGTGTCCAGCGCTTCGGGCTGGTAGGTACGTTCATCGTCCAGGCTCTCGACCGGTGCGTCGAGGGACGCCGCGACCTCGGCCCAGCGGCGGTGCCAACGCCAGACGAACTCCATGTGCGCGGCGGGCTTGAAGCTCTCCCCCAGCAGCACGGGCCAATATTCGTCGGAAGCAATGGGGCGCCTGCAGCACACCAGCGCGGCCAGAAAGCCCTCGCAGAACTCCCATTGCGGGATTTCGTCATCGTGTTCGCGCAGGGCGTCGAGCTCGGCATCCTGGGCGTCGTAGTCCTCGGGGCCGAGCGGCTGGGTGAAGTCGGGGGATGGTTTCATGGAGCGCCGATTGTGCAGCGGGCCGGCGCCTCACGGCAGGCGTCCATTCTTTCCTACAGGCGGGCGCCGCCGGCGGTGCAACACTGCATAGACCGTCGTTATCCATCGGGTGGGCCGCCATGCAAGAGACCGCTTTTCGCACCTTGCTGTATCGCTACTTCTTCTTCAGCTGGCTGTTCAAGGATGTCGGCGCGGGCAATCTTTTCGAGCGGGCCGCTGCAGCGCGCTACAACCGGGAGCAGGCACGCTGGCTGCCCACCTATGTCCTGCGCTGGCTCTGGCTGGGCCTGGTGTTCTATGCCGCCGGCGGCGTTGCTGAGCTTGTGCTGCAGGCGCCGGCGCTGGTCCTTCTTCTTTTTTATACGGCCAGCGTCGTGAGCCTGTCTTTCACGGTCACCATCGGCACGGCCTGGCTGGGAATCCGGGCCCAACAGCGGTCCCTGTGAGGGCAGGGGCGATCCCGCAACATCCAGTTCCGGCGCTGGGCCAGCCACACCTGGACAGCTCCCCGCCGCCGATCAGCTCGCCGTTGACGAACACGACGAGCATGCCCTCTGTTCGGTGAAAACGGCGTTGCCGTCGGGCAGGACGAAGACGTTGTGGCATTCCTAGCCCTTGGCCTACTCTTCCATGACGTAGGGGTCATTGACGGCGATGCACACCACCTGATCGACGCCGTTGTGCTTGAACGTGGGGGCGAGCTCGTTGAAGCGCGGCAGGTGGGTGCTGGAGCAAGTGGGCGTGAAAGCGCCCGCCAGCGAGAAGACGGCAACCGTGCGGCCCTTGAACAGCTTGTCCGAATCGGTGTCCATCCACTCGCCGTTTTCCCGGTAACGGAACTTGACCTGGGGAACCGGTTGGCCTTCCCGTGATGGCAGCGGCATGGTGTGTCCTTGCGATTACTTCTGGCCGGATTTCCAGTTCCCGTAGGCGTCGTCCATGCGCGAACGGCGGTTC
The DNA here is from genome assembly GCA_013815685.1 of Ramlibacter sp. Classification (GTDB taxonomy): domain Bacteria; phylum Pseudomonadota; class Gammaproteobacteria; order Burkholderiales; family Burkholderiaceae_C; genus Ramlibacter. The sequence continues at coordinate 110,564 of JACDFR010000004.1, forward strand.
GCCTCCGATCCGTCCGTCCCGGTTGGGCCCATGCCGCGCGCGTCGCCGCGCGCCGCCTGTTCGTTGCGGCTGTTGCCATCCGTGGTCCTGCGCGTGGCGGTCTTGACCTTCTGCGCGGCGTTGCGCGTGGCGTTGCCCGCGCGTTGCAAGCCACGCTTGGTTTTCGCGGCCAGGCTGTCGTTGGAGGCGGCCGGCTGGTTTTTTGTGGCGGCCGAGTGCTTTTGCGTGCCGGCTCCGGTGCGATTGGCGGAGTTGGTGCTGTTCTGTGCAAGTGCGGCGCCACAGGCGAATGAAACGATGACGGCCAAGGCTGCGATTTTCATGGGGTTCCCCTTCAAAATGAATGTCCCATCACAACGCATGTGCCCGGCCGTCCGGTGTCGGACAGTCCCGAGACTGTGCGTAGGAGTCCGTTTTCGCCCGGCGGCGTTCCTGCGGCCCAGAACCGCCTGCGCCAAGCGTGCAGATAGCATTACCTCGTGCGGCGCGGCGGGGCCAGGCGGCGGGACATGGGATCGCAGCCAGACCCCGCTTCTTCGAGTATTGCGGCCAGTGCGCCGAAATCGACGGGCTTCACGCAGTGGTGATGGAAACCCGCCGAGCGGGATCGCATCCGGTCCTGCTCATGGCCGTAGCCGGTTAGGGCGACGAAGGTCGCATCCTGCGTGCCGGGCAGGGCTTTCAGCCGCTTCGCCAGCTCGTAGCCATCGATGTCGGGCAGGCCGATGTCCAGGATGAATACCTCGGGCGGCCGGGCCCCCGCCTCGTCCAGCGCCTCGTGGGCGTCCGTGGCCAGTCGGACCATGTGCCCTTCGCTTTCGAGAAGCGCCGCCAGGGACTCGCCTGCATCGACGTTGTCGTCCACGACCAGCACACTCATCCGTTTGGCCTCGACCTCCATCCTGTCCGTTTGGGGCGGTGTGCTTATATCCGGCCGGGATTGAGCGGCCAGGGGCAGCACGACCGTGAAGCTACTCCCCCGCCCGTTGCCTTCGCTGGAGCAGCGAACCGAGCCGCCGTGCAACTCGGCCAGGCTCTTGACGAGCGACAGGCCAAGCCCCAGGCCGCCTTGCGACCGGTCCGGGGTGCGATGGCCTTGCGTGAACAAGTCGAAAACGTGGGGCAGCAGTTCCGACTCCATGCCGATGCCGTTGTCCATCACCGAAATCTCGCAGCGGCCGGCATCCAGCCGCATGGACAGCGTGACCCGGCCGTTTCGCGGGGTGTATTTGGCGGCGTTGTTCAGCAGGTTGGAAACGATCTGGATCAGCCTTGTGCGGTCGCCCACGACGTTCGCGGCGACCGGCGCGATGTCGGTGACCAGTTCGTGACCCCGTTCCTCGAACAGGGGCCGCACCTGCTCGACGGCATTTTGCAGAACGGTATGGAGCTCCACCTCGTCCCGGCGTAGCTGGACGCGGCCGCGAGTCACACGCGATACGTCCAGCAGGTCGTCCACCAGTGTCGTCATGTGCCTGACCTGGCGGGCGATGATCTCGCCGGCCCGGGCGATGCGGGCCGGATCGCCGGGTGACAGCTTCAGCAACTGTGCAGCCGTACTGATCGGCGCCAGCGGATTGCGCAGCTCATGAGCCAACATCGCCAGGAACTCGTCCTTACGGCGGTTGGCGGCCATCAACTCGTCCTGGGCGACCCGCTGCTCGTGGATGTCGGTACATGTGCCCATCCACCGGATGATCTCCCCGGCATCGTTTCGCACCGGCAGGGCGCGGCCCAGCACCCAGCGGTACTCGCCGGAGTGATGCCGCAAGCGGTATTGGATCTCATAGGGTTCACCCGTGCGCAGGCTGTGCCGCCATACCGACCCGGCGTGCGCCTGGTCCTGCGGATGGAATATGCCGTTCCATTTCTCGCCGTCGGTCGAGCCGGGGGGTGTGCCGGTGAAGTCGTACCACTGCTGGTTGTAGTAGTCGTGGCAGCCATCCGGCAATGTGGACCACACCATCTGGGGCATCGCGTTGGCGATGGTCTTGAACTTGGCCTCGCTTTCGCGCAAGGCCCGCTCGACTTCCTTGCGCTGGGTGACGTCGATGAGCACGCCCGACAGCTTCTGCGTGGGGCCGTCTTCACCGGCGATCATCTTGCCGCCGCTAACTACATACCGGGTGCTTCCGTCCGGGAGCCTGAGCCGGTACTCCACGTCCACCCGATCGCCTTGCGCGACCGCCCGCTCCACCAGGGGCAGCACCCATGCCGCATCGTCGGGGTGCATGCGCGCATAAACAGCCTCCGCAGTCAATCCCTCGCCGGCGCCGAACCCCAGGATTTCCCGGGCCCGCTGGTCCAGCATGACCTCGCCGCTGCGCACGATCAACTCGAATGTTCCAAGATGAGCCACCGAGATGGCTGCCTGCAGATGTGCGTCGCTGTCGCGCAGCAGGTCCAGCGTATCGGCGCGGTGCTCGTCAAGCGATGACGGGTCGCGCGGGCTGGCGGGGTCTGGGTACATTGAGTGGGCGCTGCGGCTAAGCGTGCTTGGGACAGGTTCTCGATGAAGAGGCCAATCTACTTGCTTGGCCCCGCGAGCGCTGTCAGTGCCGCAGTGCAGCATCTGTAGGCCCGCTCCTATCCGCCCGCGCGGGCGAGCCGGCAGAGCCAAATGGCAGTCGGCGAGGATCCCGATTGCCGGTGAAACGGTCAAGGTGCAAGATGGGACAGGAGACAGCCGCGCCTCGGCCTTGCTCCAGCGCAGCCAGGCGTCCTGCAGCACGCGTCTTCGGCCTCGGCCCGGGTGCCCGGCATGCGAGGCGATGCCGAAAAGCCGCGGCCGCAACGCGGCGAAAACCGCCGGATCTTCCGGCCAGGGGTCGGAATTTGAGATGGGCCCAGTACGGTGACCAGGACAAGACGGGGCAGGCCGGGCGTTTGTGACACCTCAGCCTTGCGCCCCGCGCCGAAACTCCGCCGGGCTGGTCTGCGTCCAGTGGCGGAACGCGCGGATGAAGCTCTTCTCGTTGCCGAACCCCACCGCGGCCGCCACCTGCTTCACCGGCTTGCTGCTGCGGTAGAGCAAGTCCTTGGCGCGTTCGCAGCGCACCTCATCCTTGAGCTGCTGCAGCGACGCCCCTTCCTCCTTCAGCTGGCGGTGTAGCGTGCGCGCGGACATGTGCAGCAGGCCGGCGATGCCCTCGGCGCCGTGGCCCTGCTCCGGTCGCGCCAGCAGCGCCTGGCGCACCTGCGCCACCAGCAGCCGGTCGCGCCGGTACTGCAGCACGGTGAGGGGCAGCGCCCGTTGCAGCATCTGGCGCAGCGCCTTCTCGTCGCGCCGCAGCGGCAGCGCCAGGTAGCGGGCGTCGAACCTTATTTCCGCCCGCGCCGCGTTGAACTCGAGCTGGCCGCCCGGGAACATGTGGCGGTAGGCGTCGGCGTGCGGCGGGGCGGGAAAGGGAAAGCGCGCGCCCTGCAGCGGAATGCGCGAGTCGATGTACCAGCAGGCCAGGCCATGGATGTTGCGCAGCACATGCACCAGGCAGAATTCGCGGCCCGGCGCGCTGTGGCGGCCGAGGTCGCCTCGCTCATCGATGGCGATGGCGGCGCCGGCGGCGCTTTGCACCAGCTCGAGCTGGACGTCGTCCGTCAGCAGGCCGTGGTGCCGGCACCAGCGCTTGAGCGCGACGCCCAGGTCGGGCGAGCTCAGCGATGCGCGCGCCAGCATGCCGTAGCTGCCCCAGGGCAGGCGGCGCGAAAACGCGCCCAGCCCCTCGTCGTCCAGCTCTTGCATGGCGGCACCGGACATCACTTCCATCTGATGGGCGGTGATCCGGCCATGGGCCTGCTGCAGCTGGTGTGGCGCGATCTGTGCCAGCTTCATCAGCTCGGCCGGGTTCTGCCCCTGGCGTTCGTAGGCGGCTGCCATGACTCTGGCAAACGCCATCGGTGTGGCCGCCGCAGGCGGGCTCGGGGCGGGTCGGGCAGAACGGCTCGGCATCGGCCAAGTCTGCCGCAGCGTGGCACGATTTGCAACCTCGCTGGCAAACCGCGCGAAGCCTGGGCCGGCACCGGGGCGCTACGATGCCGGTGCGCCTTGCCTCCCCCGAAGGGGGAGGGGGCGAACACCGAGAGACCCAAGAGATGCCCGCCCTGGAGACACAACTCAATCCCCGTTCGGCCGACTTCCAGGCCAATGCCGCGGCCATGCGGGCGCTGGTCGATGACTTGACCGCCCAGATCGCCAAGGCCGCGGCCGGCGGCGGAGAGACGGCCCGCGCACGGCACCTGTCGCGCGGCAAGCTGCTGCCGCGCGACCGGGTGCAGATGCTGCTGGACCCCGGCACACCGTTCCTCGAACTGGCGCCGCTGGCAGCCCACGGCATGTACAACGGCGATGCGCCCGGCGCCGGCGTGATCGCCGGCATCGGCCGCGTCAGCGGCGTCGATTGCGTGATCGTCTGCAACGACGCCACCGTCAAGGGCGGCACGTATTACCCGATGACGGTCAAGAAGCACCTGCGCGCGCAAGAGGTGGCGCAGCAGAACCGCCTGCCCTGCATTTATCTCGTCGATTCGGGCGGCGCCAACCTGCCCAACCAGGACGAGGTGTTCCCCGACCGCGACCATTTCGGCCGCATTTTCTACAACCAGGCCAACCTGAGCGCGCAGGGCATCGCCCAGATCGCGGTGGTGATGGGCTCGTGCACGGCGGGCGGCGCCTACGTGCCGGCGATGAGCGACGAGACCATCATCGTCAAGAACCAGGGCACGATTTTTCTGGGCGGGCCGCCCCTGGTGAAGGCGGCGATCGGCGAGATCGTGTCCGCCGAAGACCTGGGCGGCGGCGACGTGCACACGCGCCTTTCCGGCGTGGCCGACCACCTGGCCCAGAACGACATGCACGCGCTGGCGCTGGCGCGGCAGGCCGTGGCTGCCTTGAATCGCGGCAAGCAGCCGGCGGTGGAGCTGCGCGAGCCGCGCCCGCCCCGGTTCGACACCAGGGAGCTCTATGGCGTGGTGCCGACGGACACGCGCAAGCCCTACGACGTGCGCGAGATCATCGCCCGTATCGTCGACGGCTCCGAGTTCCACGAGTTCAAGCAGCGCTTCGGCATCACGCTGATCTGCGGCTTCGCCCACATCGAGGGCATGCCCGTCGGCATCATCGCCAACAACGGCATCCTGTTCAGCGAATCGGCCCAGAAGGGCGCCCACTTCATCGAGCTGTGCTGCCAGCGCAAGGTGCCGGTGGTGTTCCTGCAGAACATCACCGGCTTCATGGTGGGGCGCAAGTACGAGAGCGAAGGCATCGCCCGCCACGGCGCGAAGATGGTGACGGCCGTGGCCACGGCCACGGTGCCCAAATTCACCGTGATCATCGGCGGCAGCTTCGGCGCCGGCAATTACGGCATGTGCGGCCGCGCCTATTCGCCCCGGTTCCTCTGGATGTGGCCGAACGCGCGAATCTCCGTCATGGGCGGCGAGCAGGCGGCCAGCGTGCTGGCCACCGTCAAACGCGACGGCATCGAGGGCAAGGGCGGCCAGTGGAGCGCCCAGGAAGAGGCCGCCTTCAAGCAGCCGCTGCTGGACCAGTTCGCCCACCAGTCGCATCCTTATTTTTCCAGCGCGCGGCTGTGGGATGACGGTGTGATCGACCCGGCCGACACGCGCCGGGTGCTGGCACTGGGCTTGTCGGCGTCGCTGAACGCACCGATTCCCGAACCCAAGTTCGGCGTCTTCCGCATGTAAAAAATGAGCCCCCACGTTCACTTCGTTCTCTGCCCCCCGAGGGGGCCCATGCCTCCTAGAGGCGGCTCGTCGGAGGCATGACGCCATGCAGGACTCGATCTACGCCAACCCCGACCACGAGTTGCTGCGCGACCAGGTCGCGCGCTTCATCGCGCGCGAGGTCGAACCCCACGCGCAAGCCTGGGAAGAGCAGGGCTGCGTGCCGCGCGACGTCCTGCGCCGCATGGGCCAGGCCGGCCTGCTCGGGCTGATGTACGAGAGCGCCTACGGCGGCGCCGAAGCCGACGCGCTCACCAACCTGGTGTTCGCCGAGGCACTGTCGCAGTCGACCTTCGCGGGCTTCATCATCACCGTGCTGGTCCACACCGACATGGCCAGCCCGCATCTGCACCATGCGGGCAGTCCGGCGCAAAAAGAGAAGTACCTGCGCCAGGTCGTGTCCGGTGAACTGGTCACGGCGGTGGGCATCACGGAGCCGGGCGCCGGCTCGGACGTGGCGGGCATCCGCACCAGCGCCAGGCGCGAGGGCGACGGGTGGGTGCTGAACGGCACCAAGATGTTCATCACCAACGGCGTGCACGCCGGCCTGTACGTCATCGCCGCCAAGACCGGCAGCGGCAAGCGCGACATGTCGATGTTCATCGTCGAGAAGAGCACGCCGGGTTTCTCGGTGGGGCGCGCGCTCAAGAAGACCGGGTGGCTCTCGTCCGACACCGCCGAGCTGATCCTCGACAACGTCCGCATCCCGGCGGCCAACCTGCTGGGCGAGGAGGGCAAGGGCTTCTACTCGGTGATGAAGAACTTCCAGACCGAACGCATCGCCCTGGCCGCCATGGCTGTCGGCCATTGCCAGCAGGCGCTCAAGCTCACGCTCGACCACGTGCGGCAGCGCCAGGCTTTCGGCGACGTGCTGTGGAGCCAGCAGACCATTCGCCAGCGGCTGTCCATGCTGGACGCCAGGACGCGTGCCGCGCGGCAATTCATGTATCACTGTGCCTGGCGCGTGACGCAGGGCCACGACATCGTGCAGGATGTGTCGATGCTGAAGGCGCTGACCGGCGAGCTCGTCAATGAAGTGGTGCAGACGTGCCAGCAATTCCACGGCGGCATGGGCTACATGCGCGAAACGCCGATCGAGCGGCTCTGGCGCGATGCGCGGGTGCTGGCGATCGGCGGCGGCGCTACCGAAGTGATGCTGGAAGAAGTGGCCAAGCGCTACTGAAAGAAAGGGCCCATGAAACACCTTGAACTGCTTTTCGAATCGGGCGTGGCGACGGTGACGCTCAACCGTCCGGACGTGCGCAATGCCTTCAACGACGAGGTCATCACCGAGATGACGGCGGTGTTCGCGGAACTGGGCGACCGGGAAGAAGTCCGCTGCATCGTGCTGGCCGGAAGCGGAACCGCCTTTTGCGCCGGCGCCGACTTGAACTGGATGAAGCGGATGGCCGGGTACACCCGGGCCGAGAACCTGGCCGATGCCGAGGCACTGGCGCGGATGCTGCGCCTTATCTACGAGTGCCCCAAGCCCACCGTCGCCCGCGTCCACGGCGACGCCTATGCCGGCGGCACCGGACTCGTGGCTGCGTGCGACATCGCGGTGTCGTCGGACACGGCGAACTATTGCCTGAGCGAAGTCCGGCTGGGCCTGATCCCCGCCACCATCAGCCCCTACGTGATCCGGGCCATGGGCGCGCGGGCGGCGCACCGTTACTTCCTCACCGCCGAGCGCTTCAGCGCGGCCGAGGCGCTGCGGATCGGTTTCGTGCACGAGGTGGTGCCGGCCCAGGAGCTGGACGCCAAGGTGGGCGCCATCGCCCAGGCCGTGGTCCAGAACGGTCCGGCAGCCGTGAAGGCGTGCAAGCAGCTGCTGCACGACGTGGCCAGCCGAAAGATCTCGGCAACGCTGGTTGGGATGACCGTGGAGGGCATCGCCGACATACGGGTCAGCGACGAGGGCCGCGAGGGCGTGCAGTCGTTCCTGCAAAAACGCAAGCCCTCGTGGCTGCTGTAGGGGCGCACCATGGACGCCCTGCGTCACTTCGTCGATGCGCCCCAGGTGCTGGCACTCGCCGCGGCGCTGGGCTGGGCCAGCGGCATCCGCCTGTACGCGACCGTGCTGCTGGCCGGCGCGGCCGGCTACATGGGATTCATCGACCTGCCGCAGGGCCTGCAGGTATTGCAGCATCCGGGCGTGCTGGCGGCGAGCGGCTTCATGTGCTTCGTCGAATTCTTCGCCGACAAGATCCCGCTTGTGGATTCGCTGTGGGACACGGTCCACACGGTGATCCGCATCCCGGCGGGCGCGGCGCTGGCCGCGGGCGCCCTGGGCGCGGACAGCCAGGCGATGGGCTGGGTGGCGGCGCTGTTGGGCGGCGGCCTCGCGGCCACCAGCCACACCGCCAAGATGACCACGCGCGCGGCGGTCAATACATCGCCCGAGCCGTTCTCCAACATCGCCGTCTCGCTGGTGGAGGACGGCCTGGTCGTCTTCATGCTGTGGCTGTCGGCCACTCACCCTGTCCTCTTCGCGATCGCGCTGGTCATGACACTGGTGCTGGCCGTGGTGCTGATGGTGGTGCTGATCAAGTTTTTGCGCGCGGTTTTTCGCAGGCTGGGTGAATTCTTCGCCGGCCGACGCTCGCCTCAAGGAAGCTGAATGTTCAAGAAAATCCTGATTGCCAACCGTGGCGAGATCGCCTGCCGCGTCGCCGCCACCGCGCGGCGGATGGCCATCAAGACCGTCGCCGTTTACTCCGACGCCGACACCCATGCCAAGCATGTCGGCGCCTGTGACGAGGCGGTGCACATCGGCGGCAGCGCTCCCAAGGAGAGCTACCTGCGCTGGGAGCGCATCATCGAAGCCGCCAGGGCGACGGGGGCCCAGGCGGTGCACCCGGGCTATGGCTTCCTGAGCGAAAACGAGGATTTCGCCCAGGCCTGTGCCGACGCCGGGCTGGTGTTCATCGGGCCGCCGCCCTCGGCGATCAAGGCCATGGGCCTGAAAGCCGAGTCCAAGCAGCTGATGGAAAAAGCCGGCGTGCCGCTGGTGCCCGGATATCACGCCGCCGGGCAGGACCCGTCGCTTTTGAAGAAGGAGGCGGGGCGCATCGGCTACCCGGTACTCATCAAGGCCAGCGCCGGCGGCGGGGGCAAGGGCATGCGGGCTGTCGACAAGGCCGAGGAATTCGACGCGGCGCTGGCTTCGTGCAAGCGCGAGGCGATCAACAGCTTCGGCGACGACGCCGTGCTGATCGAAAAATACGTGCAGCGGCCGCGCCATATCGAGATCCAGGTGTTCGGCGACCGCCACGGCAACTATGTCTACCTGTTCGAGCGCGATTGCTCCGTGCAGCGCCGCCACCAGAAAGTGCTGGAAGAAGCGCCCGCACCGGGCATGACCGAAGCCATGCGCAAGCAGATGGGCGAGGCGGCGGTGGCGGCCGCGCGCGCCGTGAACTACGTGGGGGCCGGCACGGTGGAGTTCATCGTCGAGCAGCGGGCCGGCGGGGAAATGAACTTTTTTTTCATGGAGATGAATACGCGGCTGCAGGTCGAGCACCCCGTCACCGAAGCCATCACCGGCCTCGACCTGGTCGAATGGCAGCTGCGCGTGGCCTTCGGCGAGCCGCTGCCCCTCAAGCAGGAGCAGCTGCGCATCCAGGGGCATGCGATCGAAGCGCGGATCTGCGCCGAAAGCCCCGACAACAATTTCCTTCCGGCGACCGGAACGCTGTGGGTCTACCGCAAGCCCGCCTGCGCCAGTTTCGAGCGCGCCGCCGTGCGCATCGATGACGGTGTGCGCGAAGGCGATCCGATCTCGCCGTACTACGACTCCATGATCGCCAAGCTCATCGTGCACGGCGCTACCCGCGAAGAGGCGCTGGCACGCCTGGACGATGCGCTCGCGCAGACGCACATCGTGGGCCTGGCCACCAATGTGCAGTTCCTGCGCCAGGTGGTGCGCAGCCCTTCGTTCGCGCAGGCCGACCTGGACACCGCGCTGATCCAGCGCGAGCAGGCCGTGCTGTTCAACCAGGAGCCGCTGGGCTTTGCGCTGGCCGCGGCCGCTGCCGTCGCCCAGACGCTGACGCGCGAGAAAGCGGCCGAAGGAGCGGACCCGTTCAGCCGCCGCGACGGCTGGCAATCTCACGGCGTGAAGGTGCGGCCGTTCGAGTTCGAGTTCCGCGGCGAACCGGCCAAGGCCGAGCTGACTTACCTGCATGACGGGGCGCTGCGCCTGGCCGCCGGCGATGTGTCCGGCACGCTCTCGTTCAGTGCCACACCCCAGGGCATCGATATCCGGTTCGCGGGCCGGCGTTTGCTGGCGTCGGTGTATGCCCACGGCGAAACCGACCATGTGTTCAGCCGGCGCGGGGCCACGCAGATCGTGGCGATCGACTTGCTGGCGCACGCGGGCGAAGCCGCCGCGGACACCGGCCGGTTGACGGCGCCCATGCCGGGCAAGGTGGTGTCGTTCGCCGTGAAGGCGGGCGACAAGGTCAGCAAGGGCCAGGCGCTGGCCGTGATGGAGGCCATGAAAATGGAACACACCATTGCCGCGCCGGCCGACGGCGTTGTTGCCGAGCTGATGTATGAGCCTGGCGACCAGGTCGCCGAAGGCGCCGAGTTATTGAAGCTGAACGCATAGAACCGGGACGCCATGCGCATCGCTGTCTGCCTGACCAACACCACCAAGGTCGCGCCGTGGCTGGCGGGGCTGCGCGAGGCGCTGCCGGGGACGCTGGTCGAAGAATGGGCGCCCGGCGCGCCGCAGGCCGACCATGCGATCGTGTGGGCGCCGCCGCAGCGGTTCCTGGACGAACAACAATCGCTGAAGGGAATCTTCAACATCGGCGCGGGTGTGGACGCGCTGCTGAAGCTGAAGCTTCCGGCCCGGGCCCGGGTCGTGCGCATCGACGATGGCGGGATGGCCTCGCAGATGGCCGAGTTCGTCTGCCATGCGCTGATCCGCCACTTCCGCGAGCTGGATTGCTATGAGGACGACGTGCGCAACGGCGCGTGGTCGTATCGCCGTCCGCGCGACCGCGCCGACTACCCGGTGGGCATCATGGGGCTGGGCGTGCTCGGCGAGCGCGTGGCCCGGGCCGTGGCGCACTTCGAATTCCCGGTGCTGGGTTGGAGCCGCACGCCCAGGGCGGTGCCCGGGGTGCGCGGCTTCGCGGGCCAGGAACAACTGGATGAATTCCTGCGCGCCACCCGGGTGCTGGTGTGCCTGCTGCCGCTCACGCGCGAAACCCAGGACATCCTGAACGCGCGGAATCTGGCGCGGCTGATGCCGGGCGGCTATGTCATCAACGTGGCGCGCGGCGCCCACCTGGTGGACGACGACCTGATCGCCCTGCTCGACAGCGGGCACCTGGCCGGTGCGGCGCTGGACGTGTTCCGCACCGAGCCGCTGCCCGCGGAGCACCCGTTCTGGCGCCACCGCAAGATCACCGTCACCCCGCACACCTCCGCGCGCACATTGCGCGAGGAAAGCATCGTGCAGATCGCGGGCAAAATCCTGGCGATGGAGCGGGGAGAGCCCATCGCCGGTGTGGTTGACCCGCAAAGAGGATACTGAACCCATGAAGCTCCCAGGCAAAGTCAAACTGGTGGACGTCGGCCCGCGCGACGGCCTGCAGAACGAGAAAGACCCCGTACCGGCCGAAGTCAAGATCGGGCTGGTGCACCGGCTGCAGGACGCGGGGCTCACGGAGATCGAGGTCACCAGCTTCGTCTCGCCCAAGTGGGTGCCGCAGATGGCCGACAACATGCAGGTCATGGCTGGAATCCAGCGCAAGCCGGGCGTTCGCTATTCGGTGCTCACGCCCAACATGAAGGGTTTCGAGGCAGCGGTCGATTCGCGGCCCGACGAGATCGTGGTCTTCGGCGCGGCCAGCGAAGCCTTCAGCCAGCGCAACATCAATTGCTCCATTGCCGAAAGCATCGAGCGTTTCGCCCCGGTGGTCGAGGCGGCGCGCGCGCGCGGCATCCATGTGCGCGGCGCCGTGTCCTGCGCCGTCGGCTGCCCTTATGAAGGCGAGATCCCGCCGGAACGCGTCGAGATGGTGGCGCGCCTGATGAAGCAGATCGGCGTGCAGCACCTGGGCGTGGCCGACACCATCGGGGTCGGCACGCCGGTGAAGGTGCAGCGGGCCATGGACGCCGCGCTCAAGCACTACGCGATCGACGATATCTCCGGCCACTTCCACGACACCTACGGGCAGGCGCTGGGCAACACGCTGGCGTCGCTTGAAATGGGCGTGTGGCAATACGACACCTCGTCGGCCGGGCTGGGTGGCTGCCCCTACGCCAAGGGCGCCACCGGCAACGTCGCGACCGAGGACGTGGTCTACATGCTGCAGGGCATGGGCATCGACACCGGCATCGACCTGGACAAGCTGATCGATGCCGGCAAGTACATCAGCGACTTCCTTCAACGCCAGCCCAATTCGCGTGCCGCGACGGCGATCCTCAACAAGAGGATGCACTGATGAGCGGTCCGCAGGTGCGGGCGTTGCCGGAGGGCGTGCAGCGTGTCGCGCTGGCCAGGCGCGCGCGCCTGGTGGGCGCCGGGCTCGTGAAAGACGTGCCGTCGCCTTGCGTCTCGGTCTGCAAAGTCTGCCCGGAGACGGAACTCTGCCAAGGCTGTCTTCGCACGCTCGACGAGATCGCGGCCTGGAGCCGGATGGACGACGGCGCCAGGCGCGAAGTCTGGAAAATCATTGCGCAACGACTGGAGCAAGGGCCCCGATGAAACAGATCACCTTCACCCTGGATTTCATTTCGCCTTACGCCTACCTGGCGTTCGAGAAGTTGCCGCAGGCGCTCGAAGGCTTGAGCTATGCCGTCGACTACCAGCCGGTGCTTTTTGCCGGGCTGCTCAAGCACCATGGGCAGCTGGGGCCGGCCGAGATCGCGCCCAAGCGGGACTGGACCTACCGCCAGGTGCTCTGGCTGGGCCACAGCCTGGGCGTCCCGCTGCAGCTGCCTTCGGTGCATCCGTTCAATCCACTGGCCCTGCTGCGGCTGGCGCTGGCCTGCGGCGCGGACGGCAAGTCCAATCGCCATGCCTGCGAACACCTGTTTCGCCATGTGTGGCGCGGCGGCGCCGACGCGGCCGACCCTGCCCGCCTGGAGGAACTGAAGCAGTTGCTCAAGCCCGCACGCGACCCGGCGGCCGAGGACGTGAAGGCCGAACTCAAGGCCAACACCGATCACGCCATCGCGCGCGGGCTGTTCGGGGTGCCCACCTACGCGGTGGACGACAAGCTGTTCTGGGGCCTGGACGCGTTGCCGATGCTGCGCGCATACCTGGAGGGTGAGCCGTGGTTCTCGCAGGGCGATTGGGATGCCGCCGCCAAATTGACCGGCCAGCACCGCCGCGCCACCAAATAGCGGCACGTTCCTTTTAGCTGACGTGCAAGTCGCGGTGTTCGCCCATTTCGGGCGGGCTGCCCGAGACCGCGGCGGCGGCGATCTTGAACAGCTGCCTGGTCTTGCTTTCCTTGATGTTCCAGTATTCGGCGTGCCTGATCTGGACTTCGACCAGTTCGAGGTCCGGGTCTTCCGCACCGCCCGGGAACCAGGCCTTGGCCAAGGCGTTGAACAGGCGCTTCTTCGTGTCCAGGTCTTCACTGATGCGCGCCAGGCCCGACACGGAGATGTAGACATCCTTGTCGGGATCGGCATAGGAGATGCAGACATTGCCGTCGGCACGCAGCCGCTGGCCGAGTTCGGTCTCCCTCGACACGAAGAAGCACAGCGGCTCGCCGGGGTCGAGCGAACGGTTCTGCGTGGTGAGGGGATGCGAATGCAGCTCGCCGTCGGCATGCCTGTGGGTCATCATCCCGAAACGGTTGTCCTTGATCAGCTTCCAAAGGCTTTGCTGGAAAGAGGGTTCGTGGTCCATGGGGGTGTCCTTGTTGCGGCCGAATACTGCGGCCGGTGTCGATCCCCTCATGGTGATGCGCGAGCAAGCGCAAGCCGTCGGCTCGAGTCGCCGCCAGTTGTGCGCGTTGGCTGACACCCCGCAACCGCCGGGCTCGCCTTCGCATGATGAAACGCCTGTTGCGGGTTTCACCGATGAATGAGTCGCCGGCATTCCAGAAGATGAAGGCCGAGGGCCGCACTTCCAAGGCGCCGCTGACCGAGTCGCCCCGCGCCGGCGGCTTCGGGGGCGGCCAAGCACTAGGACAGTTACAAAATCCTGTCATAACCCCATGACAGGCCCGGCGGCGCCGGGTCCCTAGAATGTTCGGCCAACTTCAGAAAGCACCGGCCGTATGACCCAGGGACTGATCCGCATCCGCGGCGCCAGGCAGCACAATCTCAAGAACCTCGACCTCGACCTGCGCACCGGCGAATTGACGGTCGTCACCGGTCCCAGCGGCTCGGGCAAATCGAGCCTGGTGTTCGACACCTTGTACGCCGAGGGGCAGCGCCGCTATGTCGAGACTTTTTCGGCCTACGCGCGCCAGTTCCTCGACCGGATGGACAAGCCGGCGGTCGACCGCGTCGACGGCGTGCCGCCGGCCATCGCCATCGACCAGACCAATCCGGTCCGCTCGTCGCGCTCCACCGTGGGCACGATGACCGAGCTCAATGACCACCTGAAGCTGCTGTTCGCGCGCGCCGGGCAGCTGTTCGACCGCAGGACCGCGCTGTCCGTGCGGCACGACACGCCCGAGACCATCTACGCGGAACTCATGTCGCGCACGGCGGCCTTCACCGCCGGGGCGCGCCAAGGTGGAGGGGCCCCCTCGGGGGGCGGCGCGGCACCCGCAGCGGCAAGCGCCGGGGCAGGTGAGGACCCGCGCCTCGTCGTCACGTTTCCGGTCGAGCTGCCGGCGGGCACTTCCGCCGAAGAACTGGCGCAGTGGCTGGCTGCGAGCGGTTTCACCCGCGTGCAAGCCGAGCGCGAGGTGGCGACGCCCACCGGCCCGCGCAAGGTGCTCGATGTGGTGGCCGACCGATTTCGCCTCCACGCGACCGAAAAATCGCGCGCGATCGAGGCGATCGAAGTCGCGCTCAAGCGCGGAACCGGGCGGATGTCGGTCTATGCCCAGACCGAACCGGATTCCGGATTCGATTGCTGGAAATTCTCCACCGGCCTGCATTGCCCCGAAAGCGACCTGCGCTATGCGGACCCGATTCCGTCGATGTTCTCCTTCAACTCGGCGGTGGGGGCCTGCGAAACCTGCCGCGGCTTCGGGCGCGTGATCGGCGTCGACTATGGCCTGGTCATCCCCAACGACAAGCTCACGCTGCGCGCCGGCGCCATCAAGACGATCCAGACGCCGGCGTGGTCCGAGGCGCAGGCCGACCTGATGCGCCATGCCGAGGCCGCGGGCATCCCCCGTGACACGCCCTGGTACAAGCTCACCGCCGAGCAGAAGGGCTGGGTGGTCGACGGCACGCCCGGCTACAAGGACGGCAACTGGAACAAGCAGTGGTACGGCATCAAGCGCTTCTTCGAGTACCTGGAGAGCAAGGCCTACAAGATGCATATCCGCGTGCTCTTGTCCAAGTACCGCAGCTACACGCCCTGCCATGTGTGCGCCGGCGCCCGGCTCAAGACCGACAGCCTGCTGTGGCGCATCGGCAGCAAGGAAGACGCGGACGCGGCGATGGCGCCGGGCAGGCGTTTCATGCCGGCGGGAGCGGCGTGGACGCGTGAACAGCTGGAGGCCCTGCCGGGCCTGTGCCTGCACGACCTGATGCTGATGCCGCTCGACCGGCTGCGCAAGTTTTTCGACCGCGTCGAGCCCGCGGCCGAAGCGCACGCGGGACAAGGCGACCTGCAGGCGCTCAAGCTGCTGTTCGAGGAGATCACTACCCGCTTGAAGTACCTCGTCGACGTCGGCATCGGCTACCTCACGCTCGACCGGCAGAGCCGCACGCTGTCCGGCGGCGAGGTGCAGCGCATCAACCTGACCACGGCCCTGGGCACTTCGCTGGTGAACACGCTGTTCGTGCTCGACGAGCCCAGCATCGGCCTGCATCCGCGCGACATGAACCGTATCACCGAGGCCATGCGGCGGCTGCGCGATGCGGGCAACACCCTGGTGGTGGTCGAGCACGACCCGGCCGTCATGCTGGCGGCCGACCGGATCATCGACATGGGTCCGGGGCCCGGCGAGCGCGGCGGCCAGATCGTTTTCGACGGCACGACGCAGGACCTGCGCAACGCCGACACGCTGACGGGCGCCTACCTGGGGGCGCGCAAGCAGGTGGGCATGGGGTTCAAGCGGGCGGTGACCGAGGCCACGCGCCGCCTGATCCTCGAAGGCGCGCGCGAGCACAACCTGAAGAACCTGACCGTGGAGTTTCCGCTGCAGCGGCTGGTCTGCGTGACCGGCGTTTCGGGCTCGGGCAAGTCCAGCCTGATCCAGGACGTACTGGCACCGGCGCTGGCACGGCATTTCGGCAAGGCCACCGACACGCCCGGCCTGCACGACCGGCTGCTGGGGGCCGACCATTTGAGCGATGTCGTTTTCGTCGACCAGTCGCCCATCGGCAAGACCGCGCGCTCCAACCCGGTGAGCTATGTGGGCGCCTGGGACGCCATCCGCGAGATCTTCGCCGGCTCGGGTCTTTCGCGCCAGCGCGGCTACACCGGCTCCAAGTTCAGTTTCAACAGCGGCGACGGGCGCTGCCCCACCTGCGGCGGTTCGGGCTTCGAGCATGTGGAGATGCAGTTCCTCTCGGACGTGTACCTGCGCTGCCCCGATTGCGACGGCAAGCGCTATCGGCCGGAACTGCTGGAAGTGACGATAGAGCGCCAGCACGTGGGGGCGCTGCGGCCCCGCGCGATGAACGTGGCCGATGTGCTGGACCTCACCGTCAGCGAAGCGGCATCGCTGTTTGCGAATGACCGCGACGTGATCCGCGCGCTGCAGCCCATCGTCGACGTCGGCCTGGAATACGTGAAGCTCGGCCAGCCCGTCCCCACGCTGTCGGGCGGCGAATCGCAGCGCCTCAAGCTGGCGGGTTTCCTCGCGCAGGCCGCCAGGAGCGCGAGCTCCAGCCGCCAGGCGATGGCGACACGCGGCGTGCTGTTCCTCTTCGACGAGCCCACGACGGGCCTGCACTTCGACGACATCGCGAAGCTGATGCGCGCGCTGCGCAAGCTGCTGGAGGGCGGCAACTCCATCGTCATCATCGAGCACAACCTCGACGTGATCCGCGCCGCCGACTGGCTGATCGACCTGGGCCCCGCAGGCGGAGACGCCGGCGGCCTGCTCGTGGCCGAGGGACCGCCCGAAGAGGTGAAGCTGCATGCCAGTTCGCATACCGCCAAGGCGCTGCGCGACTACGCCAGCACGCTGGGTCTCGGCTCGCTGATCGCTTCCGAGCCGCGGCCGCAACGGAAAGCCGCGCGGCCCGAGGCCATCCAGATCGTCAACGCGCGCGAGCACAACCTCAAGTCGCTTTCCGTGGACATCCCCCACAACAAGTTCAGCGTGGTAACGGGCGTGTCCGGCTCGGGCAAATCCACACTCGCTTTCGACATCCTGTTCAACGAAGGCCAGCGCCGGTACCTGGAATCGCTGAACGCCTATGCGCGCAGCATTGTCCAGCCGGCGGGGCGCCCGGAAGTGGACGCGGTCTATGGCATCCCGCCGACGGTGGCGATCGAGCAGCGCCTGTCGCGGGGCGGACGCAAATCAACCGTGGGCACCACCACCGAGGTCTGGCATTTCCTGCGCCTGCTCTACGTCAAGCTGGGCGTGCAGCACTGCGTTAAAGAAGGCGCCGAAGTGCGGCCGCAAACGCCGGACAGCATCGCCGCCCAGCTGATGAAGCGCTACAAGGGGCAGCACATCGGCCTGCTGGCGCCGCTGGTGGTCAACCGCAAGGGCGTCTACACCGAGCTGGCCGATTGGGCGCGCCCGCGCGGCCATACGCACCTGCGCGTCGACGGCAATTTCCTGCCGACGACCGGCTTTCCCCGCATCGACCGTTTCAAGGAACACACGATCGAGCTGCCGGTATGCGACCTGGACGTGACGGCGGCCAACGAGAAGCTGCTGCGCGAGAAACTCACCGAAGCGCTGGAGCACGGCAAGGGTGTGCTGCACGTGTTGGCGCCGCTCGACGGGCTGAAGGGCGCCATGGCGGGCGGCCTGGGTTCCCACCACCACATCGGCAAGATCGAGGTTTTTTCGACCCGGCGCGCCTGCCCCGTCTGCAGCACCAGCTATGCCGAGCTGGACCCGCGCCTTTTTTCCTACAACAGCAAGCACGGCTGGTGCCCCGATTGCGTCGGCACCGGCGTCGCGCTCACGCGCGAGCAGCGCAAGGCCTACGACGACACCATCCGCGACGACGACACCAAGGGCCGCGAGCAGACGTTCGCCGAGCCGGAGGTCGAGGACGTGGCCGACGAGGCCTGTCCGTCCTGCCATGGAAGCCGCCTGAACCTGCAGGCGCGCAACGTCAAGTTCGACAAGACCGGCATCGATGAGATCGCTGCGCTGTCGGTGGTCGACGTGCGCCGCTGGATCGAGAGCCTGCAGGTCAAGGGCGTGCTCAGCACGCGCGAGGAAGGCATCGCCCGCGACCTGATCCCCGAAATCCGGAGCCGGCTGGAATTCCTCGAAGAAGTAGGCCTGGGTTACCTCACGCTGGACCGAGGCGCGCCCACGCTCTCCGGCGGCGAGGCGCAGCGCATCCGCCTGGCGGCGCAGCTCGGCTCCAACCTGCAGGGCGTGTGCTACGTGCTGGACGAGCCGACCATCGGCCTGCACGCCCGCGACAACCAGATCCTGCTGAACGCCCTGCACAAGCTCGGCGACAAGGGCAACACGCTGGTGGTGGTCGAGCATGACGAGGACACCATTCGCCGCGCGGATCACATCATCGACATCGGGCCGAGCGCGGGCAAGCGCGGCGGGCGGGTCGTCGCACAAGGCTGCGCCAGCGACATCAGCGCCGTCGCCGAATCGGTCACGGGCCGCTACCTGCTGCATGCCATGAGGCATCCGGTGAAGCCGCGCCGCGAGGTCGATCGCAAGGGCGAGCGGCTGGAACTGCGCGGCGCCGACCTGCACAACCTGCGCGATGTCGACGTGGACGTTCCGTTGCGCCGGCTGGTCGCTGTGACGGGGGTCTCGGGCTCGGGCAAGTCCACCCTGGCGCGAGACGTTCTCCTGACCAATGTGCAGGCTGTCGTGCAGCAGCGCTACACGAAGGCCGGGCGCGACGCCGACGCCCAGGGCAAGCACAAGGCCTGGGTGGGCTGCAAGGACCTGGCCGGCTACCAGGTGGTCGACCGTGTGCTCGAAGTGGACCAGACGCCCATCGGCAAGACGCCGCGCTCGTGCCCCGCCACTTACATCGGTTTCTGGGACACCATCCGCAAGCTGTTCGCGGACACCCTGGAGGCCAGGGCCCGGGGCTATGCCGCCGGGCGCTTCTCGTTCAACACCGGCGAAGGGCGCTGCCCGGCCTGCGAAGGCCAGGGCCTGCGCACCATCGGCATGAGCTTCCTGCCCGACGTGAAGGTGCCGTGCGAGTCGTGCCGCGGCGCGCGCTTCAGCCCCGAAACGCTGGCGGTCACCTGGCGCGGCAAGAGCATCGGCGACGTGCTGCAGATGGAGGTGGACGAGGCGGTCGAATTTTTCGCCGCCATGCCCGGCATCGGCCATCCGCTGCAGCTGCTCAAGGACGTGGGCCTGGGCTACCTGACCCTGGGCCAGCCTTCGCCTACGCTGTCCGGCGGGGAGGCGCAGCGGATCAAGCTGGTGACCGAGCTGTCGAAGGTCCGCGACGACATCACGCGGCGCGGGCAGAAACCGCCGCACACGCTCTACGTGCTGGACGAACCCACCGTCGGGCTGCACATGGCCGACGTGGAGAAGCTGGCCCGCGTGCTGCACCGGCTGGTGGACGGCGGGCACAGTGTCGTGGTCATCGAGCACGACCTGGACATCATCGCCGAGGCGGACTGGGTGATCGACCTGGGGCCGGAGGGCGGAAATGCCGGCGGCAGGGTGGTGGCCGCGGCGCCGCCGGAGGAGGTGGTCGCGAAGGGCACGCACACCGGCAAGGCGCTGGCGCCGGTATTGGCGCGTGGCGGGATCAGTCCAGCGTCGCGCCCGACTCCTTCACGGCGACTTTCCAGCGCGCAACCTCTCGCTTGAGAAAGTCGCTGAACTGCTGCGGGGTGTTGGCCACGATGTCGAAGCCCTGGCTGGCCATCCGCTCGCGCACGTCGGTGGCACTCATCCCCTTCACGGCCGCCTGGTGCAGGCGCTGGATGATGGCGGGCGGCGTGCCGGCGGGCGCGGCCATCGCCTGCCAGCTCGTCACTTCGAGCGGCACGCCGATGCTGGCGGCGGTCGGGACGTCCGGCAACAGCACGGCGGGTTGGCTGGCGGTGAGCATCAGCGCGCGCATCCGGCCGCTCTTGATGAAGGGTGCGGCCGGGCCCAGGTTGCTGAACATGAAATCGGCCTGGCCGGCGATGATGTCCTGCATGGCGGGCGCGCCCCCGCGATAGGGGATGTGCACGGCGAAGCCGCCCACGTTCTTCTTGAGCAGTTCGGCGGTGAGGTGGTCGGACGAGCCCGCGCCGGCCGACGCGTACGACAGCTTGCCCGGGTTCTTCTTCATGAAATCCACCAGCTCGCGGCCCGATTTGAACGGCGAGTTGGCGGGCACCACCATCACGTTGGGTGTGGACACCAGCACCGAGATGGGGGCGAAGTCTTTCAAGGGGTCGTAGGGCAGCTTGCTGTACAGGCCCGAGTTGATAGCGAACACGCCGATGCTGGCGACCAGCAGGGTGTGTCCGTCCGGCGGCGCCTTGGCCACGGCCGCGGCGCCGACCGAGCCGTTGGCACCCGAGCGGTTCTCCACCACCACCGACACCTTGAGCTCGTCGCCGATGGCCTTGGCCATGATGCGGCCGATCTGGTCCGAGGCGCCGCCGGCCGGGAAGGGGACGATGATCCTGATCGGCTGGCTCGGCCATGCGGCCTGCCCGAACGACGGCGCGGCCACGAGATGAAGGGCCAGGAGGGCCAGGACCCGTTGGATCTTTTTCATGGCGTTGTCTCTCTTGTTGACGGGTCAGGCGCGGCGCAGCGCCGCTTCGTTGCGGGCCATCAGGTCCAGGGCGATCGGCTTGAGCCGGCCCAATACCTTTTCATCGCCGATCACGGAAAGGAACTCACCGATCGGCCCGGTCTCGGCGATGCCGGCCAGCTGGACGGCCGCATGCAGGATGCGGATGGGCGAGTACGCATCGCGCGCGTCCTCCAGCGGGATGAAGAGCTCGCGCGCCGCGGCGGCGGCGGCATCGTCGCCCGCGTGCAGCGCTTCGCGGATGGCGTTGGACAGGGCCGGGGCGACGCAGGTCGATCCCGAGGTGAAAGCGCGCAGGCCGAAAGCACGGAAATGGTCGATCACCGGCCGCTCGCCGATGCCGCTGATGAGGAGGTCGGGCCCCATGCGCTGCACGAGGTCGGCCAGCACGGCGTCGTCGCGCGTGTCGCGCCGGACGATGGCGTACTTGACCGCGCACACCGAGCCTTCGCGCACCAGCGCCGCGAGGTCCGCGTTGTCGATGTAGCCCTCGTCCTTCACATAGGCGATGACCGGCTTGCCGTAGCGGCTGGCCAATTTGCCCAGGCCGCTGGCGACGCCGGCGGGACTGGCCGGGAAGCGAAGCGGCAAGACCATCGCCGTCGGGAAGTCGCGCTCGCGCAGCACCGCGACCTGCTCGGCCGCCTTGCCGAAGTCGGCGCCGACCGAGGGAATCAGCCAGTCGCCGGGCGCGAGCAGGGGCGCCAGCGTTTCCAGCACCCGGCCCAGTTCCGCGGCGCCCAGGTTGTAGAAGTTGGCGTTGCCTCCATACATGAAAGTGGTGACCCGGCCGGCCCGCAGGTGGGCGAGCAGGCGCCCGTTGGCCTCGGGGTTGATGCGGCCGTCGCCGTGGCGCGGCATGGGGGGAACGGCAATCACGGAAGCGCGCAGGTCGGCGCTGGTGACGGGGGTGGTTTTCAAAAGCGATCCTCGGGAATGTGTCGGCCGGAAAGGCGGGCGCCTAATTGTTTGACAACATTACCAATTTTCAGCGAAGTCGTAAATAGATTATTGGTCCAGGTTACGGTCGAGCAGGCGGTTACGCGCCTGGTCGAGGTGGTAGCGCATGGCGATGGCGGCACTGTCCGCATCGCCCACCCGGATTGCGCGCACGACGCGGTCGTGTTCATCGAGTACGCGCACCCGCCTCTGCTGCGAAGCCTCACGGGTGAGGGACAGCGTGACGTTCATCGCGCCGATGACGGGCTCGGCCAGCTGGTCGAGCGCGGCCACCAGCAAGGGATTGCCGGACCCGACCGCGATGGCCCGGTGGAAAGCGAAGTCGGCTTCCTTGGCGGCAGCCCCCTGGCCGAACACGTCGCCCAGCGCCTTGCGTGCGAGCTCGATCGCCAGCATCTGCTCATCGGTGCGATGGCGGGCGGCCAGCCGGGCAGCCAGCTCTTCCAGCGCCATGCGAAGCTCCATCACCTGCAGTACCTCGTGCAGGGTGTGCTGGCTGGTGAGTTCGGCCACGCGTTGCGAAGGGCTGCGCTGCACATAGGTTCCCGAGCCCTGGCGCGACATGACCACGCCGTCGCTTTGCAGCCTTTGCAAGGCTTCGCGCACGACCGGGCGCGACACGCTGAAACGCTGCGCCAGCTGGTTTTCGGTGGGCAGGCGATCTCCGGCCGAGAAGCGCCCGGCCATGATTTCCTCCAGCAGCAGGCCGTAGATGGTATCGGACAGGCGTGGCCGCTCGATGGGGGATGGCAGGTCGATGGCGTCCATGCAGGATGAGTGGCTGGGACCATTCTACAAAGCGGCCTGGCCCGGGCCGTTCTGCACTGCGAGCGGACGCGGGCGGGTGACTCCGGATTGTGCGGCCCGCCGGTTGCGGCTCCAATCGGGCGTTGACTTTCTGGAGAATACCCATGCGCCGCCGACAACTCGTCCAGCTCGCTGCCGCTGCTGCTGCCGTCCCATCGCTCAGCGCTTTCGCGCAGGCGTTTCCCGCAAGGCCGATCAAGCTCATCATTGCGTTCCCGGCCGGAGGACCCACCGACATCACCATGCGGTCGCTGGCCGACAACGCCTCCAAGGTGCTGGGGCAGGCGGTGGTCGTCGAGAACAAGCCCGGGGCCGGTGGCACCTTGCCCGCCCAGCAACTGCAGACTTCCCCCGCGGACGGCTACACCCTCGCGCAGATCCCGCTGGGTGTTTTCCGCCTGCCGTACACGACCAAGATCAACTGGGACCCGGTCAAGGACATCAGCTACGTCATCAACGTCACGGGCTACGCCTTCGGCATCGTGGTTCCGGCCGATTCGCCGCTGAAGACCTGGACCCACTTCGTGGGTTGGGCCAAGGCCAACCCGGGCCGGCTTACCTATGGCTCCACCGGCACGCTCACCAGCCCGCACCTGACGACGGAGCTGATCGCCCAGGAGCTGGGCATCCAGTTGCAGCACATCCCTTACAAGGGCAGCGCCGACCTGGCGCAGGCGATCGTGGGCGGGCACATCATGGCGGCGGCCGACTCGACCGGCTTCGCGCCGCTGGTGGAATCCGGCAAGCTGCGCGTGCTCAACACCTGGGGCGAAAAGCGGCTGCCCCGATTCCCCGATGCGCCGACCCTGAAAGAGCTCGGCCTGAACATCGTGCAGGCCTCGCCGTTCGGTATCGGCGCGCCGCGCGGCACGCCACCGGCCGTCGTAAAGCGGCTGCACGACGCCTTCAAGAAGGCCATGGAAGAGCCGAGCTACGTGCAGACCCTGGCCCGCTACGACATGCTCCCCATGTACATGAGCTCCGCCGCCTACGGCAAGTTCGCGCAGGACACTTTCGTCAAGGAAAAGGCCCTGGTCGAGAAGCTGGGGCTGGCGAAAGCCCAGTAACAACACGGGCCCGCGGTCGGGCGCAAGATAGCGCCATGCGCACCCGAAAGCCCCTGGTGTGGCTGCCAGCCTGCCACCGCCATCTCGACCTGTCCGATCCGGGCGGCTACACCGTGCTGGCCGACCGGTATGCCGGCGCCGTCACGGCCCTGGGCCTGCAGCCGGTGCTGTTCCCCATGGCGGGCGCAGCCGACGTGGCCGACCTGCTGCCCCTGGTGGATGGGGTCCTGCTGACCGGGTCGCCGTCCAATGTCGAGGCCAGCCGTTTTGGTGCCGCCGCCTTGGCCACCGACCTGCTCGACCCGCGCCGGGACGCCCTCACCATGGCGCTGGTGCCCGCCACGATCGACCTGGGCACGCCCGTGTTCGGGGTTTGCCGCGGCTTGCAGGAAATGAACGTGGCCCTGGGCGGCAGCCTGCACCAGCAGGTACACACCGAGCCGGGCCTGATGGATCACCGGGAGCCGGATGGCGAGGAGGCTGACGTCCAGTTCGCGGTCCGGCACGAGGTCAGGCTGGAGCCGGGCAGCGCTTTCGCCCAATGGGCGGGTGCGACCGCGGCACAGGTCAACTCATTGCACGGTCAAGGCATCAAGCGGCTGGGCCAGGGCCTGGTGCCCGAGGCGACGGCCCCGGATGGCTTGATCGAGGGAGTTCGCGTGGCCCATGCGCAGGCATTCGCCTTCGGCGTGCAGTGGCACCCCGAGTGGCGGCACGAGTCCAACCCGTTCTACGCCAGGACGCTCGAAGCGTTCGCGCGGGCGTGCACCGAACACCGCCGCCGCCGGGACGCGCAGTGAGCCGGGCTCACCGGTCCCGGGGCCGCAGCACCAGGCGCCCACCCAGGGAAGTGCGACTGTCGCCGCGCAGCGATGCGCGCAAGTCCAGCGACTGCACGCCCCGGTTGGCGGTGGATGCGGTGCCGGGCGGGCAGTTGCCGGTATCGGCATGGGCCAGGGCCGCGTCCAGCAGCGGTTCGCCCGGCTGCCCCAGCGCGGTGGCCGGATCGTCGGCGATCGAACAGGTGGGCGCGAAACCCGTCGTGTAGTCGCCGAAGCCCTTGGCGTTGTAGCCCTGAAACTCGATCGGGAAGAACGCCAGGCCGCAGTTGTCCTTGCGCTGGAAGCCGTAGGGCTTGCCGCAGGTGGTTTCGCCCACCAGGATGACCTGGACGTCGATGCCGCGCAGGCCATTGACGATGGATTCGCTGGCCGAGCAGGTCATGCCCGAGCTCAGTACATAAACGCGGGGCAATGAAAGCTGCGGCAGCGCATAGCCGGACGGGTACACGTTTTCGGCGGTCTGCACGGTCGTCGTGATCCGGAACACGCCGGCCCGGGCTTCGGCCTGGCGCTTGTCGTTGTAGCGCAGTTGCTCGAAAACCCGCTGGTCGTTCTGCGGCCCCGTCACCATCGATGCCGCTGCCTGAGCGACGTAGAGGAAGCCCCCGGAGTTGTACCGCAAGTCCAGCACGAGGTCCTGCACGGCCTGGGTGCGCAGGTTGTCGAACGCGGTGATCAGCGCATCCTGGGCGCCTTCATGGTGATCGTTGAACAGCACGTACCCGACCCGGCGGCCTCCCGGGCTGGTGACGACGTTGCTTAATGGCACCGGTCCGCCCGGCAAGTGGCTGCCAAGCAGCGGCGCCAGGTCGGCCTGGCGGGCCTGTTCGATACGCTGGCCCGAGAGCGCCGCAGCCTGCAGCGCATTGGCGCCTGCGACCGTCAGGACGGCACTGAAGCGGTCCTTCGGCAGGCCCGCGGTGTCCGGCGTGCGAACCAGCAGGGCATTCAGGTAGGCCGTGACGCTGCCGTAGTCCGCGGGATTGATCGAGGGGATTTCGTTGTACCAGAGATACACCTCGTCGAGGTAGCTGCGCAGGAATGCCTTCTGGCCTTCGGGCGTGCAGATGCCGGCCAGGCTCGACGAGGGCGCAAGCGCGAGGGACGACCCGGACGAGGAATCGGCCCCGCCACCGCCGCCTCCCCCTCCCCCGCATCCTGCCACCAGGAGCGCTGCCGCCGCGGCCGCAAGCGCGCGGCGGCTGAAGGGATTGCGAAATGAAAACAGCATGAAAGGCGCTCCGTCGGGGTCTGGTATCGATTGGAAAAAGGAAGGCGTACCGACTGTCGCCGAATTCAGTGATGAAGCGCAAGGCCCGCGTGCTCGCGCAGCAAATGAAAATGAATCTTCGGGAATCGTTCCTGCGCCAGGCGCACGTCATAGGGCGATGTGCACAAAAAGGCCAGCGCTTCGGCGGCGTCCAGTGCCATCCGCTGCGGATAGGCGTCGGTGAAGCCGCGAAGTTCGGCCGGCGTGTCGGCGGTGATCCAGCGGGCGCCCGTGTACTGGCAGCCTTCCAGCCGGATGTCGGCGTCGTATTCCGACTTCAGGCGGTGCTGCACCACCTCGAACTGCAATTGGCCCACCGCGCCGAGCAGCATCGGGCCGCCGATTTGTGGCCGAAAAACCTGGATGGCGCCTTCCTCCCCGAGCTGGGCCAGGCCTTGCTGAAGCTGCTTGGTGCGCAGCGGGTTTTTCAGGATCACGGTCATGAACAGCTCCGGCGCGAAGAAGGGCAGCCCCGTGAACTGCAGGTTGGCACCGTCCGTGACGGTGTCCCCCAGCTGGACGCCGCCGTGCGTGGTGAAGCCGATGATGTCTCCTGCGAAGGCCTCGTCGACCGCCTCGCGCCGCTGGGAAAGGAAGGTGACGACTGAGGTGGGGCGCAGCTCCTTGCCCGTGCGCTGCACCTTCAGCTTCAGGCCCGGCGTGTACTTGCCCGAGGCCATGCGTACGAAGGCGATCCGGTCGCGATGGTTCGCGTCCATGTTGGCCTGGACCTTGAACACGACGCCCGCGAAATTTTCGTCCTCGGGATGGACTTCCTTCACGACGGGCTGCTTGTCGACGATGAGGTGGCTGGTGCGCGGCTGGGGCGGCGGGGCGAGGTCCACCAGGGCCTCCAGCACTTCCATGACGCCGAAGTTGTTGACGCCGGAGCCGAAGAACACGGGAGTCTGCTTGCCGGCCAGGAAGGCGGCGTGATCCCACGAAGGGGAGGCGCCGGTCGCGAGTTCCATGCTCTGCTCGGCCGTCTCGAACTCGTGTCCGAAGCGCCGGAGCAGATCGTCGCGGTGGGCCAGCGGCACGGTTTCGAAATCCTGGGGCAGGCGCTCAGAGCCGGACTCGAAGACCGTCATCGCCCGGGTGCGCAGGTTCATGATGCCGCCGAAGGCCTTGCCCTGGCCGACCGGCCAGGTCATCGGCACGCAGGGCATGCCGAGTTCGCGCTCGACCTCATCCAGGATGTCCAGCGGTTCGCGAACCTCGCGGTCCATCTTGTTGACGAAAGTGATGATCGGCGTGTTGCGCTGGCGGCACACTTCGATCAGACGGCGGGTCTGCGCTTCGACTCCGTTGGCCGCGTCGATGACCATCAATGCAGAGTCGACCGCTGTGAGCACGCGATAGGTGTCTTCCGAGAAATCCTTGTGGCCGGGCGTGTCCAGCAGGTTGATGACGTGGTCGCGGTAGAGCATCTGCATGACAGACGAAGCGACTGAAATGCCGCGTTGCTTTTCGATCTCCATCCAGTCGGAAGTGGCATGGCGTGAGGCCTTGCGCGCCTTGACCGAGCCGGCGATCTGGATGGCGCCGGAAAACAGCAGCAGCTTTTCCGTCAGCGTGGTCTTGCCCGCGTCGGGGTGGGAGATGATGGCGAAGGTGCGTCTTCGCTTGGTTTCTTCTAGGAGTCTGTCGGTCGACATGGGTTAGGAACCTTGAATATGTACGCAACTATGTACGCAGCGCAAACTTTGAGCGGCGCGTAGGCCGGCAAGGCCCCCTATTGTCACCTACCGCTCAACGCACCCCGCTAGCGGGGTGTTAGAAAGCTCCCTTAATGGTACATTATCGCCATTAGAGATGCCTTAAGGTCACATTCATCAAAAGCTCCCGCTGGTACCTTAGAGAAAGAACAACCGAAAGATGGTGCTTAGATGACCGCCCGCAACAAGCTCATGATCACACCGCCCTATGCCGTTGAGCAATCGCTCAAGCGGCTCGGCGCAGATCTGCGCACGGCGCGCCTGCGTCGCAACCTGACGCTGGATGATGTCGCCGAAAAAATCGGAACCAGCCGACGCGTGGTGGCCGACGCGGAGAAAGGCAAGCCATCGACGGGGGCCGGCGTCTACACGGCAATCTTGTGGGCAGTTGATCTCCTCGCGCAACTGGATGAGGTTGCGCGCCCGGAGAATGATGCCGAGGGGCAAACTCTTGCCCTATCGACCGAGCGTGCGCGCGCTCGGGTGAAGAAGGAGCTCAGCAATGACTTCTGATTCACCCGGCGAATGCTTCGTCTACATCACCTTGCCCGGCCAGACGGAACCAGTCACGGCCGGCCGCTTCGTGCTCGGAACCAACCGACGCGGCGTTCCACAGGGGCGCTTTGTCTATGGGCGCAGCTACCTGGCACGCGCAGATGCCGTCCCGCTTGATCCTGTCGAGCTCAAGCTCGGCGAACGTGTCTACGAAACGAACGCGCTGAATGGCGTGTTCGGTGCGTTACGCGACGCCAGTCCCGACTTCTGGGGGCGTCGCGTGATTCAGCGCCACCTCGGCAAGGCACAGCCTGGCGAGCTGGAATACCTTTTTTACTCGCCCGATGACCGGGCGGGAGCGCTTGGCTTTGGTCTCAATCAGGGTCCGCCCGCCCCGAAAAGGACGTTCAACCAGACACTCGACCTCGCCAGGGTTCAGGAAACGGCCGACGCTATCGTTGCCGAAGAAGACCCCGCCGATGCCGTCAAGGAACAAGTGGGCAATCTCTTGCTGGTCGGCACGTCAATGGGCGGGGCAAGACCCAAGGCCGTCGTTGAGGACGGAGAAGGCCTGTGGATCGCAAAGTTCAACGTCGCAACTGACACATGGAACAGCGCGCGCGTCGAGCAGGCCATGCTCGTCCTCGCGCGCGCGTGTGGCCTGACGACGGCAGAAAGCCGGGTGATCAACGTCGCAGGCCGCGATGTGTTGCTCGTGAAGCGTTTCGACCGGGAACGGACAGACGCTGGATATCTGCGCACCCGGATGATCAGCGCGCTAACGTTACTGCGGGCCGAAGACAACTACCAGTCACGCGACCGCTGGTCCTATGTGCAACTGGCAGAAGAGCTGCGCCGCGTATCTTCGGAGCCGGCAGGCGATGCGGCCGAACTGTTCAGGCGCATGTGCTTCAACGCGCTGATTTCAAATATCGACGATCACCCGCGCAACCATGCGCTGATCGCAAGGGAAAAGGACTGGAAGCTCTCGCCTGCCTATGACCTGACACCCGCTGTGCCAGTCAGCATTAAACACCGCGACCTTGCGATGGAGTGCGGCGACGCCGGTCGCTTCGCCAACGCCGACAACCTGCTTTCGCAATCCGGACGCTTTCTCCTTGAACGCGAGCAAGCGAGAGTGATGGTTGACGACATGGGGGCGAGGGTTCGCGGGACTTGGTTCAGTATCGCAAGGGAAGCTGGTGTGTCGGCAGGCGACTGCGACAAGATCGCGGGCGCGTTCGCCTATGAAGGGTTTAGTCAGCAAGCCACGCGCGGAAGTAATACTCAGTGACTCGACGCAAGACCAGCAAACAGTCCAGGTGCAAGGGCACGATATCGGCGTCACTCACCCGGGCAAGCTCTTGTTCCCCGACGCCGAAAAACTTCGGATAACTCCAAAGCCGTCGTGACTTCAAGCTGGTCGTAGCGGCAGTCCCGCGGCGGCTTGTCGGGCCGCCAGCGCAGGAAGATGGCGGCGTGCCGGAGACGGTCCCCTTGCATGTGGTCGTATTTCACCTCGCAGACGCGTTCGGGCCGCAAGGCCTCCCAGGACAGGTCCTTGCCGCCGCTCCAGCGGCTCTGCGCGCCGGGCATGCGGTTGGCTTCGTCGGCGGCGCTGGCCCAGTCGCGCCAGGGATGGTCCTGCAGCGCGTTCTTGCGAAGCGGTCCCAGCTCATCGGCGAGTTGCCTGCGCACGGCCGCGGTGAAAGCCGAGGTGACGCCCACGTGCTGCAGCACGCCGGCTTCGTTGTACAGGCCCAGCAGCAGCGAGCCGACGGCGTCATGGGTGTCGCGGTACCAGCGGAATCCCGCGACCACGCATTCAGCCGTCCGGGCATGCTTGACCTTGAGCATGGCCCGCTTGCCGGGCTGGTAGGTCGCCGTCTCACGCTTGGCGATCACGCCGTCGAGGCCCGCGCCCTCGAAGCGCCGGAGCCAGTCCTCGGCAACGGCCCGGTCGCGGGTCATCGGCGTCAGGTGAACCGGCTTGGCCACCTGGCCTAGCAGCCGCTCGAGCCGCACCCGCCGCTGCGACTGCGGCAATTCCATGGTCGAGCGCCCACCCGCGGCCAGCAGGTCGAAGGCGACGAAGGACGCTGGGCTTTCGCTGGCCAGCCGGGCGACGCGCGACGCGGCCGGGTGCAGGCGCTGTTGCAGGGCGTCGAAATCGAGCCCGCCGGCGCCCGCGACCACGATCTCGCCGTCGATCACGCAGCCCTTGGGCAGCAACTGGGCAAGCGCGCGCTCCAGTTCCGGGAAGTAACGGTTGAGCGGCTTGAGATCGCGGCTCTGGATGAACGCGTCCTCGCCGTTGCGAAAAACGATGGCCCGAAAGCCGTCCCATTTCGGCTCGAACAGGAAGCCGTCCTGCCGCGGAAGCTCGTCCGCGATCTTGGCGAGCATCGGCTCGATGGGAGGGGTGGTCGCGGGGATGGTGGTCATCCGGACTTGTACAAGTAGCGCCCCGGCCCGCCTGACGGCCACCATCGCTTTGCGGGGTCATCCGAATTCCATATAAAATCGCGGCCATCCGAGGAGCGTTGCAGCGCCGCAAAGGCGCGAGGCTCGGATTCATCGCAACGACGCTCACCCACTGTTCCGTGAGGTGAGCACTGCCGCCGGTATTCCGCCGTCGGACCGCCATGTAACGCGAACAGTGGTCTTCGAAATTGTTTTGGAGCCACTCAATGAACGCCGTACTCAAACCCCTTGCCAGCCACGACTGCGCGATTGCCGACATCTCCCTGGCCGATTGGGGTCGCAAGGAAATCCGCATAGCGGAAACCGAAATGCCCGGCCTGATGGCCATCCGCGAGGAATTCGCGAAGACCCAGCCCCTGAAGGGCGCTCGCGTGACCGGCTCGCTGCACATGACGATCCAGACCGCGGTGCTGATCGAGACGCTGCAGGCCCTGGGCGCGCAGGTCCGCTGGGCCTCGTGCAACATCTTCTCCACGCAGGACCATGCCGCCGCCGCCATCGCCGCAGGCGGAACGCCGGTGTTCGCCATCAAGGGCGAGAGCCTGGCCGATTACTGGGACTACACCCATCGCATCTTCGACTTCGGCCCCAAGGGCAGTGAAGGCGAAGGCCCCAACATGATCCTGGACGACGGCGGCGACGCCACGCTGCTGATGCACCTGGGCCAGAAGGCCGAGAAGGACGCGTCGCTGCTCGCCAGCCCGGGCAGCGAGGAGGAGAAGTGCCTCTTCGCATCGATCAAGGCCAAGCTGGCCGAAGACCCGACCTGGTACACCCGCAAGGCCGCCAGGATCGTCGGCGTCACGGAAGAGACCACCACCGGCGTGCACCGCCTGAACGAGATGAGCGCCAAGGGCACGCTGCTGTTCCGCGCCATCAACGTCAACGACTCGGTGACCAAGAGCAAGTTCGACAACCTCTACGGCTGCCGCGAGTCGCTGGTGGACGGCATCAAGCGCGCCACCGACGTGATGATCGCCGGCAAGGTTGCCGTGGTGGCCGGCTACGGCGACGTGGGCAAGGGCTCGGCCCAGGCACTGCGCGCGCTGAGCGCCCAGGTGTGGGTGACCGAGGTCGACCCGATCAACGCGCTGCAGGCCTGCATGGAAGGCTATCGCGTCGTGACCATGGACTGGGCCGCCGGCAAGGCCGACATCTTCGTGACGACCACGGGCAACAAGGACGTGATCACGCATGAGCACATGAAGGCCATGAAGGACCAGGCCATCGTCTGCAATATCGGCCACTTCGACAACGAAATCCAGGTGGCTTCGCTGGAGCAGTACCAGTGGGAAGAGATCAAGCCCCAGGTGGACCATGTGATCTTCCCGGACGGCAAGCGCATCATCCTGCTGGCCAAGGGCCGGCTGGTGAACCTGGGCTGCGGCACCGGCCACCCGAGCTATGTGATGTCGTCGTCGTTCGCCAACCAGACCATCGCCCAGATCGAGCTGTTCACCAAGCAGGACCAGTACCAGCCGGGCAAGGTCTATGTGCTGCCCAAGCACCTGGACGAGAAAGTGGCGCGCCTGCAGTTGTCCAAGCTGAACGCGCAGCTGACGGTGCTCACGGACGAGCAGGCTGCGTACATTGGCGTGAACAAAAGCGGCCCGTACAAGCCGGACACCTACCGCTACTAAGGCGGGATGCGCGCCGATCAACTGCTGGTTGAACGGGGGCTGGCGAGCTCGCGCTCGCAGGCACAGCGCCTGATCGCATCCGGTGTGCGCTGGCGGGGCGGTGGCGGCTGGAAGGCCGTTGCCAAGAATGGCGATGAGCTGCCGCTCGAGGCCGAGATAGATCTTCTCGACCTGGCCGAGGCACGCTACGTCTCCCGCGGCGGCCTCAAGCTCGAAGGGGCCTTGAAGGCCAGTGGCATGGATGCGGCCGGCAAGGTCTGCCTCGACGTGGGTCAGTCCACCGGCGGCTTTACCGACTGCCTGTTGCAGCTTGGCGCTGCCCGGGTGGTCGGCGTGGACGTGGGGCAGGGGCAGCTGCACGACAAGTTGCGCAACGACGCCCGCGTGGTCGCGATCGAGAAGCTCAATGCCCGTGAACTGTCGGCCGAACAGGTGGGCGAAGATTTCGACCTCGTGACAGGCGACCTGTCGTTCATCTCGTCGACACTGGTGTTGCCGGCGCTGGTGCCCGTGCTCAAGCCCGGCGGCGACCTGCTGATGCTGGTCAAGCCGCAATTCGAATTGCAGCCGGGGCAGGTCGGCAAACGCGGAATCGTCACCGATGCGACGCTCTACGCCGTGGTCGAGCAGCGCCTGCGTGAGTGCTGCGCGTCGCTGGGCCTGCAGGTGCGAGGCTGGTACGACAGCCCGGTAGCAGGCGGCGACGGCAACCGCGAATTTTTTGTGTATGCAATCAGGACAGAGGCGCCATGAACCTCCCCATCAGCCTGGAATTCTTTCCCCCCAAGACGCCCGAAGGCGTGGCAAAGCTGCGCATGGTTCGCCAGTCGCTGTATGAGCTCAAGCCCGAGTTCTGCTCGGTGACCTACGGCGCTGGCGGCTCCACCCAGGAGGGCACGTTCAGCACCGTGTCGGACATCCTGGGCGAGGGTGTGGACGCGGCCGCGCATTTCTCCTGCGTGGGCGCAACCCGCGACAAGGTGCGCGAGGAGCTGGCCGAGCTCAAGTCGCGCGGCGTCAAGCGCCTGGTGGCGCTGCGCGGCGACCTGCCCAGCGGCTACGGCGCGGGCGGCGAGTTCGTGTACGCCAGCGACCTGGTGGCCTTCATCCGCGCGGAGACGGGCGCCCACTTCCGTATCGAGGTGGCCTGCTATCCCGAGATCCACCCGCAGGCGCGCTCCGCCGAGACCGATCTGCAGGCCTACGCGGCCAAGATCCGCGCGGGCGCCGACTCCGCTATCACGCAGTATTTCTACAACGCCGACGCCTATTTCCGTTTTGTGGAGGAGGGCGACCGCCTGGGACTTCATGTTCCCGTGGTGCCGGGCATCATGCCGATCACCAATTCGTCCCAGCTCATGCGCTTCTCGGACGCGTGCGGCGCGGAAATCCCGCGCTGGATCCGGTTGCGGCTGCAGGGTTTCGGCGACGACGGCGACGCGATCAAGGCGTTCGGGCTCGACGTGGTCACCGCGCTGTGCGAGCAATTGCGCGCCGGCGGCGCACCCGGCCTGCACTTCTACACGATGAACCAGGCCGGACCCACGGCGGAGATTTGCCAGCGCCTGAGAGGGTGAATTGCCGCGGCCGGATCCGGGCACGCGCGGCGCTCAGGCGGTGCGGATCTCGTTGCCCATGGCCCGCGCCTCGCGCAACCTGGCCACCCGCCGGTTGCCGTGCAGATAGCGGGCATCCGTTCGCGTGCGCCGTGCAGGGACTGCGTCAATTTGAGCGCAGTGATGTGGATCCTGGGATGAGTGATGTCGAGCTGATGGGTTTCACGCAGCCAGTCGCGGGGTGTGCCAAGCAGGACAGTCATGGGCCAGTGCAGTGTTTTTTCTTACTCAGCGCTCATCGTAGCTCACTCTGACCAGTCCACTCAAGGGCCGGGCCTGGCAAGTCAGGACAAATCCCTTGTCGACCTCCCATTGCTCCAGGGTGTAGTTTTTTTCCATCTCCACCTGGCCTTCCAGGACGCGGGCCCGGCAGGTACA
>JACDFR010000081.1 GCA_013815685.1 Ramlibacter sp.
CCAGAAAGGCCGCAGGCGTTATTGCAAATCCTCGCCAGGTGTCCAACCTGGCTGCGGTTTGCGCCTAGCCTGCGGCCTTTCTGGCGCTCACGGGGGGTGCCATTTCCCTGTTTCACTGGACCAGGGTATTCAACCGCGCCAGGTCTTCCGGCACCAATGTGCCATTGGCCTGCCGCAGCCTCAGCTGGCCCAGCAGCACGTTGTAGCGCGCCTGCGCCAGGTCGCGCTTGGTCTGGAACAGCTGGCTTTGCGAGTTCAGCACGTCGATGTTGATGCGAACACCCACCTGGTAGCCCAGGCGGTTGGCCTCCAGTGCGCTCTGGCTCGACGCCTCGGCCGCTTCCAGCGCCTTCACCTGGCCCTGGCCGGACACCACACCGAAGAACGCGGCGCGGGTGGCTTGCGCGACGTTGCGGCGCGCGCTTTCGAGGTCGGCCTGGGCCTTCTCTTCCAGCGACAGCGTCTCCCGGATGCGGTTCTGCGTGGCGAAGCCGGCGAACAACGGGAGGTTGAACGAGACGCCGATGCTGCCGGTGTTGTTGCGCACCGGCGCGGCGAGAGTGGCCGTACCGCTGGGGTTGCGGTTGACGTTGTAGCTGGCGGTCAGGTCCAGGGTGGGCTTGTGGCCGGCCTTGGCTTTCTCCGTTTCGAGCTGCGCGATCTCCACGGCCGTCCTGGCTTGCTGGATGGACGGGCTGCTTTGTTCGGCCTGCTGGACCCACACATTCACGTCGGCCGGCTCCGGGCCCGGGACGCTGACGGGCAGGGCGAGCGGATTGGGCTTGACGTCGGGCTTGCCCACCAGGGCGTCGAGCGCGAGTTTCTTCACGCGCAAGTCGTTCTCGGCGGCGATCTCCTGGGCGATGACCAGGTCGTGGCGGGCCTGCGCCTCGCGGGTGTCGGTGATGGTCGACGTGCCCACCTCGAAATTGCGCTTGGCGAAGGCCAGCTGCTCGCCCACGGCGGTCTTCTGGGCCTGCACGAAGGCCAGCGTGTCCTGGGCTGCCAGCACATCGAAATAGGCCTGGCTCATCCGGATGATGAGGTCCTGGCTCGCGGCGGCCAGCTGCGCCTGGGCCAGCTCGGCCTGGCGCTTGCCCTGCTGCCAGGTGGCGACATTCGCCGGGCGGTACAGCGGCTGCGACGCGCTGACGGTGGCCGTCTGCGACGTGATGTTGCGCTCGGGCGCGGCCGGAAGAATGCTGTCGAGATTGGAGCGGGTCACCCCCGCTCCCAGGTTGGCCGAGGGCAGGATGCCCGCCTTGGCCTGTTCCGCCCGGAACAGGTTGGCGTCGTACTGGGCCTTGGCCGACTGCCAGGTCGCGTCGTAGGCGCGTGCCGATTCGTACAGCTCGAGCAGGTTCTGCGACCGTGCGGGCGTGCAAAACGCCATGCCCAACGCCGCCGCCAGAGGCGCCAGCCCGAAGTATCGCCGCAACAATTTCATGTCCATCCTTGTGAGAGCTGGTCTGCCCTGGTTTTCTAGTAACGCGCCACGCCCGGGTCGACCTCGCGGGCCCAGGCGTCGATGCCGCCGGCGATGTTGGCCACGCGGTCGAAGCCGTTGCCGGCCAGGAACATCGCCACCCGCTGGCTGCGCGCACCGTGGTGGCACAGGCAGGCGAGGGGCCGCTGCAGGTCCAGCTCGGCAAGCCGGCCTGGAACCTCGTTCATCGGGATCGCGACCAGCTCGAACCGATCGTCGGCCGGGAGGCTGGCGGTACGCAATTCGGACGGCTCGCGCACGTCGAGGACCACGGGCGCCGCGCCGCCCGCGGGCTGCGACTGGATCCATGCGGCCAGGTCGGCCGGGCGAACTTGATCGATCATGGTGCGGCTGCCTAGAACCGGAAGCGTGAAGGCTCGGGGAAATTCGCCAGGCGAGGTGCCAGCGTGTCCCAGGGCTGGGCGGTGGTGTAGGTGGTCTCGCCGGTGCGCGTGATGAAGGTGGCGCGCATCACGGGCTCGAACCCGGCGATGGCGGCCAGCCGGCCGCCGGCCTTGAGCTGCGAGAGCAGGGCCGGCGCAACCTCGGCCACCGAGCCGCTCAGGACGATCACATCGAAAGGACCTTCCGCGAGCAGGCCCGCGGCGCCGTCTGTTTGCCGCACTTCCGCGTTGGCGATCCCGGCGCGCTGCAGGTTGGCGCGGGCCATCCTGACGAGTTCCGGATGCAGCTCCAGGCTGACCACGCGCTGGGCGCGGCGTGCCAGCAGCGCCGCCATGTAGCCCGAGCCGGTGCCGATTTCGAGCACTTTCTCGTGCTGCAGGACGTGCAGGTCCTGCAGCATGCGCGCCTCGACCTTGGGCTCGAGCATGCAGTGGCCCTGCTGCATGGCTTCCTCGCCCGAGGCGAGCAGCGGTATCTGCATGTCGACGAAAGCCAGGGCCTTGTGGGCCAGCGGAACGAAGTCCTCGCGCCGCACCAGGGACAGGAGCTCCAGCACTTCCAGATCGAGCACGTCCCAGGGGCGGATCTGCTGCTCGATCATGTTGAAGCGGGCTCGCTCGAAATCGATGTGGGTCGTCATACGCGTGTTTCTTTCGGGGGACAGTTCAAGGCAAACCGTCGATTTTAGAGGCGGGCACTGCCTGCGCGCCGCCGCCCCCGCCAGAGGCGCGCGGACGCCGGCGCAACCAGCGGGCCAGGTCGTCCAGGTAACAGTAGACGACCGGCACGACCACCAGGGTCAGCAGCGAAGAAGTGATCACGCCGCCGATGACGGCCTGGCCCATCGGCGCGCGCTGCTCCGAACCCTCGGTCAGAGCGAAGGCCAGCGGCACCATGCCGAAGATCATGGCCAGGGTGGTCATCAGGATCGGGCGCAGGCGCACCTTGGCCGCGTGCAGCAGCGCCTCGGTGCGGTTCATGCCCACGCTGCGGCGGCCGTCCGCGTCGATCCTGTCCTCGCGCATCCGAATGGCGAAGTCCACCAGCAGGATGGCGTTCTTGGTGACCAGGCCCATCAGCATCACGACGCCGATGACCGAAAACATCGACAGTGTGGAGCGGAACATCAGCAGCGCCAGCACCACGCCGATCAGCGTCAGGGGAAGGGAAGTCATCAGCGCGAGCGGCTGCAGGAAGCTCTTGAACTGGCTGGCCAGGATCATGTAGATGAAGATGATGGCCATTACCAGGGCCGAAACCGCGTAGCCGAAGGATTCGGCCATGTTCTTGGTGGAGCCGCTGAACTGGTAGCGGTAGCCCGGCGGAAAACCGATCGTGTCGAGCCGGGCCCGGATGTCCGCCGATACTTCGCCGGCGGAGCGATTGAACACGTTGCCATTGATCGAGACCTCGCGCGTGAGGTCGCGCCGGTTGATCTGGTTGGGCCCGGTGCTTTCCCTGACCTGGGCCACCTGGTTCAACCGGACGATGCGGGAGCTGCCGTCGGCGTTGGCGCCGGTCGCGAACGGCAGGCGTTCGAGGTCCTGCGGCGTGTTGCGCGCGTCGGGCGCGAGGCGCACGTTGACGTCGTACGTCTGGTCGTCGGGTGCGCGCCAGTTGCCCACGGTCTGGCCTGCCACCAGGGTGCGCAGCGAGGCGGCGATCTGCGAAACCGACAGACCCAGGTCGGAGGCCGCATCGCGCTTGATGTCGATGTCGATCACCGGCTTGTCGGGCTTGACGCTGGAGTCGAGGTCGACCAGGCCGGGGACCGCGCGGATCCTGTCGGTGACCAGCCTGGCCAGGCGCTCCAGCTCCTTGAGGTCGGGGCCTTGAAGCGAAAACTCCACCTGCTTGTTGCCGCCGACGGCGTCGAGCAGGCCGACGTGCGTCACAGTGATGCCGGGCACCTGCTTCAGGCGCTCGCGCAGCACGCCGGCCATCTGGTCCACGCTGCGCGATCGCTCCTTGCGGTCGACCATCCGCACGAACACGGAAGCGTAGATCTTGCCCTGGGCGTTGCCGGTGTTGATGGTGGCAAGCGTGTACTTCACTTCGGGAAATTCACGGATGATGGCCTCGACCTGGCGGGCCTTGGCCTCGGTGGCTTCGAGCGAAGAGCCGACGGGCGTGTGGAAGCTCAGCGACGTCTCCGAGAAGTCGGCCTTGGGCACGAACTCGGTGCCCAGCAGGGGCACCATGACGACGCTGGCGATGAACACCGCGACCGCCATCGCGACGGTGGCCAGCTTGTGGCCCAGCGACCAGCGCAAGACATTCTGGTAACCGTCGCCCAGCGCTTCGGTGCCGTGGGCAAACCAGCCGGTGACGCGGCCGATGGTGCGGTCGTAGAAGCCGGGGTTCGCCTTGGGTTTGCCGTGCGCCTCGATCTCGGGGTCGTGCCAGATCGATGACAGCATGGGATCGAGCGTGAAGCTCACGAACATCGAGATCAGCACGGCGGCCACGATGGTCACGCCGAATTCGTGGAAGAACTTGCCGATGATGCCGCCCATGAAGCCGATCGGCAGGAACACCGCGACGATGGAGAAAGTCGTGGCCAGCACGGCCAGCCCGATCTCCTGGGTTCCGTCCAGCGAGGCCTGGTACGGGTTCTTGCCCATCTGCACGTGCCGTACGATGTTCTCGCGCACCACGATGGCGTCGTCGATCAGGAGGCCCACGCACAGCGACAGCGCCATCAGCGTGATCATGTTGATCGTGAAGCCGAACAGGTTCATGAACAGGAAGGTGCCGATGATCGAGATCGGCAGCGTCAGGCCCGTGATGACGGTGGAGCGCCAGGAATTGAGGAACAGGAAGACGATCAGCACGGTGAGCAGGGCGCCTTCGATCAGGGTGCGCCGCACGTTCTGCACCGACACGCGGATCGGCCGCGAGCCGTCCGCGATGGGAGCGAGGCGCACGCCGGGCGGCAGTTGGGCTTCGATCTGCGCGACGGTTTGTTTCAGGCCGTCCACCACCTGGATGGTGTTCTCGTCCTGCGCCTTCTGCACCGTGAGCAGCAGCGTGCGTTCACCGTTGTACAGCGCCAGGCTGTCGATTTCCTGGGCGCCGTCGGCCACGCGTGCGACCTGGTCCACGCGGACCGGCGCGCCGCTCTTGCGCGCCACGATGATCCGGCCGAAGTCCTCCGGGCGCTGCACCCGCGCGTCGATCTGCACCACGCGCTCCTGCGCCAGCGAGCGGATCGCGCCGACCGGAAGGTCCTGGTTCTCGTTGCGCACGGCGGCCACCACCTGTTCGGGGGTGATGCCCAG
This sequence comes from Ramlibacter sp., assembly GCA_013815685.1. Taxonomy (GTDB): domain Bacteria; phylum Pseudomonadota; class Gammaproteobacteria; order Burkholderiales; family Burkholderiaceae_C; genus Ramlibacter. The sequence continues at coordinate 5,173 of JACDFR010000081.1, forward strand.
CGCTTCCAGGGCCGCCGGATCGAGGTAGATGTTGATCTCGCGCTTGGTGCCGCCCACCAGCGTCACCGAACCGACGCCGCGCACGTTCTCCAGCCTCTTCTTCAGTACCTGGTCGGCCCAATTGGTGAGTTCCACCGCCGAGAGTGAGCCCGCCACGCCGCGCTGCGCTGCGCTGCCCCCCGAGGGGGCACTCGCGCCTGGCGGCGGCCCGCCGGCGCTCATCGCTTTCGCCTTGGCAGCATCGGGCATGACCGCGAGCGACCAGATCGCCCGGCTGGACGGGTCGAAGCGCAGCACGCGCGGTTCTTTCACCTCGGTGCGGAAACCGGGCCGGATGGCGGACACTTTCTCGCGCACGTCTTCCGCTGCCTTGCGGCCGTCAATGTGCAGCTGGAACTCGATGACGACCACCGCCTGGCCCTCGTAGCTGCGCGAGGTGAGGGCGTTGATGCCGGCGATCGAGTTGACGCCTTCCTCGAGCTTCTTGGTGACCTCGTTCTCGACGATCTCCGGCGAGGCGCCGGGATATTCGGCGGTGACCACCACCACGGGAAAGTCGATGTTCGGGAACTGGTCGACCTTCAGGCGCTGGTACGAAAACAGGCCCAGCACCACGATGGCGAGCATGACCATGGTTGCGAACACCGGGTTCTTCAGGCTGACGCGGGTGAACCACATGTCAGCCTCCGCCGAGCCGCCTCAAGGAGGCTGAGGCCCCCTCGGGGGGCAGCGAGCAAACGCGAGCGTGGGGGCGCATATTCTTACGGGCTGGGCGCCTTGGTGAATTTCACCTGCGTGCCTTCGCGCAGGGAGCCGACGCTGCCCTTGATCACCTGGGCGCCCGCGCCGACGCCCTTGACCGCCACCATGACTTCCTTGCCCGCTTCGCCGCGGGCGCCGGTTTCCACGCTCCTGTGCGCGACCCGGTTGTCCTCCACGACCTGGACATAGGGGATGGGCTTGTCGGTGCGCACCGCCGACAGCGGAACGGCCAACGCCGAGGTCTGGGCCGTGCCCAGCGTTCCTTGTGCGAACAGGCCCTGCCGCAATCCCGCCGCCTGCTCGAGGGCCAGATAGGCCAGCACGCTGCGGCTGCCGGCCTGGGCGCTGGGGTTGATCCGCGCGACCTTGGCCGCCACGCCGCCGGGGCTGCCTTCGACCTGCAGCAGCGCCTGCTGGCCCACGCGCACGCTGACGGAATCGGCCGCGCTGAGCGTGGCCTCGAGCTCCAGCCGGCTGAGGTCCACGATCTCGATCACCCGGGCGTCGACGCCAACGCGCTCGCCGGGTTGCGCCAGGCGCTGCGCCACCACGCCCGAGATGGGCGCGCGCAGCACCGTGTCGTCCAGCGTCTTGCGCGCCACCTCGACCGCCGCCAAGGCGGCCTTGTGATTGGCGCGCGCCGCATTCAGGTTGTTGAGTGAAGTATCCAACGCGGTCCTGGAAATGAAGCCCTGGTCGACGAGCGCCTTGTTGTTGTCCCACTGGCGCTGGGCGATCTCGATCTGGGACCGGGCCGAGCCGGCCTGCTCCTGGGCCTGCTGGACCCGCGCCCGGTATTCGGTGGCCTCGACCCGCGCGATGATCTGGCCGGCCTTGACCGTGTCGCCCTCGCGCACGGCCAGGCCCTGCAGTTCGCCGGCCGCGCGGGCCTTGACCACAGCCGAGTTGACCGCCTTCAGCGAACCGGAGATCGGCAGGCCCCGCGCCAGCTCGCGCGTCTCGGCCTTGACCACGTCGCTGGCGGCCAGTTCGACCAGGGGCTGCACCTGGGCCGCGCCGGCCCGTGCCAGGGCGTCCTGCTGCGCGTGGCGCGCCGACAGGGCACGCACGACGCCGGCGGCGATCAGCAGCACCAGCAGGCCCAGCGCCAGCCATTTGTAGGCCCGCCTGCTCATTTCCTGCCCCGGGGCTCTTTGCCGGAATCCCGCCGGACGCAGAAACCGTTCAGCAGGTTGTGCGCCTGCGCCGTGAGGTAACGTTCCGGATCGAGCGGATAGTCCTGCGGGACGCAAGCGCCCAGAGAGTGCTTCATCATGATCAGGAAGATCATCGGCGCCGTGATGCTGAAGATGGCGTAGTCCATGTCCATCACCTTGAACTCGCCGCTGTCGACGCCGCGCTGCAGCATGCGGCGGATCAGGTCCTGGCCGGGCCTGACGACCTCTTGCTGGTAGAAGGCGGCGATGTCCGGAAAGTTGCGCGCTTCGCTGATGATGAGCTTGGTGATGCCCGAGGCCTTGGTGGCGCCCACGCGCTCCCACCACACCTTCATCAAGTACCGGACCATGTCGGACGCGGTTCCCTCGAAGGTGCGGAATTCCTCGTTCCACTCCTGGAAGCGGCCCGAGATGTTCTCGCGCACCACGGCCTTGAACAGCTCTTCCTTGCTGGGGAAGTAGAGAAACAGCGTCCCCTTGGACACGCCCGCACGGGCGGCGACCTCTTCGGCGCGGGTGGCCGCAAAGCCCTTCTCGACGAACAGGTCCAGGGCCGCGTCGAGCAGCTCGCCCGGTCGCGCCTCCTTGCGGCGCTCGCGCTTGGCCTGCACCTCGTCGCTCTTGGCGCCTATGAACTTGGAAAGGGACATTGGGAGTTAATGACTGACTGGTTAGTAATGTAGCTCCTTCAAATTAGCCAGTCAATCTTCCTGGTTGGCTACGGGTGGAACCGTAAACCTTATCGACAACCGGGGCGTAAGATTGCACGTCGGCCGCCAAGAGATCGTTTTTTTCGGGAGTTCATCGTGTCCTTACCCATTCTTGTCCTCGGGGGCGGCTGCTTCTGGTGCACCGAAGCCGTGTACGTAAAAGTGCTCGGCGTCACCGACGTCGAATCGGGCTACTGCAACGGCCATGTCCAACGGCCGACCTATGAGCAGGTCTGCAGCGGCACCACCGGCCACAACGAGGTGGTGAAGCTCACCTACGATCCTTCGCAGGTCAGCCTGCGCCAGATACTCGAAATCTTTTTCGTCGTCCATGATCCCACCACGTTGAACCGCCAGGGCAATGACAGCGGCTCGCAGTACCGCAGCGGCATCTACTACACCGCGCCCGAACAGAAGGACGAAGCCGAGGCGATGATCCGCCAGATGAGCCAGGACAAGCTGTTCGGCCGGCCGATCGTCACCGAGGTGCTGCCGCTCGAGAACTACGCCCCGGCCGAGGAATACCATCAGGATTTCTTCGAGAAGAATCCCCACCAGGGTTACTGCGTGGCAGTGGCCGGCCCGAAAGTGGCCAAGTTCCGCAAGACCTTCGCGGACCTGGTCAGGAACTAGCGGGCGCGGATGATCCGCACGCGCGCGCTGCGCTATCGGTACCCTGCCGGCACGGCCCTGGCTTTCCCCGATCTCGATGTGCCGCAGGGCGCCACGCTCCTTTTGCACGGGCCTTCGGGCTCGGGCAAGTCGACGTGGCTCGCGTTGGCTGCGGGCCTGCTTACGGCGGGCGACGGAGACATCGTCATCGGCGGCCAGTCCCTGGCAGCGCTTTCGCGCGCGGGCAGAGATGGCTGGCGCGCGCGCCATCTCGGGTTCCTGCCCCAGAAACTGCACTTGAGCGATGCCCTGTCGGTGGAGCGCAACCTGGCGCTCGCCTTCTATGCCGCCGGCGTCGCGCACGACGCGGCAAGCGCGCGGCGCGCCCTGGAACAGCTCGGCGTGGCCGATCTGGCGAGCCGCCGCCCTTCGCAGCTGTCCGGCGGCCAGGCGCAGCGCGTGGCGCTGGCGCGGGCCATCCTGATGTCGCCGCAGGTCATCCTCGCCGACGAGCCGACGGCCAGCCTGGATGACGAAGCTGCGCTGTCGGCGCTCCGCCTGCTGGCGCAAAGCGCGTCCCGGTCCAGGGCCACGCTGGTGATCGCGACGCACGATCGCCGCGTCAGGCAGGCGTTGCCGGCCGCGTTGGCCTTGCAGCTCGACCGTCCATGAGGACCGGCGCGCTCGCCCTGCGCTACCTGTGGTCGCGGCCGCTGGCGGCTGTGCTCAACCTGCTGTTGCTGACGCTGGGCTTGGCGTCGATCACCTTCGTGCTGCTGGCCAGCGCGCAGATCGACCGCGCTTTCCAGCGCGACCTGGCCGGCATCGACCTGGTGGTGGGTGCCAAGGGCAGCCCCCTGCAACTGATCCTTTCGGGCGTGTTCCACATCGACGTGCCCCCGGGCAACGTCCGCCTCGACGACGTGCAGGCCCTGCGCGAGCAGCCGCAGGTCGCCAGGCTGATTCCGCTGAGCTTGGGCGATGCGTTTCGTGGCTTTCGAATCGTCGGGACCACGCACGACTATCTCGCGCACTACCGGCTCGCCCCCGCGCAGGGGCGGGCCTGGGCCGAGCCGATGCAGGCCGTCCTTGGCGCCCAGGCGGCACGGACGACCGGCATGAAACCGGGCGACAGCTTCATCGGCAGCCACGGGCTGGGCGCCGGCGGACACGAGCACGGCAACGATCCTTTCCGCGTGACGGGTGTGCTGGCGCCCTGCGGCTGCGTCGCGGACCGGCTGATCCTTACCGCCACCGAATCGGTCTGGCAGGTGCACGAGAAGGGGATGGCCACCGATGAGGAGGACCGCAAGGCGCTGCAAGCCGAGCGCGAGGTCACCATGGCGCTCATCACCTACCGGAGTCCGCTTGCGGCCGCCACGTTCCCGCGCTGGGTCAACAGCAGCACCGGGATGCAGGCAGCCGCGCCCGCGGTCGAAATCACCCGCCTGCTGCGCCTGCTGGGCGTGGGCACCGAAGTGCTGCGCGGGGTCGGTGCGGTGCTGCTCCTCACCGCCGGCCTGAGCGTGTTCATCGCCTTCTGGACGGCCGTGCGGGAGCGCCGCGCCGATCTTGCGATGCTGCGGATGCTGGGCGCCACGCCCCTGAAGGTCGCATCGCTGCTGCTGTGCGAGGCCTTGTGGCTGGCGCTGCTGGCTTCGCTGTTGGGACTGGCCGCGGGGCACGGCTTGACAGCCCTGGTAGGCTATTTGCTGGAAGGCCAGCGCTCGCTGCCGGTCACCGGCCGCACCTGGGTCGCGGCCGAGGCCTGGATCCCGGCGGCGGCCGTTGCGGTCGCTACCCTGGCGGCGCTGATCCCCGTCGTCAGCGCCTACCGGGTCGATGTAGCCCAATTGCTCAATACGAGGTGAATACGATGAAACGATGGATGTTGCTCCTGGCCTGCCTGCCGCTGCTGGCGGTATCCGCCGAGAGCCCGGAAGAGATCAGGAAAGACGCGCAGCGGCACCGTGCCATGGCCGCGGCGCACGACGCGGCGGCGAAGTGCCTGGAGTCCGGCAAGAAACACGATCAGTGCCAAAAGGATTTGCAGGCTGCCTGCAAGGGCCTGGCCATAGGAAAATACTGCGGCATGAAGCACGAACACTGAGTGCCATTCAGGAGAAAGCCATGAAGAAAGCAGCTGTCTTGCTGGCGATCGCGCTCGCGGCCTCGGCCGGCGCCCAGTTGAGCTCGCCGGTGCCTAAGGGCACGGGACCGGGCGTCCACGATCCCAACAGCCCGTTCGCGCCACTGCCCGCGCGCAGCGACGTCGTTCCATGGGCGCTGCTTACCGCGGTGAAGACCAAGACCGAGAACAGGAAAGTGGTTCCGGTGTTCGACAAGCCCCAGATGGCGCTGAACCAGAAGACGCAGCGAATCCAGGGCTTCATGATGCCGCTGGAGCCGGGCGAGAAGCAAACCCACTTCCTGCTGAGTTCGGTGCCGCTGACCTGCGGCTTCTGCGTGCCCGGCGGGCCGGAGAGCATGGTCGAGGTCAAGACGAAGGCGCCCGTGCCGTACACACTGGACCCTGTCACCGTGGAAGGGCGGTTCGCCGTGCTCAGCGACGACCCGTACGGCCTGTACTACCGGATCACCGACGCCGTCGGCGTGAAGTAGATGGCGTTGCGGCGCGGCATGCTGCCTACACGCCTTTGCCGGGGCGCAGCGTGAAGGTGGGGCTGCAGGCGAGTTTCTGACGGGCAGTCGGCGACACTGGCGGCGTGAACCCGCCCGCGCAAGATGGGTCAGGGCGCCAGCCGCTCGCGCAGCCACCCGCCGTCTTTCAGCGTGTAACGCAGCCGGTCGTGCAGCCGGCTCTTGCGGCCTTGCCAGAACTGCCACTGGTCGGGCACCAGGCGATAGCCGCCCCAGTGCGGCGGGCGCGGCGGGTTGAGCATGAACTGCGCGCTGTATCTGGCGGCGTTGGTGACCAGCACCGTGCGGCTGGGGATCACCTGGCTTTGGGGGCTGGCCCAGGCGCCGATGCGCGAATCCAGCGGCCGCGTTGCGAAGTAGGCGTCGCTTTCGGCGGCGGAGGTTTTCTCGACCCGGCCCTCGATGCGCACGACGCGTTCGAGTTCGACCCAGTGGAATTGCAGCGCGGCACAGGGATTGCCGGCCAGCTCCTGACCCTTGCGGCTCTCGTAATTGGTGTACCAGACGATGCCGCGCTCGTCATATCCCTTGATCAGGATCACGCGGCTGCTGGGGCGCAGGTCGTTGCCGACGGTTGCCAGCGTCATGGCGTTCGGCTCCGGTATCTCCGCGCTGATGGCTTGCGTCAACCACTGGTCGAACTGCCGCAGCGGATCGGCATGGGAAGCTTCCTCGCTGAGCTCGGCGCGCTCGTAGCTCTTGCGCAGATCGGCGATGCGGACGGAAGTCGTGCTCATGCGGGGATTGTCTCATCGCCAGCTTGGGAATTCCCGCAGTACAGTGGCCGCTCGCGCCGACAACCCTTCGAGGAGTTCTTTCATGGCTACCCTGAACGCCAACGGTAAAGAGGTCAAATGAGCCAGCCGGTCGTGCTCGTCCTGGCCTCCGGGCGGGGCGAGCGTTTCATCGCATCCGGCGGCTCGGGGAGCAAACTGCATGCCTTGCTGGCGGGCAAGCCCGTACACCAATACACGCTGGACGCAGTGCGCGCCAGTGGCCTGCCCTGGCACCTGGAGGACCAGGGGCACGCGGGCATGGGTGACACCATCGCGTCCGGGGTGCGCGCAACGAAGGATGCGGCCGGCTGGTTGATCCTCCCGGGCGATCTGCCGCTGATCAGGCCGGACACCTTGCGAGCGGTCGCCGCCGCCCTGAGCGAGCATACGGTGGTATTGCCCCACTACCAGGGCCGGCGCGGCCACCCGGTAGGCTTCGCCGCCTCATGCCGGGATGCGCTGTTGCTGCTCAAAGGACCTCAAGGCGCGGCCCTGGTGGCGCGGGCCCAGGCCGTGGTGAATCCGGTCGCCCAGCTGGAACTGGATGATCCGGGCATCGTCATCGACGTGGATACGACCCGCGACCTGGCGGATGCGGAGCGGCTGCTCACGCGCGTCTAGAACGCGATGATCCTCGCGTCGCGGCAGGCGGTACCCGGCAGGGGCTCATACTGTGGCGGTCGGCGCTTTGCGCCGACTCCGCTGCGATGCTCGGCCTGGGGTCGGCGTCGCACAACTCACTGCGCGCCCTGAGGCCGCTTCGTTCAGACAGGTGCGACGAGTCAGTTACGAAGCGCTGCGCGCCCGCCCCCAGGCCGAGCATCGCAGCCGCCACAGAAATCGCCCGCGCCGGGTACCGCCTGCCGCGAGGAGACTTGGTGGGCGTGCAAGCAATGAGCGCCAACAACGTCTCGCAAAGGCGTGTCCGGGCAGGCCGCGGCGCATCGTTGCGAGGCGCCTGGGTTTGCTCGATCTCGTGGCCGCGCGCTTCAGCGCGCATCGTGCTCTGATTTGTCGCAGCTTGTTTGAACGCAGCGGCCTTAGGGCGCGCAGTGAGTTCTGCGACAGGCCACGGGATCGAGCAAACCCAGGGTAGTCGGGGCGCAG
>JACDFR010000032.1 GCA_013815685.1 Ramlibacter sp.
GTGCAGGAGTAGGCGCGGTCCGCAGCCCAGGCTGGCCGCCTGGGCCAGAGCGCAACGCCCTCCTGCGCCCCTTCTCGCCCCGGCCCTTCGGGTGAGCGCCAGAAAGGCCGCAGGCGTTGTTGCAAATCCTCGCCAGGTGTCCAACCTGGCTGCGGTTTGCGCCTAGCCTGCGGCCTTACTGGCGCTCACGGGGGGTGCCATTTCCCTGTTTCACTGGACTAGGTGCCCACGGCACCCTCGTGCTCCGGCGCACCCTCCAGGGCGAAGGCGACCGCGGCGCCGAGCGAATTGATGTCGAACGGCTTGCGCAGGATGGCCGGCTTGCCGGCCAGGCGTTCCACCGCCGCCATGTCCGCATAACCGGTCGCCAGGATGGCCGGCAAGCCCGCGACCATTTCACGGGCTTTGGAGATCACTTCGGCACCTGTCATGTCGGGCATCGCGTAGTCCACGACGAGCAAGTCGGGCTTGAAGCGGGCGATGGCCTCCAGCCCCTCGGTGCCGTTGGCTGCCTCGGCGACCGAGTAACCGATCAGGCCGAGACATTCGACGATCACCTTGCGCACGTCGGGATCGTCCTCCACCACCAGGATCCGGCGCGACTTGATGCACAGCGGCATCTCGGGTGGCGCGGGCGGCTCGGACCCCGCCTGCGCATTGGCCGCGGCCGCGGGAAAGTGCATCTCCACCGTCGTGCCTTGCCCGGGCTCGCTACGAATGAAGGCCAGGCCGCTGGACTGCCGGGCGAAACCATAGACCTGGCTCAGGCCCAGCCCGGTACCGCTGCCGATGGGCTTGGTCGTGAAGAACGGGTCGAACACCTTGCTCAGCAGCACTTCGGGGATGCCCTTGCCGGTATCGCTCACCGAAATCACCACATAGTCCCCTTGCCTGAGCTGGCCTTCGTCCTTGGCCTTCACCTGGATACAGGTCGATATCTTCAGCACCCCGCCCTCGCCCATGGCGTCGCGCGAGTTGACCGCGAGATTCAACACCGCCATTTCGAGCTGGCTCGGATCGACGATCACGGCCGCGCGCTGCTCGCACAGCTCGAGTTCCACGGTGACGCCCGGCCCCGCTGAAATCTCCAGCAGGTCTTTCATGCCCACCAGCAGCGTATTGACGTGCGTGAGCTTGGGCAGGAGCGACTGGCTGCGCGCGAAGGACAACAGCTGGTTCGTGAGCTTGGCGCCTCGCTTGGCCGCACTCTTCGCGCGGTCGACCACGGGCTTGACCTTCTCTTCCTTGGCATAAAGCGAGATCAGCTCCAGGTTCATGTTGACCACGTGCAGCAGGTTGTTGAAGTCGTGGGCGATACCGCCGGTGAGCCGGCCGATGGCTTCCATCTTCTGGCCCTGCGTGAGCGCCGCCTGGGCCTTCTCACGCTCGGCGATCTCCTTCATCAGCCGGTCGTTGGCGCTGGCCAGCGCGCGCGTGCGCTCCAGGATGCGCGCTTCCAGCTCGCTGTTGAGCCGTTCCATTTCGCTGCGCGTGCGGCCGATCTCCTGCAGGTGCTGGCGCGTTGCGTACTGGCGCGTGCGCGCCCGCACGGCCGCGCCTGCGGCGCTCGACAGGGTTTCGGCGTTGAGGGGCCGTTCCAGCAGGATCACGTTGCCCAGGTTGTTCAACGACGCCACCGCCGACGCGGCGCGGCGTCCCGGCTGGCGTGTGGCCAGGACAATGAACGGGAAGTCGGACCAGGGCGGCTGGTCGGCCAACCAGCTCACCAGGGACTCGCCGAACGAGCCGCCCGGCCCGCATGGATCCGCGAGGGACTCTTCGGTGATGATTGCGACCGCCGAACCTTCCTTCAGGCAATGCAGCAGCGCTTGCGGCCCGGCACAGATCGCCACCTCGTGCGCGGCATCGATGACACCCTTCACGACCACCGCATCGCGGCCGCGCGGCGCGTGGACCAGAACCCTGAATTCCATCAGGCGCGGCCCGTGCGCTGGTCGTCGCCCAGCAGCGGCATCGACCCTCTGTACGAAGCAACGCCGGTGAGCACGCCTTCGAAATCCGTCAGCGCGGCGCCCACTTCCACGCCCTTCTTGCCCAGGCGGAACTCGCGGATCGTGAGCTCGTGCTCGGTGACGCGGCTCTTGATCACCGATACGGCCTTGAGCAGGCTGCCCCGCGCTTCGAAGAACCGGAACAGCACGATCGAGTCGCTCAGGTAGCTCAGGTCGACGTCGGTGCGCATATCGCCGAGCACACCATGTTGCGCCAGGATCAGGATGGTGATCAAGCCGCGCTGGTTCAGGTAATTCCGCAGCTCATGCATCTGCAGGAGCAGGTATTTGTCGCCTGGCATGGCCTGCAGATAAGCGTTCAGGCTGTCGATCACCACAAACTGCACGCCGACCTCTTCGACCGCCGCGCGCACCATGTGCGCGAACTCGCCGGGCGACACCTCGGCCGGATCGAGCGGCTCGATTCGAAGCTGGCCGTTTTTGAGGAACGCGTCCAGGTTCAGCCCGAGCGCGGTGGACCGGGCCAGCAAGGTGCTGTGCCCCTCATCGAAAAGATAGAACACCGCTTTTTCGCCGCGCTCAAGGGCCGATCTCACGCAGGCGATGGCCGTGGTCGTCTTGCCCACTCCCGAAGGCCCGGTGAACAAGGTATTGCTGCCGCGGGCCAGGCCGCCGCCGAGCAGTTTGTCGAGCTCGGCCGTGCCCGTGGACGCCAGGCTGGCGCTGAAATCCCCCTCGCGATGTTCGGCAGCCACCAGCCGGGGGAACACCACCAGGCCGCCGGTTTCGAGATTGAAGTCGTGTTCGCCGCCCCGGTAGCGGATGCCGCGCATCTTCATGACGCGAAGCCGCCGGCGTTCCGGGCCGTACTGCTCCACCAACTGTTCCAGGCTGATGACGCCGTGCGCGATGCTGTGCAGCTGCAAGTCGTCCTGGTTGGCGCTGCGGTCGTCCAGCATCAACACTGTGCAGCCGCGCATGGCGAAAAAGCTCTTGAGGGCCAGCACCTGGCGGCGGTAGCGCAGCGGGTTCTGGGCCAGCATGCGCATTTCGGACAGGCTGTCGAACACCACCCGGGCCGGCTTGAGCCGCTCGACAACGCCCATCACGCCGCGTGTCGTTTCCCCGAGCTCGACTTCGGAAGGATGCAGGATGGATTGCACCGATTCGGGGCTGAGCCCTTCTTCGTTCACGAGCTCGAACACCTCCACGCCGTCGAGCGACCAGCCATGCGAACGCGCCACGGTGTTGAGTTCCGATGCGGTCTCGGACAGGGTGATGTAGAGGCCGCGCTCGCCCTCCTCGACCCCCCGGCGCAGGAACTGCAGGCCCAGCGTTGTCTTGCCGGAGCCGGGGGTTCCTTCGACGAGGTACAGATGGTGCGCGGGCAACCCACCGCCAAGGATGTTGTCCAGACCTGGTACGCCCGTTGATGCTCTGCGTTGCTCGGGAGTACTTTGTTGTTCGGGGTTTGGTCTCATGCGGCGGTCGGAGGATAGGCGCCAATGCTATGAGAAAAGTCCAAGGCGGTGTGTAGGCGGTATCCGACAGATGAGCCAACGGCCCAAGCCATTCCCTGCCGGCAGTTAAATTTCGAGCTGCTGGAGACTGCGCCACATCACCTTGCCGCTGCCGGTTTTGGGCAATGCATCGGCGAACTGCACGATGCGAGGCGCCTTGTAGACGGCCATGTGGGCGCGGCACCATTGCAGGATGTCCTGCTCGCTGACCAGGCCCTTATGGTTTTCGCGCAGCACGACGACGGCCTTTACCGTCTCGCCGCGGTAGCTGTCCTTGGCTGAAATGACGCAGGCCTCCTGGATGGCGGGGTGGCGGAACATCAATGCCTCCACTTCTGCGGGCCAGACCTTGAAGCCCGACGCATTGATCATGCGTTTGAGGCGGTCCGTGAGGAAGAAGTAGCCGTCCGCGTCCACGCGGCCCAGGTCGCCGGTACGGAAGAACCGCCTGCCTTCCAGCTCGATGAAAGCGGCGGCCGTGGCCTGCGGCCGCTTCCAGTAGCCGGCGAACACCATCGGGCCGTGAATGACGATCTCGCCCTGCTCACCGGCCGGCACTTCTTGCAGCGTGCGCGGGTCCACCACCCGCGCGTCACAACTCATGAAGGGGATTCCCAGGCATTGCTGCTTGGGGTGGTCGGGTGGGTTGCTGTGCGACGGAGCGGCAGTTTCGGTCAGCCCGTATCCCTCGGTATACCGCAGGCCGAACTGCTCCAGCAGCCGCTGGGCCACGGCCTGCGGCATGGCGGCGCCGCCGCCGCCGATCTGCACGAGGCTGGACAGGTCGTACTTGTCGAAGTGGGGACTGCCCAGCAAATCGATCACCATGGTCGGGATGTTGGTCCAGGTCGTGACCTTGCGGCGCGAGATCAGCCGCCCGGCCAGGTCACGATCCCAGCGCGGCATGATGACCAGCGTTGCGGCGACATAAATGCTCGCGTGCATCACGCTGACCATGCCGGTGATGTGGAACATCGGAACCACCAGCAGCGTCACGTTCTCGGACGTCGCGCTGTTCCAGATGCAGCTGGCGACGGCGTTGTGCATGATGCTGCTGTGCAGGTGCATGCAGCCTTTGGGCAGGCCGGTGGTGCCGCTGGTGTAGGGCAGCAGGGCCAGATCGGCGGGCCCCACCTCCAGGGGCGGCAGTGGCCCGCCGGCGGCCAGTGCCACCTCCCAGCTCGACACCTGGCCACCTTCCAGACGCGGCAGCGGATGCCGCGCCAGCAGCCAGTCGCGCCAGCCCTCGGGCATGGTGTCGGCGGCGTCGGGATCGAAGGCATCGGTGAAATGGCTGACGATCAGGTGCGCCAGCCGTTCGTCCGCGGGCAAGGCGTCGCTGGCCCGGGCGATTTCGGCCGCGAGGTCGGCGGTAGTGATCGCGACCTTGGCGCCCGGGTCGTTGATGTAGTGCTTGAGCTCTTCGGCGCGGTTCATCGGGTTCACCGGCACCACCACGGCATTGGCGCGCAGGATGGCGAAATGCGCGATCACGAGCTGGGGGCAGTTCTGCATGTCCAGCATGACCCGGTCGCCCTTCCTCACACCCATCTCGTGCAACCGCGCCGCCAGCCGCTGCGCCCGGTCCGCCAGTTCGCCGTATGTGAGCGTGGTGCCGAAAAACACCAGCGCGGGCTTGTCCGGGAAGCGGTGGGCGCTGATCTGCAGGTTGTCCCAGAGCGAAGTGGACGGCGGACTGATGGCGTGCGGCAGGCGCTTCGGCCAGAACTGGTGGTGGGGGCGAGGCATGCCGGCCAGACTAGCCGGGCCCATGGTGCACCGCATCAGGGATGTCCCAGGAGCCGTCACGTTGGCGACGTGGCTGCGCGGCTGCGCGGCGCCGATATCATGTACCGTCTTTGGAGAAGCGCCATGAAGATCGTCAGGCGAATATTCGCCGTTCTGCTCATCGCGGCCAGCACTGCGGCGGCGGCCGCGTTTCCCGACAAACCCATCCGCGTGGTGATCGGGTTTCCTGCGGGCGGCCCGCTGGACCAGCATGCGCGCCTGCTGACCGAACGATTGCAGGCGGTGCTGGGCCAGCCCATCATCATCGACTACAAGGCCGGGGCCGGCGGAACCGTGGGGGCCCAGGAAGTCATGAAGGCCGCGCCCGACGGGTACACGCTGATGCTGGCCAATACCGGCGTGATGGTCATCAATCCGGCGCTCTACAACCGGTTGCCCTACCAGACCACGCGCGACTTCACGCCGATCGCGCGTACCGCCATGCAGCCCCTGGCCTTGCTCGTCAATCCCAAGCTGCCGGTCAATTCACTCAACGAATTCATGGAGTACGCCCGGGCCCGTCCCGGCCAGGTCAATTACGGCTCGGCGGGCAACGGCGGCATCAGCCACCTGGTGCCCGAGATGTTCAAGAGCGCGACCGGGCTCTTCATGGTGCACATCCCCTACCGAGGCAGCGCCCCGGCCTTCACGGACCTGATGGGCGGCCAGGTCCAGTTTATGGCCGAATCGATTCCGCAGGCCGCCGGCTACCACAAGCAGGGCAAGGTGAAGGCTCTGGCGGTCACGAGCCGCGAGCGCAATCCCGCGCTGCCGGACACGCCCACTGTCATCGAAAGCGGCCTCAAGGGATTCGAGGTCGTCGGCTTCTACGGCTTCCTCGCGCCCGCGGGCCTGCCCAGGGATGTCACCACCAGGCTCAGCGAGGCGTTCAGGCAGGTCATGGCCAGCCCCGATATTCGCAACCGCATGGTGGCGCAGGGGGCCGACCCGGCCTTTCTGGGAAGCGAAGATTTCGCCAGATTCCTCGCCGCCGAAATGCCACGCTGGGCCGAGGCGGTGAAGAAGTCCGGCGCCAGGCTCGATTGACGCCAAGGGCCTGCCACCATGACCACCAATCTCCGCAAAGCCTTGCTGCTGTGCCTGGGCGCGCTCGCCTGCCTCTCGTGCGCAGCGTTCGACCTCCAGGGGCACCGTGGGGCTCGCGGCCTGGCGCCGGAAAACACACTGGCCGCTTTCGAACGCGCGCTCGAGATCGGCGTGACGACCCTGGAGCTCGATGTCGGCGTGACCGCCGATGGCGCCGTGGTGGTCATGCACGATCCCTACCTCAACCCCGCGATCACGCGCGATGCCGGCGGCCAATGGCTGTCGGCAAGCAAGGGGCCCCTCGTCAGGTCACTGACGCTGGCCCAGCTGCAGACCTATGATGTCGGGCGCATCGATCCGCAGGCGCCCTACGCGAAGACGTTCGATTCGCAAAGGGCCCACGACGGCGCGCGCATTCCAACGCTGGCCTCGCTGTTCGACCGGGTCCGGGCGCTCGGTGCCAACGATGTCCGTTTCAACATCGAAACCAAGATCGACCCCGGCCGCCCCGACGACACGGTGGCCCCCGAGGCGATGACCCAGGCGCTTCTTCAGGTGGTCCGGGATGCGGGGATGACGCGCCGCGTCGCCATCCAGAGCTTCGACTGGAGGACGCTCCAGCTCGTGCAGCGGCTCGCGCCGACGATCCCCACCGTCCATCTCACGATCCAAACGGCCAATAGCGACAACGTGCGTGACGGCACCTGGACCGCCGGCTTCAAGCTGGCCGACCACGGCAGCGTGCCCAGGCTGGTCCATGCGGCAGGCGGGCGCACCTGGTCGCCCAACGCGGGCGCATTGACCGAAGCATTGCTGAACGAAGCGAAATCGCTGGGCCTGAAGGTCATCCCCTGGACCGTCAATAATCCGGCCGACATGGAGCGTCTGATCGCCTGGGGCGTGGACGGCATCATCACCGACTATCCCGACCGCCTGCGCACAGCGATGCGGGCGCGCGGGCTGGCCGTGCCCAAACCCGTGCCGAACCCCTGAAAGGTCCCATGCCCCCCATCCTTTACCTGTTCGCCTTGACCAACCTGGTGATCGGCACGGGCGCCTTCGTGCTGTCCGGCATCCTGCAGCCCCTTGCCGATTCGCTGGACGTCAGCGTTGCCATGGCCGGCCAGGTGATGACCGCCTACGCGTTGACCTCCGCTTGCGTCGCCCCCTTGTTCCTCATCGCCACCGGCCGCTGGCCGCGCAAGCGCGCCATCCTTCTCGCGCTCGCGCTGTTCGCCGCGGGCTGCGTGCTGTCGGCGGCGGCCACGACGTTCGGCGTGCTTGTGCTCGGCCGCGTGCTCATGGGCGTCGGCTCGGCGTTCAGCGCCCTGGCCGCGGGTGTGGCGGTCGCGCTGGTCGAGCCGCGCCGCCGCGGCCGCGCCCTGTCACTGGTCTTCCTGGGCATGAGCCTGAGCTACGCCGTCGGCGTCCCACTGGGCGCGTGGCTGGGCCTGACCTATGGCTGGCAGGTGCCGGTCTGGCTGGTCGCCGGCGCCTGCATGGCCGTGGGCCTCCTTTTGTGGGCGGTCTTGCCGCGCGATATCGCCGCGCCCGGCGCCAGCTTCGCGGGCATGGGACAAGCCGTGCGGCAATGGCCGATCGTGCGCGTATGGGTCCGCACCCTGCTTTATTTCATCGCGATCTTCAGCGTCTTTGCGTTCGCCGGCCCGGTGTTGCTGGCGTTGAACCCGCTGACACCGGGGCAGTTGACATTCACGCTGGTCATGTTCGGCTTCTCCGGTGTCGCCGGAACCATCCTCGGCGGCTGGGCGGTGGATCGCTTCGGCGCCATCCGCACTCTGCGGGTGCAGCTGGTGGTGCTGGCCGCGATGATGCTGCTGGTGCCGCTCACGCGCGGCCATCACGCCCTGACGGTGCTGGTGTTCGTGACCTGGGGCGTGGCCGGCTTCGGCATGATGGCGCCGCAGCAGGTGATGCTGGCCACCCTGGGCCCGGCCCAGGCGCCGCTGCTGATGAGCCTCAATGGCTCGATGCTGTATGTCGGCACCGCGCTGGGCGCGGTCATCAGCGGGGCTTTCGTCTCTACGCTGGGCTTCGACAAGCTGTCCTGGGTGGGCCTGCCCTTCGCGCTGGTTGCGCTGACCACCTTGTGGTTCGGCGGGCATGCGCGGGTGGCGCAGACGCAGGCGCGGTAGCAGCTGCCGGACTAGGGCCTGTTTTAAACACGTTCGCACTTGCATAAATAGTGTGAACAGGCCCTGGTCCAGTGAAACAGGGAAATGGCAGCCCCGGCCTTTCTGGCGCTTACGGGGGGTGCCATTACTGGACTAGTGCTCGTGCCTGTGATGGGTATCCGGGAAATGCGCGTGGCTATGCACCAGCGCCTCATGCCGGTGCGCATGGCTGTGGCGTGTTCCCGGCGGCACCGGCGGCACATGGGCATGGCCGTGATGGGCATCGTCGTGCACATGCTCGTGCGTGTGCAACGCCTCTTCGTGTGCATGCGGGTGTTGGTGCCGTTCCGAAAAATGCAACGCCACGCCGGCGGCCATCAGCAAGCCGGCGGCGATCAAGTTGGCAGTCACCGGCTCGCCCAGTAAACCGATGGCGAGCAGCGCGCCGAAGAAAGGAGCCACCGAAAAATAGGCTCCGGTGCGCGCGGTGCCCAATTCGCGAAGGCCGACGATGAAAAGCACCAGGCTCGCGCCATAGCAGGCGAATCCGACCAGGCCGGCGGCCGTGGCCACGCCCAGCCCAGGCCATGAAGCCCCGAGGACCCAGGCCAGCGCGAGGTTGGTGCAGCCCGCGGCCAGCCCCTTGACCATCGCGATCCACGAGGGGTCGGGCCGCGAAACCTTGCGCGTGAGGTTGTTGTCGACCGCCCAGGCAAGACAAGCGGCCACCACGAACAGCGCGGGCTTCCATTCCGGCCAGCTGGCCGGCCAGGGCCACGCCAGCACCAGCCCGCCGGCGACGATGGCGCACATGCCCAGTGCAATGCGGCGGTCGACATTCTCCTTGAACACGAACCACGCCAGCAGCGCGGTGAACACGCCTTCGGCATTGAGCAGCAGCGACGCCGCGGAAGCCGGCATCGTCACCAGGCCCAGCATCAGCAACACCGGCCCGGCCACGCCGCCGGCCAGCACCGCACCGGCCAGCCAATGGCGCTCGCCGGCAGCCAGGCGTGCCTGCGGCGCCGCCCGCAGCAGCCGGATCGAGGCCAGGCCCAAACCAGAGCCCAGGTAGAGAAGCGCGGCAAGCAGCCAGGGACTGGCCTGCGCCAGCAGCAGCTTGGCCAGCGGCGTGCCGGCACCGAACAACAGTGCCGCGGCCAGGCTCGCCCAGACACCGCGCGGCAGGCCGGCGATAGTCATCGCTCAAAGGCCTGCGGATGACATGCGCAAGCCTCCCCCTGGGCGGCCGCCACCAGCTCGTGCAGGATGCCGCACGCGTGAGTGGCGTGGTCGGCGTCGCAGCTGTCGCGCAGGGCCGCCAGTTGCCGCTCCATCGCCCGCAAGCTTTTCAGGCGCGCGCGAAGCCGCAACAACTGGGCGCCGATCAGCGCGTCGATGTCGCCGCGCCCGTCCGGCGCACCGCCGGCGAAATCGAGCAGGCGCTTCACGTCGGCCAGGGGCATGTCGAGCGCACGGCAATGCCGCACGAACGACAAGCGCTCCAGGTGCTTGCCGTCATAACTGCGATAGCCGTTGGCTTCGCGTGCGGGGGCCGGCAGCAGGCCGGCTTTCTCGTAATAGCGGATGGTTTCCACATCGACGCCGGTGGCACGGCTGAGGTCGCTGATCTTCATGCATCGATCATGCCGGAACCGCTCACCATCGGATTCATCGGCGCGTTGGCCCTGCGGCCAGCCTGGCCGTCAGGGCGCCTTTAATTTCTTATCGCGAAGGCGACGCGAACATGCGTGGCGTATGGCTGTGCAAGCGCAATGACGCCATCGGCAACTTCCCGGTGATGCTCGCGGCGCTGGGTGTCTTTCGGGACCGCCACGGCTTGGCCCGACCTCGCTGTGGCTGCGGTCATGGCCGGCCTAGCGATCACCTCCGGTTGGGCGGTGATGCGCGCGGCGCGGCGCGAGCTGGCCGCTGCGGCCCCTTGCCCCTTAAAACTTAGCGCGTGATCTTGGCGAGCAGCCAGCCCACTGCGAAGGCGCCGGCCACAACGGCCAACGGGTTGGCGCGGACCTGGTCACGAGCCATCTCGCCGTATTCCTGTTGCCAGCCCATGACCTTCTCGCTGCCGGAGCCAAGGGTCTGTTCGAGCTTGTCGACGGCTTCGTGGGCCTTTTGCGCGACACGACGCACGGTGCCATCGCTGCCGACGCCGTTCAGGCTCGTGGAACCGCTGGGTCCGTTCATGCTGGTGATGCTTTCGCTTGTTTCGCTGTTCATGGTGCTTCCTCTCGGGCATGTCGAAAAAATCGCCAGCGGCGCCGGCGAATCTCCACTGTAGAAAGCTCGGCACTGCTTAGATGTCGGTCAAAGCGCCGGATTAACTGTAGGACGTTTCCTGCGCCCGCCATGGATAATGATTTCCCATGGACCGTTCAGCCATCACCGACGTTGCCGGCATCGAAGTCGGCCACTTCACCGACCCCCGCCGCCCCACCGGATGCACTGTCGTCATCGCGCGGGAAGGCGCGGTCGCCGGCGTGGACGTGCGCGGCGCCGCGCCCGGAACGCGTGAAACCGACTTGCTGGCGCCCACGAACCTGGTGGACCGGGTGCATGGCATCCTTCTGGCCGGGGGCAGCGCATGGGGCCTCGATGCCGCCACCGGCATGGTGCGCTGGCTGGAAGAACAAGGCGTAGGCTTCCCGGCAGGCCCGGTCCGCCTGCCGCTCGTGCCCGGCGCCGTGCTGTTCGACCTGCTGGTGGGCGATGCCTCCATCCGTCCCGATGCGGCCGCGGGCTACCGCGCCTGCGAGCGCGCATCGTCGGCTCCGCCCGCGCAAGGCAACGTCGGCGCGGGCGCGGGCGCGGCCGTGGGCAAGATCTTCGGCATCGAGCGCGCCATGAAAGGCGGCATCGGCACGGCATCGCTCACGGTGAGCGGCGTCACTGTCGGCGCTCTCATCGCCTGCAACGCCCTGGGCGATGTGATCGATCCGCGGTCCGGCCTGCCCATCGCGGGGGCGCGCACAGCCGACGGCAAAGCCTTGCTGGACACGCGGCAGGCCCTGCTGCGCGGCGAGGCGCCCCAGCCGCTGCTTCCCGGCACCAACACCACCATCGGCGTGATCGCCACCGACGCCGCCATCACGAAAGCCCAGGCTTCCCGGCTCGCCACCATGGGGCATGACGGGCTGGCACGCAGCATCAATCCCGTCCACACCATGTCGGACGGCGACACCCTGTTCGCGCTCGGCACGGGCCGCGCGGCCCAGTCGCCGGGCATGATGGTGCTCGGTACGATGGCCGCCGAAGTCGTCGCTCTCGCGGTGGTGCGCGCGGTGCGCGCCGCACAGGGACTGCGTGTGGGCAACCTGTATCTGCCGGCGGCCGCCGACTTATGACGCCTGTGCCCAAAGCCATCCGCTACACCTTGCTGTCCATCCGCGATCTGGCCATCTCCGCCGGGCCTTTCGCCGTGGTGGCGGTGACTTTGCTGGTCCTGGCCTACCTGTGGCTGGACCCGGAGCCGCCGAAGCGGGTGACGCTGGCCACCGGCCCCGCCCAAAGCGCTTATGACGAATTCGGCAAGCGCTACAAGAAAGCCCTGGTGGCCAACGGCATCGAGGTGATCCTCCAGGCCAGCGAAGGCTCTTCGGACAATCTCAGGCTGCTGCGTGAAGGCAAGGCGGACCTGGGGTTCGTGCAAGGCGGCAGCAATGAACGCGCGACCGCCGAGGAAAGCGGCCTGGAATCGCTGGGCAGCCTGTTCGTCGAACCGGTTTGGCTGTTCTACCGCGAAGAGGCCGCCCGCAAGGTGACGGCCGCCGGCCCGAGCGCCGCCGCGCCGCCCCAAGGCGCAAGCGCCCCCCCGGGGGGCAGCGCAGCGGCATCGGCCCCGGCCGTGGGGGCGCATATTTCGGCACTGGCGCAGCTGCAAGGCCTGCGCCTGAACGTCGGCACGGCCGGCAGCGGCGTACCGCGGCTCATGGAGAAGCTGTTCGAAGCGAACAATGTCGACATCCAGCGCATCACCGTCTCGCAGCTCGAACAGACCCCCGCGACGGTGGCTTTCCTGGGCGGCGAGCTCGACGCCATCGTTTTCGCGTCGGCGCCCGAGTCGCTGATGGTCCAGATGCTGTTGCAGACCCCCGGCGTGCGGCTGATGGACTTCGCGCAGAGCGAAGCCTATTCGCGGCGCTTCCCGTTCCTCACGCCCGTGGTGCTGCCGCGCGGCGTTGTGGACCTGGCACGGGACGTGCCGGCGGCTGACCTGCGACTGGTCGCCACCACCACCGCCCTGCTCACGCGCGAGCAATCGCATCCCGCGCTGCTGCAGCTGTTCACGCAGGCGGCGCGCGACCTGCACAGCCCGGCCGGGTGGTTCAATCGCGCCGGAACATTCCCGACGACCGAACACAGCGAATACCCCGTTTCGCGCGAGGCCGAGCGCGCCATCCAGGGAGGCCGCCCCTTCCTGCAGCGCTACCTGCCCTTCTGGCTGGCGAACCTGGTCGAGCGCATGTGGCTGGCACTGGGCATCATCATCGCCATCCTGCTGCCGCTGTCGCGCATCGTTCCGCCGCTGTACGAGTTTCGCATCCGCTCGCGCGTTTTTCGCTGGTATGGCCAGTTGCGCTCGATCGAAAACGAGATGCAGGCGCCGGGGGTCGACGCCGCGCAGTTGGCCCAGGACCTGGATGCCCTCGAACACAAGGTCGGGCGGGTCTCGGTGCCCCTGTCCTATGCCGATGAGCTCTATGCGCTGCGCAACAACATCAACCTGGTGCGGCGCAAGCTGGAGGAAATCTAGCGCGCGTGAATCGCGCCGCGTCCTACACACGTCGGCTGCACAGCTTGCCTAAGATGAGCCATTGTTCATTCAGGGAGCCGAGACCATGCCGGACAACAAGGCGCAGCCCCAGGCCCGTGACCACGACCGTATCGACATCCACCACGAGTACGAGTTGTGCGCTTGGGCGAGGCACTTCAACGCCAGCGAGCAGCGCATCAAGGAAGCCGTGGCCGCCGTGGGCGACCGTGCCGGCAACGTGAGGGACCACCTGTCCCGCAGGCCGGCACCTCGTTCCGGCAGCGAGCGTCCGTCGAGCAAATAGGGCCTGTTCACACTATTTATGCAAGATGCGTTGCGGATCAAAAAGGTCATGCGCAAGGCGCGAAACGCAGCCGGACTCAGTGTCCGGCAAGGCTTCGCAACGCGGCGCATGGCCTTTTTGGCCGCAACCCGAAGGGAACGTGGTTAAAACAGCGCCACTCGTTGTTGCACTCCTAGCCCAGGCGGCCAGCCTGGGCGTCGTCCTGCGGCTGGATTGGCGCTGTTTTAACCACGTTCGCACTTGCATAAATAGTGTGAACAGGCCCTAGTCGAGGCTGTTGCGCAGCGCGGCCTGCGCGACGGCATCCAGCGCGCCGTCGACGACGGCCTGGCCCGAGATCATCCGCAGGCTGCCGTTTTGCAGCATCTTGCCCAAAAGGCGCCGGGTCATCGAATGGGGCTTGCCGGCGGCACTGCTGAACATGAAGAGCGTGCCGTGCGGACTCGCCCAGGTCACCTGATAGCGGGCCCACCCGCCATCGAGCATCATTTCCACCCAGGCGCCGGGCTCCAGGGCAGCGTCCGGCAGTGCCGGAGCGGGCTCGCTGGGGGCGGGCCGGGTGTCGCCGAAACCCGCCTGCGTTTCCTGAAAGAGCGGCCGGGGTGCGGCAGCCTGTTGGGTTTCCATGAAGCCGGAATGCCGGGCTTCGGTGGGCGCCAGCCAGGGGCCCGGCCCCTCGTCCGTGCCGTCGCTGAACACGGCGTCGAGTTCCTCCCGCGTCATGGCGGTCGCCGCCGGCGCGGGCCGGCCCGGCTGCTCGGCGGCCACGGCGGCCTGCCGATGGGCGGCTTCCAGGTAATCCAGGAACCGCTGCGCGGAAGCTGGCGGGTAATCGATGGTGGCGAGCCCGTGGCGCAGTTTTTCCATCAGCTCGGGCACCAGGCCGGCCAGCCGCGCCATGTTCGCACCGGCCACCCGCGGCTGGGCGCTCCAGACCAGGTCCGCCACGACAGCGGCGAAGCCGCCGGGGTCGCTCTCACCCGTCTCGTCGCCCAGCCTGGCCTGGGCCATCACGTGCGACCACGGGCCGGTGAGGAACGCCACGACCTCGCGCGGGGCGCCGCTCACGTCGGCACGCGTGCGGATATTCCTGGCGACCTTTTCGGCCAGCAGGTTGCGCTGCTCGGCCTGGAGCAGGGCGCGCACCGCTTTCTGGCGGTAGCGGCGGTCCCGCTGCTGCTCGTCGCCCCAGGCTTCTTCGAGCGACTTGAGGGCGAAATCGAAAGGCTCTGCGCCCGCGATGCGCGTGGACGACAACACGTCCACCGCCTGCTGCAAGGGCTCGATGAAAGCCGCGAAGCCGGGCGCGTCGACCGACTCCCAGGCCAGGCTGCGCTGCGTCATCTGCTCGAGCAGACGGCGCGCCGGGTGCCTGCGGTCGCTGAAGAAGCGCGGGTCGCCCAGCGCCAGCCGCAGCAGCGCGGGCTCGAGGTCGCGCACCGTGTGCTGCACCGGCGGCAACAACCGCGGGTCACCGGCGATGTTGTCGACCATGAGTTTGACCACTTCCATGCCCAGCATCTGGGCGGGGCTTCGCGCCTGGTTCCCGGGCTCGCCGTCGTCGCGCCGCTGCTGCAGGCGCCTCATCACCTGGTCGACTTGCTTCATGTCGTGCAAGGCCTCGAAAGCGGCGGGAACGGTCATCGAAAAATCGGGCTGGCCAGCGCCGGTGGACGACGCGAACCCGGGTTCCTCATTGCCGCCCGTGAGCAGGCGCCGCAGCTCCTTCAGGTTGAGCAGTGCGCTGGCGCTGGACGGGCCATTCGCCGTGACAGCCCTGTCCCGCGGCGCGGCGCCCTCCGGCATCGGCACGGCGCTGAACTGTGCTTCAGCCACGCCTTTTGCGCGCAGCAGCTGGGACAGTTCACCGTAGGCCCGCGCCAGTTCCGGGCCCAGAGCCTCCCCCAGGTGCTGCATCCAGCGGGCACGGATCAGCGCTGGAACGGGGCTTTGCAGCGCGACGTTGCGCAGGCTGCGAACGTAGACCTCGGGCCGCAACGGGTTGCGCTCGACCTGGACGCTGCGCAGGCCTTGCACCGCACAGATGAGGGCGTTGAGTTCGGCGAGTTCGGCATCGACCTGCAAGAGAACGGCATGCTGCATGCGCAGCAGGTCGACGTTCTCCTGCATCTGGTCGTCACCCATGAGTTCGAGCGAATCGAAGCTCAACGCCCCGCTCCTGCGGCTGTCGCCGGCGATGGCCTGCGCGAAGCCCGCCAGCAGGGCCTGCGGATACGCCTCGCACAGGGCCACCTCGTGCTTCACCAGCGTGCGGGCGGCATCGACCAGCAGCTTGCGCTCGAGGTTGTCCGGCGCGAGCGCGGCATGGCGCGGCATCGAGTCGCCGGCCCGGGCCACCAACCGCTGCATCAGTGTCCGGCCCTGGGAAGCCGCCTCCTTCATGCAGGCGCGGTAGAGGGCCTGGTACGCAATGTTCTGGGGGGCGATGGACATGGATGGCTCCCTTGCGCCGGATCGTGCAGGCCGTGAACCCTAGCCAACATCGGTTGTGGCCTACGTACTGCTGTGGCAGCCCGAGTTTAAGCTGACCCATCATCGATTGAATGGGAGTTTCCTGTGGCAAATCCTCTTTTGGGCCAGATTCTGGGCAGCGTTTTCTCCAATGCCATGCGAGGCCGCACCGGCGGAACGCCTTACGGCGGCGGCACGGGCGGTGGCCTCGGCGGGATGGGTGGCCTGGGCGGGGCGGGCCTGGGCGGCTTGCTGGGCGGGATGATGGGCGGCCGCTCGCGCGGCGGCAGTGGGGGCTTGGGCGGCAACAAAGGCATGCTGCTGGCTATGCTGCTGCCCTTTGCCATGCAGTGGGTGCAGCGCAACGGCGGCGTGGGCGCCGTGCTCGATCGCTTCAAGCAGAAGGGCTACCGCCAGCAAGCTGATTCGTGGGTGTCCACGGGACCGAACCATCTGCTGGACACCGGCGCCGTGGACGAGATCGTGGGCAGCCAGGAACTGTCGCGCCTGTCACAGCAGCTGGGTGTTCCCGAGCAGGAAGTGGCCGACGGCTTTGCGGAAATCCTGCCGGAAATGGTGGACCAGCTCACGCCCCAAGGCCAGTTGGGCCCCGACGCGGATGACGCGCTCAGCGGCGGCATGTCCGAGCTGGAACAGGAGATGAGCCGGCTCACTACCAGCTCCCTTTCCTAAAGTCGTCATTTCAGCGCCTTATAGCGCATCCGCTTGGGCTTGGCGCCCTCCTCGCCCAGGCGCTTGCGCTTGTCGGCTTCGTATTCCTGGTAGTTGCCGTTGAAGAAGGTCCACTGGCTGTCGCCCTCGGCCGCCAGGATGTGCGTGGCGATGCGGTCGAGGAACCAGCGGTCGTGGCTGATGACCATCACGCTTCCCGCGAATTCAAGCAGCGCGTCTTCCAGGGCCCGCAGCGTTTCGACGTCGAGGTCGTTGGAGGGCTCGTCCAGCAGCAGGACGTTGCCGCCCGCGATCAGTGTCTTGGCCAGGTGCAGCCGGCCACGCTCGCCTCCGGAGAGCGTGCCGACCCGCTTTTGCTGGTCCCCGCCGTTGAAGTTGAAACGCCCGGCGTAGGCCCGGCTGGCCATCTGGAACTTGCCGACGTTCAGGATGTCGAGGCCCCCGGAGATGTCCTCCCAGACGGTCTTCTGGTTGGCCAGCTCGTCGCGGTGCTGGTCGACAAAGGCCATCTGCACGGTGGAGCCGATCACCACCTCGCCGGAGTCCGGTTTCTCCTTGCCGGCGATCAGCTTGAACAGCGTGGACTTGCCGGCGCCGTTGGGGCCGATGATCCCGACGATCGCGCCCGGCGGCACGGTGAAGCTCAGGTTGTCGATCAGGACCCGCTCGCCGAACGACTTGGTCACGTTATGGAATTCGATCACCTGCTGGCCCAGCCGCTCGGCCACCGGGATGAAGATCTCCTGCGTCTCGTTGCGCTTCTGGTATTCGACGTCCGACAGCTCCTCGAACCGCGCCAGGCGCGACTTGCTCTTGGCCTGGCGCGCCTTGGGATTCTGGCGCGACCACTCCAGCTCTTTCTTGAGCGCCTTGAAGTGGGCCTCTTCCGTCTTCTGCTCCTGCGCCAGGCGGTCGCCCTTTTGTTCCAGCCACGTGCTGTAGTTGCCCTTCCAGGGGATGCCGTTGCCGCGGTCGAGTTCGAGAATCCATTCGGCCGCGTTATCCAGGAAGTAGCGGTCGTGGGTGATGGCGACCACCGTGCCCGAGAAACGTGTGAGGAACACTTCGAGCCATTCCACCGATTCGGCATCCAGGTGGTTGGTGGGCTCGTCCAGCAGCAGCATGTCCGGTTTGGACAGCAGCAGGCGGCACAGCGCCACCCGGCGCTTCTCGCCGCCGGACAGCACGCCGATCATGGCATCCCAGGGCGGCAGCCGCAGCGCATCGGCGGCGATTTCGAGCTGGTGCTCCGAGTCGGTTCCCGCCGTGGCGATGATCGCTTCCAGGCGGGCCTGCTCGGCGGCCAGTGCGTCGAAATCGGCATCGGGCTCGGCATAGGCGGCATAGACCTCTTCGAGCTTGGCCTTGGCGGCGAACACCTCGCCCATCGCCTCTTCCACGCTTTCGCGCACCGTGTGCTCGGGATTGAGCTTGGGCTCCTGTGGCAGGTAGCCGATGTTCAAGCCCTGCATGGGCACGGCCTCGCCCTCGTATTCCTTGTCCACACCGGCCATGATCTTGAGCAGCGTCGACTTGCCCGAGCCGTTCAGGCCCAGCATGCCGATCTTGGCGCCGGGGAAAAAGGACAGGGAGATGTCCTTGAGGATGTGTCGCTTCGGCGGGACGATCTTGCCGACGCGGTTCATTGTGAAGACGTACTGAGCCATGGAATGCGGTGTTCGTGCAGTGGGGGAAAACCGCGATTATCCCCGCCCAACCGCCGGGCCGGTGGCCGCGCCCTTCAGGCCTTGCCGTCGAGGCTGTTTTTGAGGGCGGCCTTGGCGACCTGGTCCAGGGCTTCGTCGACGACGTTGCGTTCGGCCACGATCTTGATCAGCCCCTGTGCCCGCAGCCGGTCCAGGGTGCGGCGCGACATCGAGTGCGCGCTGCCGGCCTGCGAAGTGAACATGAACAGGGTGGCATGCGGGCTGGCCCAGGTGAGCTGGGCGCGTACCCATTCATCCTTGACCATGAGCTCGACCCACGTGCCAGTCTTCATTTCGCCGGCGCGAGCCGGTTCGGCGGGCTCCTCGTGCATCGCCTCCGGGCTCGCCGGATGCTCGGGTGCGCGCGCGTCCTCGCCAACGTAGCCGGATTCCTCGGCTTCCTGCTGGTCCAGCCATATCGCGGCTTCGGCCAAGCTGTCGCCGAACTCGGATTCCTGCGCCTCGACGGCGTCGGCGGCGGCCTGGCTGATGGCGTCGCGGCCCTCATGCACCGCGGCCCTGTGGATGGTGATGAGGTTGTTGAAAAAACGCGCCGTGAGCTCGGGCGGGTATTCGATGCGGTTGAGTCCCTCGCGCAGCTTGGACAGCAGCCCCGGGATCATCTGCATCAGGCGCCGGGCCCGGCCGCGGGTAGCCGTGCTTTTCTGGACGCTCCACAACAGGTCGTCGACCAGGGCGCGGTAGCCATAAGGATCGTCCGAGCCGTCCGCACAGCTCAGCTGGGCCTCGGCAACGACCTGCGCCCATGAATTGCGCAGGAAGTCACCGACGAAGTCGGCCACCTCCAGCCCCTCCACCTGCTGCATGAAATCGGCGGCGAGCTTCTGGGCCAGCAGGTTGCGCTGCTCCGCGTGGAGCAAGGCCCGGGCCGCCTCTTCGCGGCGCTGCAGCAGTCCCTGGTCATGGTCGGTCCACAGCGCCTGGAGATGCTCGATCAACTCGCTGAAGGTGGCGGCGTCCACCACCTTGCTGGTCAGCCAACGCACCGAATCTTCGACCGTCGCCAGAAAGCGGTGCCAGCCCGGGTCGCTTTCGGTGGTAAAAGCCAGGCTGCGCTGCGTGATCCGGTCCAGGAACTGGCGCGCGGGATGCGTGCGGTCGCTGAAGAATCGCGAATCCAGTTCCGCCAGCCTCAGCACACCGGGCTCGATCGCCTTCAGCTGGCGCTTGAACTCGGGCAGCAGGCGCTTGTCCTGCGCCAGGTTGTCGAACATCAGCCGCACCACTTCCTGGCCCAATTGCAGGCCCAGGCGCGGCAGCGAGGGGTCCTGTGCCGGCTTGACTTCGAGCATGTCGGGCGGCGGCGGAGCCGGCGCCTTGGGGCGCCGCTCGAGCCTGTTGACCAGCGCATCGACCTGCTTCATGTCCTGCAGCAGCGCCATCGAGGCGGGCACGGTGTAGAGAAAATCCCGGGGCGGCGCCTTGTTGTCGAAGTCGCCCGCCAGCAATTTGCGCAACCGGTCCAGCGTCAGCAGGGTCCTGGACACGGAGTCCGCCACCGGCTTGCCGCCGGAGCCGCTGCCCTTGTGCACCTTGCCGCCGACCGGCACGGCGGGCTCGACCCCGCAGGAGCGAAGCCAATCGGACATTTCGCGGTAGAGCTTGCGCAGGTTCGCCCCCAACAAGCCGGCGCAAGGCGCGATCAGCAAATCACGCAGCGACGCATCGGGCACATGCAGCGCCAGGCAGGACTGGAGGGCACGCACGAAAACGTCCGGGCGCAGCGGGTTCAGCCCCGGCTGTATCGTGCGCCATCCCATCAACGTGCTCATCAGCGCATCCAGTGCCGGCAGCACGTCGTCGACTGCGATCATGACTTCCTGCTGGGCCCGGGCCACCTCGATGCTCTGGTCCAGCTCGTCGTCTTCGAACAGGCGCAAGTCCTCGAACCGCAGCGCCTCGGCGTGCGCCTGCTCCTTGCCGCCGCCTTCGTAGACCAGGCGTGTCAGTTCGGCGCGATAGGTCTGCGAAACTGCCGGGGCGGCTGCCGCGAGCTCACCGATCGCGAACTGTGTGGCAGCCTGTTCGAAGCCGGCAATACGCCGCGCGTTGGCCGGCTTGGCTGCTGCCTCGAGGCCGCCGAGCATGTCGCGTACCAGCAGGTCGGCTTGCTGCAGCATCGCCTCCAGGCAGTCGTTGAGCGACGGCTGGATGGCGCAGGGGTCGTCGGAGACGCCGAGTCGAAGCTTCAGCAGGTGGGCCATGGTGTACGGTTGAGACGGCCAATTATCTGTCGAGCGGATGAGCTAAGCCAGATTTTTTCCCTCATGCGCGGCCGGTCGTGTCAAACGCCACAGTGGCGCGGGCCATGTGTAAATGCCCGTAACGGATCAGTTCCAAAAGTCGTGCGACAATCGCGCCTGTTGCGGACTCCAGTTGCCCGCAACCTCAGCGTTTCGCTGGGGACGAAGCAGGCTAGACAAGAGCTTGCCGGCTCCCACCTCTGAACCTCATCTGCCTTTGACTGGCTCGGTGTCCGCACCGTACAGGCCGATTCCCAGCGCCATGGATGGCGCACCTTAAATGACTTTTGACGAACTGAACCTGGCAGCCGCCATTCTCAAAGCCGTGCGCGAGCAGGGCTACGAAACCCCCACCCCGATCCAGGCCCAGGCGATTCCCGCCGTGCTGGCAGGATCCGACCTCCTCGGCGGTGCCCAGACCGGCACCGGCAAGACGGCGGCCTTCACCCTGCCCATGCTGCACAAGCTCACCATGAGCCGCAGCGCCAAGAACAAGTTCGGCGGCTACGGCATCCGGGCCCTGGTGCTTACCCCTACGCGCGAACTCGCGGCCCAGGTCGAGGAATCGATCCGGACCTACGGCAAGTACCTCCAGCTGACCTCTACCGTCATCTTCGGCGGGGTCGGCATGAACCCGCAGATCAGCAAGATGAAGAGCGGCGTCGACATCCTGGTCGCCACGCCCGGGCGCCTGCTCGACCTGCAGCAGCAAGGCATGATGGACCTCTCCACGGTGCAGATGCTGGTGCTGGACGAAGCCGACCGCATGCTGGACATGGGCTTCCTGCCCGACGTGAAGAAGATCCTGGCGCTGGTTCCCAAGGAAAAGCAGAGCCTGCTGTTCTCGGCGACCTTCAGCGACGAGATCCGCGACCTCGCCAGCACACTCCTGAAGAATCCGCAAAGCATTCAGGTGACGCCGCGCAACAGCACGGTGCAGCGCATCACGCAGGTGGTCCACCCGGTCGGGCGCGGCAAAAAGAAGCAATTGCTGGCGCACATCATCCAGGAACACGACTGGAGCCAGGTGCTGGTGTTCACCCGCACCAAGTTCGGCGCTAACAATGTGGCCGAATTCCTCACCAAGAACGGCATCCAGGCCATGGCGCTGCACGGCAACAAGAGCCAGTCGGCCCGCACCCAGGCGCTGGCCGGCTTCAAGAGCGGCGACATCCGCGCCCTGGTGGCAACCGACATCGCCGCGCGCGGCATCGACATCGACGAGCTGCCGCACGTCGTCAACTACGAAATCCCCAACGTTCCCGAAGACTACGTGCACCGCATCGGCCGCACCGGCCGCGCCGGCAACGAAGGCGCGGCAGTGAGTTTCGTCTGCCTGGACGAAGAAGGCTGGATGCAGGAGATCGAGCGCTTCACGAAGCAGCGCATCCCCAGCATCGTGATCGAGGGCTTCGGCCCCGAACCCGGCGAGCGTGGCGAACCCATCGCCATGGGCCGCCAGACCATCTGGGGCGGCGCGGGCAAGCCGCCGAGCCGCGAAGTCATGATGGCGGCCGCGAAGGCGGCCCGGCAGGAGATGATGCAGCGCATCCGCGACAACAAGGCCGCGGACGGCGGCGGCGGACGCAGTGGCGACCGTTCGGCCAAGCCCAAGCAGCCGCAAGGCCAGCGCAGCGCGGCCGGTAACGGTAACGGTGGTGGCAACGGCTCGCGCAACGGGACCGGCAACGGGATGCGCAATGGCAATGCCGCGCCGCGGCAGGGCGCTCGCCCGCCGCAGCAGAGCCGGCCGCCCGGCAGCCATGCGCCGCGGCATCCAGACGACGCGCAGCCGCGCGATGGCGCGCACAATAGCTCCAGCCCCTTCGTTCAACGCGACGCACCAGTGAGACACACCGATGGACAACCCGATCCCTTGCGCACCAGCGTCGACAGCATGGGCGGGCGCGGGCGGCGCGGCGGCGGGGGCGGGGGCGGCCGCTCGAACCGTTCTGGTGGCGGGGGCTTCGGGCCTCGTGGGCCGGGAAATCCTACAAGGACTTTTGGCCGATGATTCGGTGGTGGCGGTCCATTCGCTGGTCCGCCGCGAACTGCCTCTCACCCATTCCAAGCTGACCCAGCACCAGGTCGATTTCAAGGCCTTGCCCGCGCTGCCCCGCGTGGACGAGGCCTTCATCGCTCTGGGCACGACGATCAGGGCGGCAGGAAGCCAGGCGGCCTTCCGCGCTGTCGATTTCGACGCCGTGCTGGCCGTCGCGCGCGCGGCCCGGAACGCCGGCGCCCCCCGGCTGGGCGTTGTCAGCGCCATGGGCGCCGATGCGCGCTCCCGGATCTTCTACAACCGGGTCAAGGGCGAAACGGAGCAGGCGCTGTGCGCACTGGGCTTCGAGCTGCTGGTGATCGCGCGTCCTTCATTCCTGGCCGGGGACCGCGAGGCGCTCGGGCAGCCCCTGCGCCCGGGCGAAAAGATGGCAATGAGGATCAGCCGCGCGCTCGCGCCCCTCATTCCCGGCAACTACAAATCGATCGGCGCCGGCGCCGTCGCGCGCTCGCTGCTGCGGGCGGTTCGCGCACGCCGCGGGCATGTCGTGCTCTTGTCGGGCGAAATGCGGCAGGCCTGAGCCTCCTTTTCAGGAGACGCGCACGACGGCATCTTTTCGCAGATGCAGATCGGGCAGCAACTCCAGCCCGAGCCCGGGCTTGTCGCCCAGGCTGATCATCCCGTCTCGCACCGCCGGCAGCTCGGTCACCAGCTCCCGGTACCAGCCGGTGTAGAAGGCCCGCACGCTCTCCTGGATCAGCGCGTTGGGCGCGTGCAGCGACAGATGGGTCGACGCCGCCCAGACCACCGGGCCGGTGCAATCATGCGGCGCGACGGGCAGTTGCCAGGCGTCGGCCATGGCCGCGATCTTGCGTGCTTCGGTGAGGCCGCCGCACCAGCTCAGGTCCAGCATGGCGACGCCCGCCACGCCGGTCTGCAGGTAATCCTTGAAGCCCCACTTGTAGCTGAGGGTTTCGCTCGCGCAGATCAGGGCCTTGCAGTCGGCCGCGTATTGCCTGAGCAGGTCGAGCGAATCCATGCGGATCGCGTCCTCGTGCCAGAAGGTGTTGAAGGGCTCGAGGGCGCGCGCGATCTTGCGCGCCATGGGCAAGCGCCACAGGCTGTGGAACTCCACCATGATGTCCATGCGATCGCCGACAGCCGAGCGGATCTTCCTGAAGGGCTCGAGGGCGGCGTCCAGGTCGGCATTGCTGATGTACTGGCCATGGCTGGCTTCCGCGGCGGGATCGAAGGGCCATATTTTCATGGCCGTCACGCCTTGCGAGAGCAGCGATTGGGCCAGTTCGTCGGCATGGTGCAGGAAACCCTGCAGGTCTTCGTAGGGGCCGCTGGAGTTGCCCAGCCCCCAGTTCGAGGACGTCTGATTGGCGTCGCTGCGAATGTATTGATAGCCCGCGCAGGTGTTGTAGATGCGAATCGCGTCGCGGCTTTTCCCTCCCAGCGCCGTGTGCACCGGCAAGCCGGCGGCCTTGCCGAACAGGTCCCACAGCGCGATGTCGACGGCGGAATTGCCGCGCGTCTCCACGCCCGAGCCGCGCCAGCCCAGGTACCCGGTGATATCGCGATTGCGCGCCTCGATGGCCAGCGGATCGCGCCCCTTGAGCCGCGGCGCGGCCCACTCATGCAGGTACGCTTCGACGGCCTGCGCCCCCATGAAGGTCTCGCCCAGCCCGACCAAGCCTTCGTCGGTATGCAGCCTGACCCAGAGGATGTTGGGGAATTCGCCCAGCCGGATGGTTTCGAGTTGCGCTATTTTCACGCTGCCTCCTCCCGGTGCCGGTGCCGGGGGTGCCGGCTCAGGACGTGCGCCGCTTGCCGGCCAGCGGGCGCGGCGAAGCGCCCTCGTCGCGCAGTTCGCGCACCACTTTCTCCATGGACGGCGCCAGCAGGTTCCAGTGCGCGGCGCGGGCGATGCGCGGGTGCGATGCTCTCCATTGCGGCGAAGACAGCAACTCGAGCGGGTCGTTGAAAACACCCAGGTCGCCCAGCACCATCGCGTCGTTCTCGATCGATGTGCCGCCGAGGAAGGCATCGCCCGAGCCGCTCCAGATCAGGTGGCCTTCGCGGTGGATGCCGTAGCCCCAGTCCCAGCCGAAATCCTTCAGCCGCTGGCGCGCCGCGGCCATGTAGGCGGCGTCGAAGATGTAGGTGTCGGTGCGCATCCATCCGCCGTTCAGCCAGATCTCGGCGACCGGCCGCGCGGCCGAGGCAATGCCCGAGGTCAGGCCGCGCAGGATTTTCCCGCGCAGGTTGATGTAGCGCATCCGCGCCGGGATGTCGCAGGCGCGCAGCAGCGCGATCAGGACCGTGGCTTTGTCCACCGCGTCGCCCCGGCCCGCGTCGATCACGCGGCGCGCGGTGCGCAGCCGGAACTTCAAGGCCTTGGAAAAGGGAATGCGCTTGACGAAGCCGTAGATCGCCAGCGCCTTTTCCCGCTCGGTCTTGCAAAGCTGCGTCAGGGCGTGGGCGCGCAGCCGCAGCTTCGGGTCTTCCAGGTCCAGCAGCAGCGTGGAGCCCAGCCATCGGCCCGGATCGTCCAGGGCGGGCTCGCTCACTTCCAAGGGGTCCGTCACGGTTACAGCTCTCCGGCAAGTTGTATAGACAAATTCTAGCTTGCGTCGGGGAATTGCACACGTCGCGCATGGGCCAGTGCGTGACTTTTTTCAGCCGCCGCGAGCCTTTTTCAGCGACTCGAGCACCACATTCACCGCGTCCGGGCCGATCGTGGGCACGTTCTTCTCGTACACCGGCCGGACTTTTTCGAACATGCGGCGCTGTTCCACGGGGGTGACCTCGTTCACCTGCATGCCCTTGGTCTTCAAGCTGGCGAGCGACTTCTCGTTCAGGCTGCGGTTGGCGGCGCGCTGGACCTTCTGGCCTTCCATGGCGGCTTCTCGCAGCACGGCCTGCTCCTGGGGATTGAGCTGGTCCCACAATTTCTTGCTGTAGAGAACCAGGAACGGCGTGTAGGCGTGACGGGTGACCGACAGGTACTTCTGCACTTCGTTGAACTTGGACGTTTCGATCGTGACGAACGGGTTTTCCTGCCCGTCGATCGTCCTGGTCTCCAGCGCCGTGAAGACTTCGCCGAAGGCCATGGGCACCGCGTTGGTTCCCAGCGTCTTGAACGTGTCCAGGAAGATGTT
Source organism: Ramlibacter sp. (assembly GCA_013815685.1). Classification (GTDB taxonomy): domain Bacteria; phylum Pseudomonadota; class Gammaproteobacteria; order Burkholderiales; family Burkholderiaceae_C; genus Ramlibacter. The sequence goes on from JACDFR010000032.1 coordinate 25,843, forward strand.
GTTCTGCATCACGCGCACCTTCACGCCGTCGAAGTCCTCGACCTTGGCCACGGGGCGCTTGCTGTTGGTGAGGTTGCGGAAACCATTTTCCCAATAGGCCAGGTTCACCAGGCCGGCATCCTCGAGCTTCTTGTTGAAGTACTGGCCGGCGGCGCCATCCAGCACGGCGTCGGCCTCCTTCTCGTTGGCGAACAGGAACGGAAGGTCGAAAACGCCCAGCTCCTTGACGATGCCCACCAGGGGCGACGACGAGGTGCAGACCATTTCCTGGGTGCCGGCGCGCAGCGCCTGCGTGGCGGGCAGGTCACCACCGGCGGCGCCGCCCCAGAAGGCCTGGATCTTCATCTTGCCGCCGGTCTTGGCGTTGAGCACTTCCTGCATCTTCTTGACGCCCACGCCGACCGGATGGTCTTCGTTGACGCCATTGGTGAACTTGATGTTGCGCTCGGCGAACTGCGCGAACGCGGGGACGGCGGCCAGCAAGGCAGTGGCTGCAATGGCCACGAGGGTGCGTCGTTTCAGCATTTGGGGCTCCTTAGGATTGACGACAGGGAATATCAGCAGGGGTTCATTGCATCAGCCACTTGAGCGGCACGAGCACGATATCGGGAAACAGCACCAGCAGGAACAGCACGCCCAGCTGGGCCAGGAAGAAGGGCATCACGCCCTTGAAGGCATCGTCCAGCGAGATGCGCGCAACGCCGCACACGACGTTGAGCACGGTACCAACGGGCGGTGTGATCAGGCCGATCGCGTTGTTCATGATGAACATCACGCCAAAGTACACCGGGTCGATGCCGGCCTTGAGGACCAGCGGCATCAGCACCGGAGTCAGGATCAGCACCGTCGGGGTGAAGTCCAGGGCCGTCCCGACAATCACGACGATGACCATCATCACGAACATCAGCAGCATCTTGTTGCCCATCAGCGGCTCCAGCATCGTCGCCACCTCGGCGGGGATGTTGGCGACGGTGATCAGCCAGGCGCTGACCATCGCGGCAGCCACCAGGAACATCACCACGGCCGTGGTCTTGCCGGCACTGAGGATCAGCTTGTAGAGGTCGCGCGCCTTCAGCTCGCGGTAGATGAACATGCCCACCACGAAGCTGTACACGGCGGCGACCACGGCGGCTTCGGTCGGGGTGAAGATACCGAACTTCATCCCGCCCAGGATGACCACGGGCAGCGTCAGCGCCAGGCTGCCCTGGCCAGTGATCCTGAGGCGCTCGGCCATGCTCACGCGCGGCGCGGCCCGCACGTTTTCCTTCCTGGCGACAAACCACCAGGTGACGCCGATCGCCACCCCCATCAGGATGCCGGGCACGATGCCGGCCAGGAACAGTTTGGTGATCGAGACGTTGCCCGCCACGCCGAAGATGATCATGCCGATCGACGGTGGTATCACCGGTGCGATGATCCCGCCCGAGGCGATCAGGCCTGCCGACCGGTTCACCTGGTAGCCGGCTTGCCGCATCATGGGCAGGAGCAGCGCGGAAAGCGCCGCGGTGTCGGCCACGGCCGAACCGGAGAGCGAGGCCATGATCACCGCCGCGAGCACGGCCACATAGCCCATGCCGCCGCGGAAATGGCCGACCCAGGCCATGGCGAGGTTGACGATGCGGCGCGACAGGCCGCCCGCGTTCATGAATTCTCCCGCGAGCAGGAAGAAAGGCACGGCCAGCAGCGGAAAATTGTCGGCGCCGTCGACGAAGCGCTGCGCGAGGATCTGGCTGTCGAACGCGGCCAGCGCGCCCGTGGCGGCCATGAAAGCCATCAACGCCAGTCCGCAGACCAGCAGCGCGTAGGCGATGGGCATGCCGATGGCCATCGCGCCCAGCAGGCTGAAGATGAAGACGCTGACGGTCATGGGCGGGCTCCCGCATCGTTGAGCAGTCCACCGGCCGGCTGAACAGGGACGCTGTGCGGCACGTCCTCCGATTCGACGACCTGCACCAGCTCCTCTTCGCTGAGCTGGCCCGTCAGCAGGCGGTACAGCACGCTCAGGTTGAACAGCGCCATGACGATGCCCACGACATAGCCGATGCCGTAGATCCAGATCATCGAGATGCCCACGACCGGTGACACATTGGTAACCTGCAGATCGTGCATCTTCCAGGTGCCCAGCACGAACAGGCCGTTGCACAGGAGCATCAAGGCCTCGCTGGCGAAAAGGCATACCTTCTTGCCCATGACCGGAAGGTGCTTGACCAGCGTGTCCACGCCGAGGTGGCCGCCTTCGCGCATGGCGATCATGGCCCCGATGTAGGTCAGCCAGATGAAGCAATAGCGCGACATCTCGTCGGAGACGGTGATCCCGGAATTGAATCCGTAGCGGAGCACGACATTGCCGAAGACCATGATCACCATGGCGACGAGCGCCAGGACGACCAGCAGTTCCAGCAGCTTGAAGAACAGGTCTACGAGTTTTTGCATCTTGGATTCATGCGGCTTTCAGGCGCGGTGCGGGCGTATTGAGGCGCGACAGGCCGGTACGGCTCGCCAGCACTTCCTCGATGTCCTGGCGGGCGCCGTCGATCAGGGCCAGGATGGCGCTCTCGGCCTGGGCCGGCTGGTGCGCGGCCACCGCGTCGAGTACCGCGCGGTGCAGCGGCAGCGATCTCCTGGGGCCGTCCTGGCGCGTCGTGGAAATTTCGAAACTCGTGCGCAGCAGCGCCCCGAGCACCTTGCTCATCTGGACGATCATGCGATTGCCGCATGCCCGCAGCAGCCCCTGGTGGAACAGCAGGTCGTACTTGACGTAGTCTCCGCCCTCCTCCACCGCCTTGCGCATACCCTCGTAGGCCCGCTCGATCTGTTCGATGTCCTGCGCGGTGGCGCGCTCGGCGGCGATACGGACCGCGGCGGGCTCCATCACGCGCCGCAGCTCCTGCAGGTCGCGCAGGAACTCCGCCGTCAGGCCGGCCTTGGACTGCCACACGATGACATCCGGGTCGAACCAGTTCCACTGGTCCGACGTGAGGACCCGGGTGCCGACCTTGGGCCCGCTGCTGACCAGCCCCTTGGCGATCAGCGACTTGACGGCTTCGCGCACCACGGTGCGGCTGACACCCAGCTCCTGGCACAGCAGCGGCTCGGGCGGAATCGGCGCGCCCGGCCCGTACCGCCCCGCCACGATGGCCTCGCCCAAGTGGTCCACCGTGTTGCCGTGAACGTTCTTGATCATGTCGCCGGTCCTTGTCCGCGCACGAATGCCGTGACCAGGGGATCGGGCCCGAGCTGGCGGCTGCGATGACCGTGAACCGAAGCATCGAAAGCCGCCCCGGCCGGAACGAGGTCGGCCGAATAGAAGTGCTGGCCGGGACCGAACACGCGCGAGCCGCCATCCTGCAGGCCGATTTCCATCCGGCCGCCGAGAATGAACACCCACTGCGCAGCCGTGGTGCAATGGAATTCGCTCTTGAAGCCCACGGGGCTGTGGCGCAGCTGCAGGCCGCCCGAAGGGAAAAGCGCCGACAGCATCGCCTGGGGCGAGCCCTCGTCCAGCGCCACTGCTTCGTCGCGGAATGCCGCGCGCCCGTCCGGCCCGGTGTAGAGAACCACCTTCGTGAACGCCGTCATGCCGTCCCCTCGCGGCCCGGGCCGGCCAGCCACTCCGGGACGGGGCTGGCCAGTGGCTGCCCCGCGAAATGCGCGGTGAGGTTGCGCAGCGCAAGATCGGCCATGGCTTGCCGCGTCTCGCGCGTGGCGCTGGCCATGTGCGGCGTCAGCACCGCGTTGTCCAGAGCCCTCAGGGCCTCGGGCACATGCGGCTCCTTCTCGTACACGTCCAGGCCCGCCCCGGCGATGGTGCCGGCCTGCAACGCCTGGATCAACGCGGCCTCGTCGACAACCGAGCCCCGCGCCACGTTGATCAGGTAGCCGTTGGGGCCGAGGGCCGCCAGGACGCCGGCGTCGATCAAGTGCCGGGTGCCGGCGCCGCCGGGCGTGATGACCACCAGGAAATCGACCTGCGCGGCCAGCGCCCGCGCGCTGGGATAAAACTCGAAGCCCAGACCGGGCTTGGCACCGCGGGCGGTGTAGGCGATGGACATGCCGAAGGCTTGTGCGCGGCTGGCGATGGCCTGCCCGATCCGGCCCAGGCCGACGATGCCCAGGCGCGCGCCCGACACCTTGCGCGCGAGCGGCATCGGCCCTTCGCCGGCCCAGCGGCCTTCGCGCACGTAGCGGTCGGCCTGCGGTATGCGGCGGGCGACACTGAACATGAGGCTGATGGCAAGGTCGGCCACGTCGTCGTCCAGGACTCCCGGTGTGTGGGTCACCGGTACCCGGCGCTCGAGTGCGGCCGCGACATCGACTCCGTCGTAGCCGACGCCCATGATCGAGACGATCTCCAGTGCGGCGAGCTGGTCCATCAGCACCCGCGGCACCTGCGATTCGCCGCCGCCGCACACGCCGCGGACCATCGGTGCGATCCTGGCGAACGCCGCGGGATCGCTCTGGTGCAGCCGGTCGTGCACGACGAACGCGTCGTTGAGCGGCTTCGCCAGAAACGGCGGCAGCTTGGAGACGGCGAGGACATGCGGGCGAGTCGAGAGGGCGGCTTCGGCCATGGTTTCCACTGAGGGCTGCCAGCAATGGTATGAACATAATATGATTGAACATTCAGGACTTACCCCTATGAGTACCGCCCCCAAGAAAAAGCCGCAAGAGCAAAATGTCGGCCCCCACGCTTCGCTGCCCCCCAAGGGGGCCGCCGTACCCTTGGGGCGGCCCGGCGGGTTGCGCAGCCAGCAATGGTTCGGCCGGCAGGACCGCGACGGCTTTGCCTACCGCAGCTGGGTCAAAGGCAAGGGCGTGCCGCATGACCAGTTCGACGGCCGGCCCGTCATCGGCATCTGCAACACCTTCAGCGAGCTCACGCCCTGCAACTCGCATTTCCGCACGCTGGCCGAGCAGGTGAAGATCGGTGTGTACGAAGCAGGCGGCTTTCCGCTGGAGTTCCCCGTGATGTCGCTCGGCGAGACGCTGCTGCGGCCTACCGCCATGCTCTATCGCAACCTCGCCAGCATGGACGTGGAAGAGAGCATCCGCGGCAACCCGATCGACGGCGTGGTGCTGCTCATGGGCTGCGACAAGACCACGCCTTCTCTCGTCATGGGCGCATCGAGCGTCGACCTGCCCACGGTTGGCGTGTCGGGCGGGCCGATGCTCAGCGGCAAATGGCGCGGGCAGGAGCTCGGCTCGGGCACCGGCGTGTGGAGCATGAGCGAGCAGGTCCGCGCGGGCACGCTCCAGCTGGCCGATTTCTTCGAAGCGGAGAGCTGCATGCACCGCAGCCACGGCCACTGCATGACCATGGGCACTGCCTCGACGATGGCGAGCATGGTCGAAGCGCTGGGCATCGGCCTGCCGGGCAATGCGGCCTACCCGGCCGTCGACGGCCGGCGCAATGTGCTGGCCCGCCTGGCCGGGCGCCGCGCCGTGGAAATGGTCCACGAAGACCTGACGCTTTCGAAGATCCTCACACGCCAGGCCTTCGAGAACGCCATCAAGACGCTGGCCGCGATCGGCGGCTCGACCAATGCGGTGATCCACCTCATCGCGATCGCGCGCCGTATCGGCGTGGAACTCGCCATCGAGGACTTCGACCGGCTCGCCAGCGAATTGCCTTGCCTGGTGAACCTGCAGCCCTCCGGCAAGTACCTGATGGAAGACTTCTGCTACGCGGGCGGTTTGCCGGCCGTGATGAAGGAGATCTCGCGGCACCTGCACCTGGACGCCATCACGGCCAATGGCCGCAAGGTCGGCGACAACATCGCGGATGCCCGGAACTACAACACCGAAGTGATCAAGCCGCTGGCCAGCCCTTTCAAGGACAAGGCCGGCATCGCGGTGCTGCGCGGCAACCTGGCGCCTCGCGGCGCGGTGATCAAGCCCAGCGCCGCCACGCCGGCGCTGATGGTGCACAGGGGACGTGCCGTCGTGTTCGAGAACATCGAGGACTTCCACCAGCGCATCGACGACGAGAACCTGGACGTGGACGAGAACTGCGTGCTGGTGCTGAAGAACTGCGGACCCAAGGGCTACCCCGGCATGGCCGAAGTGGGCAACATGCCGCTGCCGCCCAAGGTGCTGCGCAAGGGCATCACCGACATGGTGCGGATCAGCGATGCCCGCATGAGCGGCACGGCCTACGGCACCGTCGTGCTGCACACCGCGCCGGAGGCCGCCGCCGGGGGCCCGCTGGCGGTCGTGCGCAACGGCGACATCATCGAACTCGACGTTCCCAACCGGCGTATCCAGCTGCACATCAGCGACGCCGAGCTGGCAAGCCGCCTGGCCGGGTGGACGCCGCCGGAACCGCCGCTGAAGTCGGGTTACTGGAAGCTGTACGTCGACCATGTGCTCCAGGCCGATGAAGGCGCCGACCTCGACTTCCTGGTGGGCAAGCGCGGCGCCTTCGTGCCGCGCGACAACCACTGAATGCAGGCGGAAAGCGCGGCATGGAAAGGCGCTTCGACGTGGCGGCCCTGGGTGAGGCGATGGTCGAATTCAACCAGACGCATCCGGGCGAGCCGCACTACCTGCAGGGGTTCGGCGGCGACACCAGCACGGCCGTGATCGCTGCCGCCCGCGCCGGCGCCAACACCACGTACCTCACGCGGCTGGGCGACGACACTTTCGGCGACGCGCTGATGGACCTGTGGCGCCGCGAGAAGGTCGACACCAGCGGCGTCGAGCGGGAGGCGCAGGCCCCCACCGCCGTCTATTTCGTGACGCATCGGCCCGGGGGCCACGAGTTCAGCTACCGCCGCGCGGGCTCGGCCGCGAGCCGCATGACGCCGGGGTGGCTGCCGCGCGCCCACATCGGGGGGTCGAAGATCCTTCATGTGTCGGGCATTTCGATGGCCATTTCCCCCAGCGCTCTCGACACCGTGTTCGAGGCGATGGCCCATGCGCGCGGCGCCGGCACGCTGGTATCGCTGGATTCGAACCTGCGCCTGAAGCTCTGGCCGCTGGAGCAGGCACGCGCCGCCATCACCCGGGCCGTGGGCCTGTGCGACCTGTTCCTTCCCAGCGTCGACGATGTCAACGTGCTGAGCGGCCACGAAGACGCCGGCGCCATCGTCGACTGGTGCCATTCGCTGGGCGCCAGGAACGTGGTCCTCAAGCTCGCCGGCGCCGGCGCGCTCGCGAGCGATGGCAAGCGGCGCGAGCGCATCGCCGGCCATCGGGTCGAACTGGTGGACGCGACCGGTGCCGGCGACTGCTTTTGCGGCAACCTGCTGGCCCGCCTGGCGCGGGGCGACGATCTGTTCGAGGCGGCCCGCTATGCCAACGCAGCGGCCGCGCTGGCCGTGCAGGGCTTCGGCGCGGTGGCGCCATTGCCCCGGCCCGAACAGGTGAAAGCGCTGCTGTGAAAAGCCTGGTCGCGCTCGACTGGGGCACCTCGTCGCTGCGCGCGGCCCTGCTCGACGGCCAGGGCATCGCCCGGGAAGAGCGAACGCTGCCGCGCGGCATCCTGAGCGTGGCTGCGGGCGAGTTCCCGGCCGTCTTCGAAGATGCCTGCGGCGACTGGATGAGCGCGGGCTCGCCACTGGCCCTGATCGCCGGCATGGCCGGCAGCCGCCAAGGCTGGATCGAAGCCGCCTATTGCCCCTGCCCCGCGGGATTCTCCGACATCGCCGCGCAACTGGCGTGGGCCCAGCCGGGCCGCGTGGCAATCGTGCCGGGACTGTGCTGCGAGGGCGCGGACGCGCCCGATGTGATGCGCGGCGAGGAAACCCAGGTCTTCGGCGCGCTGTCCCTCCTCGGGCGCAGCAGCGGTGTTCTGGTCCTTCCCGGCACCCACAGCAAGTGGGTGCAAGTGCAAGACCATCGCGTGCAGCGGTTCGCCACGTTCATGACCGGCGAGTTCTACGCGCTGCTGCGCCGGCATTCCCTGCTGGCGCGGACGCTGCCGGCCGCCGACGGCGAGATGGACGAAGGGGCTTTCAGGCGCGGCGTCGACCACGCGGCGCGAAGCGCCAACCTTCTGCATGCGGCCTTCAGCGTGCGCACGCTGTCCCTGTTCGACCGATGGCCCGCCGCCGCCATGCCCAGCTATCTTTCGGGCCTGGTGATCGGCGAAGAACTGCGCTCGCAGCACCTGGGCGCCCCCGCCGGGCCGGTCGTGGTCGTCGGTTCGCCGGCACTCACCAGGCGCTATGTGCTGGCCCTGGATACGCTGGGCGTGGCGTCCCAGCCCGTGGGCTCGCAGGCCACCTGGCGCGGCCTGTGGGCCATCGCGCAAACACTCGAAAGCACGGCATGAACGCCCATGAGAAATTTTCGGCCGCCCTGGCGGCCAACCCGCTGGTCGCCATCCTGCGGGGCCTGCAGCCCGGCGAGGCGCCGGCCATCGGGCAAGCGCTGGCCGCCAGTGGCTGGTTGCTGATCGAGGTGCCGTTGAATTCGCCCGATCCGCTGCGCAGCATCGCAGCGCTGGCGCAGGCTTGCCCCGATGCGCTGGTGGGCGCGGGAACGGTCTTGCAGGCCCGGCAGGTGCGCGAAGTCCATGCCGCCGGCGGGCAGCTGGTGGTCGCGCCCAACTTCAGCCCCGAGGTCGTGCACGAGGCCGTGCGCCTGGGGATGGTGTGCCTGCCGGGCGTGTTCACCGCAACCGAGGCGTTCGCCGCGCTGGCGGCGGGCGCGGCAGGGCTGAAGCTGTTCCCGGCGGAAATGATCCCGCCCGCGGCCGTGAAGGCCCTGCGCGCCGTGCTGCCGCCCCAGGCGCTGCTGCTGCCGGTAGGCGGCATCGGCCCGGGCAACATGGCGGCGTATCTGGCGGCCGGCGCCAATGGTTTCGGCATCGGCTCGGCGCTGTACAAGCCGGGCATGCATGCGGACGAGGTGCGACGCGCCGCGCTCGACTTCAAGGCCGCCTGCGCGGGTACCATCCGGGCATGAACACCGGCAACATTTCCTTCGGCCTCGCGGGCCGCGTCTGCATGGTCACCGGCGGCGCCCAGGGCATCGGCGAGGCCTGCGCGCGCCGCTTTGCGGGCGAAGGCGCCAAAGCGGTGATCGCCGATGTGGACGAGGCGCGGGGCCGGGCATTGGCAGCCGAGCTGGACGGTGTCTTTCTGCATTGCGACGTCGGCGACAAGGCCCAGGTCGATGCCGCGGTCGCGGCGGCGCTTGCCGCGTGCGGCCGCATCGACGTTCTGGTCAACAACGCCGGAATCTTCAAGGCTGCCGACTTCCTGGACATCACCGAGGCCGACTTCGATGCGGTGCTGCGCGTCAACCTCAAGGGCGCCTTCCTGATGGGACAGGCCGTTGCGCGCCACATGGCCGCGGCGGGCAAGGGCAGCATCGTCAACATGAGTTCGGTCAATGGCACCCTGGCCATTCCCAACATTGCCAGCTACAACGTGAGCAAGGGAGGCATCAACCAGCTCACCCGCGTGATGGCGCTCTCACTGGCCGACAAGGGCGTGCGCGTCAACGCGGTCGCGCCCGGCACCATCGCCACCGAGCTGGCGGCCCGGGCCGTGCTGACCGGCGACGAGGCCAGGAAGCGCATCTTGAGCCGCACGCCCATGAAGCGCCTGGGCCAGCCTTCGGAGATCGCCGATACGGTGGCCTACCTGGCGAGCGACGCCGCCAGCTACATCACCGGCGAAATCGTGGTGGTGGACGGCGGGCGCATGACCCTCAATTACACGGTCTCCGTGTAGGGTCCTGTCCCGCTGATACGTGCCTTGGTCAGCCTCAGCCGCTGGACGATCGAATTGTTCGGCTCGCCATCGGCGCTGCTCAGAACAATGCGTGCCCGCCCGCTCAGCGACACCGGCAGCGAGCCGCTGCTCGCGAAGACTGCAATTGCAATCGTCGTCTTCGCTCAACACCAATTCAGACTTCAGTCTGCCTGTTCTCATCTGAGTTCGGAAACGTCAGTAAATTTTCGACAGCATAGATAGCCGCCTCAGGACGCGGGTAGCGCGCGAAGTCTTTCCAGAATATCCAGGACATGCCCTGGATAGGAGCCATTGAAGTACTCAAACATCAATGGATTTCCGGCAAAGAAGTGCGATGAGAGTTCGACCCAGGTGTCGACCTCGATTGCCCCGTTCAGCTTGAAGACTTTCTGGGACCTCGGCTTCACGTGCTGCATGCTCTTGTACGTCATGCTGAAGTCGCTGTCGCGGCGCGCGCGGTACTCCGCATCGGTAAGGTACTGAACGGCGCCATCGAAGTGGCGGAAAGTGCCGCGTTGAGTGTCGAACTCCGCGTGCAGGTAGCGGGCAGGGTGGTACAGGCCGTCACTTAGCTCCAGCCGGACCTCTTCAGTCTTCAGCTCCAATGCCTGGAACGTCTTGATGTCGCCGGCATTGGACCATTTCACATCAGTGCAATAGGCGCCCGAAAAGTACATTCGCACGTGTGAATCGGTCAGATCTACAGGCGGGCGCAGCTTCACGTTTCCGGGCGCGATCTGCGATATTTCCCTATTGAAGGGCGGGCCGTACCAGGTGTCAGCTTCCGCGTACATCAAGCCCTCTAGGTCTATCCGCACCCTGTCCTCGTCAAGAGCGACAGATTTCTCCAAGCCAGCGTTGCCGATCGCCCAGAACAAATCGATGAACATCGGTGCCCAGTTGTTCCCGGGTTGCATCTGCCTGCGAAAACACGGATGCGCCATCGCGATAAATCCGTCTCCGCGAAAGCACCCTCCGCCGAAGTTGCTGGGCTGAAGCGATTTCATCAGCTCTGCCCAGCTGTAAAGTCCATCGCGGCCGTTCGGTTCGACGTCGAGAAGTGCTCGCAAGAGCCCAGGAGCCGACGCCGTGACGCCCATTAGGGGCGCGTAGCGGAAAGAGGCGTCTGTGAGCAGGACTCCCTTTATTTTGGCCAGCTTCTTGAAGGCCTGCAACTGCCCGGCTGCAATGCGCAGTTCCCCGGTCTCCATTTCTCGCATCCTTTGTAGATGCTTAGCGACCATGTCATCGTAGTCCGTGTTCGTCATCTGTAGCCTTCATCCAAAGAACCGTTGAGACCGACGCTCTCGGCAAGTATCCGATGTGGATGGGGCCAGACCTTCAAGCAACTGTCGGCCGGCGGGCAGCCGGGGCTGGCGTTGTGAGATTCACGCGCAGGCGGCGGGCCCGCTCTTGAAAGGCGCGCTCGCCACCTTCGAGAATGGAGCACACTGCCTCGCGGATTTTTGGATTCTCCAGGCCGCCGCTTTCGTAGGTGATCTCGGGCAACTCGTCCGGCCGGTGCGCGCCGCAGCGGGCTACGATTACCTGGTCGACATCGGTGTTCACGACCAGGTTGGCGTTGTGCGTCACGATGATGATCTGGCGCCGCTTCTTTGCCTCACAGAACGCCGGCACCAGTTCCTCGAACACGGATTGAGGATCCAGGTTCTCCTCGGGTTGGTCGATGATCAGTGGTCGGTCATCGTGTGCATCGATGGCAAGGTACAGCAGCAACAGCACAATACCTCGCGTGCCCGGCGACAATCGTTCGATGTCGACATTCTCATAGCGCAGGCCATAGCCCACTTGAATGTGGTCGGTGCTATAGAGCCACTCAGACACGGAGCGAGCCCATTCGAGATAGGGCATATCCTCGAGCCGCTGTTGTCGCAGCGACCCCGCATGCGCATCCATGAAAGCTTGCATCGCTGCCGCGGCGTCCTCGGCCGGTCCCCGACGCCATGCATCGCCCAGCAAATCCTCGGCAGCCTTCAGCAGTTCGCCTCGGCCCCGGAATGGACCCTTGCGCAAGTCCAGCAGCTGCTCGCCGCGCGAGGCCCATGCACCGATTTCGATCTCTCGGCGAACGGAGAACGAGAGTTTCTTCACCGCGCGCGGACCCGCCGCGATGCGATCTTGAAGCGGGGCGTAGAGCTGGGATAGTTCGTGCTCTTCTTCAATGATTGCCTCGAAGATGCCTCGGTAGGCCTCTGTGCGCTCGCCCCGGAGCTGTCGAAGCATCTCGTCGGCCTTCTTGGCGCGCTCGATCTCTGTGTTCAGCTTGGCGAGGATCGAGTCGGTGCGTGTGATTTTCTCCGTCAGCAACCGGTAGCGGCGAGCGTTCTGCTCATCGATCCCCGCAAGTTTCTGTAGCCGGGCCCGCTCCTGGGTCAGCATGCTCAGCGGCTGGGCGGACAGGTCCGTGCCATGCGCGATAAGTGGCACATTTGGATCGGATGCGGGTGCGCTATCAGCAGGCGCTTTGGGTACCACCCCTTGAATCCGCGATGCCTCGGCTCCCGCCCGCTCCCGGCGCTGTCGTAGCAGCGCATCGACGTCGCCGGTGAAATCCACCTTGAACTGTTTCCAGTCATCCTCGGACAGCCCGGCGTCAGCGCGCCGCTCCTGGGCATCGACGAGCCATTCCGGACCGGTTTGCGTCCTGAATGTGCTCACATCCGTTTGCAAACTCGCCAAGGCCTGAACTCGGGCCTGCACGCCGGCAAGAGCGCGCTGCTTCGCTTCCACCGCCGTGGCGAAATCCTCCAGTTGCTTTGCGCGCTGATCTTGCCCCTTGGGAACCAGCTGAGTGCGATCGGCCCGGTCCGTCTTTAGCGTCCTGGTGGTCTCGTTGCGATCTTTCTCCAGCTTCGCCAAGCCATCCTTCCTGACCAGTTCCGCGTTGATGCCCTCGGTGGCGCGCCCGAGCGCGTGACGATGCCGATCGCGCGCGTCGCGCGCTGCCTGCATTCGCAAATTCAACAGCGCGCCGAAGTCGGCCACATCCAGTCGAGCCTCCTCGGGATGCGAGTCGAAGATCACCCGCTGGATCTCGGCCACCAGCGAATCATCCAGTCCTTCGGAGGAACACAACTGCTCGACAAATTGCTGGGACAGGTATTGAACGTGAGGTGCATCCCAGAGGTTTTCGTGCTCAATGGAGGCAACTTCGTTGGAAGTGCGCTCGTCGTTTTCCCAAATTAGCTCGGCGCGAGTTGTTTGCAGGAAATTCTGTGCGCGGTGTAGAAACGAGTTCGCATTCAGGCGCTCGGAGACACCATATGCGCCGGTGGCGATGAAGTCGGCTAGAGCCGTTTTCCCAGAGCCACGCGCGCCGACGATGGCCACCATGCCGGCGTTGATGGGTACAAGCGGCGGGTGCATCCAAGACGCGTTCGAGACGTTGACCGATCGGATCGCATTGCCCGGCAGTGCGCCCTGAGGCGGAGCCTCACCGATGTGCACACGGCCTTCCGGTTCGATTACTGCCTGGCGCAACGTCTCAAAGGTCAGGTCGCCATGGAGCCAGCAGCGGCGTGCCTGATCGGGCAACCCGACGCGGTCCGCAGTGTGCGCGTCGGAGCCATGCAGGCAGGGCTTGCGGCCCCCCCATTTGATTTCAAGGTCTTCAAGCGTGGCCGTGCCGCGGCCGAGGTAGAACGCAACTTGCTTCGGGTTCGCCGAGAAGATGATGTTCGCGAACCGCTCGATGTTCTTGCGGGTTGCCGCCCACTGGCCGCCGTCGTCCTGCAGCCCCGACGTGCCACCAATACTGCCGCCGGATACGGCAACAAGACAATTTGCACGCAGCCATGCGCTGTTGTTAAAGGCGTCCTGCAAGGCCTCCAGGCTGACCTTGAACTGGTTGACACCCTCCCGGTAGGCTGAGTCTTCGTCCGTCAGCGCCGCGTCGATCGCGCGGCCGAGTCGAATCAGATCAGGTCGAGTGCACCGAAATTTCTCCTGCTGGTGGGAGAAGGTCAGCCCGCCCAAGAACGTGCGAATGCGGTCAACGTGATCTGAAGCCTCCGGCGAAAACAATAGATGCAAGTTGATGCCCGGGCCTTTCGCGGTCGCAATCGACAGGCGGAACTCGATGTTTGGAAAAATGAGTCCGACGCCCTGCAAGCGCCCACCTTTTTGGCGCTCTGCGGTCTCGACATAGCAGTCGATGCCGCAGTAGTCGGTGATGCCCAGCACGCGGATGGGTGGATCACTCTTCTCTACCTTCTCTAGGAAAACCGCCCAGGGGTCGGCGCCGGTGTAGCCGTCATTCAGGGCTGTGCCTGGTGCGTGGATGTGCGGGTCCCAACGGTGCCAAGTTGAACCGCGTGGATTGACTGCTTTGATTCCATGATCCATATGTGCCAACCCAAAGGGAAGTCTGAACAAGTGCACCGATCATGCCGTGATGCGTTGATTGACGCAAAGGAGTCTGCGCGATGAGCCAGATCAGTTTTGCGAATGCAGATTACACCAGCAAGCGGAAGAAGACCCGGCGCGAGGTGTTCCTTGAGGAGATGGAGCTGGTGGTGCCGTGGAAGGCTGCGCCGCGAACGACTGCAATTGCGATCGTTCGTCTTCGCTCAACAAACTTCGGTCTGCCTATTCTCATCGCGGCATCTCCGTTCCACAGATACCGCACTGGCATACAAGACTAAAGCCAGTTATTTGCGGGACATGACATTAGGGCCTGTTCACACCATTTTTTGCAACGCGAACGTGGTTAAAACCGGGCAGCCGGCTCGGCGAAGTCAAGGAGGAGACGCGGGCATCGCCCGCGTCGGGGGACATGAGTCGAGTCGGCTGCCCGGTTTTAACCACGTTCCCTTCCGGTTGCTTGCAAAATAGTTGAACAGGCCCTCAGTTCGAGGGCGGGGCCAGGCCCAGCAGCTTGGCCAGGAGGGGCGTGGGCAAAGACCCTTCCTGCGTCACCATGGCGCCGGTCTGGGCATGCTGGGCCACGATGGTGGGGATCGAGGCGAAGCCGAAGCGGTTCATCACAGCCGTGTTCTTGCGCACGACCTCCCTGTTCGCCTCGATGTCGGTGCCCACGGCGATACCGCCCTTGCCCGCTGAAAGCGAAGCTTCGTGCTCGTCCATCGAGGCCACGGGATTTTTGGAGCCCAGCAAGGTGGCGCCCTGCATTTCACTGGTCTTGTTCATCACCGCCACCGGCACCCAGATGAATTTGGCCTGGGACCGCAGGGGCTTGGCCGCGCCCCATAGCGCGGCGCAATGCGGGCACTGCGCGTCGAAGAAGACATAGACCGTGCGGGCGCTGATGGAAGAGCCCAGCGTGAAGCCGCTGACCTCGGCCTCGATGGCCGATATGGAGACGGGGGCGCCCGCCACTTTCGCCCCGCCGGACGGTGGCGCCGGGGCATCTTTGCAGGCAACCAGCAACAGGCTCGCGGCCAGGGCGCAAGCGGCATAGGACAGTGTTTGTTTCATTGCTTGTGACTCGAAGGGCGATCCCGGCACTTTAACCGCGGCCGGCCGGGCGGCCGGACGGCGGCGTCCCTGCCGATAATGGTGCTGCGACATAACGTGCGTCAATGAACTCAGGAGCGACAATGACCGAGGCGAATCAGCTCGAAGCCTGGCTGGCGAAGGAGCGCGAAGTAAGGGCCCGGCTCGATGCCGGGATGGGCGTGGGTGTCATAGCCCCCTCTCACGCGGCCGGCAAAAGCGGGATCGAGGTATTGCGGGCCATGCTGCGCGGCGAGGTGCCCTATCCCCACATCGCCAAGACGCTGGACTTCTCGATCATCGAAGTGGAAGAAGGGCGCGCTGTCTTCCAGGGCACCCCCGGCACTGCGCACCTGAACCCGATGGGGTCGATCCATGGCGGCTGGTATGCCACCCTGCTCGACTCGGCCCTGGGCTGCGCCATCCACACCGTGATGCCGCCGGGCCGCGGCTACACCACGGCCGAGCTTGGCATCAACCTGGTCAAGGCGATCGGCGCCAAAGCGCCGCGGGTTCGGGCCGAAGGCAAGGTCATCCATTGCGGCAGGCAGCTCGCGACGGCCGAAGCGCGGCTGTACGGCCCCGATGGAACCTTGTACGCGCATGGCACGACGACCTGCCTGGTCTTCGAGTTGCCGGCGCAAAAGTAAGCGGCCGGGGGCGCCCTTCAGCCCCCCAGCGCCCGCTCCAGCAGCAAGCCCGCCGCCAGGCAGTCGCTGTCGCCGCCCGGCGGCGCGACCAGTTGCAGCCCCATCGGCCGGTTGTTGATGCCCACGGCGCCCGGCACACCGAGGCAGGGCGTGCCCAGCAGCGTCCACGCGCGGTTGAAGGTGGATGCCCCGGTGCTTGCGTAACCCAGGGGCGGCTCGTCGGGCGCGCTGGGGGTGAGCAGCACGTCGATGCCCGGCAGCCAGTCGCGGCAGTCCAGGCGTGCCTGGCGCGCCACTGCCTGCGCCAGGGCGTAGGAATCGTCCGTGATATGGCGGCAGGCCAGAAGGAACTGGCGCAGCAGCGGGGACAGCCGGTCCAGGCCGGTATCCATCTCGAGCGCCATCGCGCGCGCCGCCTCCCATCCCTGGACCGTATCGTGCGCGCCGAAGGCATCCCCGGCCCAGGTGGGCAAGGTGCACGGCACCACGCGCGCACCCGCATCGCCCAGAGCCTGGACAGCACGCGCCATCGCCTGGCGGGCGCTTGCCGAGACTTCCCCCCAGGGGTAAGACTCGGGCACACCGACAGTCCACTCGCCCGGCTCGCGCGCCGCCGGCGCCATGATGCGCTGGCCGCTGGCGGCCCGGGCGAATTCACTGACCTCGGTGACCGTGCGGGCGAACAGGCCCACGGTGTCGAGCGACCAGGAGAAGCATTTCATTCCGGCGGTGGGCAGCACGCCGAAGCTCGGCTTGAAGCCCGCAATGCCGCAATACGAGGCCGGCCGGACCGTCGAGCCGCCGGTTTGGGACCCGAGCGCCAGCTGAACCAGGCCCGCCGCCACGGCCGCCGCCGAGCCCGAGGAGGAACCGCCCGGCGTGCAGCCGGGCGCGGCGGGGTTGAGCGTGGGCGCGGGCTGCAGGTACGCGAATTCGGTGGTGACCGCCTTGCCGATCACCAGGGCGCCGGCCTGGCGAACGATGCCGACCATCGCGGCTTCGGTCGACGGCTGATGGCCCGAGTAGATCGGCGAGCCGTAGGCGGTGGGAAAATCCGCGGTGTCGAAGATGTCCTTCACGGCCACCAGCTTGCCCGCCAGGGGGCCGCTGAGCTGCCGCGCCATGCTCGTGGCCGACAGTTCGTCGCGCACCGCGGTGAAGGCCTTCAGGCTCACGTTCGCCGTCCTGATCATCGCCAGGGTTTGCGCAAGGGTGTCGGGGCGGGCCATTGGGTTGCCTTGAAGAGCTTCACAGATTATCCCAGCAGGCCCGAAAGGCGCAACCATATTCTTCATAATCGGTCCATGAAATTCCTGCACACCATGCTGCGCGTCGGCGACCTGCAGCGCTCGGTCGACTTCTACACCCGTGTCCTTGGCATGACCCTCTTGCGCACCACCGAACGCCCCGACCAGAAGTACTCGCTGGCATTCGTGGGCTTCGGCAGCAACCCGGAGCATGCCGAGATCGAACTGACCTGGAACCACGGCGTCGGCAGCTATGAGCTGGGTACGGCGTACGGGCACATCGCGCTGGGCGTGGCGGACGTGTACGCCGCCTGCGACCGGATTCGCGCCGGCGGCGGCAACATCACCCGCGATCCCGGGCCGGTCAAGGGCGGCTCGACCGTCATCGCCTTCGTCACCGATCCGGACGGCTACAAAATCGAGCTGATCCAGCGGCCGGGCGAATCAGCGTAGCGCCACGGCTTCCCGCGCAAGCTGGGTGATGCGCGCCCAGTCGGCCCGCGCCACCGCGTCGGGCGGGGTCAGCCACGACCCGCCGACACAGACCACATTCGACATGCCCAGGAATTGCGTCGCGTTGTCCCGGGTGATCCCGCCGGTTGGACAGAATCTCACGTCGCCGAACGGGCCCTGCCAGGCCTTGAGCATCGCCAGACCGCCGGCCTGCACGGCCGGGAAGAACTTGAGTTCGGTGTACCCGTCCTCCTGCGCGGCCATGATCTCGCTGCCGGTGGCCACGCCGGGCAGCAGCGGCAGCGACAGTTCGCGGCAGGCCTTGCCCATGGCGCTGGTATAGCCGGGGCTGACGGCGAACCGGGCGCCCGCCATGGCGGCGGCCTGCGCATCGGCCGCGCTGCGCACGGTCCCCGCGCCGGCGACGGCCTCGGGCACCTCGCGCGCGATCGCTTCGATACACGCCAACGCGACCGGCGTGCGCAGGGTCACCTCCAGCATGCGAATGCCCCCCGCGACCAGGGCACGGGCCAGCGGCACGGCCTGCGCCACATCCGACAGGACGATCACCGGAATCACCGGGGCGGCGCGCATCACCTCCAGCGAGGTCAGCTTGTTCACAGCCATGTGCAGGCGCCCTCCTCCGCGGCCAGCGCGTGACGCCGGAACGAGGTGAACAGCTCGCGGCCCATGCCGATGGCATTGGATGCCTTCAGTTGTTCCGGCATGGCGGTGTTCTCGCGGGCACTCCACTCGGCGTCGCCGACCAGCGCCTGCAAGGTGCCCGCCACGGCGTCCAGGCGCACGGTATCGCCGTCGCGCAGCCTGGCCAGCGGCCCGCCCGCGGCGGCCTCGGGGGAGACGTGAATCGCCGCGGGCACCTTGCCTGAGGCGCCGCTCATGCGGCCGTCGGTGACAAGCGCGACCTTGAAGCCACGCCCCTGCAGGACCGCCAGCGGCGGCGTGAGCTTGTGCAGTTCGGGCATGCCGTTGGCCTGCGGGCCTTGCCAGCGCACCACGCAGATGACGTCGCGCTCCAGCTCCCCGGCATTGAAGGCGCGCTGCAGGTCGTCCTGGGCGTCGAAGACGCGCGCCGGCGCCTCGATCACGTACCGGTCCTGCGGCACGGCCGACACCTTGATCACGCTGCGGCCCAGGTTGCCGGTCAGAAGTTTGAGGCCGCCCGTGGGGCCAAAGGGGTCGGTGGCGGGCCGCACCACATCGGTGTCGCGCGACGGGCCGATGTCGCGCCAGCGCAAGCCCCCGGCTTCGGCCAGCTCCGGCTCGCGCGTGTATTCCCGCAGGCCGGCCTCGCGCACCGCCAGCACGTCCTCGTGCATCAGGCCCGCGTCGAGCAGTTCGCGGATCACGAAGCCCGGCCCTCCGGCCGCCTGGAACTGGTTCACGTCCGCGGTGCCGTTGGGGTAGACCCGGCTGAGCAGGGGGACGACGGCCGACAGTTCGGCGAAATCGTCCCAGTCGATGCGGATGCCCGCGGCGCGCGCGACCGCGACCCAGTGAATGAGGTGA
Organism: Ramlibacter sp.; assembly: GCA_013815685.1. Classification (GTDB taxonomy): domain Bacteria; phylum Pseudomonadota; class Gammaproteobacteria; order Burkholderiales; family Burkholderiaceae_C; genus Ramlibacter. The sequence continues at coordinate 44,902 of JACDFR010000032.1, forward strand.
TTGGTCGAGCCGCCGGTTGCCAGCAGCGCCGCCATCGCATTGACGATCGCCCGCTCGTCGACCAGCCGGCCGATCGGCACGAAGCGCCGCGCCCGGGTGATGCCCAGCACCGTGCGCACAGCTTCGCGGGTGAGCGCCTCGCGCAGTGCATTGCCCGGGTTGACGAAGGCGGTGCCGGGCACATGCAGCCCCATCGCCTCCATCAGCATCTGGTTGCTGTTGGCAGTGCCGTAGAACGTGCAGGTGCCCGGCGAATGGTAGGCCCGCGACTCGGCGTCCAGCAGGGCTTCACGGCCCACCAGCCCCTGCGCCGCCTGTTCCCGCACCCTGGCTTTTTCGCTGTTGGACAAGCCGCTGGGCATGGGCCCGCCGGGAACGAAGACCGTCGGCAGGTGGCCGAAATGCAGCGCGCCGATCAGAAGGCCCGGCACGATCTTGTCGCAGATGCCCAGCATCAGTGCGGCGTCGAAGACGTCGTGGCTGAGGGAGACAGCCGTGGCCATGGCGATCACGTCGCGCGAGAACAGGCTCAGCTCCATGCCGGCCGTGCCCTGCGTGACGCCGTCGCACATTGCGGGCACGCCGCCCGCCACCTGCGCGGTGGCGCCGTGCCGGCGCGCCTCGTCCTTGATCACGTCCGGAAATCCCGCGAAGGGCGCATGCGCCGACAGCATGTCGTTGTACGAGGTCACGATGGCGACATTGGGTGCCTTCTCGGCCACGACCCTGAACTTGTCGTTGGCCGGCAGGGCCGCGAAGGCATGGGCCACATTGGCGCAGCCCATGCGGTCGGCGCCGCGGTCGCGCGCCGCGGCCGCTTCGATGTGCTGGAGGTATTGGGCGCGGCCGGGTGCGCTGCGATGCCGGATGCGCCCGGTCACGGCCGCAACCACAGGGTGGAGTTTCATTGGGGTCGGGTCGCTGATGACGGGTCATCCTACCCCGGAAGCCTGGCTCGATGGTGTGCCCGGGTTACGAACGGGTTACCAACGCGCGGGGGTCCGGCGCCGGCGCCGGCGCTAAAGTCACGCCATGAGCCCGACTGGCGATGTATCGAAACCGTTGCGCGACCCCGCGTCGATGCTGGAGAAAGTGCTGCGCGAGTGGGGCGGCCATGAAGACCTGTGGATCTTCGGCTATGGCTCGCTCATCTGGAAGCCGGATTTCGAGTTTGCGGAGCGCCGGCCGGCCAAGGTGCACGGCTGGCATCGGGCGCTGAAGATGTGGAGCCGCATCAACCGGGGCACGCCCGAACAGCCTGGCCTGGTGTTCGGCATGCTGTCGGGCGGCTGCTGCCAGGGCATGGTCTTTCGCATCCCCAGGCAGAGCGGGCCGGCGGTGCTGGCCCGGCTGTGGTCGCGCGAGATGACCAACGCCGTGTACGACCCCAGGTGGCTGACTTGCCACACCAGCCACGGCCCCGTTCGGGCACTGGCCTTCACGCTGTCGCGCAAGAGCCCCAACCATACCGGCGTGCTGAGCGAGGACGAATACCGCCGGATATTCACCGAGGCGAGCGGCATCTACGGCACCACGCTGGACTACGCCCACCGCACGTGGGAAGAGCTTCGGCGCCATAACATCCATGACCGCGGCCTGGAGCGGCTGCTGAAGCTGCTGCAGCGCTAGGAAGGCGCTACGGACGCACTTTTTTGGATACCATGCCGGAAACCACAACCAGGAGACTCGATGACCCAGCGCGTACTTTGCATCCTCGCCGCGGCGGCATTGGCCGGCTGCGCGGCGCCGCGGGGGCCGGCGGCCACCGCCTCGCTGCAGCCCACCACCGGCAACAGCGCCAGCGGCACCGTCCGCTTCGTGCAGGCGGGGCGCCAGGTGCTGGTCAGCGGCGAAGTGCGGGGGCTCAAGCCCAACGCCGAGCACGGCTTCCACGTCCATGAGAAGGGCGACTGCTCCAGCGGCGACGGCATGAGCACCGGCGGGCACTTCAACCCCGACGGCAAGGCCCACGGCCAGCATGCCCAGGGCGCGCACCATGCGGGTGACTTGCCCAGCCTGAAAGCGGATGCCGGCGGCGTGGCCAGGTTCAACTTCGAATCCACCGGCATTTCGCTGGGCGCTGGCGGCGCCGATGTCGTGGGCAAGGGCTTGATCGTCCATCGCGACCCGGACGACTACAAGACGCAGCCCACCGGCAATGCCGGCCCGCGCCTGGCCTGCGCCGTGATCGTCAAATCCTAGCGTCTGGATTGACGCGGCAAAGGCGTGTCCGGGCAGGCCGCGGCGCATCGACAAGGCGGTCGGTGCTGCGCCCCGACTACCCTGGGTTTGCTCGATCCCGTGGCCTGTCGCAGAACTCACTGCGCGCCCTAAGGCCGCTGCGTTCAAACAAGCTGCGACAAATCAGAGCACGATGCGCGCTGAAGCGCGCGG
>JACDFR010000033.1 GCA_013815685.1 Ramlibacter sp.
GGCCGCAGGCGTTGTTGCAAATCCTCGCCAGGTGTCCAACCTGGCTGCGGTTTGCGCCTAGCCTGCGGCCTTTCTGGCGCTCACGGGGGGTGCCATTTCCCTGTTTCACTGGACTAGTGATAGCGCCGGGTCACCGACTCGGCGATGCACGCCGGCTTTTCGCCGCCCTCGCGCTCCACCGTGATGAGCCAGGTCATCTGCATGCCGTCGTTGTCGATGCCTTCGCAGGCCAGCAGCATCATGCGGGCGCGAAGGCGGCTTCCCACCGGCACAGGCGATGTGAAGCGCACCTTGTTCAGGCCGTAATTGACGCCCAGGCGGGTGTTGCGGATATCCATCGCCATCTCGAAGAACCGGGGAATCAGCGACAGCGTCAGGAATCCGTGCGCGATCGGCCCGCCGAATGGCCCGGCCCTGGCCTTTTCCACGTCGACATGAATCCATTGATGGTCGCCCGTGGCCTGGGCGAACAGGTCGACCTGCTCCTGGGTTACGGTGAGCCAATCACTGAGGGCGACTTCATGCCCCACCAGCGCCGGAAGTTCAGCAAGGCTCTCGAAGGTTCTCATGCCTGGAATGTAGCAAGCGCGGCCCGGCCTAGTTGTCCAGCCAGCGACAGATGCCTTCCCACTGGGCCAGGTCGCGTTCGACACGCCCTGGCGCCACGTCGAAGACGGTCAGCCCCCGCGCCGCGAGGTGGATGTAATTCTGCGTGTGGCGCAGGTAGCCGAGCACGGGCAAGCCCAGGCCGTCCACGAATTCCTGCAGCTTGTCGGCCGCGATGGTGCGCGGGTCGACTCGCATGCCCACGATGCCCACCTGCATCTTGCTGGCCTTGCGGTGCTCGGCCAGCTCGTCCAGGAAAGCGCGCGTCGCAAAGATATCGAAGATGCTCGGCTGCAGCGGCACCAGCACCTTGTCGGCCAGCTGCATCACGTCCTTGAACATCTTGCCGTGCATGCCCGCCGGAGTGTCCAGCACCACGTGGGTGGTGCCTTTGGGTGGTTTGGCGATGTTCCCTTCGCCCAGCTCCCAGGTGGCGACAGGCCGGGCGGCTGGGGGACGCAACCCCAGCCACAACCGCGAGGATTGCTGCCTGTCGGCGTCGCCCAGCATGACCGATCGCCCCTTACCGGCGAAATAGCCCGCAACATGGGTGGCCATGGTGGATTTTCCGACTCCGCCTTTGGGATTGGCAACGACCACAACCGGCATGATGGGGCTCCTCTTACTTTGCGCTATGTTACCGGTATGCATGAGTTGACGGAAGAAGGCCCGGCGACGGGGGCCCTGGTGCTGGCAGCGCACCCCAACCGGCGCGCGAAAAGGGCCGCCAACAGCTCGAGGAGCAAATGGCACAGGAACGCGCCGAACGCGAGCGGCGCGCCAGCGCGAAGACCCCGGGCGGCCTCATGGCCTGGGGTGGGTGAATCAGCGGTAATCCTTATCCCGCTTAGGCAATATGCTTAAGCCAGGCGACACAGTCAATGGTCTTATGGCGCTTCCTACCAATAGCGAGAAGCCGCCATGGATCGCGCACCCAAACACTTGTCCACCGCGCTAGGTGATGCCGGCGCCCCTTTGGCGAGCCTGGAACAGGAACTGGCGCAAGCCCGCCGCGCACTGGCACAGGCACAGGAGAAGGCGGCCGGCTGCGAAAGACGGCTCGACATTCGCGACCGCGAGCTCGTGGCGCTACGCAGTTCGCATGAACTGCTCGTGTCCACCCTCGACGCGGCCAACGACGGCATCCTCACGCTGCAGTACTCGGACAACTCGATGTACTACAACATCCGATTCGTGGAGCTTTGGAACATTCCCGAAGACCGGCTGAGCGACTTGGACAGCAAGGGACTGGCGGAGTTGCAGCTGTCCCAGGTGAAAGACCCGGCCGACTGGCTGCGCCAGGTGGAGCATCGCCGCCAGAACCCGGATTCCGAAGACTTGGGCGAGGTCGAATTGAAAGACGGCCGCACGCTGGAGCGCCACGTCATCCCGCAGCGCATCCACGGCCAGTGCGTCGGCAGCGTGATCACCTTCCGCGACATCACTGAGCGACTTAATTATGAAGAGAAGCTGATGTTCAACTCGCTGGTGGTCGAAAACTCGGGGCCCATGCTGTGGATCAATCCCGCTGAAGAAAAGCTGATCTACGCCAACAACGCCGCGTGCGAAGCCCTCGGATACCCGTCCGAGGAAATCGTCGGCCTGGCATTGAAAGACCTGGTTGCCGACTTCAGCGCCGAACGAGCCAAGGTCACGGCCGAGAAGATTCGCAAGGCCGCCGGCAAGCCAGTGACATACGAGCGGCCGTTGCTGCGAAGGGACGGAACGATCATCGAAGTGGAGGTGACGTCCTTCATCGCCCAGGACAACACGCGCGCCCTGAGCATCGCGGCCTTCAAGGACATCACCGCCGAAAGGCGCGCCAAGCAGGAAAGAAAGCGCCAGCAAGCTACATTGGAATCGCTGATCAATTCGATCTCCGACCTGATCTTCTACAAGGACCGCGCGGGCCGGTACATGGGCTGCAACACGGCCTACGCCGCCCTGGTGGGCCGGACGGTCGACGAGATTTGCGGCCTGACCTGCCATGACCTCTTCGACAAGGAGAGTGCCGAAGTCATGCACCGCCGTGACCAGCAGGCGATGGCGCTTTTGCAAGAGCACTCGAGCGAGCTCTGGAGTACCACGCCCGACGGTCAGCGCGTCCTCTACGACACCGTGGTCTCGCCGCTGTGGGACGAAAAGGGCGAACCGCAAGGCTTGCTGGGCATCTGCCGCAACATCACGCACCGCAGAAAGGCCGAGGAAGAGATCCGCCGGGCCAAGGAGATCGCCGAGGAGGCCACGCGCATGAAATCGGACTTCCTGGCCAACATGAGCCATGAGATCCGCACGCCCATGAACGCGATCATCGGCCTGTCGCACCTGGTGCTCAAGACGGAGCTGACGGCGCGCCAGCGCGACTACATCGCCAAGGTGCAGACCTCGGGCCAACACCTGCTGGGGGTGATCAACGACATCCTGGACTTCTCCAAGGTCGAGGCCGGCAAGCTGGACCTGGAGAACCGGGATTTCGAGCTGGAGAAGCTCCTGGACAACACCGGCAACCTGATCAGCGAGAAAAGCCACGCCAAGGGCCTGGAGCTGGTGTTCGAGGTGGGCCCGGACGTGCCGCCGAACCTGGTGGGGGACTCGCTGCGCCTGGGCCAGATCCTGCTGAACTACGCCAACAACGCGGTGAAGTTCACCGAGAAGGGCGAGATCGTCATTTCGGTTCGCGCCAGCGAACTGACCGCCAAGGACGTGCTGCTGCACTTTCGGGTGCGCGACACCGGCATCGGCCTCACGCCCGAGCAGATGGGGCGGCTGTTCCAGAGTTTTTCGCAAGCCGATACCTCTACCACGCGCAAGTTCGGCGGCACCGGCCTGGGACTGGCCATCTGCAAGCAGCTGGCCGAGCTCATGGGCGGTGAAGTGGGCGTGGAAAGCGACTACGGCCGGGGTAGCACGTTCTGGTTCAGCGCGCGGCTGGGCATCGGTGCCGCCGCCCGGCGCCAGCTCCTGCCCAAGCCCGACCTGCGCGGGCGCCGCGCACTCGTGGTGGACGACAACGACCACGCACGCGCCGTCATTGTCGACATGCTCAAGGGCATGACCTTCCTGACCTGCGAGGCCGGCTCCGGCGCGGCCGCGGTGCACGAGGTCCGCAGGGCGGCCGACGCCGGCCATCCCTACGATGTGGTGTATCTGGACTGGCGCATGCCCGGCATGGATGGCATGGAGACCGCGCGCCGCATCCGGTCGCTGGGGCTGGCCTCGACGCCGATGTTCCTCATGGTGACGGCGTACGGCCGCGAAGAGGTGCTGAAGGAAGCGGAAGGCGCCGGCATCCAGGACGTGCTGGTCAAGCCGGTGAACGTCTCCATACTTTTCGACACCACGATGGGCGCGCTCGGGGGCCGACGCTCCGAGCTGGCTGCGGGTTCGCAGCAGCCGGTTGGCGGAGCCGACGAGCGGCTCGCCGCCATCCGCGGCGCGCGCATTCTGCTCGTGGAAGACAACGATATCAACCAGCAGGTGGCGCGCGAACTGCTGGAAGATGCGGGCCTGGTCGTGGACTTGGCGGACAACGGCGAGATCGCCCTGGACATGGTGAACAGGTTCTCCTATGACCTGGTGTTCATGGACATGCAGATGCCGGTGATGGACGGCGTCACGGCGACGCGCGAGATGCGCAGGCAACCGCGGCTGGCGCACCTGCCGATCGCGGCGATGACCGCCAACGCGATGGACCAGGACCGCCGCAGGTGCATGGAAGCAGGCATGAACGACTTCCTGGTCAAGCCGATCGACCCGCAGGACATGTGGCGCCTCCTGGTACGCTGGGTGCGGCCGCGCCGGCTGGCGGCGGTGCCCCTGACCGCGGCGCCACCGGTGACGGCGATCCAGGGCAGATCGGCACCCGGCGACGGACTGCCGCAGGGGATCGCCGGACTGGACACGGCCCTGGGTTTGAGCCGGATGATGGGCAAGAAGCCGCTGTACCTGGCGATGCTGCGCCGCTACTGCGCAGGGCAGCAGGACGTCGTGCGCGACATCCGCCAGGCGCTGGCCGCCGGCGACTTCGCAACCGCCGAACGCCTGGCCCACACCACCCGATCGGTGTCGGGCAACGTGGGTGCGACGGTGATACAGGAGCGGGCCACTGCGGTCGAATCCGCGCTGCGGCAGGGCCGGCAGGCGCCCGGGATCGACCAGCTCCTTGCCGATCTGGAGGCGCCGATGAACGAGCTCCTGGCCGCGCTGGGCGCCCATCTGGCATTGGAGACCGCGCGTGCGGCAGGCCCATGACGCCGACCGTTTCCCCTAGCGCGCGATAGGCAATCGCCTTAAGCCGGGATAAAAATCGCGTGGTCTGATAGTCCCTCTGGCGCAGCCGCGCTCCCACCCTACAAAAGGTTTGTTTATGGGCCAAGCACTCACGGTCGCGCCGAAACCGGAAATGAAAACTCCCGGGCAGGCCGCCGGGCTCCCCGACCTGGTCAACCGCCTGGCGCAGGAGCTGGCGGAAGCCCGTCGCGCGCTGGCCACTGCCACCCAGAAGCTGGGCACCACGAGCCGCACGCTGGAGGGCCGCACCCAGGAACTGACTGAGGCCAAAGCGGCGCTCGCGCTCTTGCTGGCGACCCTCGACTCGACCACGGAAGGCATCCTGGCGATGGGCTATTTCGGCCGGGCCATGCACTACAACACGCGCTTCATCGACATGTGGGGCATTGGGGCCGACAAGCTGGCCACGCTCAACGATGCCGCCTTGATGGCGATGCAGATGTCCTTGCTGAAGGACCCGGGGCGGTTCCTGGCGCATGTGGAGGAGCGCAAGGCGCATCCGGACGCCGAGCAGTTCACTGTGCTGGAGTTGACCGACGGGCGCATCTTCGAATGCCATGTGATGCCCCAGCGCGTGCGCGGCAAGCGCGTGGGCTCAGTCACCAGTTTTCGCGACGTCACGGAGAGCCAGCGCCTGGGCCGCGTGATATCGGCACTGGAAGCCGGGATGCCTCGGGAAGTGGCCGAGGCCAAGGCCTCTACCTACTGAAAAAGCCGTCCCACACCAGCTTACAGCCCGTGAGCAGCATGCCCGCGTAGATCAGCCTGTAGAACAGCAGCGGCCGGATGCGGTGCGCGAGCCTGACGCCCACCAGCACGCCGATGGGCGCAATCGGCAACAGCGCCAGGGACGTCGCCATGTTGCGTTGGTCGAGCAGCCCCAGCCAGCCATAAGGGATCCACTTGCTGAGGTTGACCGCAAAAAAGTAGAACGCCATCGTGGCCGTATAAACCAGCGGCGGCAAGCGCATGGGAATCACATAGGCGTTGACCGGGGGGCCGCCCGCATGCGCCACGAAGCTGGTAAAACCCGAAACGACAGTGAGGATGCCGCCCAGCCATCGGGGCGGGTGCGGGCTGTCCGCCCTGGGCGGGAAGGCCAACCGCTGGGCCAGGAACAGCAAGGTGAATATTCCCACGATGCCCGCCACCAGCCGCGCATCGAGCAGCCTGAAAGACAGCGTTCCCACCACGGTCCCCACCAGGCCCAGCGGCACCAGGAACCGGATCAGCCTGGCATCGAAATGCTTGCGGAAAGCGGCCAGGCCCATCACGTCCATCAGCAGCAGTATCGGCATCATGATGGCGACAGCCTGCGGAACAGTGACGGCCAGGGCCATCAGCGGAACGGCCAGCGAGCCAAAGCCCGCGCCGAAGCCGCTTTTGCTGATGCCCATCAGCAACACGGCGGGGATGGCGACGGCGTAGAAATACGGGTCGGTGATGACGGGGAAGTTCAAGGAACGGCCACGGCAGTTCGTGATCCCCCCACGGCCACGCGCAGGGCCAGCAACCGCTTGGCGGTGGTCATGAACAGCTGGTCGTTCGACGGCCCGCCAAAGCACAGGTTGCTGGTCGCGCATTCCAGCAGGATCTTGCCCAGCAATCCGCCGTCCGGCGCGAAGCAATGCACGCCATCGCCGGCGCTGCTCCAGACATTGCCCCGCTCGTCCACTGCGATGCCGTCGGGCAATCCGCAGTCCAGCGTGGCGAAAACCCCGTCGTCCGCAATGCCTGCATCGCCACCCAGACGGAACCTGCGGATTTCGGCCGGTGTGCCCGGCACATGCGAGGCGCCGCTGTCCGCCACATAAAGCCAGCGCCCGTCCGGTGTGAACGCCAGTCCGTTGGGCTTGACCATGGTGCCCACCATGGCCTGCGGCTCGGTCGCCCCCGGAGCCAGACGGAAGACATGGCAGGCCGCCTGCTCGGACGGCGCGCGATGGCCCTCGTAGTCGCTCAGGGTGCCGTAATCAGGGTCGGTAAACCAGAGGCTGCCATCGACAGCCTCGACCACGTCGTTGGGCGAATTCAGCCGGCCTCCGGCATGGTGCGTCGCCAGGACGGTGCGGGCGCCGTCCGGCTCGACCGCGACAAGCCGGCGCGGCCCCTGTTCGCACACGATCACCCGGCCGTGCCGGTCGCGGGTCCTGCCGTTCTGGAAGCCGCCCTGGCTGACCGCGGCCACACCGCCGCCCGGAGACCACCGGAAAACCCTGTCGTTCGGAACATCCGAAAAAAGAAGCTGGCGGCTCTCTTCCAGCCACAGCGGTCCTTCCAGCCACAGGCAGCCCTCGTGCAGGCACTCGACCTCGGCGCCGGCCACGATCAGCGCTTCGAAGCAGGGTTGGTCGATCCGGTAGCGGCCCGTCACGCCAGGCTCGGCGCAAGGAAGAAGCGCGCCTGCAGGCTCTCGCCCGGCGCCAGCCGCGCGCCGCCCAGGGGTCCGCTGCCGTGTGCGGGCAGCAGATTGAGCCAATCGGTGCACTGGCTCACCGGTTCCGCACAGAAATGGTCGTAGCCGCGCGGGCAATAGAGGACAAAGTAATCGAGCGGCGCGTGCGCCGTCATGAGCAGGCCGCGTCGGGGCCCGTGCGCGTCGGCTTGCCATTCGATGGCGGCTTCCCGCGCCCATCCGATGAAGTTGTTGTCGAGTTCGAGTTCATCCAGCACCACGCCAGCGCGCAGTTGGCGCACGGCCTCGCTTTCCTCCAGCACCGTGGGCATGACCTCCGCATCGCCGCGCCACATGGCCTGGGCGCGGCTGGTCAGCCTCGTGCCGGGCGTGTGCGGGAAATAAGGGTGGTGGCCGATGCCGGCGGGCATGGCTGCGCTGTCTTCGTTGGTCAGCCACATGGTCACAGCCACCTGGCGATCGCTGAGCTCGAAATGCTGGCGCGCGGAAAAGCGCCAGGGCCAGGCCTGGCTCGCCGGTACTTCGAGCGCCAGTTCGGCTTCTGACGAGCTCGCTGTTGCCACTGTCCACGGAAGCTGCCAGCCGATGCCGTGCAGCGGATGGGGCGAAACCGCCGAAGGATGGTTGGGCGGAAACCGGATTTCCCGGCCCTCGAAGCTGGCCCGGCCCTGGCGGATGCGATTGCAAAAGGGCAGCAGCGGAAAACTTGCCATGCCTAACGGGTTGCGGCGTGCCAGGGCCTCGCTGCCGGCAGGCCGCAACCAGTCGACCCGCCGTTCGATTCCAGCCTCGGTCCAGGTCCGGCGGAAGCTCGCGATGGAGCCGCCCACCGCCGGCGCCAGTGCCAGCCGCAGCTCTCCGGCGGCCAGCTCGATCAGGTTTGTGTCGGTCGCGGTCTGCATGGTGTCAGTAAGCGAAAACGCGGTAGCTCTCGGCGGGCGCCAGCACCTGGTCGTCAGGCACCACCGGGTTGAAGCGCAGCAGTTTGCGGCCCACCGGCGACAGATGGTCCCAGCTGCCTTGCGGAACACGGATGTTGACTTCGGGGCGATAGAGCCAGCGCCGGCTGTAGCCCAGCACCACCATGGGACGCGGCTCATCGGTTTTGTTGGGCGTTCCGCGGTGCACGGCCCGGACGTCCCGGATCATCACGTCGCCCATGGCCATCTTGTAGCGATGCGGGGCGACGGCGCCCGAGGCGATGCCGGCCAGGGCCTCTTCCTTGTTCATGCGATGCGTGCCAAGCGTGGTTTCGAAGGGGCCATTTTCGTCGTTGACGTCGCACAAGGCGAAGTTCACGGCGATCTGGAACGAGGGCGTGTCATTGTCGCCGGTCTCGGGAAACAGCAGCGGCGTGTCGGCATGCCATGTCTGGTAGTCGGACCCCTTCAGCGGCGTGTCGCTGGCCAGCTGGCAGAGAACCGGGTCAGGGCCGGCGACGCGCTCGACAATGGCCAGGACGTCGGGGTCTTCATAGATTCCGGGGTCGGCGAAGATCCCTTCGAACGGCAGCGTCACATAGAAACGCTGGGCGCCGCGGTTCGGGTCGTCCCGGTCCTTTTCCACCTGGGCTTCGAAAAGGGGCTGGAAGGCCTCGCGCCAGCGCGCCAGCTTGTCCCGGGGAAAGTGATTGGGCAGCAGGACCAGGCTGTCGCGGTTGAAATCGTGGGCGAAGGAATCGTGTTCGGCAGCGGTGTAGCGCATGGCGGCAGTCTAGGGAAAACCGCACGCGGCCGCGTGTGGTCCCCGGTCACAATTGGCACAAGTTGTGGCGCGTCACACGCGTTCGAGGATCAGCGCGATGCCCTGCCCGACGCCGATACACATGGTGCACAGCGCATAGCGCCCGCCGGTTTTCTGCAGCTGGTTCACCGCCGTGGTCGCCAGCCGCGCGCCGGAAGCGCCCAGGGGGTGGCCGAGCGCGATCGCGCCGCCGTTGGGGTTGACGCGAGGATCGTCGTCCTTGAGGCCGAGCAATCGCAACACGGCGATGCCTTGCGCGGCGAACGCCTCATTAAGTTCGATGACGTCGAGCTGCTCCAGCTTGATGCCGGTGAGCGCCAGCACCTTCTGCGTTGCCGGTGCCGGCCCGATGCCCATGACGCGGGGCGGCACACCGGCCGTCGCCATGCCCACCACGCGCGCACGTGGCGTGAGGCCGTGCCGCGCCGCCGAAGCCTCGTCGGCCAGCAGCAACGCGCAGGCCCCGTCGTTCACGCCGCTGGCGTTGCCGGCGGTGACGGTGCCGTCGGGCTTTACTACGCCCTTGAGCTTGGCCAGCGCCTCCAGGCTGGTCTCGCGGGGATGCTCGTCGCGGGCCACGACGAGCGGATCGCCTTTTTTCTGGGCGATCGTCACCGGCGTGATCTCGGCGTCGAAGAAACCGGCTTTCTGCGCGGCCACGGCTTTCAGCTGCGAGGCCAGCGCCATGCGGTCCTGGGCCTCGCGCTCGATCTTGTAATCCCCCGCCACGTTCTCGGCGGTCTCGGGCATGGAGTCGACGCCATGCATTTCCTTCATCCGCTGATTGACAAAGCGCCAGCCGATGGTCGTGTCGTAGACGGCATTGGCACGCGAGAAGGCGCTTTCTGCCTTGGGCATCACAAAGGGCGCCCGGCTCATGCTCTCCACGCCTCCCGCGATCATGAGCGTTGCCTCGCCGGACTTGATCGCACGCGCGGCCGTTCCCACGGCGTCCAGGCCGGATCCGCACAGGCGGTTGATGGTGGCGCCGGCGACATCGACCGGCAGGCCCGCCAGCAGGCTGGCCATATGGGCCACATTGCGGTTGTCTTCGCCCGCCTGGTTGGCACAGCCGAACAGCACGTCGGTCAGCGCCTGCCAATCCACGCCGGGGTTGCGCGCCATCAGTGCCTTGAGCGGGATGGCGCCCAGGTCATCGGTGCGCACCGACGCAAGCGCGCCGCCGTACCGACCGAAGGGCGTGCGGATGGCGTCGCAGATGAAGGCTTGTCTTGTCATGAGTACTGCTCCAGGGGCCGGGCCGCGATCGGCAGCCCGACAAGTTGTTCGAGTTCTGCATGCGACAGACCTTCCACCGCATCGATGAGTTTCAGGCCATCGGCCGTGCATTCCAGCGTAGCAAGGTCGCAATAGATGCGCTTGACGCAGGCAATGCCGGTGAGCGGATAGCTGCAGTTCGCGACCACCTTGCTTTCGCCCTTTCTGGTCAGCAGGTCCATCATGACCCAGGTCTGCCTGGCGCCGATGGCCAGGTCCATGGCGCCACCGACGGCGGGAATCGCATCTTTTTCGCCGGTGTGCCAATTGGCCAGGTCACCGGTGGCCGAGACCTGGAACGCGCCCAGCACGCAGATATCCAGATGGCCGCCACGCATCATGGCGAAGCTGTCGGCATGATGGAAGAACGCCCCGCCCGGCAGCAGTGTCACGGGCTGCTTGCCCGCATTAATGATGTCGTAGTCTTCCTCGCCCGCCGCGGGCGCCGGGCCCACGCCCAGGATGCCGTTCTCACTGTGCAGGATGACTTCGATGTCCGCCGGCAGATGATTGGCCACCAGCGTGGGCATGCCGATGCCGAGGTTGACATAGGCACCGTCGTGGATATCGCGCGCGACGCGCTGGGCAAGCTGGTCCTTGGTGCGCCTTTGATAGGTCATGTGCCCTCCTTCAGGCCGCTTGCTTGAAGCCGCCGGCCTGCGTCGCCACGCGGTCGATCTTGACGATCTTGCTGACGAAGATGCCCGGCGTGACAATATCCTCCGGATCGAACGACCCCAGCGGGACGATGTCGTGGACGGTGGCGACGGTGCGTTGTGCCGCCATGGCCATCACCGGCCCGAAGTTGCGCGCCGCCTTCCGGTAAGTGAGGTTACCCCACCGGTCCCCGCGCTCGGCCTTGATCAGCGCCACGTCGCCATGGATCGGATACTCCAGGACATAGGGCCGGCCCTCGATAACACGCGTTTCCTTGCCCTTGGCCAGGTCCGTGCCGTAGCCGGTGGGCGTGAAAAACGCCCCCACGCCCGCGCCCGCGGCCCGGATGCGCTCGGCGAGGTTGCCTTGCGGCACCAGTTCCAGTTCGATCTTGCCGCTGCGGTAAAGGGCATCGAAAACGTGGCTGTCCGCCTGGCGGGGAAAGCTGCAGATGATCTTGCGCACGCGCCCGGTTTTCAGCAGCGCCGCCAGGCCCTGCTCGGCGTTACCCGCGTTGTTGTTCACGATGGTGAGGTCGCGCGCGCCCTGCGCTATCAAGCCGTCGATCAGCTCATTGGGTATCCCGGCAGTACCGAAACCGCCGATCATGACGCGGGCGCCATCGCGCATGTCTTGCAGCGCCTCGGCAATGCCGGCCGCTATCTTGTCGATCATCCGAGGTCCTTGTCAAAGCCGGCAGCGCTTGTCCTGATGGTGAACGAGCGCTCCGTGGTAATTTTATGTCGGCCCTAGCGTCGCTTGAAGCTCACGGCCAGCAGGATGCCGCCCAGCACCATGGAACCCAGGCTCAGCCATTGAGGCACATTCACTGCTTCCTGCTCCTGGACCTGCAGCTTGATCGGCCCGAGCTGAGCCTTCGTCGTACTCTTGGTGAAGCTGAACCCGCCTGTGAAAAGGCCGGCCAGGCCCAGCACCAGCAACAAGGTTCCGATGATTCGTGTGGCAGTCATGTCGTTCTCCGTGCCGGTGGTGGGCGAGAGGGGCCGCTGGCTCCGGCGGCGCCTTGCCGGCCCTCACGGCAGAGTAGCACGCGCATGCTAGGCTGGGCGCATGTTCAACCCTTCGCAATCGGATGTGCGGCGGTTCTTCTGCGCCGTGCACGCCAAAGGCCGTGACGGCCAGCCCATGGATGCGCTGGAAACCCTGGCCGCGCAGTGGCTCGAAAATCACCCCGAGTACCACCCCGAGCTGGCCGACGCGCAGGCGGCCGTCGCCAAGGTGTTCGACCCCGGCGGCGGCGCCAATCCGTTCCTGCATCTGTCGATGCACCTGTCGATCAGCGAACAGTGCTCCATCGACCAGCCGCGGGGCATCCGCCAGGCCATCGAATTGCTGGCGGCTCGGCGTGATTCGGTGCACGACGCCCATCACGAGGCCATGGAATGCCTGGGGCAGATGCTGTGGGAAAGCCAGCGGTCGGGGAGCCCGCCGGACGGCGCCGCCTATATCGAGTGCGTACAGCGCCGGGCGACCCGGGATTGATTAAAGTGCTGCCATGACCCGATTCATTTCCCCCCGGGACTGGGCAAGCCACCCGCCCTATGTTTTTGCCGGCTACAAATCGACCGCCAAGCGCGGCCCCACCCAGCCCCTCGTGCCGCTGAAGGCTGCGCTGGGGGAGCTGGCGCAGCCGGTGTACGGCCACGACACCGTCGGCGAGCTCGATCACGACCTCACCCGCAACGCCCGGCGCAATGGCGAGCCGCTGGGGGAGCGCATGATCCTGGCGGGCCAGGTGCTGGACGACCGGCGCCGGCCCGTTGCCGACACGCTCGTCGAGCTGTGGCAGGCCAATGCCTGCGGCCGGTACGTGCACAAGGCCGACCAGCACGATGCGCCGCTCGATCCGAACTTCCTGGGCGCGGGGCGGTGCCTCACCGACGCCGACGGCCGCTATCGCTTTCTCACCGTCAAGCCGGGCGCCTATCCCTGGGGCAACCACCCGAACGCATGGCGCCCGCAGCACATCCACCTGTCCCTGTTCGGCCGGCATTTCGCCAGCCGCCTGGTGACGCAGATGTACTTTCCGGGAGATCCCCTGCACCAGTACGACCCCATGGTCATGAGCGCCCCCGAGCGGCTGCGCAAACGCCTGATCGCGGACTTCAGCCTGGATGTGACCGAAGAAGGCTTCGCGCTCGGCTACATCTTCGACATCGTGCTGCGCGGCGCCGACGAAACCCCCTTCGAGAGCCGCCCATGAAGACGCCCTTGATGACCGGACAGCAAGCCGACTTCGGGCCGACGCCCTCGCAGACCGTCGGGCCTTTCTTCGCCTACGGACTGACCGCCCGCCAGTACGGCTACAACTTCGGCCAGCCGTTCGACGACGTGGTCGCATTACCGCAAGCGCAGGGCCAGCACATCGTGCTGGAGGGCTGCGTGTTCGACGGCGATGGGCAGGCGATAGGCGACGCCATGGTCGAAATCAGCCAGGCCGACGCCCAGGGGCAGTATCCGGCGGACATCGAAGCAGTCCAGACGGGCGGCTTCCGCGGCTTCGGCCGCATGGGAACGGGTACCGACGCGCGCAAGCACTTTCGCTTTCGCACCGTCAAGCCGGGGGCAGAGGGGCCGGGCCAGGCGCCGCACATCAATGTCGTCGTGCTGATGCGCGGCCTTCTGCTGCATGCTTTCACGCGCATCTATTTCAGTGACGAGGCTGCCGCCAACGCGGCCGACCCGTTGCTGAACCGCGTCCCTGCGGACCGGCGCGAAACACTGATCGCCCAGCGCAGCGACGAGGGCGGCCTGCCGGCCTACCGGATCGACATCCACATGCAGGGGCCGCGCGAGACGGTGTTCTTCGACGTGTGATCCCTCTTCGCCACAAAAGAAAAAGCCCGCTTCGCGGGCCTTTTTTCTAGGGGTGCGGCAGCGCCGCTACCTGAACCTGTTCTCGGGCTTGACCTTGAGGTCGCCTTCCAGCGCGCCGACGTAATTGGCCATGGCCTTGAGTTCGGCGTTGCTGAACTGCTTGGCGATGGCCCCCATGATGGCGTTGTTGCGGCCGACGGCGGGATTGTTTGCCGACTTGTAGGCCTTGAGTGCGACGAACATGTAGTCGGCGTGCTGACCGGCGATCTTCGGATAGCTGGGATCCAGCGGTTTGGCGAAGTTGGCGCCGTGGCACGACACGCAGTTCGCCTTCTGGAGCAGCGCGGCGACCTGCTGGCTCGGCTCCTTGCTGGGCTTGTCCGCCAGCGCCTTGCCCCTGTCTTGGCCGTGGGACTCGTAATAGGCGGCAACGTCGTTCATGTCCTGCTCGGACAGTGTTTCGGCGATGCCGCGCATCGTGGGGTGCTTGCGGTCGCCGCTCTTGTAGGCCGCCAGCGCCGCCGAGATGTACTTGGCACTCTGGCCCGAGATCATCGGCACCTTGTGGATCTCGGGGAAACTCGCCTGGTAGCCCTGGATGCCGTGGCAGCCGATGCACATGGCCACCTTGGCCTCGATCGACTTGGCACCGCCCGCTACAGAGGGCGTGGCGGCCGCCGAGGCCTTCTGCTGGGCGGGCGCCTGGGCCTGCGCCGGCACCGCAGGTGCCTGCGCATACGCGGTCACTGAAGCGACAGTCAGGGCCAGGAGCGTGGTCAACAACTTGTTCATTTTGCGAGCACAATCGGGTGAGAGGTCAGTCTTCTTCTAATCAACCTTCGATTATATCCGGCGCCATCGCGCGCCTTTCATCGGCATACCCCATGAAATTCCAAGGCTCACAGAACTACGTCGCCACGCAAGACCTGATGCTCGCCGTGAACGCGGCCATCACACTCAAGCGCCCGCTGCTGGTCAAGGGCGAGCCCGGCACCGGCAAGACCATGCTCGCCGAAGAGGTGGCGCAGGCGTTGGACATGCCACTGCTGCAGTGGCACATCAAGTCGACGACCAAGGCGCAGCAGGGGCTGTACGAATACGACGCCGTGAGCCGGCTGAGAGACTCCCAGCTGGCGGGCGTCGAGGGCTCCGCGCGCGTCAAGGACATCCACAACTACATCGTCAAAGGCGTGCTGTGGCAGGCCTTCACCGCCGACAAGCCCGTCGCGCTCCTGATCGATGAAATCGACAAGGCTGACATCGAGTTCCCCAACGACCTGCTGCGCGAGCTCGACCGGATGGAGTTCTACGTCTACGAGACGCGCGAGTTGGTCAAGGCCACGCACCGCCCGCTGGTTTTCATCACCTCGAACAACGAAAAGGAGCTGCCGGACGCCTTCCTGCGCCGCTGCTTCTTCCATTACATCAAGTTCCCCGATGCCGACACGATGAAGCAGATCGTGGACGTGCACTTCCCCGGACTGAAGAAGGAACTGCTCACCGCGGCGATGAAGACCTTCTACGACGTGCGCAGCCTGCCGGGACTGAAGAAAAAGCCCTCCACCAGCGAGCTGCTCGACTGGCTCAAGCTCCTGGTGGCCGAGGACATTCCCCTGGAAGCGCTGCAGAGCAAGGACGACAAGGTTGCCGTGCCGCCTTTGGTGGGCGCCCTGCTCAAGAATGAACAGGACGTTACCCTGTTCGAAAAGCTGGTGTTCATGCAGCGGCACAATCGTTAACAGTTTGAACTACCGAGGCAGGCCAGATGAATCCTTTGCTGCTGGAAGGTCTCGCCGACGCCATCGGCTTCGTCGGCGGCTCGCTGCTGGGCTACTGGCTGGGGCGGGCTTTCGGCCTCGATATTTTCGAGGCGGGCTACAGCATTGCCAGCATCGGCGGCATCTTGCTGGCGGGGCTGGGCGGTGGCCTGGGTGTGCAGCTGGCCCGGCGCTGGCGCCTCGCGCGCACGAAGAAGGAAAATTGATGCGAGCACCCGAGCCATGCGCGCTGGAAAGCGAACGGGTGCGGCTCGAGCCGATGTCCGGGGATCACGCCAGCGCCCTCGAAGCCGCCGCAAGCGATGGCGAACTCTGGAAGCTGCGGATCACGTCCGTGCCGGGACCGGGCGAGGCGCCGGCGTACGTGGCGACGGCGCTCACGGGCTTGCGGGACGGCCATATGCTGCCGTTCGTGGTGCGCGACCGCCCCAGCGGCAAGATCATCGGCAGCACGCGTTACCACGACATCGTGCCCGCCATCGACCGCCTGGAGATCGGCTACACCTGGTACGGCAAGAGCTGGCAGCGCAGCCACGTCAACACCACCTGCAAGCTGCTCCTGCTGACGCACGCTTTCGAGTCCCTGGGCGCCAGGCTGGTGGGATGGCGCACCGACAACTACAACTTCGCCAGCCAGCGCGCGATCGAACGCCTGGGCGCGCGCAAGGATGGCGTGCTGCGGCACCACGCCTCGCGGCGCGATGGCACCGTGCGCGACACCGTGATGTACAGCCTGGCGGCGGGCGAATGGCCCGAGGTCAAGGCGCAACTGCAGTACCTGCTCGCGAAGCCGCGAACCGACTAGGAGCGCAGCGATGCTCATCGACTTCTTCTATACGTTGCGCAGCGCCAGGCTGCCGGTTTCGGTCAAGGAATACCTGGTCCTGATGGAAGCCCTGAAGGAGGGCGTGGTCGGGCCCCACAGCGACGATGGGTACAAGATCGACGATTTCTACTATCTGTCGCGCGCCACCCTGGTCAAGGACGAGAAGCACTACGACAAGTTCGACCGGGCGTTTGCCGCCTATTTCAAGGGCGTCGAGATGGTCGCCGACTTCACCAAGGAAGTGCCGCTGGAGTGGCTGCGCAAGAACCTGGAGCTTGAGCTCAGTCCCGAGGAAAAGGCCAAGATCGAAAAGATGGGCTGGGACGAGCTGATGGAGACGCTCAAGAAGCGCTTCGAGGAGCAGAAAGACCGTCACGAGGGCGGCAACAGGATGATCGGCACAGGCGGCACCTCTCCCTTCGGTGCCTACGGATTCAACCCGCAAGGCATCCGCATCGGCCAGGACAAGGGCCGCAACCGGAGCGCGGTGAAGGTATGGGACCAGCGCGCTTACAAGGACTACGACGACAGCCAGGAACTGGGCACGCGCAACATCAAGATCGCGCTGCGGCGCTTGCGCAAGTTCGCACGGGAAGGCGCGGCCGAAGAGCTGGACCTGGACGACACCATCCATTCGACCGCCGCCAACGCGGGCTACCTGGACATCAAGATGGTGCCCGAGCGCCACAACAACGTGAAGATCCTGTTGCTGATGGATGTCGGCGGCACGATGGACGAACACATCCATCGCGTGGAAGAGATGTTCTCCGCGGCCAAGGCCGAGTTCAAGCATCTTGAGTTCTATTACTTCCACAACTGCGTTTACGACTTCATGTGGAAGAACAACCGCCGGCGGTTTTCCGAAAAATTCGCCACCTGGGACATCATTCGCAAGTACAACAAGGATTACAAGCTCATCTTCGTCGGCGACGCCACGATGAGCCCGTATGAAATCCTGCAGCCCGGCGGCAGCGTGGAGTACAACAACGAAGAGGCGGGCGCCGAGTGGCTGCAGCGCCTGACCAACGCTTTCCCGAAATTCGCCTGGATCAATCCCGAGCCGCAGGGCGTCTGGCAGTACCGCCAGAGCATCAGCGTGGTTCAGCAGCTGGTGAGCCAGCGCATGTATCCCCTGACGATCAAGGGCCTGGAAGAGGCGATGCGGCTGCTGTCGAAATGACCGACCCGGGCCGGCAATTACAATCCCATCCCGTTGCCGCCGTAGTTCAATGGATAGAACGAGCGCCTCCTAAGCGCTAGATATGGGTTCGATTCCCGTCGGTGGTACCAGTGACGAGGCAGCTCTGCGATCAGGTGTGCAATGCAGCATGCCAGCCGTTACGCCGGTTCATGGAGCCGCCATCGCGTCAAGTGCGCAAACGCAAGGTCCGGCTCAACAACATTACCGGCAGCAATCCCACCAGCACCAGCGCCAATGACGGCAGGGCCGCTTCGCCCAGGCGTTCATCGCGCGCCAGCTGATAGGCGACCACCGCCAGCGTATCCGTGTTGAAGGGACGCAGCACCATCGTGGCCGGCAGCTCCTTCATCACGTCGACGAAGACCAGCAGCGCCGCCGCGATGGCCGATCGCCGCAGCAGCGGCCAATGCACCCGGGCCAGCAGACCGATGCCGGCCGTTCCCAACATGCGCGCGCTGTCGTCGAAGCTGGCGGGAATTCGCGCATACCCGCTTTGCATCGACTGCAACGCGACCGAGACGAAGCGCACGAGATAAGCCCACACCACGCCCAGCACGGTGGCGGTGATCCATCCGCCAGCGCCAGATTGCGGCGCCGCCTGCTGGAGCCAGCCGACCGGCAGCAGTAGCCCGACGACGATCACGGCACCGGGCACGGCGTAACCCAGCCCCGCCAGCTGCACCACGCCCCGCGTGACCACGCCGGGCGAGCGCCGCAGGCAAAACGCAAGGAGCAGCGCCACGGCCACCGCCAGCACCGCACTGATGGCACCCAGGCGCAAGCTGTTGAAGGCCCATTGCAGGAAGCGGTCCCACGGCAGCACCGACCAGCCGGCCGCCAGGGGACGCAGCATGAACAGAACCGGCAGGATGAATCCCAGCAGAACGGGCACGCCGCACAGGACCCATGCCAGCAGCATGCGCTTGCCGCGAAGGGCCATGGGTTGCGCATCGGCCGAACCCGCGCGCGCGCCCCGCGGCGTGGAAAAGCGCAGCCGGCGCTGCGCCCGGCGTTCCAGGGTCAGCAGCGCAGCGACCACCACCAGCAACAATGTGGCGAGCTGCGCCGCGGCGATGCGGTTGTCCATCGCCAGCCAGGCCTTGTAGATGCCCGCGGTGAAGGTCTGGATGCCGAAATAGCTGGAAACTCCGAAATCCGCGAGTGTTTCCATGAGGGCCAGGGCGACCCCCGCTGCGATGGCCGGCCGCGCCAGCGGCATGGCCACGCGGCGGATGCGCACGCGCAGCGGGGCCCCGAGCAGGCGCGCCGCCTCCATCAAATGGCTTGCCCGCTCTGCGAGGGCCGTGCGAGCCAGCAGATAGACATACGGATAAAGGGAGAAGATGAACACCATTGCCGCGCCCCAGAAGCTGCGCACTTCAGGGAAGACGCGCCCCTCCAGCGCGAACGTGCTGCGCAGCCAGGACTGAAAGGGCCCGCTGAACTGCAGGAAATCCGTATAGGCGTAGGCGACCACGTAGGCGGGCATGGCCAGGGGCAGCAGCAGCGCCCACTCGAAAGTCCGGCGGCCGGGAAAGTCGAACAGGGTCACGGCGGCGGCCGTCGCGCCGCCTGCGAGCGCCACGCCGATGCCCACCACCAGGCACAGGCCCAGGCTGGTCCGGATGTAGCCGGGTAGGACCGTGCTTGCCATTTCGCCCAGCACCTGTGCGCTTTCGCTGTCCCACTGCAGCCACGACCCCGGGACGGCGAGCACGGGCAACACCAACGCGGTGGCGAGCAGCAACAACAGCAATTCCTGCAAGCGGCGCCGCGCCATGACGATGGGAATCCCCTAAATGATGCAAATGAGAATTGTAAGCATCTACAATCACATCATGTTCGTCAAGGTCGCCAAGCTGCGCGTTCAGTATCCCGGCCGCCCCCAGCCGGCCGTCGACGAGGTCTCGTTCGAACTGCGCGCCGGGGACATCGGAGTGCTGATCGGCCCGTCCGGCTGCGGCAAGACCACGCTGCTGCGGGCGATCGCCGGCCTCGAGCGTGTGACGGCGGGCGAAATCCGCATCGCCGGCGAAGTGATGGGCAGCGACCACATCCACGTGCCGGCGGAAGCACGCCGTGTGGGCATGGTGTTCCAGGACTACGCCTTGTTCCCGCACATCGACGTCGGGCAGAACGTCGGCTTCGGCATTCACCACTTGCGCAAGGCCGAGCGGGCTGACCGAGTGGCGCAGGTGCTGCAGCTGGTGGGTCTTCCGGGCATCGAGCGGCGTTTACCGCACGAGCTCTCGGGCGGCCAGCAGCAGCGGGTCGCACTGGCTCGCGCACTGGCGCCCAGGCCGCGGTTGCTCTTGCTGGACGAGCCGTTCTCGAACCTGGATGTGGACCTGCGCGAGCGGCTGGCCCACGAGATTCGCGCCATCCTCAAGGCGGCCGACGCCACGGCCCTGTTCGTGACGCATGACCAGCTGGAAGCCTTTGCCATCGGTGACGTGATCGGCGTCATGCACGAGGGCCGGCTGCACCAGTGGGACGACGCATACACGCTGTATCACCGGCCGGCCACCCGCTTCGTCGCCGACTTCATCGGGCACGGGGTGTTCACGCCCGCCACGCTGTGGGAAATAGGCAATCAGGTCATGGTGCAGACACCCCTGGGTGCGTTGACGGACATCGCCGAGTGCCCCTTGCCGAGCGCATTTTCCGGCGGCGAATGCGATGTCCTGCTGCGCGCCGACGATATCGTGCATGACGACCTGGCGCCGGTAAAAGCCGAGATCATGCGCAAGGCTTTCCGCGGCTCCGAGTTTCTCTACACGCTGCGCCTGGCCAGCGGCGAAACGGTGCTGGCCCATGTGCCCAGCCACCATGACCACAAGATCGGCGAGTGGATCGGCATCCGCGCACAGGTCGATCACGTCGTCACCTTCGACCGCGAAACAGGCAACTGATCAGAGCCGGCGCAGTTCGTCGATCGCGACCCGAAGATCGGCGGCCCAGGCGCGCCGGTCGCGCCCGGCCTGGAACTGCGGCTGCCCGTAGCGGATCACCGCGGTGACGGGGTCGCCGCTGACGGTTCGCCAGAAAGAGCCCACGAAAGTGCCATCTCCGGTGTAGCAGGGTGTCAGGCTGGGCCCCCCAGTTCTGGGGTCGACGAAGCGCAGTGCAACGGGCTGCGCCGGCGTACCTGCGGCGATGGCGGCCTGGATGAGGTTGCCGTGGAACGACAGCAAGGTCATCCCATCGCTCGTTGTGCCCTCGGGAAAAACCGCGACGACATCGCCGCGCCCGAGGCTCTGGGCCATGTGGTGAACCACCCTGAGCGCGTCGCGCCGCGACCCACGTTCGATGTAGATCGTCCCGCCCCCGGTCGCGAGGGTGCCGATCAGCGGCCACCGTCTCACATCTGCTTTGGAGACGAAGCGGCAATAACGGCCGGCGTGCATCACCAGGATGTCCAGCCACGAGATGTGATTGGCGACCAGAAGCACCGGCCCGGCTGCGGGCGGCTCGCCGTGCAGCTCCAGCCGCACGCCCAGCACCGCCAGCATTTCCAGCGACCAGCTCTGCACCCGCGCTTCGCGCTGGGGTTGGCTCATTTTTGGAAACAGGAAGAGGATGGTCACCAGGCCCACCCATGCGTGAGCCACCGCCCGCCCCAGCCTCCATGCGCCGCGCAACGAATTCATGGGCGCTTCAGCGGTTCCGGCTTTCGAAGGCGATCTGGCCCGCGGTGATGGTGCAACGAACGCGGCCCGCCAATTCGTAGCCCGAGAAGGGCGTGTGCTTGCCCTGGCTGCGCAGCGCCGCATCGGCTACCACCCAGGGGGTTTGCGGCTCGAAGATGCAAACATCGGCGATCCCGCCCTCGACAAGCTGCCCCACGCTGGCCTGCAAGGTGCCGAGCGCCGGGCCAAGCACGCCGGATGGGCCGCTGGTCAGGACAGCGAGGGCGCGGGCCAGCCCCACGCCGCTTTCTTTCTCCCATTTGAGCGTCAGGCCCAGCAGCAACTCCAGGCCGGTGGCACCGGCCTCGGCCTCGGCGAACGGCAAGGTCTTGGCGTCTTCGTCGACCGGTGTGTGGTCCGACACGAGGGCGTCGATCGTCCCGTCGGCCAGGCCGCGACGCAACGCATCGCGATCCCTTTGCTGCCGCAGCGGCGGGTTCAGCCTCATGCGGCTGTCGAAGTAGCCGATGTCGGCATCGGTCAGGTGCAGCGAATTGATGCTGATATCGCAAGTGACCGGCAGGCCCTGGTCCTTCGCCTGGCGCACGAGCGCAACGCCGGCGGCGCTGCTGAGCCGGCACAGATGCACGCGCGCACCGGTCAGCTTCATCAACTCGAAGATCGTATGCAGGGCGATGGTTTCCGCCGCGACCGGCACGCCGGACAAACCCAGGCGCGTCGCCAGCGCGCCGCTCGCGGCAACGCCTTTGCCCAGATGAAGCTCCTGCGGCCGCAGCCAGGTGGCGTAACCGTAGGTGGCGGCGTATTGCAGGGCACGCTGCAGCACCTGGGTATTCGACAGCGGCACCTCCGCCTGGCTGAATCCCACACAGCCGGCCTCGGCCAGCTCCACCATCTCAGTGAGTATCTCGCCTTGCAGGTTGCGGGTGAGCGCGCCCAGCGGGAACACGCGGGCCTGGTGCAATTTCTCGGCGCGGAACTTGAGCATCTCGACCAGCCCCGGCTCGTCGAGCACGGGGTCGGTGTCCGGCGGGCAGACGAGGCTGGTCACGCCTCCGGCCACCGCTGCGGCCATCTCGCTCTCGAGCATGCCCTCGTGCTCGTGTCCGGGCTCGCGCAGCCGCGCGGCAAGATCGACCAGGCCGGGGGCGACGATGCAGCCAGTAGCGTCGATCACCTTGTTGGGCGCGAAGCCCGGCGCGATGCCCTTGATCGCCAGCACGCGGCTGGCCGCCAGGGCCACATCGCAGACCTGGTCGAAATTAGAGGCCGGATCGATCACCCGGCCGTTTTTTATGAGAATCTTCATTCGAAAACTCCGGCTTGAGCGCCGCCGGGCCGCCCCAAGGCGCGAGGGCCCCCTCGGGGGGCAGCGACCCACACGCAGTGGGGGAGCGTGGGGGCCATGTTCATGCTTCAGTCCCGGCGACGATGCTCATCACCGCCATCCGCACGGCGATGCCGAAGGTGACCTGCGGCAGGATCACGCTCTGCTTGCCGTCGACCACGGCGGAGTCGATCTCCACGCCGCGGTTGATCGGTCCCGGGTGCATGACGATCGCGTCGGGCTTGGCCAGCTGGAGCTTTTCGGGGGTGAGGCCATAACTCTTGAAGAACTCCTGCGAGGACGGCAGCAGCGCCCCGCTCATGCGTTCATTCTGCAGCCGGAGCATGATGATCACGTCGCAGTCCTTGATGCCTTCCTGCAGGTTATGGCACACGCGCACGCCCATCTGCGCCATATCGCCGGGCACCAGGGTTTTGGGGCCAACGACGCGCACTTCGGCGCAACCGAGGGTTGTGAGCGCATGGATATCCGAGCGCGCCACCCGGGAGTGCAGCACGTCGCCGACGATGGCGACAGTGAGATTGGAAAAGTCTTTCTTGTAGTGCCGGATGGTGTACATGTCCAGCAGTCCCTGCGTCGGGTGGGCATGGCGGCCGTCCCCGGCATTGATCACGTGGACGTGTGGCGCGACATGCTGGGCGATCAGGTAGGGCGCGCCCGACTCGCTGTGGCGCACCACGAAAAGGTCGGCCGCCATCGCCGACAGGTTGGCGATGGTATCAAGCAGCGATTCGCCTTTCGACGCCGAAGAGCGCGCGATGTCCAGATTGATAACGTCGGCCGACAGCCGCGTGGCAGCAATCTCGAACGTGGTGCGCGTGCGCGTCGAGTTCTCGAAGAACAGGTTGAAAACGCTCTTGCCGCGCAGCAGCGGTACTTTCTTGACCTCCCGGTCGCTCACGCTGACGAAGCTGGCCGCCGTGTCGAGGATGTGGGTGACGATGTCGCGGGGCAGGCCTTCGATCGACAGCAGGTGGACGAGCTCCCCATTCTTGTTGAGTTGCGGATTTCGCTTGTAGAGCATTACGCTTCCTGTACCTCGAAGCTGAATTTGCCGGACGGCTCGTGCGCCAGGGCGAGGGACTGCGAGGGCGGCAAATTGACCCGGGCGGCGGCGTAGTCGGCCTGGACGGGAAGCTCGCGCCCGCCGCGGTCGACGAGCACGGCCAGCGTCACACCCGCCGGCCGCCCATAGTCGAAAAGCTCATTGAGCACGGCACGAATGGTGCGGCCGGTATAGAGCACGTCGTCCAGCAGCAGGATGTGCGACTCGTTGACATCGAAGCCCAACTGGGTCTGTTGGCCCGCGCCGGACAGCCCGCGCTTGGAAAAGTCGTCACGGTGCATCGCCGACGAAATGACGCCGGCCGGCCCCGCCAGTCCCAGGTCCTTCTGCAGACGCTCGGCCAGCCACGCCCCGCCCGAGGTGATGCCCACCAGGCGGGTATCGGGGGTGCGCAATTGCTGCACGCCGCGCAGCAGATCGCGGTACAGGGCCTCCGCGTCCAGCACCAGGTTGCTCATTGGATGGCCTTCGCACGCTGCACGGGGGTGTTCATTGCAAGCTCCTCAGAAACTGTTCAAGAATGATGCAGGCTGCTGCGCCATCCGGATCGTCCGCACCATGGGCGAGTGCTTCCGTCGTGCTGTAGCGCTCGTCCACCTCAAAGACCGGCAGCCGCACCCGCGCGCGCAACTGGCGCGCGAACTTTCTTGCCCGCGCTGTATTGTCGTGGCTGGCGCCGTCCGGATGAAACGGCACCCCGACCACCAGCGCATCGGGCTGCCATTCGATGACGCGCGCCACCGCCTGATCCATCCGCGCCTGGCCCTCAGCCTTGATGGTGGCCTGGGGCGTGGCGGTGTGAAGCAGCCGGTTGCCCACGGCAACGCCGGTGCGCTTCAGGCCGTAATCGAAGGCAAGAAAAGTCTGGAAGTCGGAGGGAACGCCGGGCAGCTGCGCGCTCATTGCGCTCAAGCATGCCCCGCATCGCGCGAAAGCATCCACGACTGCAAGCCCAGCAGCGACAGCGCCTTGTCGTAGCGCTGCTCCACCGGTGTATCGAAGATCACGGCCGGGTCAGCCCCCACGGTGAGCCAGCTGTTCTCCGCCAGTTCGGATTCCAGCTGGCCTTCGCCCCAAGCCGAGTAGCCGAGCGAGACCAGCACCTTGCGCGGCCCGGCCCCGGTGGACAGGGCTTCAAGAACGTCCTTGGACGTGGTCATTTCCAGTCCGCCGGGAATCGTCATCGTTGAGGCATAGACCGGCTCGTTGGGCGCGGCATCGGCCGCGAACACGGCCTCATGCAGGACGAAACCGCGTTCGGTCTGCACCGGCCCGCCCTGGAACACGGGCGTGCGGGCCAGGTCATCGCGGCCCAGGCGCAGTTCAACCTTGTCGAACAGATGGCCCAGATTGATGTCGCTGGGCTTGTTGATCACGAGGCCCAGCGCGCCGCGCGCGCTGTGCTCGCACAGATAGACGACGCTCTTGGCGAAGGCCTCGTCCTCCAGGCCCGGCATCGCAATGAGAAAGTGATGCGTCAGGTTGATCGCGGGGGCATCGGGGGACATGCGCCGATTTTAGAGCAAAGCTCCCGGGGCCCCGGATCAAGCCAGCAGTGCCGCGCTGCAGTAGTGCTTGACCAGGCTGAGCAGTTCCTCTTCCGAGTACGGCTTGCCCAGGTAGTGGTCGACGCCGAGCTCCTTGGCGTGCTCACGATGCTTCTCGGCGATGCGCGACGTGATCATGATGATCGGCAGGTCCTTGAGACGGTCGTCGCCACGGATGTTGCGGGCCAGGTCGAAGCCGTCCATGCGCGGCATCTCGATGTCGGACAGCACCACGGCTGGCTTTTCCTCCGCCAGGCGCTCCAGTGCCTGCAATCCATCCGCCGCCATCGCTACGCGGTAGCCTTCGCGTTGCAGCAGGCGCTGCGTCACCCGGCGCACGGTGATGGAATCGTCCACCACCAGCACCAGCGGTATCTGGGGGGCCGCCGGCGCCAGGGGCACAGCGGTCATCCGCGTGCCGCCTTGCTCCAGCATATCGGGCTGCGCATGATCGGCGCTGAGCTGCCGCGCCTGCTCGCCGTAGACGGTCGTCAATGCCACGGGGTTGTAGATCAGCACGACGGCCCCGGATGCGAGCACTGTCATCCCGGCCAACCCCGGAAGGCGAACCAGCTGGGGCCCGAGGTTCTTCACCACCACTTCCTGGTTGCCCAGCACTTCGTCCACGTGCACGGCGATACGCTGGGCGGCGCTTCGGAACACCACCACCGGCAGCGTCTTGGACTGCGGCTCGATGCTGCGCTGGGAAGCCTGCAAGAGTGCGCCGGACCAGTAGAACGGCAACTGCTCTCCGCCCAGATCATAAAAACCGCTGTTGTAGGCTAGTTGCACTTCCTTGGCAGTGGTGCGGCGCACGATCTCCACCAGGTTCGCGGGAACGCCGACGGACAGGTTGCCGGTGCGGATCATCACCACCTGCGTCACGGCAGTGGTCAACGGCAGCACCAGCTTGAAATTCGTCCCCTTGCCGGGCTGCGTGGTGGTTTCGATCCGCCCGCCCAGTGCATTCACTTCGGCGCGAACCACGTCCATGCCGA
The DNA here is from genome assembly GCA_013815685.1 of Ramlibacter sp. Classification (GTDB taxonomy): domain Bacteria; phylum Pseudomonadota; class Gammaproteobacteria; order Burkholderiales; family Burkholderiaceae_C; genus Ramlibacter. Next base: position 26,243 of record JACDFR010000033.1, read on the forward strand.
TGCCTCGGCCGGACAGTTCGGTGATTTGCGCGGCGGTTGAGAACCCTGGCAGGAAGATCAGGTTGGCTGCCTCGGCTTCGCTCAGGGCCTGCCCAGGCGCCAACAGGCCTTGCTGCTGGGCCTTTTCGCGTATGCGCGGCAAGTTCAGGCCGGCGCCATCGTCGCGGAACTCCACCGAAACGTCGTTACCTTCGTGGTGCAGGCCAATGAGGATGGTACCGGTCGGGTCCTTGCCCGCCGCGACGCGCGCCGCCGGCTCTTCGATGCCGTGCGCCACACAGTTGCGCAGCAGGTGCTCGAATGCGGGCGTCATGCGGTCCAGCACGCCGCGGTCCATTTCGATCGAGCCGCCCGTGATGTCCAACTTCACCTGCTTGCCGGTCTCCTTGGAGGCCAGCCGGATCACGCGGTAGAGGCGGTCGGCAATGCCTTCGAACTCCACCATCCGCGTGCGCAGCAGGTCGCGTTGCAGCTCACGCGTCTGCCGCGCCTGCGCGATCAGATCGTCCTCGGTCGCTTCCACCGTGCGCTGCAGGTTACGCTGCACCGTGGCCACGTCGTTGACCGATTCAGCCATCATGCGGGTGAGCTCCTGTACCCGGGTGAAGCGGTCGAACTCCAGCGGGTCGAATCCGGCGGCCGAATCCTTGGCCTGGGCGAGGCGCGACTGCATCTGCGATTCGGCCTGCAGCTCGATGTCGCGCAGCTGGGTGCGCAAGCGATCCAGGTTGCCGGTCAGGTCGGTGAGCGATCCTCTCAACTGGCGAAGTTCGGCTTCGAGGCGAGAGCGCGTGATCATCACTTCGCCAGCCTGGTTCACCAGCCGGTCGAGCAATTGCGAGCGCACGCGCACCGCTTGGTTCGCGGCCGCTCGCTGGGGCACCAGGTTGGTGGTTGCCGGCCTCGCCAGCAAAGCCCTTGCCGGCGCCTGTGCCGGAACGTTCGTCGCAGCTTGCGCGGCCGATGGCGATGCCTCAGGCAATGCGGCGGGCGTTTGCGCGCCGGGTGCGTCGAAGGCAGGTTCCTGTACCGCTGCGGCGGCTACGCCGCCGGTCGCGCGCAGGATATCAAAATTGCCTTGCATGCCGTCGAAGAGATGGAGCAACGGCTCGAGGTCGGCCGCCGCCGCCGCGCCTTCGGAACCCAGGCTCTCGATCTGCGACTCCAGCCGGTGGGCCAGTTCGCCGAGGCGCAATGCTCCTGCCAGCCGGGCGCTGCCCTTGAGCGTATGCAAGGCGCGCAACACCTCATCGCGGGCGCTGCGGTTGTCGGGCCTCGCCGTCCATTGGCGCATGGCGCCGCCAAGTTGGGGCATCAGTTCGATCGCCTCTTCCTCGAAGATCGGGAACAGGTCGGGGTCGATGGCATCGACGAGGTCGATGTCGTCCTGGTCGTCACCGAAGTCGTCACCCACGCGGCGCACCGACACCGATGCGGGCGGGAGCGGCTGGACGGCGAACGTCTGGACGGGAGGCTGTACTGGCGCGGCCACCGGCTCAGCCAGCGTGGCGACGGCGGGCTGCGTCTGCGGCTCGAGCCCCGCGAAATCGCTGAACGGCTCTTCTTCGGGCAAATCTGCGCGTTGCGGTATATCCAGTTTCTTGAGCGCTTGCAGCGCATCGATGACCCCGGTGTCAGGATCTTTCAGGAACCCCGCAGCGAACTGGTGCAGCAGGCGCCGGATCTCTTCGGACGCATCGGTGAAGGCCTTGCCGTGCTTTGGCGTGCCATATGCGAGGGCCTGGGTCTGCTCCAGCGCGTTTTCCAGAGCCCGGGCGATATCCGAGAGGGCGTGGAAGCCGACCGTCGCCGAGCTTCCTGCCAAGGCGTGGGCCAATCCCACCGTCGAATCGGGGACCGGCTGGTTCAGCTCCAGGGCCCACTCGGCCACCTCCGTGGCAAGACGGCGCGACCATTCGTCCGCCTCGTTGAGGTAGACGTTGTACAGCGGTATGCCGATGCGGAGCGGCCCGATCACCTTGACCTGCTCGTCGACCCCGACTGCCTCAACGAACTCCACTGGCTCGACAGCCTCAACGGCCGCAAATTCTTCGCTCAGGAGCGGGTCGGTCACTGCGGCGAACATCGCCGGCTCCGCCAGCGGTTCGTTGATTGCAACTAGCGGGCGCTCGAAATCGGGGAATTCGGGCGCGGGTTCGGGTTGGAGCGCCGGCGTCTGGGCGGCGGAATCGGACAAGGCCGCAAGACTGCCGAAATCGATGTCTTCGATCTCTGCCGGCGGATGCACGGCCTCGATGGCCTGCGCAGCGGGCAGTGTGATGGTGGGTGGAGTCTCGAAGTCGAAGTCGAAGTCGGCTGCAAACTCGCTGACTTGAAGCTGTTCTGCCGGCTCAACGGACGGCCCCGGATCGATTTCAAGGGAAAAGGACGTGTCTTGCACGGGTACCGGTTCGACCGCGGGCGCAGGCGACGGCACGACCAGCGGCAGGACACGGTTTTCGGTGCGCAACGCCTCTGCCGGGATCCGGAAAGCCGACGCCTTCCATGCCCCATCGGTGTGGCCGGCGATGTCTTCGGTCCAACGGCCGAACGCTTGCATCGCGTCGCCCGCCAGTTGGCGAAGCTCGTCGCTGGCAGGTTTCTGGTCGGCGAGCCAAGTGTTGAGCACCTGCTCGAGTGACCAGGCGGCTTCGCCGAATTCGGTGAGCCCGACCATCCGCGAGCTTCCCTTGAGCGTGTGAAAGGCCCGGCGCAACGTGGTCAGTTCGGAACCATCGCCGGGATTGGCCGCCAGACCGGCGACAGCGGCCAAGCCGTTTTGTACGACTTCGCGGGCTTCCTCCAGGAAGATATCGCGCAGGTCGTCTTCCTCGACGTCGGGCTCGATATGCGCAGGCGGCGCGGCTGGCGCTGGCGGCTTCACCGCGGCCGCCAGGTTGCTCAGCGCCGCCGCTGTGGCGGCCGAGTCCTGCGCCGACACGGCTGCCGCTGCTTCTCGGGCCGTCTGAGCAATCGCAGCTTCCTCGGCCAATGCCGCATGGGTGGCGATCACGTCGAGCCGTGCGGTGAGATTTTCGGGCGACGCGCCGGGATCGACACTGCTGACCACGGCGCTCACCTCTTGCGACAGCTCGCTCACCGGGTGCGCCGACAATTCCGCAGCATGGCCCGTGCGGCCCATCAGGGGCCTGAGCTCGCCGGTGCTGTCGTCGTAGACGAACAGCTTCTTGGCCAGCGCAGGCTGGTAGTTGAGCATGTCGATCAGGAAGCCCAGCGCGCCCAGGTTGTTGCCCAGCTTGTCGAAAGTGCCGGCCGATCGCGCGCGCTCCTCATCGATTTCGGTGACCATGATTTCTTCGACGCTCTCGCGCATGCGCAGCACAGCCTGAGCGGCTTGATCGAGGCCGAGCACCGACAGCACGCCGCGCATTTGCGACAGGTGGCCCGGCGCGTCGCGCAGCGGGGTCTTGTCCTGGAGATTGCGGAAGAACTGGTCCAGCAACTTTTCGAGTTCGCCCAGTGTCCCGCGCAGCTCGCCTACCACGCTGCCCATGGTCTGGCGGTCGCTCACGCGGCGGTACAGCTCCTCCATCCAGGGTTCGAGCGCCTCGGGCTGGCCACCTTGCCGGACAGTGTCGAGCCGCTCGGCCAGGCGTGCGGTACGGATTGCGAGGTTCGAGTCGGCTGGGTCGAGATCCTCGAATGCCGCCTCAAGGTAGAGAACCGCGGTCGCTACTTCCATGGCAAGTTCGGGACCCGGCGCGCGGCCCGAGCGCGCCACGGCGTCGATCACGTCGTTGAGCGCCTGCGCCAGCGGCGCGCTGGCGGGGTGCAGTTTGAGCAGCGAATCCGTGACCAGATGGAACTGGTCGGCCGCGCCCTTGATCTTGCCGGCATCGCCACCGGACAGCCCGGACCAGGTTTCCTTGGCCACGACGATGCGCTTGCGCGCCTGGGCGAGCAAGACAGGATCGAAGCGGCCGTACTGCGCGGTCTGGTAGTCGACGGGCGCGAAGCGCGAGAGCTCCCAGGCCAGGCGCACGCCGTGAAGCGAGGGGCCATCGGCGCTGCGCGCGGGAATCGCCTGCGCGCAGAAGAAAACGAGGTCCTGCGCCAGCCGGTCTGATACGCCGAGCTCGCCCTTGGCCAGCGAGGCATACTGCAGCAGCACGCGCGATGCCGCGCGCTTGATGTACAGATCGAGCGGCAGCAGGCCCAGCGCCATGGCCTCGAAATAGCCGGCGCAGATCTTCCAGAAGATCTTGGGCTGGCGCGCGGTCTGGGTGGCCGCCAGGCCGAGGCTCAGCTTCGCCAGCTCGCGTGCTGAGGCGGCATCGCCGGTTTTGACCAGGCGCAGCACGGTGTGATCCATGCGTGAGCGTACAGCGGGGTCGTAGACCAGGCCCTCTGCAACAGCCGGCGTTTCCGGTTCGTTCCAGCGCCATGCGAGGGGCGAGAGGTCCGCCGGGTGGATTCGGTCCGCGCCCGCCAGTTCCTGGACGTCACGATATTGCGGAAACAGGGCCACCGCCGACGCGGCCTTGCCGAGCAACACGCCTTCGAGGTATTCGGTCAGCGCGAAGCCGGCACGCTCGACCTTGGCGGCCGAGGCTTCGTTGCACAGTTCCGGCCTTTCGATGAACTTCTGGACCGCGCCTTCCATGGCGCGCAGCACGTGGGCGGGAGCACCCAGGCCGACCATCTCCAGCGCGCCGACGGCCTGGTGCAACTGCTGCCGCGCGATGCGCAGCTGGCCGCCGTCGACCGAAGCCATGTCCGAGCCCCGGGCCATGCCGGTATCCCGGACAAAGCGGCGCAGCGCAGCGGACGCGGAATCGAGGGACTTGCGCAGTTCGTCCAAGACCCAGGCCAGGGGACCCAGGTCGTTGGTGGCCAGATCAATATCGTTTTCGTTGGCTTGCATGATGATCTCTGGCTAGGACGGGACGCAACTGCATTGGAAGAACGCCTTACGCGATCTTGAACCGGGATACCGACTGGCGAAGTTCTTCGGCCATGCGCGAGAGCTCGCGCACCTGCTGCGCCGTCGAGCGCGTTCCTTCGCCCGTCTGCTCCGTCACAGCGAAAATATGCTGGATGTTGCCGGCCACGACGTTGGCTGATTCGGCCTCCTTGGAGGCAGAGTTGGAAATCTGCTCGATCAGCTCGGCGAGGCGGCGCGACACCTGGTCGATCTCGGTCAGGGCCGTGCCGGCGTTGTCGGACAGCTTGGCCCCTTCCACCACACCCTGCGTGGAACGCTCCATGGCGGCCACCGCATCCTGCGTGTCGGTCTGAATCGCCTTCACCAGCGCGGAAATCTGGCGCGTGGCGTCCGCCGAGCGTTCGGCCAGCCGCTGCACTTCTTCGGCCACCACCGAGAAGCCTCGCCCGGCTTCACCGGCTGACGCCGCCTGGATGGCCGCGTTGAGCGCCAGCACGTTGGTCTGTTCGGTAATGTCGGAAATCAGTTCGGTGATTTCACCGATCTCCTGCGACGACTCGCCCAGCCGCTTGATCCGCTTGGAGGTTTCCTGGATCTGGTCGCGGATCGAGTTCATGCCGCCGATGGCGTTCTGCACGGCGGCGAGGCCCGACTCGGCGGCTTGCAGCGACTGCCGGGCCACCTGGGCCGACTCTTGCGCTTGACCCGACACCTGGTTGATTCGGCCGGCCATGTCGAGCACCGACTGGCCGGTTTCGCGAATTTCGCGCAGCTGCTCGGTGGATGCCGCGAGCAGCTCGGTAGACGTGCTTTCCACCTGCGCCGTCGTCTGCGCCACCTTCGTTGCCGTGTTCTGCACGTTGCCCACCAGCTGGCGCAGCTCTTCCACCGTGTAGTTCACCGAGTCGGCGATGGCGCCCGTGATGTCTTCGGTCACGGTGGCTTCCTGGGTCAGGTCGCCTTCGGCCACTGTCTGCAACTCGTTCATCAGCCGCAAAATGGCGGCCTGGTTGGCGTCGTTCACGCGCTTGGCTTCCTGCTCCTGGTTCTCAGCTTCCAGGCGCTGCTGCTCGGCCACCGTCTGGCGCTTGCGGCTGTCCTGCAGCTGCACGAAGGCCAATCCCACCGCGCACAGGATGGCGAACAGCGACGACAGGCCCAGGGCCGTCAATGCACCGGCGCCCAGGCCGGTTTGTGCGGACAGCTTGCTCTGCAGGTCTTCCATCGAGCGGCGCAGCGGTTCGCTGTCGGTAATGATGGCCGCCTGCGATTCACGGGCGGACACCAGGCCCTGCAGGTTGCCCAGGATGGCACCGGCCTGCGTACGGGTCTGCTCATACAGCTTCATCAGCGCCTCGAGGCGCTCGCGGGTCTGCGGGTCCTTGGAGCCCGCAAGGCGCAATTCGGGGCTGCCATCCATCAGGCCTTGAGCGATTTCCTTGAAGGAGTTCAAGTCCTTGCCCAGCAGGAACACGGCCTCGGGCGACACGCCCTCCATCGTCAGGAACTCGTTGGCCGACTTGCCGATCCGCTGGGTCAACATCACCAGCTGGCCGGCAGCCGAGATTTCCGCGGGCGGCGCATTCTGCTGCAGTTTCAGCGAGGACACGGTTTCGGCGATTTCCAGCAGGTCGGACGACTGGCGGTTGATGGTCCGAAGCGCGTTGCCCACCTGCGTCAGGATCTTCTGCTGGCTCATCACCGTGCCGGCGTTCTTTTCCGCGCGCTCCATCATCGGAACGATCTTCTCCACGTCTTCCTGGAATTCGATACGCACCGGCTGCAAGCGCAGGCCCTCATCGCCGCTGCGCAGACCGCGCACCGTGCGGGCCAGCACATCCGCGCTTTCCTTCACGTCCGGGAAGGCCTGGGCGCTGCCCACCAGGGCCTGCGACACCGATTTGGCAAGGCGCTGCGACTGCATGAGCGACTGGCCGGTACCGGCCACCTGCTGGGCGACCGTATCAGCCTGCCGCACCGCGAGGACTGCCACCGAGCCCAGGACCACAAGGGACAGTGCCAGTAAGGTGAATAGGATCCGCTGGTGGGTGACGATGCTTCGCCGGCCGAGGCCAGGGACCGAGATCAGTTCCGCCTCGTCGATGGCTGCTGGCGGCGCGATGGAATCGTCCTGGGCGCTGTCGGGGTCCGCCGCATTGATCGACACGGCGGTGTTGCTGGGCGCACCCATCGAGCCGGTGGCCAACGTACCGTCCGGCATGGCGAGGCTCAACTCGCCACTGGACTCCACCGACGGCTCGTACGGTTTTTTGGAGAAGATATTTTTGAGTTGGTCAACGACGGACATGATGCGGGCCTCCGGGGAATACTTAAGCGCTGATGCTCAGGAATTGGGGTTGTTGCGACAGCGTCTGGAGGTTGATTTCCTGCCAGTACGCGCCATTGGCATCGGTATAGCCGCTGCCGAAATAACCCGGCGAGCCTTCGGGAGGCTCGCTCGAGGACGAAAAAGCGTCGAGATGGCGCAGGCCGGCCAAGCGATCGATCAGCAGGGCGCAATTGACTTCGAGCATGGCGTTCAGCGCGACGAGCCGGGATTCGGCGCGCGTCGCATCCGATCGCATCGTGGGCGCGTGGCCGCCGACGAAGCTGGCCAGGTCGACGACCCCATACAAGCCGCCGCGCAAGTTGGCCACGCCCAGGAACCACGCCTGGGTGTAGGGCACGGGCTGGGCACTGGCGAACGGGAAGATCTCGCCCGATTGGGCCAGGGGAAACAGATATTTGGCGCCGGCCGATTCCACGGCCAGCCACGAGGCCTGCACGCCCTCGGTTCGGGCGGCCTGTAGGCGGCTTGCCAGCCGACTCTGGAGTTCTCGGAGGGCTTCGCGGTTGGCCATGTGTGCGCCGGCGGGTGTTAGCTCAAGGCCTTGATCTTGGCCATCAGTTCGTCCGAATCGACGGGCTTGGTGATGTAGTCGCGGGCGCCCTGGCGCATTCCCCAGACCCGGTCGGTTTCCTGGTTCTTGCTGGTGCACATGATGATCGGCACATCGGCATAGAGCGGGTCGCGCGTGATGGCGCGCGTCAGCTGGAAGCCGTTCTGCCCGGGCATGACCACATCCATCAGGATCAGGTCGGGCTTTTCTTCCGCCAGGCGCCGGAAGGCGTCCTCGGCATTCTCGGCGGTCTTCACGGCGAAGCCGTTCTTCTGCAACAGGTCCGTCATGAACATCAACTCGGTCTTGGAATCGTCCACGACAAGGACTTTCTTAATCGCCATCACATCACTCCTTCTTTTGCGGCGCCGAACTGCTGCACGGTCTGCAGCAACTGGTCTTTGGTAAACGGCTTGGTCAGGTAATCCTGCGATCCGACCATCCGCCCGCGGGCCTTGTCGAACACGCCGTCCTTGGATGAAAGCATTACTACAGGGACGGACGCAAACTTTGCATTGCGCTTGATAATGGCGCAGGTCTGGTAGCCATCGAGGCGAGGCATGAGGATGTCGCAGAAGATCAGGTTGGGCTGGTAGTCGTTGACCTTGGCCAACGCATCGAACCCGTCTTCGGCCAGGAGAACATCATGGCCGCCCTGCTTCAGGAAAATCTCAGCACTGCGCCGGATGGTGTTGCTGTCGTCGATCACCAGCACTTTGAATCCCATGGTGCTCACTTGACGCTGCTCCTCATTTGTAACTGCATCGGATGCGGCATCTTCCAAAATGTAACAACACCGCCCTCTAAATCTGAACCATCTCAAAATCCTCCTTGCGGGCGCCGCACTCGGGGCATGTCCAGTTCATCGGAATCTGGTCCCAAGGGGTCCCGGGTGCGATGCCATCGTCAGGAGCTCCCGTGGCCTCGTCGTAAATCCACCCGCAAATCAAACACATCCAAGTTTTCGTATCAGTCACAGCTTAAAGGGCCTTCGAATAGAATGCAACGATTGTATCGAGGCCCTTCACCGCATCAACGCCCCGCGTGCCAACCGCTGGAAGATCGAGGCCCATGACAAATCCCAACGCCCACACAGATCCTGCTGAATCCGCCGGCGGCGACGACGACGACGTCACCCCTGCATGCGTGATCGTGTTCAACGCCAGCGACCCCAGCGGAGCGGGCGGATTGGCCGCAGATGTAACCGCAATCGCGTCGGTGGGCGCGCATGCCCTGTCGGTTGTAACCGGGGCGTACGCGCGGGACACGGCCGAGATATTCGAGCATTTCGCCTTCGATGAAGACGTGATCGCGGAGCAGTCGCGGGCGATCCTCGAAGACGTCGCAGTGCAGGTTTTCAAGGTCGGCTTCGTCGGCAGCCCCGAGGCCATCAGCACGATCGCCGAGATCGCGGCGGACTACTCCGACGTCCCGCTTATTGCCTACATGCCCAATCTCTCGTGGTGGGATGAAGGGCAGATCGACGCCTATCAGGATGCCTTTCGGGAGCTGATGCTGCCCCAGACAACCGTGTTGGTAGGAAACCACAGCACCTTATGGCGCTGGCTGCTGCCTGACTGGAGCGCGGGCCGCAGTCCCACTGCGCGCGACATCGCCAAGGCCGCTTCCGAGATGGGCGTGCCCTACACACTGGTGACCGGCATCCCGCTGCCGGACCAGTTCATCGACAACGTGCTGTCCACCCCGCAGGCCGTTCTCGGCAGCGAGAAATTCGAGCGGTTCGAAGCGGTGTTCTCGGGCGCGGGCGACACCCTGTCCGCGGCTCTGGCGGCGCTGGTCGCCAGCGGCACCGACCTCGTGGCCGCAGCAACCGAAGCCCTCGCCTATCTCGACCGCTGCCTCGATGCGGGCTTTCGCCCCGGCATGGGCCACGTTGTGCCCGATCGGCTCTTCTGGGCTCAGCCCGAAGGCGAAGCCGAAGAACTCACGCCCGAGGAAGCGCAGGCCTTGCAGGTCTTCGACATGCCCGCCCATGACACCAAGCACTGACCGCAATCAAGAACTCTTCGACCGGGCCAGGCAGCTCATACCCGGTGGAGTGAATTCGCCGGTCCGGGCCTTTCGCGCCGTGGGTGGCACTCCGCGCTTCGTGCAGCGGGCGCAGGGCGCGTACTTCTGGGACGCCAATGGGCAGCGGCACATCGACTACATCGGGTCCTGGGGGCCGATGATCCTGGGCCACGGCCATCCGGCCGTCGTGGAAGCAGTCCAGAAAGCGGTGCTGGATGGCTTCTCCTATGGCGCGCCCACCGAGCGCGAAGTGGAGCTGGCGCAAGAGATCGTCCGGCTCGTACCCTCGATGGACATGGTGCGCCTGGTGAGTTCGGGCACCGAAGCGGCCATGAGCGCGATCCGGCTGGCCCGCGGCGCCACCGGCCGCAACAAACTGATCAAATTCGAAGGCTGCTATCACGGCCACGCCGACGCGCTGCTGGTGAAGGCCGGCTCGGGGCTGGCGACCTTCGGCAACCCCACCAGCGCGGGCGTTCCCGCCGAAGTGGTGCAGCACACGCTGGTTCTCCAATACAACAACATCGCCGAACTGGAAGAAGCCTTTGCCATTCACGGCAAGGACATCGCCTGCCTCATGATCGAGCCGATCGCGGGCAACATGAATTTCGTGCGTGCCAGCGTGCCTTTCATGCGCCGCTGCCGCGAGTTGTGCACGCAGCACGGCGCGCTGCTGGTGTTCGATGAGGTGATGACCGGGTTCCGGGTGGCGCTGGGCGGCGCACAGAGCGTTTATGCCCGGGCGATCCCCGGCTTCAAGCCCGACCTGTCGGTGCTGGGCAAGGTGATCGGCGGCGGTATGCCGCTCGCCGCGTTCGGCGGCCCGCGGGCGATCATGGAGCAGCTGGCGCCACTGGGGCCCGTCTACCAGGCGGGCACCTTGTCGGGCAATCCGGTGGCCACGGCATGCGGTTTGGCCACTTTGAAAGAAATTTGCAAACCGGGATTTTTTGATGGTTTGGCGGCAAGCACTACAACACTTGTAGAAGGACTGAGATCGGCTGCCTCAGCAGAAAGCATTGATTTTTGCGCGGATAGCGAAGGCGGTATGTTCGGGTTCTTCCTGCTGCCTCAATTGCCCCAGAACTACTCGCAGGTCATGAAGACGGATGGAACGATGTTCAACCGCCTTTTTCATGGCCTCCTGGATCGGGGCGTCTACATCGCACCGGCGCTCTATGAAGCGGGATTTGTAAGTTCGGCCCACAGCGAGGCCGACGTCGCGGAAACAATTGCCGCGGCGCGCGAGGTGTTTCGGGCCTTGTGTCCGCTAGTGCCTGAAGTGCCGCACGGCTGAAAAAACCATCGCCACACCGCGCTCGTCGGCCGCCGCGATCACTTCTTCGTCACGCACGCTTCCGCCAGGCTGGATGACGCAGGTGGCGCCGGCATCCACCACAACGTCCAGGCCGTCCCTGAAGGGGAAGAAAGCGTCGCTGGCGACGGCGGTTCCCGCCAGCGATAGCCCGGCGTGCTGCGCCTTGATGCTCGCGATGCGGGCGGAATCGAGCCGGCTCATCTGGCCGGCGCCCACCCCCATCGTCATGCCGTCCTTGCAGAAGACGATCGCGTTCGATTTGACGTATTTCGCCACCTTCCACGCAAACAGCAGATCCTGCAATTGTTCGGGGGTCGGTTGTTTTCTGGTGACAACCCTCAACTCTCCCACCGTCAGTTCGCGGTTGTCCGCGGTCTGCATCAAAAGCCCCGATCCCACGCGCTTGACGTCGACCGCGTTGCGGCCTTTGTCCCAATCGGTCGCGCCGCCCGCGGGCAAGGCGATCTGCAAGACGCGCACGTTGGCCTTGCCCTTGAACACCTCCTGGGCTTCGGGCGTGAAATCCGGCGCCATCAGCACCTCGACGAACTGCTTTGACACGGCCTGGGCCGCGGCCGCATCCACATTTCGGTTGAACGCGATGATCCCGCCGAAGGCGGAAGTCGAATCGGTCTTGAAAGCCTTGGCATAGGCCTCCACGGCGCTGGCGGCCACCGCCACCCCGCAAGGATTGGCATGCTTGACGATCACGCAGGCCGGTACATCGAAGTTTTTCACGCACTCCCAGGCCGCGTCGGCGTCTGCGATGTTGTTGTAGGAAAGCTCCTTGCCCTGCAGTTGCCGGGCGGTCACCAGGGAACCGGGCGCCGGGTACATGTCGCGGTAGAACGCCGCCTGCTGGTGGGGATTCTCGCCGTAGCGCAGGTCTTGCAGCTTGACGAACCGGCCATTGGACTGGGCGGGAAAGAGGCTGCGCTCGCCGTTTTCCTGGAAGCTGGAGAGGTAGTCGCTGATGGCCGCGTCGTAGTTGGCGATCCGGTTGAACGCCGCCACCGACAGGGTAAATCGGGTCCGGTCGGAGAGCTTGCCCTCGGTCCTGAGCTCCTGGAGCACGAGCGGATACTGCGATGCATCGGTGAGGACCGCCACGTCCTTCCAGTTTTTCGCGGCCGACCGCACCATGGCCGGCCCGCCGATGTCGATGTTCTCGATCGCGTCGTCCAGCGTACAGCCAGGCTGGGCCACGGTGGCTTCGAAGGGATACAGATTGACGACCAGCAGGTCGATCGTGTCGATGCCGTGCGCGTTCAGCGCAGCCATGTGCTCGGGCAGCTCGCGCCGCGCCAGCAGGCCGCCATGCACCTTGGGGTGCAGTGTCTTGACCCGGCCGTCCAGCATCTCGGGGAACTCGGTGACCTGCGCCACCTCGGTCACCGGCAACCCCTTGTCGGCCAGCAGTTTGGCGGTGCCCCCGGTAGAAATCAGCCGGATGCCCAGCGCATGCAAGGCCTGGGCCAGTTCGACGATGCCGGTCTTGTCCGAGACGGAAATGAGTGCATTCATGATTTGAGGAGCCTGTGTTCGACCAGCTTCTTGCGCAGCGTGTTGCGGTTCAGTCCCAGCCACTCGGCCGCCTTGGACTGGTTATGTTCGGCCTTGGCCATCACGACTTCGAGCAGGGGCTTTTCGACCACCTTGACCAGCATCTCGTACATGCCGTCGGGCTCGGTGCCGCGCAGGTCACGGAAGTAGCCCTCCAGGCTGGCGCGCACGCATTCCTCGATGTGCTTCTTGCTCATTGAGTCCCCGCAGCTTCTTGCTCGTTGTCCAGTTCCGCGGCGGTCGCGGCCGGGATCCTGTCGGCCGCGCCGGCGAGCTCGTCGAAGAACGCGGCCACCGCGTCCCATTGACCCGCGCAGTCCTCGATGGAATTCATCCGGATTCGGAAGCCCGCCGCGTCCGGCAGGCCTTTGACGTACCAGCCTATATGCTTGCGCGCACTGCGCACGCCGGTGTATTGGCCGTAAAGCAGGTAATGATCTTGAAGGTGGTCCAGCAGCAAGCGCTTGACCTCCGCGACCAGCGGGGGCGCCAGGTGGGTGCCGGTCGCCAGGAAATGCGCCACCTCACGGAAGATCCACGGACGGCCCTGCGCAGCGCGGCCGATCATGATGGCGTCGGCCCCGGTGCAAGCCAGCACTTCGCGGGCCTTCTCCGGCGAGGTGATATCCCCGTTGGCCACCACGGGGATAGACACCGCCGCCTTCACGGCGGCGATGGTGTCGTATTCCGCATGGCCGCCATAGCCCTGCTCGCGGGTGCGGCCGTGCACCGTCAGCATCCGGATGCCGACGTCCTCGAAGGCGCGGGCCAAGGTGACCGCGTTCTTGTGCGAACGGCACCAGCCGGTGCGCATCTTGAGCGTGACCGGCACTCCGTGCGCAGCACAGGCCTCGACCACGGCCCGGGCGATCGCGACGGCCAGCGCCTCGTCCTGCATCAGTGCCGAGCCCGCCCATTTGTTGCAGACCTTCTTGGCCGGGCAGCCCATGTTGATATCGATGATCTGCGCGCCGCGTTCGACGTTGTAAGCGGCCGCCTCGGCCATCATCGGTGCGTCGGTGCCGGCAATCTGCACCGCGATCGGACCGGCCTCGCCCTCGTGGTTGACCCGGCGCGATGTTTTCAGACTGCCCCACAGCTCGCGGCGCGAGGTCACCATCTCGCTGACCGCATAGCCGGCACCGAGCCGGCGGCACAGCTGGCGGAAGGGGCGGTCCGTCACACCAGCCATCGGCGCGGCGAACAGATTGTTCGCCAGGAGGTGGGAGCCGATGTGCATGCGTGGGGGAAGGGCTGCTGAAAAATGAGGCACGATTGTATGCCCTCGGGATTCCAGCCATTGAAATAAATAACTGCGTATGCGCCTACATGTTCGCGGGCGTTGCCTTATCTATACTGCACCGCAATGGACTGGCTCGACCCCATCCTGGCTCTGCTGGCCCTGCCTCGTTTCGGGCTCTCCACCCTGTTCGTCGCGGCGTTCGTCTCCGCGACCCTGCTGCCCGTGGGCTCGGAAGCAGTGCTGTACGGCCTGCTTCGGTTGAATCCAGAGCTGTTCTGGAGCGCGATGTTCGTCGCCACCGCCGGCAACACTCTCGGCGGCGCCGTGGATTGGTGGATGGGCTACTGCGCCCACCAGGTCGTGGACAAGTACGGGCATTCGCGCTCGCACGTGAAAGCCATCGAGTGGCTGGAGCGCCTCGGACCCAAGGCATGCCTGTTGTCCTGGCTTCCCCTCGTGGGCGATCCGCTCTGCGCGGTGGCGGGCTGGCTGCGGCTGTCGTTCTGGCCCTGCGTCGGCTATATGCTGATCGGCAAGTTTCTGCGCTACCTGACGATGACGGCCGCTTTGCTGTACGTCTGGCCGAACTGACCAGAGCCCACGCATGCCACTTCGTGTACTGCACACCCTCCCGAAGTACTGCGCAGCCCAAGGGGGCTGGCCAGCCCTGGGGCGCCCCGGCGGCTGCCCGGCCTCAGACGTTGAACAGGAAATTCAGCACGTCGCCATCCTTCACCACGTACTCCTTGCCTTCGCTGCGCATCTTGCCGGCGTCCCTGGCGCCCTGCTCGCCCTTGTAGGCGAGGTAGTCGTCGAAAGCGATCGTCTGGGCGCGGATGAAACCCCGCTCGAAATCGGTATGGATCACGCCCGCGGCCTGCGGCGCGGTGTCGCCGATATGGATCGTCCAGGCGCGCACCTCCTTCACACCGGCGGTGAAATAGGTTTGCAGGCCCAGCAGCTTGAAAGCAGCCCGGATCAGCCGGTTCAGGCCCGGCTCGTCCTGGCCGATTTCCGCGAGGAACATCTGCTTGTCCTCATCGTTCATATCCGCCATCTCGGCTTCCATCTTCGCGCAGATCGCGACGACCGGCGCACCCTGCGTGGCGGCATAGGCGCGTAGCTGGTCCAGGTACGGGTTGTTCTCGAAACCCGCCTCGTCCACGTTGCCGACGAACATGGCCGGCTTGGCCGTGATCAGGCACAGCGGCCTGAGGATGGCCTTTTCATCGTCGCTGAATTTCAGCGCGCGCACCGGCTGCGCCTCGTTCAGCGCGGCTTGCACCTTCGTCAGCACCTGCACCAGCTTGGCGGCTTCCTTGTCGTTCCCCGACTTGGCGGCCTTGATCGAGCGCTGCAAGGTTTTGTCCACCGTGCCCAGGTCGGCCAGGCACAACTCGGTCTGGATCACGTCGATGTCCGACACGGGATCGACCTTGCCGGCCACGTGGATGACGTTCGCGTCGTCGAAGCAGCGCACCACGTTGACAATGGCATCGGTCTCGCGAATATGCGCCAGGAACTGGTTGCCCAGGCCTTCGCCCTTGCTCGCACCCGCCACGAGCCCCGCGATGTCGACGAACTCGACAATGGCCGGCACGATACGTTCAGGCTCGGCGATCTGCGCCAGCTTCGCCAGGCGCGGGTCGGGCAACTCGACGATGCCGACGTTGGGTTCGATGGTGCAGAAAGGATAGTTTTCCGCGGCGATGCCGGCCATGGTCAACGCGTTGAACAAGGTGGATTTGCCGACGTTGGGCAACCCTACAATCCCGCACTTCAAGCTCATGGCAGTTCCAGAAATTCAAGCCCGAAAGTGTATGCGATGCACCGCCGGCGCAGTGCTGGACGCGCAGCCCGCGAGCCTCACTCGAAGCGCCAGCCCGCCGTGACGCGCTGGCCCACGCACAGCGTCTGGTCGAAGCCCTGGAGCACGATGGCGTTCATACCGAACGTCACTGCGCCATGCACGATCGGATTGCTGCGGTAGGCCTGCAGCGCGTCCAACACATGCGGTGCGATTTGCGCCGTGGCCGGGTCGATGTTGGGGATGGGGCAGCGCGGGCAAGGCTTGACGGGGCGAAGCTGCACCTCTTGCGCGGCTTCGATGCGCACCACATCGAGCCGATCCTCGTCCTGCGCCTCCAGGCCCGCCAGTAGAAGGTTGGGCCGGAAACGCTCGATCCCCACCGGCTCGTGCCTGGCGGCCGCCAGGCGCCGGTTGAGCTCATCGAGCGAGCCTTCGCTCACGACCAGCAGCGCAAAGCCGTCACTGAACTGGATGCCCGCTTCCGCCCCGCCCGTCCACCGTGGGCTGGACAGGCGCCTTTGTTCCGGATCGAAGCGCACCAGCCGCAGCTTGGCGTGCAGGAAATCGCTGAACCACTGTGCGGCAACGTTTCCCATGTCGTACGCGCTGACCTCGTCGCGCCAGACGCGCACCTTTGCCGGCTGTTCGACCGCATCAATGGCCAGATGCAAGGCCAGCATGCCCGGCGCGCGCAGAACCACCTCATAGTGCTTCAGCTGCACCCGCACCAACGCCATACGCGGCATTTCGCGCTGGCTGACAAATACGCCGTCGGCATCGACCACCATCCAGGCGCGGTCCAGGTCCAGGCCTGTTTCGGTCAGCACGGCCTCCTGCAATTCGACACCGGCACAGGATTTGACGGGGTAGACGAAAAGCCGGGCGATATGCGTCGTCACGTCGGAGGTTGCAGAGCTCATGCGCGTCATTGTGCCTTCGCCTCCTACAATCCCCGCATGGTCCCCGATGTTTGTATCCGCGGCGCCGGCATCGTCGGCCGGACCCTGGCCCTGCTGTTGGCCCGTGACCGGCTGCGCGTGGGCCTGGTGCACGAGACGGCGCCCGCCGCCGGCGCCACCAGCGATGTGCGCGCGTACGCACTGAACGCCGCCTCGAAGGAACTGCTGGAGATGCTGCGGGCGTGGCCCGATGCCCGCCACGCCACGCCGGTGCTGGGCATGCGCATCCACGGTGACGAAGGAGGCGAAGTGCAGTTCGACGCGCAGACGCATCGCACGCCGGCGCTGGCCTGGATCGTCGACGTGCAGGCCCTGCAGGAGCGCCTGGGCGACGCGCTGCGCTATCAACCGCTGGTCGAATGGCTGGATGCGCCGCGGGCGGCGGCGCTCACGGTCGTTTGCGAGGGCAAGGCCAGTGCCACCCGGGACGAGTTCGGCGTGCAGTTCGAGGTCACCCCCTACGGGCAGCGCGCCATCGCGGCGCGGATTCACTGTGAAAAATCCCATGCACAGCTGGCGCGGCAATGGTTCGCCAACGGCGAAATACTGGCGTTTCTGCCATTGGGCGTGCCTGCTGCCGAGCAGCCCGGGAACTCGGTGGCGATTGTCTGGTCAGTCCATGAGCAACGGGCCGCGCAGCTGCTGGCCCTGGACGCCACCGCCTTCGAAGCGCAGCTCCAGGCCGCCAGCCACGGGGTCCTTGGCAAGCTGACATTGGCGAGCGAGCGCGCGGCGTGGCCGCTGCAGCTGGCCCGGGCCGACCGCTGGTGCGGGCCCGGCTGGGTATTGGCGGGAGATGCGGCGCATACCGTCCACCCTCTTGCCGGCCAGGGCCTCAATCTCGGGCTGGCCGATGCCAGGGAGCTGGCGAGCGTGCTGCACCAGCGCGAGTATTGGCGCGGCCCGGGCGACTTGAAGCTGCTGCGGCGCTTCGAGCGCTCGCGCAAGGCCGATGTGCTGGCCATGGCGGGCGCAACGGACGGCCTGCAACAGCTTTTTGCGCAGCAAGCCGAACCTTGGGCGACACTGCGCAACTGGGGGATGACCGGGTTCGACCGCAGCGGGCCCTTGAAGGATTGGGTGGCGCGCCAGGCCATGGGGCGCCTTTAACAGGACTATTGGAAGAAGAATGAAACTGATCAAAAGCGCAACCCTGGCAGTTCTGCTGGCTGCTGCCGGCCTGATGGGCGCCACGGCGCAGGCGCAGGATGCGGCCATCCGCAAGACCCTCGCCGAACGGCTGCCCCAGCTGGGCAAGATCGACGAGATCAGCAAGACACCCATGTCCGGCCTGTTCGAGATCCGTGTCGGCAACGACGTCTTCTATACCGATGCCGACGGGCATTTCCTGATCCAGGGCCACCTGATCGACACCAAGGCGCAGCGCAACCTCACCGAGGAGCGGCTGGAGAAGCTGATGGCCATCGACTTTTCGGTGTTGCCGGTGAAAGATGCGTTCACCATCGTGCGCGGCAACGGCAAACGCAAGATCGCGGTGTTCGAAGACCCCAACTGCGGCTATTGCAAGCGCTTCGAGCGCGACCTCCAGAAGGTCGACAACGTCACGATTTACATGTTCCTCTATCCCATCCTCGGCCGCGACTCGGCCGAAAAGTCCCGCGACATCTGGTGCGCCAAGGACAAGGCCCGGGCCTGGCAGGACTACATGGTGCGCGATCAGTCCGCGCCGTCGGGATCGTGCGACACGACCGCCTTGGGCCGCAACCTCGAGTTCGGCAAGAAGCACAAGATCACGGGCACGCCCACCCTGTTTTTTGCCGACGGAACACGCGTGCCCGGCGCCATCGGAGCCCCGCAGGTCGAGAAGTTGCTGGCCGACGCGAAGCAGTGACGCCTACTTCGCCACGCGGCGCCAGTCTTCACTATCGGGTTGAAGCGGCCGACCTGCACGCCCATCTCTTTCGCGTCACGCTCAGCATCGACCAGCCCGCGGCGCAGCAGCGGGTTTCGCTGCCGGTGTGGATTCCCGGCAGCTACCTGGTGCGTGAATTCGCGAAGAACCTGCAGCGGCTCGCGGCCCGCCAAGGCGGGCGCGCCGTCGCGGTCCAGCAGCTGGACAAATGCAACTGGCAGATCGAGTGCGTTCCCAGCAGCCCGCTGGTCTTGAGCTACGAGGTCTATGCCTTCGACAACTCCGTGCGCACCGCGTGGCTGGACACCCAGCGGGGGTTCTTCAACGGCACCAGTTTATGCCTGAGGGTCCATGGGCAGGAAAGCTCGGTGCATTCGCTCGAGCTGATAGCCGTGAAGGGCATGCGGAATTGGCACGCAGCCACTGGCTTGACGCCGCATCGGGTGGGCAAGCGCGGCTTCGGCACTTATCTGGCGACCGACTACGACGAGCTGGTCGATTGCCCGGTGGAAATGGGGGTCTTCTGGAGCGGCGAATTCAAGGCGGGCGGCGTGCCGCACCGTATCGTGGTGGCGGGCGCGAGCGAATCGCTCGACCACGCGCGGCTGCTGGCGGACGTGCACAAGATCTGCGAGACCGAGATTCGCTTCTGGCACGACCGCAAGCGCCCACCCCACAAGAGCTACCTGTTCATGCTCAACGTGGTGGACGACGGCTATGGCGGGCTGGAGCACCGCAATTCCACCGCGCTCATCGCCGCGCGCCGCGACCTGCCGCGCCTGGGCGAGGCACGCATGAGCGATGGCTACACCACGCTGCTGGGCCTGATCAGCCACGAGTATTTCCACACCTGGAACGTCAAGCACCTGCGGCCCGCGGAGTTCACCCATTACGACTACACGGGGGAGAACTACACGCAGCTGCTGTGGTTTTTCGAAGGTTTCACCAGCTACTACGACGACTTGCTGCTGCGCCGGGCGGGCCTGATCGACGACGCGACCTATATCAAGCTGCTGAACAAGACCATCAACCAGGTATTGCAGACGCCGGGGCGCGAAGTGCAGGCCGTGGCCCAGGCGAGTTTCGATGCCTGGGTGAAGTACTACCGCCAGGACGAGAACACCGCCAATGCCACCGTCAGCTATTACACCAAGGGCTCGCTGGTCGCCCTGTGCTTCGATCTGACGCTGCGCGGTGAAGGCCGCACCACCCTTGACGAAGTCATGCGTGCCCTTTGGCAGCGATGCAAGGCGGGGCCGATGGCCGAGGCCGATTTCGCCGCCGTGCTCAAGGAACTCGGCGGGCGCGCCTTCACCCGCGAGATCGCAGCCTGGATACACGGCACCCGCGACCTGCCGCTCGAAGAACTGCTGCGGCCGTTCGGCGTGCTGGTGCTGGAAGAGCCGGCCCAACTGCAGCAGCGGCTTGGCTTGCGCGCCACCGAAATGGGCGGCGTGGTGGTCAAGACCGTGCTGCGCGGCGGTGCTGCCGAGCAGGCGGGATTCGCTGCCAACGATGAGTGGGTGGGCGTCGAACTGGCGGGAGCGGGCTGGCGCATGACCAAGATCGACGACCTGCTTCTCTACACCGGCAACCACAGGAAGGTCACCGCGCTGGTAGCCCGCGATCGCCGTCTTCTGCGGCTCGAGCTGAACCTGCCGCCCGCCGTGACGACCTGGCGGCTGGTCTTGCGCGACCCCGGTCGTGCCCAGCCGTGGCTGGCCGCACACGCCTGAGCGCACACGCCGGCGCGCGCCTGGCGGCGCTGTTGGCCCTCGTGTTGCTGGTGCACATGCTCACGCTGAATTGGCTGTCGCGCCATCTCGATGGATCGCCGCTGCTGCGTCCATTGGCAACACCCATGTTCACCCGGGTCCTGCGGCCGGAGCCACCTGCGGCCGTGCCTGCGCCGCCGCCCACGCCTGTCGCCGCGGCGCGGACCTTGCGCCCGCAGGTGACCTCGGTGGCCAGGCCGGCTTCGGCCCCGGCGCCTTCCGGAGTGCCCACCACGCCCGCCACGCCAACCGCGCCCGAGCCGCCGCCGCAACCAGTGGCAGAGCCTGCGCATGCT
>JACDFR010000082.1 GCA_013815685.1 Ramlibacter sp.
GAACTCTTGATGCGACTCAGTCAGGCGCAGGGCTTGGGATTCACCATGTGATTAGCCGGTTTGACTAGCAACCAAAAGGACGGCGAATCGGCGAACGCACAAGTTGGGTAGTGTGTCGCCAAGCTCGAAATTTGTTGCTGGCGCGCCGCCCCATGGTCGCCTCCGTGAAGGACGCCTGCATCCGCGAGCGCGGCCTGGACGCCCGGCATTTCTTCAGCGACGTCTTCGTCCCCGGGCCGGCCAGTACCTAGCATTCGCAGGCCGACACCGGCTTCCATCTTTTCCGCCGCATTTTCAGGACAGCGTCCTACAGAAGACCCATGCAGGATTTTCCTAGGATGAGTCTTCTTCAATCGACAGGAGACACCATGTCCGACGACAAATCGAAATCGCAGGGCCAGGACAGGCAGCGCATCAACGTGAATCAGGAATACGAGCTGCGGGATTGGGCCAAGAGCCTGAACACCACGCCCGAGAAGCTCAAGGAAGCCGTGCAGGCGGTGGGCGATCGCAGCGACAAGGTGCGTGAATTCCTAGGGCAACGCGAAAGAAACTGACCATCCCCCCGGCATGCGCACCGGCGCTGGCTCCGACAGCGTGCTGCCCTTCCTGGCCAAGTCGCTGAAAACGAGGCTGCAGCCGCAGCCCCGCGTCGAAGAGCGCGGAGATGAGCCGGAGACCTAGAAGCCGGCGGCCAATCCGTCGCGGCGCGAATCCGATGCCGCGATGTAGCCCTCGCGCTTCGGGTCGCCCGCGCGCCAGATGAACTGGCCCGCACCGAAGTCCTGGTAGTTGTCGTCGATCACCTTGACCCGGTGGCCGCGTGCTTCCAGTTCGCGCACCGTGGCCTTGTCCAGCTGTTGCTCGACGTTGATCTCGAGCCCTGCGTTGTAGCGCCAGCGCGGCGCGTCGCAGGCCGCCTGCGGGTTCTGCTGGTAATCGAGCATGCGCACCAGCGTCTGCATGTGGCCCTGCGGCTGCATGTTGGCGCCCATCAGGCCGAAGCTCATGACCGGCTGGCCGTCCCTGGTGAGGAACGCCGGGATGATGGTGTGGAACGGCCGCTTGCCCGGCGCCACCTGGTTGGGCCCGGCCTCCAGACTGAACCCATGGCCCCGGTTCTGCAAGCTGATGCCGAACGTGGGTTCGACGCAGCCCGAGCCGAAACCCATGAAGTTGCTCTGGATGAAGCTGACCATCATGCCGTTCTCGTCGGCGGTGGTCAGGTAGATGGTGCCGCCCCTGACGGGATTGCCCGCGCCGAAATCCTGCGCCTTCTTCATGTCGATCAGCTTGGCGCGGCTGGCGAGGTAGGCATCGTCGAGCATCTGCTCGGGCGTGACTTCCATGCTGGCAGGCTCGGCCACGTACTTGTAGGTGTCGGCGAAAGCGAGCTTGATCGCTTCGATCTGCAGATGCTGGGAATCGGGGCCGTCCACCGGCATGCCGGCCACATCGAATTTTTCGAGGATGCCCAGTGCGATCAGCGCCGCGATGCCCTGGCCATTCGGCGGGATCTCGTGCAGGGTGTGGCCGCGGTAGGTCTTGCCGATGGGCGTGACCCATTCGGGCTTGAACGCCGCCAGGTCCGTGGCCGTGATGCCGCCGCCGTGGGCCGCCGAAAATTTTTCGATGGCCTGTGCGATTTCGCCGCCGTAGTACGCCGCGCCCTTGCTTTGCGCGATGGCGCGCAGGGCGCGCGCCGCGGCCGGGAACTGGAACAGTTCACCGACCTTGGGCGCCCTGCCCCACGGCAGGAATGCCTCGGCGAATCCGGGGTGCCTGCCCAGCTCGGGCGTGGCGGCGGCCCACTTCTGCTGCACCACCACGGGCAACAGGTAGCCGCGCCCGGCGATGTCGATCGCCGGCTCCATGAGGTCGGCGAAAGGCAGCTTGCCGAAGCGCTCGCTCAGCGCCACCCAGCCCGCCACGGCCCCGGGGACCGTGGCCGAGTCGATGCCGCGCTTGGGCGGCGTGCCGGCGCCGTCGCCGTACTTGCGCCTGAAGTAATCGGGTGTCCAGCCCGAGGGCGCGGGGCCGGAGGCATTGAGGCCATGGAGCTCCTTGCCATCCCACAGGATCGCGAAGGCGTCGCTGCCCAGGCCGTTGCTCACGGGTTCGCAGATCGTCATGGCGGCGGCAGCGGCGATCGCGGCATCCACCGCGTTGCCGCCTTTCCACAGCATGCGCAGCCCGGCCTGGGCGGCCAGGGGGTGCGAGGTCGACACCGCGTTGCGCGCGAAGACGGGCAGGCGGGCGGTGGGATAGGGGTTGCGAAAATCGAAGTTCATGGTGTTCATTCGGCGGCGATCTTGCGATCCGTGATGATCTTTTTCCACCGGGCGCGGTCGGCCTCGGCCATCGCGGCGAACTGCTGCGCGGTGCCGCCGACCGGCTCGATCCCCAGCCGCGCCAGCCGGTCCTTCACTTCCGGCTCTTGCAGCGCCTGGTTCAGGCCGGCGCTGAGCCGGGACACCACGTCCGCGGGCAGGCCCCTGGGCCCGTACAGGCCGAACCAGGTCACCGACTCGTAGCCGGGCACGGTTTCCGAGATGGCGGGCAGCTCCGGCAGCAGCGGCGAGCGCTTGAGTGATGTGATGCCCAGGGCGCGCAAGCGGCCCTCCTTGACGTGGGGCAATCCGCTGGGCAGCGAATCGAACAGCACGTCGACCTTGCCGCTGACCAGGTCGGGAATGGCCAGGGCGGTGCCGCGGTAGGGAATGTGCACAAGGTACAGCCCGGCCTGGGCTTTGAAGTACTCGGAAGTGAGGTGGACCACGGTGCCGTTGCCTCTGCTGGCGTAGTTGAGCTTGCCGGGATTCTTCTTTGCGTGCTCGATCCATTCCCCGACGGTCTTCGCGGGCGACGAGTTGGGCACGACCATGATGCTGGGCGCGTTGCCCATGTGCGAGATGGGCGTGAAATCGGCGACGGCGTCGTACGGCAGCTTGTTGCCGAAACTCGGGCCGATGGAATGCGTGCTGCTGGTCGCGAGCAGGAGCGTGTAGCCATCGCCGGGCGCCTTGGCGACCAGGTCGGAACCGATGGTGCCGCCGGCACCGGGCTTGTTGTCCATGACGATCTGGGTGGTCAGCTTTTCGCCCAGCTTCTGCGAGACCGCGCGCGCGAAGATGTCCGTCGCGCCACCGGCCGGGAACGGCACCACCGGTCGGATGGGCTTGTTGGGGTAGGTCTGGGCCGGTACGGCCGTGCATGCCAGCGCGAGCGCCGCGACAGCCAGGAAACTTCTTTTATTCATGGGTCATTCCGGGGTGGAACGCCATTATTGCGCCGCGGGCTAGACTTCGTCCCAATGAGGAAAGAACACATCGGCCCGTTTTTCGCGACGCTGCGCGCGGCCAATCCGCTGCCCTCCACCGAGCTGGAATACACCAGCGCCTTCGAGCTGCTGGCAGCAGTGCTGCTGTCCGCCCAGGCCACCGACGTGGGCGTGAACAAGGCCACGCGCCGGCTGTTCCCGGTCGCCAACACGCCGCAGGCCATGCTCGACCTGGGGCTGGAGCGCCTGGAAGACCACATCAGGACGATCGGGCTGTACCGCAGCAAGGCGCGCCACCTGATGGCGGCCTGCCGCATCCTGGTCGAGCAGTACGCGGGCGAAGTGCCGCGCACGCGCGAGGCGCTCGAAACGCTGCCCGGCGTCGGCCGCAAGACCGCCAACGTGGTGCTCAACGTGATCTTCGGCGAGGAAACCATGGCCGTGGACACGCACATCTTCCGCGTGAGCAATCGCACCGGGCTGGCGCCGGGCAAGAATCCGCTGGAAGTGGAGACGGCGCTCATGAAGCGGGTGCCCGGGGAGTTCCTGGCGCATGCGCATCACTGGCTCATCCTGCACGGGCGCTATGTGTGCGTGGCGCGCACGCCGCGCTGCCGGGAATGCGCCGTGATCCAATACTGCGACTACCAGCCCAAGGCGCCGCCGCCCGGAGCGCGGTAAATTGGCGCCTGGCCCCCTTTAAGGTGATGCATGGACACGAGCAAAGTGGACGAGATGCTGGCGCTCTACAGCGACAACATCAACGGATTGATGGAAAACCAGCTGGCGCTGACGGCCCAGGTTCAGGTGCTGCAGGCCGCGCTGGCCACGGCTTTGCTGCATCACCCTGACCGGGCTGCGCTGCTGAAGACTTTCCAGCAGTACATGAAGATTTCCAAGCAGTCGGCCCCCCAGCTGGCCAGCCGCATGGAGGCGCTCGAAAGCGGCATGCTGGCACTGCTGGGCCAGCACCAAGCGTGAAGGCCGCCTAGCGGCTGGCGACCAAGCCGTTTCCCAGCAGCCAGCTGAACGAACGCGGTTTCCGCTCGCCCGAACGGGCAATACGCAACTCGATCCAATCAGGGCGGGGCTCGACCGCAATGAACTTGAGCACGCCGGCGCGATGGCTGCCTTCGGAAGGCGCACCTTCCCAGACCAGCGCCTTGTATTGCCGCCCGCGCGGATCGACCAGGACGGCGCTGGACACCAGGTCATCGGCGAGCTTGCGGTTTCCTCTCAGGACAACCGCGAAATCCCACACCGTGGCGTCGGGGCCCAGGTTGCCGGCGGTGACGGCCACGATCACGCCGTTCACCCTGCTCTTTTGCGTGATGACCTGCGCCGGCGTCCCCATCGCCAGGAGCGCCGCAATCACGAATAAAAGCAGGCGGCGTTCCATGCATCAACATTAGTCCACCCGCGCGGCGGCGCATTGTCCTGAATCAATCCTTTGCAGAACTTGCAGCCGATGCGGATTCGATGGGACTCACAGCCCGCGCCAGCCGCCTCCGAGTGCCTGGATCAACGCGACTGCAGCGACCTGGCGGTCGGACTGGGCCTGGGCCAGCGCGCGGCGCGCGTTCTGGGCGGTGACCTGGGCGTTGATCACTTCGGTGAAGCTCACCTGCCCGGCCTGGTAGCGGTTGAGCACCTGCTGCTCGACCTGGTTGGCGGCCTGGGCCGCCTGCTGGCGCAGCACCAGCTGCTGCTGAAGAATGCGCGAAGCCACCAGCTGGTCCTCGACGTCCTTGAAAGCCGACAAAACAGTCTGCCGGTAGCGCGCCGAGGCTTCGTCCAGGCCGGCGCGCGCGCCTTCCACGCGGGCGCGCGTCGCCCCGGCATTGAAGAGGGTCTGCGCCAGCGACGCGCCCAGCGACCACACCAGCGCCGAGGCACTGAACAGGTCTCCAATGCCGGCCGCCCCGGCACCGGCGGAACCCGACAGGCGCAGGCTGGGGAAGTACGCCGACTGCGCGATGCCGATCTGCTCGTTGGCCTGGGCGACGCGGCGCTCGGCCGAGGCGATGTCGGGGCGGCGCTGCAGCAAGGTGGAAGGCACATCGAACGGGATCTCGGGCACCGTGCCCTGCCAGACCGGGCGCGGCGGCAGCTCGAAGCCGGCCGGGGCCCGGCCCACCAGCACGGCGATGGCGTGTTCCAGTGCGGCGCGCTGCCGCTCCAGCCCGAGCTGGTCGGAGCGGGCATTGGCGTACTGGGTTTCGGCCTGCAGCACATCGGTGCGCGCCACGATGCCGGCGTCGTAGCGGTTCCGAGCGATCTTCAGCGTGCGCTCGTAGCCGGCGATGGTTTCCGCCTGCAGCGCGCGCTGGGCGTCGAGTTCGCGCAGGTTGAAATAATCGATGGCGAGTTCGCCCTGGGCCGAGAGCCTGGCCGATTCCAGGTCGGCCAGGCTGGCCTGCTCGGCCGCGCGGGCCCCCTCGACGCCGCGCCGCAGCCGGCCCCACACGTCCGGCTCCCAGCTCGCGCCGATGTCGAACTGGTAGCTGCGCCGCGTGGGCGTGGCGCCGCCCCCGCCGCTGCGGTTGCCGCTGCCGTCCAGGCCCACCACCGGAAAAAGCGACGAGCGCTGTTCCGCCACCAGCGCCCTGGCCTGCGCATAGGCGGCCACGGCCGCGGCGACGTTCTGGTTGGACACCTCGACGCGCGCCGCCAGGCCGGCCAGCTCCGGGTCGTTGAACAAGTCCCACCAGGGGCCGCGTTGCAGCGTGTCGGCAGGCGCGGCCCGCACCCATTCGCCCTGGCCTTGCCTGAACGCGATCGGTGTGTCGATGTCGGGGCGCTGGTAGATCGGGCCGACGGCGCAGCCCGCCAGCACGAGCGCCAGCACGAGCGCGGCGGGTTTGAAAGGGGCAAACAGGTATCGCATGGAATCAGGACGCTCGCAGTTCAGGATCGGGGTCGGTCTGGCGCCCGAGCTGGCGCTCGAGCGGGCTGCGGCGGCGCAGCTTGTCCAGCAGCAGATAGACCACCGGCGTGGTCAGCAGCGTGATCACCTGGCTGGCGATGAGGCCGCCGATGATGGCCACGCCCAGCGGCCGGCGCAGCTCGGCGCCTTCGCCGAAGCCGATGGCCAGCGGCAACGCGCCCAGCCCGGCGGCGAGCGTGGTCATGAGAATGGGCCTGAAGCGCAGCAGGCAGGCCTCGCGCACGGCCGCATAGGGCGAAAGGCCGCGTGAGCGCTCGGCGTCGAGCGCGAAGTCAATGATGAGGATGGCGTTTTTCTTGACGATACCGATCAGCAGGAACAAGCCGATGAGCGCGATGATGGACAACTCCATCTTGAAGATGAGCAGCGCCAGCGCCGCCCCCACTCCGGCCGACGGCAGGGTGGACAACACGGTGATCGGGTGCACCAGGCTCTCATACAGCACCCCCAGCAGGATGTAGATGACGACAATGGCCGCCAGGATCAGCATCGGCTGCTGATTCTGCGAATCCTGCGCGGCCCGGGCCGTGCCCTGGAAGCTGCCGCGCACGTTGATCGGCAGGCCGATCTCGGCCTCGGCCTGGCGCACCGCCGCCTGGCCATCGGCCAGGTTGCTGCCCTCGGAGAGGTTGTACGAGATCGTGGTGGAAAGTTCCGCGTCCTGGTGGTTGACCGCGCTCGCCGTCGGCCGCTGCGAGAAGCGCGCGATCGCCGACAGCGGCACCATGGTGGTGGCGCTGCCACTGACGGCCTGGCCGGTCGCCTGGTCACGCAGCCCGGGGTTGATGGGCCCGCTCAAGCCGGCGTTGCCGGCCGTGGTCGTCGTGCCGTTCGATGCGGAATTGACGGGCGTCGTGATGCTGCCGGTGGTGCCACGCGCGGGGACGTAGATGTCCTTGAGCGCCTCCGGGCTGCGGGTGTACAGCGGCGCCACGCCCATGATCACGCGGTACTGGTTGAGTTCGCCGTAGATGGTCGCCACCTGGCGCTGGCCGAAGCCGTTGTAGAGCGCGTTGTCCACGTTGCGCGAGTTGATGCCCAGGCGCGAAGCCGAATCCTTGTCCACCTCCACATAGACCTCGACGCCGTTTTCCTGCTGGTCGGTGTCGACGTCGACCAGAGCCGGCTGCTGCTTCATGGCTTCCGCCAGGCGCGTGGCCCAGTTGCGCAGGTCGGCGATGTTGTCGCTCTTGAGCGTGTACTGGTAGGTGCTATTGCTCTGCCGTCCGCCCATCCGCAAGTCCTGCACCGGGTTCAGGAACAGGCTCACGCCAGTCACGGTGGCCAGCTGCGGGCGCAGCCGCGCGATGACGGCCTGGCCCTTGTCGGTGCGGTCGGCGCCGCGCTTGAGGTTGACGAACAGGAAGCCGCCGCCGGCCCGGCCGCCGCCGGTGAATCCCACCACGGTGTCCACCGCCGGATCGGCGCGGATGATGTTGACCAGCTGGCGCAGCTTCTCCTGCATGGCCTGGAACGAGATGCTCTGGTCGGCGCGCAGGCCGCCCTGGATCTGGCCGGTGTCCTGCTGCGGGAAGAAGCCCTTGGGGATCATGATGAAGAGATACGCGTTCAGGCCGATCACCAGCGCCAGGATGCCCAGCACCAGCCATTGCGCCGACAGCGCCCAGTCCAGGCTGTGCTCGTAGCCGCGCTGGATACGCAAGAAGCCGCGTTCGAGCCAGCGCGACACCCGCCCCGGCGGCCGCTCGTGCGCGTCGGGACGCAGCAGCCAGGCGCACATCATCGGCGTGGTGGTGAGCGAAATGACCAGCGAGATCATCACGGCCGCGGACAAGGTGACCGCGAATTCGCGGAATAGCCGGCCCACCTGCCCGCCCATGAACAGCAGGGGAATGAACACGGCCACCAGCGACAGGCTGATCGACAGCACCGTGAAGCCGACCTCGCGCGCGCCCAGCAGCGCCGCCTTGAAGCGGTCCATGCCGGCCTCGATGTGGCGGCTGGTGTTCTCCAGCACCACGATGGCATCGTCGACCACGAAGCCGGTGGCCACCGTGAGCGCCATCAGGCTCAGGTTGTTGAGCGAGAAGCCCAGCAGGTACATGACGCCGAAGGTGCCGAGCAGCGACACCACCGTGGCGACAGCCGGGATGATGGTCGCGCGCACGCTGCGCAGGAAAGCGCTGACCACGATCACGACCAGGGCCACGGCGATCAGCAGCGTGATCTCGACCTCCTGCAGCGAGGAGCGGATGGAGTGGGTCCGGTCGGTCGCCACCTGCAGCTTGATGTCCCTGGGCAGCTGGTCCTGCAACTCGGGCAGCAGCGCGCGGACGTTGTCGACGGTTTCGATGGCGTTGGCGCCGGGTTGCAGGGTCACCAGCACGATCACGGCCGGTTCGCCGTTGAACAGGCCCAGCGTGTTGACGTTCTCGACACTGTCCGTCACTTCGGCGATGTCGGACAGGCGAATCGCCGCGCCGTCGCGCCAGGCGACCACCAGGCCGCGGTAGCTGGCGGCGGTGGGCCGGCCCTCGCCCGTGACCTGGACCCCGGTATAGATCTGCAATTGCCGCCCGGCCCCTTCGATGGTGCCTTTCGGCCGGTTGGCATTGCTGGCCTGCAGGGCGGCGCGCACGTCTTCGCTGCTGACGCCATAGCGGTTCAACGCGAAGGGAAGCAGCTCCACCCGCACGGCAGGCAGCGAGCCGCCGCCCAGCTCCACGTCGCCCACGCCTTCGACCTGGGCGATCTTCTGCTGCACCACGTTGGACACCGCGTCGTAGATCTGGCCGGGCGCACGGGTCGGCGAGGTCAGCGCCAGGATGATCGCCGGGGCCGCCGACGGATTGGCCTTGCGGTATGTCGGGTTGCTGCGCAGCGTGGACGGCAGGTCGGCGCGCGCAGCATTGATGGCCGCCTGCACCTCGCGCGCGGCCGAATCGATTTTGCGGTTCAGGTCGAACTGCAGGCTGATGCGGGTGGACCCGTTGCCGCTGCTGGACGTCATCTCGTTGACGCCCGCGATCACGCCCAGCCTGCGCTCCAGCGGCGTGGCCACGCTGGTGGCCATGGTGTCGGGGCTGGCGCCGGGCAGGCTGGCGTTCACCGTGATCGCCGGGAAGTCCACTTGCGGCAGCGGCGCCACCGCCAGCATGAAGAACGCGCCGATGCCGGCCAGGGCAATGCCGAGGGTCAGCAGAACCGTGGCAACCGGGCGCCGGACGAAGGGCTCGGAGAGATTCATTACTTCTCTCTCCGATGGCAAGCCACGAATGGAAAAACCTTGTTCACGCCGCAACCCCATCCGCAGCCGACCGCTTCGGCCTCCACCGCCGCCCCAACCGATCGAATCCCAGGTAAATCACCGGCGTCGTGAACAGTGTCAGCAGCTGGCTCACGATCAGCCCGCCGAAGATCGCCAGGCCCAGCGGCCGCCGCAGTTCGGCGCCCTCGCCCCAGCCCAGCATCAGCGGCACCGCCGCGAACAGCGCCGCCAAGGTAGTCATGAGAATCGGCCGAAAGCGCAGCAGCGCGGCCTGCCGGATCGCATCGCGCGGCGATTTGCCCTCGGTGCGCTCGGCGTCGATGGCGAAGTCGATCATCATGATCGCGTTCTTCTTCACGATGCCGATCAGGAGGATGATGCCGATGACGCCGATCACGCCCAGGTCGTTGCCTGTCACCAGCAGCGCCAGCAGCGCACCGACGCCCGCCGACGGCAAGGTGGACAGGATGGTGAGCGGGTGGATGTAGCTCTCGTACAGCACACCCAGCACGATATACACGCAGACCACGGCCGCCAGGATCAGCCACAGCTGGTTGGTGAGCGACGCCTCGTAGGCGCCCGACGCACCCAGGAAATTCATGCTCACGCCCGGCGGCAGCTTGATCTCCCTGGCGGCGCCGCGGATGGCGTCCACGGCGGTTCCCAGCGACACGCCGGCCGCGGTGTCGAACCCCACCGTCGTCGCCGGGTACTGGGCCACGTGCGTGATCTGCAGCGGCGCGCGCCGCTCGACGATGCTGGCCACGGCGGACAGGGGCGTCGGTTCCCCCGATGACGTGCGCAGCTGCACCTGGCCCAGTGTCGCGGGGGTCGCCGACGCGTCGGGCCGCGCCTCGAGGATCACGCGGTACTGGTTGGTCTGGGTGAAGATGGTCGAGACGATGCGCTGGCCGAAGGCGCTGTAGAGGGCCTCGTCGATGCTCGCCGCCGAAATGTTCAGGCGCGCCGCCGTGTCGCGATCGATGTCGACATACACGGCAGCGCCGGAGGCACCGGCGTCGGTGACGACGTTGCGCACCTTGCTCACGCCGCGCAGCTTCTGCGTCAGTTTGCCGGCCCACTCGACCACCGTCGCGTTGTCGGCGCCTTCCAGCGACAGCCGGTACTGGGTGGGGCCGGATTCGGCATCGATGGTCAGGTCCTGCGTCGGTTGCAGGTACAGGGTGATGCCGGCGACACGCTGCGCGCTGCTGCGCAGCCGGTCGATCACACGCTGCTGGTTGTCGTGGCCGCTTTTCAGGTTGATCAACATGCGGCCCGTGTGCAGCATGGTGTTGTTGGCCGCGTCCACGCCGACGAAGCTGCTCAGGGTCTCGACGTCCTTGTCTTCCATCAGCTGCCGCGCCACTTCCTGCTGCAGCTGCGCCATGCGGGTGTACGACACCGACTGCGACGCCTCGACGCGTGCCTGCAGCTGCCCGGTGTCCTGGGTGGGGAACAGGCCCTTGGGGATCCAGATGTACAGCAGCACCGTGAGGACGAGCGTGGCCAGCGCCACCAGCAGCGTGAGTTTCTCGCGCTCCAGTACCCAGCCCAGCCACACGTCGTAGCGCTGGATCACCCGGTCGATCAAATAGCCCCCACGTTCGCCCACTTCGTGGGGCTCTCTGCCCCCCGAGGGGGCTGCCCCGCCTTGGGGCGGCCCGGCGGCGGGGCCGCGCGCTGGTTTGAGCCAGCGCCCCGACATCATGGGCACCAGGGTCAGCGATACGACCGCCGAGATCAGGATGGTGATCGCCAGCGTCACCGCGAACTCGCGGAACAGGCGCCCCACCACGTCGCCCATGAACAGCAGCGGGATCAGCACGGCGATCAGCGAGACCGTGAGCGAAATGATGGTGAAGCCGATCTCGCTGGCCCCCTTCAGCGCCGCTTGCATGGGCGGTTCGCCCTCCTCGATATGGCGTGAGATGTTCTCGATCATCACGATGGCGTCGTCCACCACGAATCCCGTGGCGATGGTCAGCGCCATCAGCGACAGGTTGTTCAGGCTGTAGCCCAGCAGGTACATCGCGCCGCAGGCGCCGATCAGCGAGATCGGCACCGACAGGCTGGCGATCACCGTGGCACGCGGGCTGCGCAGGAAGGCGAAGATCACCAGCACCACCAGCACCAC
This sequence comes from Ramlibacter sp., assembly GCA_013815685.1. Lineage (GTDB taxonomy): Bacteria > Pseudomonadota > Gammaproteobacteria > Burkholderiales > Burkholderiaceae_C > Ramlibacter. Next base: position 11,594 of record JACDFR010000082.1, read on the forward strand.
CGCCAGGATCAGTTCGATCTGCACATGGTGGACCGACGCCCGGATGCCCGTGGTGCGGTCGCTCAGCACGTCGACCCTGATCGACGCCGGCATGCCCCCGGTGAGCTCCGGCAAGCGCTCCTTGATGGCGTCCACGGTGGCGATGACGTTGGCGCCGGGCTGGCGCTGCACGTTGAGGATGATGGCGGGCAAGAGCCGCCCGCCGACCACGGCCCAGGCGCCGAGCTTGACGTTCTCGGCGCTTTCCACGGCCTGCGCGATGTTGGACAGCCGGATCGGCGCACCGTTCCTGAACGCCACGATCAGGTTCCGGTAATCAGCCGCCGCCAGCAACTGGTCGTTGGAGTTGATGGTGTAGGCCCGCGTCGGGCCGTCGATGCTGCCCTTGGCGCTGTTGGCGTTGGCGGCCGTGATCGCGGTGCGCACGTTGTCCAGGGTGAGGCCGTAGGAGGCGAGCGCGCGCGTATCGACCTGGATGCGCACGGCGGGCCGCTGCCCGCCGGAGAGCGTGACCAGGCCCACGCCCGTCACCTGGCTGATCTTGAGCGCCAGGCGGGTGTTGGCGATGTTCTGCACTTCTGTGAGCGGCAGGGTGTCGGAGGTGACCGCCAGCGAGAGCACCGGCGCGTCGGCCGGATTGACCTTGGCATATACGGGTGGCGCCGGCAAGTCGGCGGGCATCAGCGAGCCGCCTGCATTGATCGCGGCCTGCACCTGTTGCTCGGCCACGTCCAATGCCAGGCCGAGCCCGAACTGCAACGTGACGATCGAAACACCGGCCGCGCTGGTCGAGCTCATGCGCGAAAGCCCCGGCATCTGGCCGAACTGCCGCTCCAGCGGCGCGGTGACGGTTTGCGCCATCACCTCGGGGCTGGCGCCCGGGTACAGCGTCTGCACCTGGATGGTCGGGTAATCCACCTGCGGCAGGGCCGACAGCGGCAGGAAACGAAAGCCGACGATACCTGCCAGCACGATCGCCAGCATCAGCAGCGAGGTCGCAACCGGCCGCAGGATGAACGGGCGCGATGGGCTCATAGGGAAACCTCCGCGCGTGGCGCTGCGGTATTCGCCTTGGGAACGGCCCGGCGGCTCATAGGGAAACCTCCGCGCGTGGCGCTGCGGTATTCGCCTTGGGAACGGCCCGGCGGCTCATTGGGCCGCCGCGGGTGCCTCGGCATCACGTCGGCGC
>JACDFR010000104.1 GCA_013815685.1 Ramlibacter sp.
GAAGTGCGCGGAAGAGCCGCGCGCGGCTCCGGTGCCGGTAGCTTCGCCCGTTCGGTCGCAGCTTCTTGCTCCGCGTCTTACCGCTCGCGCCGTCCGAACGAGTTCTTCAACACAATAGGCCAGAAGCGGACGTCAGCCGCGCGCTACGGAAAAGCGACGGCAAAGCTGAGCCACACGGTCTAAAGGCACGCGACTCTGGGTACAGGTACAGTCGCCTGCTTAAGGTAATCACTATGGACCATTTCTTCTCCCCCACCCTTGACGAATTGCAGCGCCTGACCCAGCGTGTGGTCGACGAGACAATTGCCCCGCGCGCCGCCGAGGTGGATGAGCAGGGTCTGTGGCCGGCGCACTCCATGGCGGCGCTGGGGGAAGCAGGCTTGCTCGGCCTGCAGGCGCCGCGCTCGCTTGGCGGGCACGGACAGGGCTTGCTGGCGTTGGGAGCCCTGACGGAGATCATCGGGCGGGCTTGCCCATCTTCGGCGCTGTGCTACGGCATGCATTGCGTCGGCACCGCAGTGCTGGCCGCAAAGGCCACGCCCTACCAGACCGAGACCTACTTGAAGCCCATCGCGCAAGGCCGCCACATCACGACACTTGCGTTGTCCGAACGTGGTTCGGGCGTGCATTTCTACCTGCCCGCCACCGCATTGCATGACGAAGGCGGCGCGTTGCGCGTGAGGGGAACCAAACAGTTCATCACCAACGGCGGCCACGCGGATTCGTATGTGGTGTCTACCGTGACCGCGCAGGGCTCGGAAACGGTGGGGGGCGACTTCAGCTGCGTCGTGCTCGACGCACGCACAGAGGGGCTGGAGTGGGATGAACCGTGGCGCGGCTTTGGCATGCGTGGCAATTCCTCGCGCGCGCTGCGCATCGATGCCCGGGTGCCGGGCCAGAACCTGCTGGGCAGCCAGGGCGACCAGGCGTGGTACCTCTTCGAGGTGGTGACTCCCTACTTCCTGATGGCGATGGCCGGCACCTACCTGGGCATCGCGGGCGCGGCGTTCGAAGAGGCGGCCGGCCATGTGCGGGGCCGGCGCTATGCGCACAACGGTGAATCGCTGGCCGATGTGGAAACGATTCAGACCCGCCTTGCAGCGATGTGGATTGCTGTCGAAAAGACACGCGCAATGGTGCGCGAAGCAGGAGCGCGCGGCGATGCAGCAAATCCCGATGCGCTGCCTTATATCCTGGCGTGCAAGGCCGACGCGGGTGACACCGCCGTCTCGGTTGCGAATGACGCGATGACGCTTTGCGGTGGCATGGCCTACCGCGACAACAGCCGCATCGCTCAGTTCCTGCGGGACGCACGTGCCAGCCATGTGATGTCGCCCACGACCGATCTGCTGCAGCTTTGGACCGGCAGGGCCTTACTCGGGTTGCCGCTCCTGTAAACAGTGCCAAAGCTCATCTTCGTCCATGGGGATCCCCCCGACGCCGACAGGGCGAGCGAACTGCTGCAGCGCGTGCGCGCGCTGGCGCCGGACGACAGCGCGGACCTGACGGAGAACGAGCTCGATCGCGAGCCGATAGACGAACCCGCTGTGGCGATCATTCTCCCGTCGAACGGCTCACAGTTGAACGTGGCGCGCCGCTGCAGGCGTCGCTGGCTAGGCGCGCACCTGCTCCTGGTGCGACCGCCACTCGAAGACGGCGACTTTCGCACGGGGATGGGCCCGGCGCCAATGCTGGGGCAGAACTGGTCGCTCGCGGTGCTGGACGAGTCGCTGCTCGTGGTTACGCAGCAAGCGATGGCCAGTGTCCGCCAGCGCAAGGCGTTTCGCGCCACCGTGGCCGGTGCCAACGCGCAACTGGCGGGAACGCACGTACCGCGGCACGAATACCAGCGGCTCATGGTTGCCGAACGCTACCTCGAGACGTTCCTGCGCCGCACCACCGACGCGGTGTTCGCGCTGGACGACAAGCTGGAGGTCTTGTTCTGGAGCGGCGGAGCCGTCGCGCTATTCGGTCTTGAGGCGCTTCAGGTTTTGGGCAGGCCGCTTCGCGAGCTGGGCGCTTGGGCCGAAACGGTGGTAGTCGCGGCCCGTTCGGTGCTGAGCAACGGAGAGCCCGTCACCTGCGACGCCGAGGTCGCAAGGACCGGCCACGAAGGACGGCCCGTGGTGGAGTTCGCACTTGCGCCGGTGGTTCCTGCGACCGGGCACGCCCATGGTGTATCGGTGCTGGGACGCGATGTCACCGACGCGCGGCGTAAACAGGCGCAGCTGGTGGAAGCCAACGAGACCCTTGAAGCTTTGGTCGAGGCGCGCACGCAAGAGTTGGAGCGCAACCAGCTCGCGCTGATCCAGGCGCAGAAGCTCGAGGCCGTCGGGCGGCTTACGGGCGGCGTTGCTCACGATTTCAACAACGTGCTGCAGGTGATTGGCAGTAACCTTCAGCTGATGATGATGCGTGCGCCCACCGCCCGCGGTGACGAGGCGATGGACTCCCTGGTGCGGGCGGCCCTGTCGGCGGTCGACCGGGGCGCGCGCTTGTCTTCGCAGCTGCTGGCGTTCGCTCGGCGCCAGCCGCTGAACCCGCGTGTGCTGAATGTGAACCGGCGCGTACAGGAGATGGACGAGCTGCTGCGGCGCGCGATCGGCGAGCACATCGAGTTGGAATGCATCAGCACAGGCGGGCTCTGGACCACGCTGGCCGATCCCGTCCAGCTGGAGAACCTGATCCTCAACCTGGCGATCAACGCCCGGGACGCAATGCCCGACGCCGGGCGGTTGACGATCGAAACATCAAACGCCACGCTCGACGACGCCTACGTCACGGCGGCGAGCGATGTTCCTTCAGGCCAGTACGTGATGCTGGCCGTATCCGACACCGGCACCGGCATGCCACCGGATGTGGCCGCGCAGGCCTTCGAGCCCTTCTTTACTACTAAGCCGGAAGGCAAGGGAACTGGTCTCGGCCTGAGCATGGCCTATGGGTTTGCGAAGCAGAGCGGCGGACATATTCGGATCTACAGCGAGCTGGGCGTCGGCACGACGATCAAGCTCTACCTGCCGCGCTCGCATGAGAAGGAACTGCTGCCCGTGCCGCTGCCGAACGCGGCGCTGTCCCGGGGTTCGGAAACGATCCTCGTGGTGGAAGACGATCCCGCGGTGCAGCTGGCCGTCTCTAGCATGTTGCAGGTCTTAGGTTATCGCGTGCTGCGGGCAAACGAGGCGCAGGCGGCACTCAGCATCCTGCAAAGTGGCGTGCATGTGGACCTGTTGTTTACCGATGTGGTGATGCCCGGACCGTTGCGCAGCCCGGAAATGGCGCGACGGGCCAAGCAGCTGATCCCCGGGCTGGTCGTGCTCTTCACGTCCGGCTATACACACAACGCAATCGTCCACGGGGGCCGCCTGGACCCGGGCGTAGAGCTCCTGAGTAAACCTTACCGGCAGGAGGACCTCGCGACCAAGCTTCGGCAACTGCTCGCGCGGGAGCCGGACGCCAGCCCCGAACCCTCTTTGCCGGGGGCAAGTACCGGCCAATGCCAATCGGTGCTCCTGGTGGAGGACGACGGCGACATGCGCGACACATGCGCGCAGATGATCGGGATCCTCGGGCATCGCGTGACTGCGGTGGCTTCCGCTGAGGAGGCTTTCACCGCGCTAGCCGCCGCCACCTTCGGCCTGCTCTTGACCGATGTGAAGTTGCCTGGGAAAAGTGGCGTGCAGCTGGCGATCGAGGCCGCGCGCCTGTACCCCGACATGAAGATCGTTTTCGCGTCAGGCTATGGCAATGCCGTCGATGCGCCGGCATCCCTGAATTATTCGGTCATGGGCAAGCCATACGGATTCGAAGAGCTGCAGGCACTCCTGTCAGGCATTGGGCGATGAGCGGCGAGCAAGACACTCCGCGAGAATGACCGGTGCATGCTAGAGGGCGGGCGTGAAGTCGCGATGTTCCGCGCATCGTGCAGCTGGTTGACCGTCCCGACGCGCCACCTTGGGGCGCGGGAGAAATGACCGCTGCCGTCGTGCCCGCGGCGATCGGAAACGCGGTCTACGATGCCGTCGGCGCCCGGCTGCGGACCGCGCCTTTCACGCCGGATAGGGTGCTGGCGGAGCTGGCCGCGCAGCGAAGCTGACTGGTGCGCCAGCCTGTACCTGTGGCCAGCGGCATGCGCTTGCGTTCAATGAGAGGCGTGCGATTGTGTTGGACTCCTCGGGTGGTTAACTGGA